>NZ_JAXUDQ010000030.1:0-991246 GCF_034555295.1 Pseudomonas sp. N-137
TCGCGATGACGGCGGCACATTCAGCATCACCGGTTCAGACAGACCGCTATCGCGAGCAAGCTCGCTCCCACAGTTTTGATTGGTGGTGTTCACGGATTTTGTGTCCGGCATAAATCTCCTGTGGGAGCGAGCTTGCTCGCGATGACGGCGGCCCATCCAACATCACCGTTTCAGACAGACCGCTATCGCGAGCAAGCTCGCTCCCACAGTTTTTTGGTGGTGTTCACGGATTTTGTGTCCGCCATACATCCCCTGTGGGAGCGAGCCTGCTCGCGATGACGGCGGCCCATCCAACATCACCGGCCCAGACAGACCATGAAACTCAGGGCTCCAGCGCGGGCCCCTTCAGCTCAATCTGATTGCCATCCGGATCGAAGCAATAGATCGACCAACCTTTCCCCTCCGCGCCATAGCGCATCTGCGCTTTCTCAACGCTCAGGCCGGCTGAGGCCAAATGAGCGATGAGGGCTTGTTCATCAAACGGTTCGATGCGCAGGCAGAGGTGGTCGACGTTGTGCCCTTGCTTGCCAGCCGCCGGCCCACCCGCGCGACCCAACGGCCCGTCGACAGCAACCAGATCAATCATCGAAACACCGGTGCTGAGGTGAATCATTCCAAGATCGTCCCGGCGCTTCTTCAGCTCGCAACCAAGCACCGACGTATAGAAAGCGAGGCTGCGCTCGATGTCTTTTACGCGCAGGACGATGTGGTCGATGTGTTGGATCGTGAAGTTCCTCATACGGGCCTCCTGTTCAGTGCTAGCCGCTAACGGGTTACTTCACCTTAGCTACCCATGCAGGAATGTCGTCGTAAAAGTCAGCTCTGCTGTGCCTGATTAACATCCTCTTGCGCACCGGATGATGCCTGGGGCCCATGACTTAAAAAAATTTTGTTTGCCCTTTGGGACCAACTCAGGAAAACCTCCTCGATACGATTGCACTCCGGCTCATCCAGATACATATGAAAAATCCCATGGGCCAGATACTCGGTGACGCCAATGAGTTTTTCAGTTTCTGTGTAGGTGGCGTTTTTTACGCAAGGAGGGTACTTGATCGTCGATTTTGCGCCGGAGCCGGGCGCCGTTCGTTGACTTTCGATATTCCAGCCTGTCTTCAAATCAGCCAATAACACTTTGATCGAGGCGCAGAATTCGGATGTCAGCAGGGCGAGAACTGCATCCCTATGCTCAAAGGGGGAAATTTTTTCCAGTTGCTCTACAAATGCTTCCAGTTGCCGAAGCTGTACGCGAATGTCGGCAGCCTTGAAACCCAGTGACCGCCATTGTTTGCCGCCTGTTATTTTCAGGTCGGGCTCGCCCTTGCGCGGGCCGATATCCTTGGCTGACAGACTCTTGTCATAGGCATTCTCACGCACGTAGCTGAAGCTCATGAACGCGCGAAGCACGATCTGGTAGATCGCCCTGGTGGTTTCTATCTTCTCTTGGTTGACTCTTTGGGCTTCACGTCTGTGATCTTCTGCTCGTTCCCGTCTGCTTCTTTCCTGGGCATTTCGGCCTTCATGCCGGGATACGAGTATTGCCACGATGATTGCGTAGATGCTGCCGATGCCTTGAAGCCACGCGGGAAGATCCTTGCTGCCCCAAATCAGTACCGCAGACATGACTATGATGAAGGACGTGGCAATGGTGCCGTACATGAACAACTGAGAGTCTTGATTCGATTTTTGATGGGCTTTGCTCAAGGTCTTCGTGATGCCCAGGACAAGCAAGCAGGATAAAACGATGATGAAAAACGTAGCACGTTGCCCGATGGCGTCGGCGGTGAGGAGGGTCATGAGCTGATCTTCGTTGTGACGCTCAGAGGGGCGGGCGTTCCAGGCATTTTCGGGCTTCCTTGAGGATTGATGGCTCAATGCTATCCTCTGGGTCTTCATTCGGACAAGGCTCGCGAAGACGCCAACCCATCCACCACGAATATCCGGACACACCGCCTCATGATGAAATGGTTCAAGACCCTCACCCGCACAGATGGAATTGCGACGCTCGCCTTACTCGTCTCCATTGCATCCGCTTTCTTCAGTTACCAGCAATATCAGGACAGTGTCGCCAGCCGCAGGACTCCGATCATCATCCGGGTCGGCGCCGAACACAGCAAGGTGTCGTTCTACAAGGCCTATAAAGATGATCAGGACGTACTCTTCAAACAGCGCTACAAAATCATCCTCACCAACAACAGCTTCAACCCGGAAAGCGTCATCGATTGGCGAATATGGGAGCGCAGGGAAGAAGGCGGTGGGGAATACGCTGGTATGAAATACAAGCTGCTGGATTCGACGGGCACACCCATGACCTTGCCTTTCCTGATCGCCGCGAAAGAAAGCAAGGTGGTCTTCCTGGATGTCGGCCAGAAGGTCACGCCAGAGGCATGGGCAATGGTGGAGCAACGTGTGAGCCTTGATAAGGAGATGGACTGGTTCGAAGCTGACAGGATTTTTGCCGACGCGGGCTATCCGCTGTTCGGGCAACTCACGCCCGGGGAAAGCTCCAGGTATCAAGGTCTGCAAGTTAACCGTTGGCTGGCCGGTCCTGCTTATCAGGAGTTTCAGTTGAACTTCAGCAAGGCTGATGGTTATGAGGTGGCTGCGAAGTTGTCGTTGAATGTCAGTGATATTTATCCACAGGGGGAGGCGGAGCGTTAGGTTGGGGCATCGAACGTTAAATCCCAGTTTGGGATGTGCACAAATCGAAGGAGCATCTACTTTCAATCACCAGAGGCGTGTCGTGCTCTGACTTAGATGTTCGTCTCCAACCGTTCGAGCCTTTGGTGACAATAAGTTCGGGATGACGCTCGAGGACATGCCCTACGTCGTAACAACTTTCTCGCACGCTATCAATACATCTGATAGCGTGCAAAAAACATGATTCAAGTGAGGCGGAAGGCTTCTTCAATCGTCTTGATCAAACGGTGGCCATCTACACCTTTGTAGGCTTGGGGATTTGACGCCAGCTCAGCAGGCACTTGGTCAAGAAAGCTCTTCAAATCGCGCGCCAGCCGTTCCGGTAGCTGGGCCATTCCTTCGGTGAGACCGACGGTCAGTACGATCACATCCCTAAAGTGTTTTTTGATATCGCGACTGTCTACTGGAATACCTTGCTCAAGCTGCGCCTTCTTGTTAAGCCACGCATGGGCTTTGAGGGGAACGAGCCGGTCGGCACCAATGTGGCTGATATCCTGGGTGTGATCGACGCCGTCCAGAAGAAAGGCGTAGTACTCGTCATCAAGAATGATCGCAGATAGGCTGGCGGCTTGCTCCTCCACGGGGACTTTGGTCATTCTGGCCGCTTCTTCGTGCTCGAGGCCATCCGGGAGACGGGAAAACAGCTCGACCTGAACGGGAAAGGATTTGTCCTCCGGATTTTGAAAACGATAAAAAACCGGGGAGTCTCCATCGCTGTCGCCATTCTGGCGAATGGCATAGCCGCCGTCCTTGATGAACTTCCAGAACTGCCCGACGAACGCACGATCAAGCGCCTCGACGACCAGGACGATATCCAGATCCTTGGTCAGTCGAAATTCCTCACCCAGTTCCTCCATGGCAATCGAAGCAGCCACCCCGCCAATCAGAACGTAGCTGCCCTGGAAATCCCTGAAATACTCTCGAAACCGGTCGACACCCACTACCATTTCACGTTCTCCATCATTTCATCCAGACACATTTGCACGCGTTCATCATGGTCATCCTTGAGGCTCAGATAGAGAGAAAAGGGGTCCACCGTTCCAGTGGCGATGTTGCTGCGCGGCGGCTCATAACTCCAAAACTGAATGCAACACGCGGCATGGTTTTGCGGCACTTCAAGGTAGGGCGCCGTGGTCTCGAGTTTCGACTTGGCCGTTTTCGAAGTTGAGCCCCAAGCGCCGAATTCCTCCCCGTAGGCCGCATTCTTTTCAGTTTGAGCATGCTCCCGAATATGCTCGAACTGCGCTGCCGTCATCGCATAGCAAGGGACTTTTGGGCCGGCGAGAAGACTCATTTCAGCCAGGGCCGTTTCTCCGGCCAGCAACATTGGGGTGTCGTCAAAAACCTGGGGAATTGCATTGAGCCAAAGTGCTTTTTTGACCGGCGTACGCATGGACTCCTTGGCCATCTCCCAAGTCTCCCTGGGGGACAAGTGAAACAGGATCGCGGCCTCACCCATTTCCTTTCCAGGCTTAACAATGTCCAAGTCGGTCAGTTCCTTGATCGCTCTGCTGACGGTCATTTTCGCGTAGGTAAAGGACTTCTCGAAGGTTGCGCGAGTGGTCAGGAGCTGGTGGTGCCATCCCTTGATCAGAAATTGAATCAGCATGGCTTGGGTGGCGGGGCTCAGGACCTGAGGTTTTTCCAGGCGCTGGCGGTAATACTCACGCAAATCCATACCAAAGGCCGGAAGAAAAAGCTGATTGCCCGGCACGATGAACTGGACGCCTTTCTCCACCAGTCGCTTGCGGTCATAGCTCGGAAGCGTGTCGGTGACGAAAATCATCAGGTCGCCGGTATCGGGCAACTTGTTGGATGCCTGCAAGTTGTGGATGGCCTGGATATGCTTGGCGACATCCGCAACGCTGGCTTCACGCTGTGGACGTTCCTTGAGAATGAGGCAGCCGGCCCCGAAGATTTCTGTGACAAAAAATTCGTAGCGGTCACGCAATGCATACGGAAGGATCTTGACGTGCTCCCACGGTTTCAAGCGCAGCTTCAGGCCTAGCACGTTCTCTACGTAGACTTTGAGCTCGATCAGATCACGCCTTTCGGAGAGCTCATGGTCTTGGCGGATAGCAGTCATGGTCATTCTTCCGTATCACGATTCCAGCACGGTATCAGAGGTTGTGATAGCGTGCAAAATTCTTGATATTTTATGGTGGATATTGACGCGTAGGGTGATGGAGAGGACGTTCCAATCCATTCTGCCGAACCCCAACCTTGTGGCGAGGGAGTTGCTCTCACCAGGCGGCAATGGCCTTTTCCATCAACCGCAAACGCAGCTCCGGCTTGTCTTGCCTGGCCCCGATATCAATCCAACCATGGTGCCTGTAAAACCGTGCCGCCCTGTGGTTCGTGTCGCTCACAGACAATCTCATCCGCTCGCACCCCAACCCTGCAAGAAAGTCGGTCGCGTAGGCCAGCAGCAACTTCCCTGCACCACGTGATCGCCACTCAGGGGTTAGGTAGAAAAAATGGATGTAGCCCACTGCGGGCTCAGCCTTCAGCCGCGACATTTCTATCTGGCCCACGATCTGCGTTTCATCCCAGGCATGGACAATGCTGCCAGGAAGCTCGGCTGCTTTTTCTTGGAGAGATTGAAGGTAACGCTGTGTGCCATCCGGGTCGTGCAGTTTTTGTGTGGAACCAAACGCGCAGAGCAGCATGTCTTCAAAGAAACGTACGCAAACGCCGCTGTCCTGGTCGAGGTTGACTGGACGCAAGTGCAGGAGAAAAACGGGTTGAGCGTCGCTGCGCATCATGGTTCGTGACCTCATGCTTCAATGGGTTGCTACGCTGGTACTGCCAGAATTTGGAACCGACCAGCAACGGACCCAAAACCATGAAAAGACAAGACCTTCTCCAGACCCTGAAAACCCGCTTCGACCAGAACCCACATCGCCACCCGGACATCCTCTGGGCCGACGTCCAGGCCAAGCTGGAAAGCAACCCTAACGCCCTGAAGTCGCTCCAGGCAATGGAGGCCACCGGCGGCGAACCCGACGTGATCGGCCACGACCAGCAAGCCGGCCTCGTCACCTTTTGCGATTGCGCCAAAGAAAGCCCAACCGGTCGCCGAAGCCTCTGCTACGACCGCGCCGCCCTGGACGCACGCAAGGAAAACAAACCCAAAGGCAGTGCCATGGAAATGGCCGAAGAAATGGGCATCGCCTTGCTGACTGAAGACCAGTACCGAGCCTTGCAGCAGCTTGGCGAGTTTGATGCCAAAACGTCCAGTTGGCTGGCAACACCCCCTGAACTTCGCGCCCTCGGCGGTGCGCTATTCGGTGACTATCGTTATGAACGGGTGTTCGTTTATCACAATGGTGTGCAGTCGTATTACGCGGCGCGAGGGTTTCGGGGCTGGCTTTGTGTTTGAGCAGGGTAAGCCCCTATGCCTCACCAAGCCGAGAAGCCACACCGATGATGTATGTCACCCGGCGACAAAGTACTTGGGCGACAGGCATTCAGCGCGCAATTCAATCGTAAGGTCTTTCTGCCTGAGGTCTCGAATGGTACGCCCTCAGGAAGTTGTAGTACTCGCGGTAGTACTCATCTGGGATGCCCGCATTTATGGAATCGTCGATAACGGCGCGTAGGCTTGGCCGGTACACCGTCTTGATCTCTCTCATCCTCGACACTCGAATTTGATCGAAGACATCAGGACCGTCATAGGAGCTATAGAGGTATCGCTCGCCAACTGAAAAACCCCGTTTTGCAAGCATCGCGTCGACGATGGATTCCGCCTGTTCAGGATGGATTCGGAACCATTCTGACGAGCGTCCGGTGGCGAGGTGCCCGATCGGTGTACCGAACACAGCTCGGCGATGAATGTAGCGTTCGATATCAGCCAGCTCTTTGGCTGACGTACCCCAAGTACACCGCGCGAGATCGTAGGTGGTGAACAGCACGAGAAAGGGGTTGTAGGTTCTTCCTTCTGCGATCCGCATCTCGGGAGTTCGCTTGGTCGTTAACCCGATTTTGGCGATTCCCATATCCCTGACATCCACTGCAATGTAAAGCCACGCATGGGGAGAAGGCGGACAAGCCGCGTAGTACTCACTCCTTTCTGCCGGCTCATCATCGGAATCGAACCCCATACCACTCCCTCTGTTTTTTCAGTCGAAACTCAGAACATCACTACCTTTGGTTTCAAGTATCTCAGCAAACCCCGGCAACCGCGCCACAAACTCCGCCTCAAACGCCAGATACCGATCCTGCGCCGCCAGGTAACGAATCTCCGGCTTGACCCGCGCAATATCCTTGGACGACAGCTTCATCACCTCACTGCTGCACTGATTCCAAAACCACGCCAAGGTCTGCGTGCCAAACGTATTCGTCCGGTAATTCCACACCCACCAATCCCCATGCCCCCGGGCAACATGCAGTTGCCCATGAAACGTGCGCAACGTGATGACCTGCTTGGGCTGTGTAACAAGCAGGCGGGTGTCCTGGCGCAGCTCACTACCAAAGCCATCCAACAGCGCTTTCGTCGTAGCGCCGGTCACGAAGTTGAAGCGCCACGCCAGCAGCACCGTCTCCTGATAGCCCGAGTGCTCAAGGTTCTGCCGCTCGCCCTCGCTGAACAGCAGGACCTCGTCACCGCCCAGGTACGCGGTCGCCGCCCGCAGTTTATAGGCGTCAGCCGGCATCGGCTTGGCGGCAGTGGCCGGGTGCGGCGGGTCTTGATTCCAGACCCAACACCGCGGGCCGTTGTGCTGCATGAACAGCAAACGGCGCGGGCCGATGGGCAGGATCGTCAGTTCATCCGCGTACTCGAAAATGACCTCGCTGGAGTCAGCCGTGATCCGCCAGATTCGCGTCAAATGCTCGGGTTCGTAAATACGCTGACGTTCGAATATCTCTGAATCGACCACGACACATGGATCTTCAAACTCCGACCATTGCATCCCGGCAGGTCCGAAACTTTGGATGTCATCGCCCTGGCGAATCTCATATTGGTAGCGGTCATCCGAGCTGTAAGCGCCGCTTTTCACCCGGCGCTTCCACAGGCTGCGTTGGGCATTGGCATCGATGAGCTGCAAGTCTGCGCCGTCCACCCCATCGGTGCGGTGTTCGAGCATGTCCTGCTCAGCGGGCGGCCATGGGTTGTAATCGATCAGAAAACACAGCCACTGGTCTTCGTCCTGCTCGGTGATGGCGGCCCAGCCGTTGCGGTAGTTGTAGTCATGCACGTAAGTGGGGCCGGGATAGTCGTGGACGTCCTGTAGCCAGTTCAGCTTGCTGCGCTTGGGCTTGCTGGATTTACGGTCGGGGGCGGCAGGCTTTTGCGGTTCGATCAGCCTTGGCGTGAACCTCGGTTCTGCGCTTTGGCCTTGCCAGTGTTGTGCAAAGGCCCCGCGTTGATCGGCCGGGACAATCACCGGTCGGTAATCATCACCGCCGGCGTCCAGGTTCCACAGGTCAAAGCCGTGACGCGCCAGCACAGGTGCCAACGCCTCGAAACAGACCTCGGCCATTTCGTTGGAAAGCTCATCCAACAGCGTCTCGAATTCCGGCCCGGAAAACACACCGATGTCGGGATAGTAATGCTGCAGCAGCCCAAGCAACTCAGCGCCGGGTGTTTTCCAATCGATATGAACCAAGGGATCAAAACGGGATTGCATCACGCCAGCCTTCCTTGTGAACTCGCCTGCGCGCCATCTTAGCCGTACACCGCCTGAAAAGAATAACTACCACCGTGGCGAGGGAGCTTGCTCCCGCTGGGCTGCGCAGCGGCCCCAAAACCATCCTGCCGCCCATCAGAACTCCCCACCCAAATAACAAACCGGCGAACTCCCCTCCGCCCGCTTCTCCACCTCATCCTCCAACCATTCAGCCAACACCACGGCATTGTTCTCGACCGTGGACTTGGCGGCATATACCAGAGTGAGATTGCCGCCCCGCGCAACATCCACCAACCGCCACCAACCCTCCGGCCGCGCAGCCAACTCCTTGCGATAGGCCAACTTGAACTGCTCGAACGAAACCGCCCCCGCTTTGAACGCCTTGCGCAGCTCATGAGAAGGCGCCACCTCCGGCAACCACTGCGCGATGGGGAGTTCGTCCTTGCGACAATTACGCGGCCATAGACGGTCCACCAGAACCCGTACGCCGTCCTCGGTGCTGGCTGCTTCGTAGGCTCGTTTGCAGTGGATCATGGGGCCTGCCTGTGGGAGAGGGGACAGCGTCAGAATAGGCCGAGGTCAGTGATCGGGTTGAGTCTCCCCTCGCAACCTGCTGAGATAATCCTAATATCAATGCTCGACTGGGGTCCTGGGAAGTGCTGATCCACAGCATGGCGGCCGCAAAGGTGTGGGGCTTGACAGGTCTGGGATACTGAAAGCAGTACCGCGGTTACGCGATGCGTCTATCACGACACAAGGTGCCCTATGCGCAGTGAAGACCTCAAGATATTGTTCGACCAGCAAGCTGTCAGCTACGACAAGCAATGGGAAAGGATGGCGCCGATTCGCGCCGCCCTCTATTTGCTGCTCGAATCTCAGTTCGCCGGCCTGCCGGAAAATGCCCGGATACTCTGCGTCGGCGTTGGCACGGGGGCGGAACTTGCCCATCTGGCGGAGCGCTTCCCCGGCTGGCATTTCACTGCTGTCGACCCTTCGGGCCCTATGCTCGATGTCTGTCGTCAGAGGGCCGTTCAGCATGGCTTTCTATCGCGCTGCCATTTTCACGAAGGCTACCTGGATACGCTCGTCGCCGAGGCCAGCTACGACGCGGCTACCTGCTTGCTGGTCTCCCAATTCTTGTTGGAAGAAGATGCCCGCACCAGGTTCTTTCGCGAAATAGCCCAGCGCCTTAAACCCCACGGAATATTGGTGAACGCCGACCTCGCCTCTGATACCGAATCGCCTGCCTATGAGGTGCTGTTACGCAGTTGGATGACATTGATGTCCTCCCATGGTCTTCAGCCAGAAGTGCTGGAGCGAGCGCGTATTGCTTACGCCAGAGATGTTGCGATCCTGCCTGCGCAACAGGTCGCGAGCCTTATCAAGGCCGCCGGGTTTGACGCTCCTGTGCAGTTCTTTCAGGCGGGATTGATGCACGGATGGGTCTGTACGCGGCAGGCAGATGTGGAGTGAGTTAGAAGTGTTGGGCGAAGCCGCCAGAGTACTCCTTGGCTTTATTCAAGACAGACGATTTGAATGATGCGGTTGTCGCCATGAATTGTTGTGTGAGTCCACTCTTCTATGGTTTTTATCTGCTGTGGCGACAGGTCGTAGACGAAGCAAAAATCTTCAGGTTTTGTCCAGTCCATAAGCGCGGCCAACTGGTCCATATATGCGCTTGGGACTTCTACGGTCTGAATTAACTCTTCAGTGGTCATGTCGAAAATTTCAACCATGGGCTTCATTTTTCTACTTTCCTTGTCGGATCGGCAGGTTTGGTTTGTTCGCCGGTTATCGGATCGAATTCGCCAAGGTGTTGACCTTGTTTTGTGTACAGCTCTACAGCGCCATGCTGTGAGTCCCATTCATAAATTTTGCCTTTACGATCCTTCCATCTTCGACGCTTTACGCCGCCGCCACGTACAAACGTTTTGGATGGAGCAATCGTAGCTTCTGGAAACGCTGGAAGCAGCGACGGGGGCTTGTAGTACTTATGATCCCCCGGAACACTCAAAACCACATAAACCGGCCGAACCCCCGAATCAGCCGGAAATACCAGAATGAAATCCCTGTACTCCGGCGGATAAATCGGGTCGACGATGACGCCGTCGGCCATCGGCGTCGGCGGGTAGATCCAAATAGGTGGCGCCTGAGGCGCAGCTTCCAGAGCGGGAATGCCAAGGGTGTCAGCCGGATTGGTAGCCGGCGTCCAGATCAGTTCGATGCCATTCCCCAGGTCGGCGATGAACTGATCGGCTCGCGGGGTGAACTGAACAACGTCGACCATTTCCCAATCGCGGTTCTGGCCGGTGTAAAAGCCGTAGCCCTTGAGGCTGCCATCGGCCTGCTGCTCGATGCTCAAGCGCACGCGGCTGCGGGCCTGTTTGAGGTTGCGTAACTGGTCTTCGCTGTAGAGCGCGCTGTCACCCAGATTGGACGGCCAGAGCAGGGCGACGATGCCGGTCAGCAGGGCTGCGCCGACGGTGCCGCTGGCAGCCGCAGCCGTGGAAGTTGCCGAACCGCCCAGCGCGAGCCTGCCCAAGGTAACGGGCACCGTGCCTGCGCCGATCCGCTTGAGGGGGATGGTGCCGGATGGGTCGGCGCTCCGGCCGCCGAGCCACATGAGATCGCCGTACTGCTTGACCAGATCTGCCGGCACGTAGCCGCTGGGGTTGCTGTAATCGATGATGCCGTTGGGGAGCTTGCAGCTCTTGGCAAACACGCATCCGGTAGCGGTGGACAACGGCTTGTTATCCACCGCGGCCCAGCGCGCTTGTTCATAGCCTGCTTGCCGGGCAAGCATGGCTTCGTAAGCCTGCTGCCGGGTTTCGCGCTCGGCCAGTTCGCTGGCGGTCATGTCCCGATAAGTGACGTGATGCCCATCGCCGCTGGGCGGGTTTCGGACCTGGGGGATGTCGTTTTTGCGTGCCGCCACGTAGTGAGTCTCGTCCGGAAAAAATGCAGGACAGACGCTAACGCGGGAAGAGAGGGAAGTGATGTAGGAGGTTTCTTGAAGTCGTTGTTCTGGTTTCCTTAATACAGGTAGGGCCGGCCATTTGAGGTTCGGAACAATCTGCAGCGTCAGATCGGGCTGTCAGACATTGGGCGCCCGCAACCCGCCAACCGACCTCGCCTTGCGCCTTTGCCTACAACTACGCCAGAATCCGCCGGCTTGTTCGCCTTGGGTTGCGTCGGTAGTTTGGGACCTGTCACTGCTCATCAGTGATCGGGTTTAGCAGCTCGCGGTGAAACAGGTTGTGCAAGGCGTCATCCAGTCAGGAACCTCCATCCTGCACTTGATGGTGGCTGTGCGCAGGGCGTCCTCGGACGCGCCGGTTTCTTGTTTCCCCGGTCTGCTAACCTGCGTACAGCTGCCTCCCATCGTTTAGCAGCGAGCGGGTGATGGCTCCAACTACAGGAAGCAAGACGATGGCAAAAGTTACACCGAATCCCCCAGCGGCAGATGAACCCACCTCCCGCGCCCAGTCCGCCCGCAACAAGAAAATCGACGACGCTGCCACGCGAGCGTTGGATTTTTATCTGAAGCCCAAGCCCGAGAAAGAAACGTCTGACAAGTCCGACTCCATTTTACGGATTGATCCGGGGGTGGATTCTGAGTGTTTGCTTGCGAATCTGAGTGAGAACCTGGCTTCGGCGAATGCCATGATCAGTGATTTGGCGTTTGATCTGGATGGGTCGCGGCGGCGGGTTGCGTTGGGGATTTTGCAGGTGATTGAGGTGAGTGAATTGTTGGCGAATCGGGCTTTGGATATTGTTGAGGTGAGGTAGTGGCGGCGCTACGTGCTGCCTGGATTGGAAAAAGGTCTTGCTTAGCAAGACCTTTTTTGTGCCGAGGGAGACTCGAGCAGTCCATGAAATACATGGTCTGTAGCCTGCTTTTGGACCTTGGGATACAAGCAGGGATACAAGGTAAAGGTTGCTGGTTTCTACAATGCCACATTTCGTAGGCTCTGAGAGCGACTGATCAAGGTGTTTCTCCCCTAGCCAATCTTGGGGTAGGTGGAGTCACAGGACTATGGCCAGCGTTTCTTGCGCAATACATATGGGCGATTCACCCAGATGAAGTTAAAAAAATCTGCTAGGTCTGGGACACGGTCCCCTGAAGGAGCCTTTGAGGCTGCGATGGTGTCTACCGCGTGCCCTGACTCCACAACAGCGTCCCGTAGCGGGCCGAGTAGCGTTACTACCTCCCAAACGAGATATTTAGATGCTACATCTAGCAATGATGGCTCTGAGTGAGCTGAGCTCAGCGTAAGTGGCTTGCCCGAGAGATTGCTCGCGAACACGATCGCATCGTCCTTCAAAAGCGCGGCTATGGAATTGGACATCGCAGATATGCGGCGGTGTGCCGATCTTCCAATTTTGGTAGCTATGACTTCTTGCAGAATGTCGTTCCATTCGCTGAGCGGATCTCGCTGAGGCCTACCGGTAGATAAGGCGTCGAGATTCGCGTACCGCATTCCCTCTGCGAACTCTGACAGAAATGCGATCACTCTCGCGCATAAGGGCCCGGTCGGGAATGGGGATAGCGACGGATTACCAGATGCCGATGCGCTGGCGGACACCTTTGTCACGAGAGTTTGCAAATCATGCCCGTACCCTTTCACGGTCGACTTGCCCGGAGCTCGAAGATTGTTACGGGCCATGTGATCAAGTATTAGAGCCAGCTTTGCGAGACGTTCAATACCAATGGCAAGTTGAAAGAAGGCAGAGTAATAGCGCCCTTTTTCATTGAGGTTTGCGTTGCGGAGCTCTGTCAGACCAGTAGCTAAGCATGAGCGGATTACGAAAGATTCCTGTTCGAGCGTTTTGTATAAATCACCGTACATATGGGGCTCCGTCTGATCGTCAGCTCGACCGCTTGCCCTCTGCTGATAGCGAAATGAGGGCCATATTGATGAAGCCTGCATTATTATCTAGAGTGGCAAGCGCTCCCATAACGCTTTCTGATACGTCGGTAGAGCCGCGTTCACCTACCCATTTTGAGAGCTCTTCCACGGCCGCGCCTAACGCGATTTGGTTCTCATTGATCCGGGTCAACAACGATGCAAGCAACTTTAGATCTTCCATGATGTTCTCCTAAGTGATCTAACTAGCGTAGCTGGGAATGGAAGGTGAGCACCTTATCCCATCCCGGAAAACTGGCGGGGACCCTGGCAGATCCTCGTAGGTACGGGGTAGGAAACCCGCGGGATCTTGGTAGCGACAGAGGTTGCACCTTACTGAAATTCCAACGTTGAAATTGAAAGGATCCTGACGAAAAGAGGGCATCGTTACCGCAACGGTAAAGGTGAGCCATTGTGTTGCTGATAGCGAACGGTTGAACCCGGTCAACCTTGGGGGGGTTGTCAACCACGTCAACCTGTCAACCGACGTAGAAAACTCAGTCGCTAACAAGATGCTGCGGGTTCTTTGCCCCGTACCCATTCGGAATGCCCAGGGTCCCCGGCGAGCTACCAAGCGATAGGGCAAATGCACAGGTGAATCACCAGTTCACCAGGTTCACCTGTTCACTAAGCTGGGTACTTTTTCGCTAACACGATCACGCGGGTTTCCGACCCTGTGTCTCCTCAATATCGTCAGGGACCCTAGCAATTTCTGTCTTGTTCAGATGCGATGATCAATCACCTACTCCAAAGAGTTACGAAGATGTTCGCTCGCTGACGGCATTCCCATGCTAGGGGGGTGGGGGAACCGTTAAAGCAGTGTTACAGAGGTTACAAATGTAACGAATTTCCATAACTATATGATTTTATGCAGATTTTTATCCGTTACATCACGCTGATTGCGAATCTGTTTCGAGTGTTACGCAAATTTTATGTGTTACGCCTTAATAGACATGTTTCGATTGCTAGCTGTCGGCCAGAAGCGGTCCTGCGTGGACTACGAGGGGCGTTTGAAAGCTCATTTGCTCCACTCAAAATAATCCACGGAATCCCGACAGACCGAGATCCGTGATCGGCTTGTTTGCGCTCAATTAATAGTGGAGGGTATGGTCAATTTCCTTGGTGTTGAAATCTTCCAAAACACCTCTGACCAAATCCATGGCGTCAACGCCAAAATTTATGATTTTGCTCGAGTGCACATACTGAACATGAAGGCTAAGGATTTTGAGTCGTTGCCCTGACGGCAGAATGATGTAGGTGTTGGGGGGGGTCAATGTGATGGTTAATGGCCTGTCAATTTGCGATTCATCGAAGGGCACGTTCCGATCCAACCATGTGACTGTACCTACCGGAGAATCAGTGCCGTCTTGAACCTGAGCTTCTAGAAGGTTTACGGATATATGACGATCAGCACCCAAGGTGCGGATCGATTCATCATCCTTCCCATCGATCTTGAATGAGAAATCAAGGTAGTCAGTCTTGTGAAATCTGCCTTCGATTTCGACCTTCTGAATGAATCCATCCCAGTCTGAGCCTTGTGGATTGCGCAGTCGCTTCAGACTTATCCCGTAGAAATTGCATAGATTCACTACGCCTTTCTGAAAGCCCACTGTGGTGAGCAATACGCCTTGGCTATTGGGAATGTCAGTAAGCAGTCCAAGGAGGTTGCGAGCGTGGATGAGGTCGATTGTCGAGCGGTAGTATTTACACTCCACCAGAACCTGATGCTCTGTGCCGTCTTTGAGGTAACGCCAGTAAACGTCGATCTGGTGCGCTACGCCTGAACGCCCGGTGATCTGGACATTGTGAAGCACTTCAATCGTCTGAACGTCATCTGTAGCAAGGATTGCTTCGTAGACCTGCTGAGCAACCTTCTCGTATTCGGTACTGTTCTTTACGTCGAGCATCAAAATATCCCGTGTTGGAATGCGCGTCTTTCCGGAGGGGCTGACCGGCTGTATTGGGTTGATAAAAGCCACTCGCCCTTGACTGCAATTGGCCGGTCTCTGCCTATCACCAAGGGCCTCAACCGGTTGAACCCTCGGTCGAACGCGGCCTTCACCATCAGCAGTTGGCATTACCAGATGATGCGGCCGTCGGACTCAACCCCCTGAGCATTTCGGAGCACGTCAAAATCGTACATTCCAAACTTGTATTTTTTGATGATTTTGATGACGAAGCTCGCCGATATCTGCAAAGTTCTCTCAGCCGCCATCGGCTTGATCGCATAGTTCCTTGATGCTTCAGAGGCGACACCGCTGTAGGCAATTGCATCAATGCCAGGATTACGCTCGAAGAGAAGGCTGGCAAGCGTTCTTGAGTGAAGATACTGCGTGTGCCGGGCTGATCTGTCCTTGAGGATTGAGGAAAGAAATGCGTCAGTGAACACGAAGCTCTTTCCGAAATCATGGGGCATCTGATTCAGCTGCTTGTTAATCAATTGCCCAACCATCTCTGAGGTCAGGCCTGAGCCCCAGCGATGAACATGGGTGATTTCGCCGATCATTGCACATCTCAGCAATTCGTTAGGCAGTTGCTCAAACGCTGCCACATGCAAGAAGTCACCCTGCGAAGCACCTATTTCTTCAAAGGTAGACATCAGGTTGGCTGACAAATAGAGGACGGGGGCATTTGCCTCATTCAACCGGCCAGCGACAGTGTGTTTCGAAGGCGGATGGTTCAGTTCACCGACGCGCTCAAAGCCTGTGTCGTTCGGGCATCTTCGTGCCCGCCAAAATGCCCGGTCATATTTCATCTCGTAATTGATGACCTGGTAATAATCGAGTAGAAAACTCAACTTCTCTCTTACAAATGTGATGTTCGTGCTCGCCAAGATGACCGTGGAAAGCTCGTCGAGATAGGACAGCGGAAGCGCTTTGAATTCCACGACTAGTCTCCTGGTGGACCGTACAGCATGTTGAGCCTAGCGACCGCTTAGTCGATCCTGCCTGTCGCGACAGGCTCCAATCGACCCGGTGCGGACATTTGGAAGCCCAATCTCGACTGCGGAAAGCGGTCGTTTAATCGTAGTGAGAAATAGCATGAGCCGACTCGCGGGAGCATTCAAAGCTTATTCAGGGCGATGACGCTCGTCGTCCTCAGGCACTAGAGTCTTGCGAGGCTTGGGCCGAAGAATGGATCACATCTTTCCCATTTGGGGCTTCATCTTTGCGTTTGCCATTCGAGCGCAATATTCATCGGCCAAGTCCTCTTGGGTCATCTCCTTCAATCGTTCAATGTCAGGCGCATGGCCCATGAACTCGATCAGTTGCTCTTTTGTGCTGTTCGAGTATGTTTCCCAGAAGAAGTCGAACCAGTCCAAGCCAGTCTTCGGACATGAGCGGCCTGCATTCCGATCAATAACGCCGAAGAAGGTTTTAGGGTGCTGGGCGTGGGCCTTTAGTTCATCATCCGACAACGGAATCTTGACTATGAAGCGTTGTTGATCGTCGCTGCAAACGACACACACTGCCTCCCCCCACTTGTGCATGACAACGCAATTCTCTAGCGTTGCCTCGATCTGCGCTCCGTCAGGTCCTGGCACTTCCATCCGCAGACCAACCTGTAGCCGTGCCTTGGGAGTTCCACCTGAGAACGCCTCAGCCTCTCCATCGAACGTGGTGGGAATGCGCCGGTGCTTCTGCATGGAGTCCAGTAGCGCAAAAATTGGCGCATGCCGGCGCCTAATTTTGACCTGTTGAAGCAGGTTTTTCGGCCTTGGGTGAAAATCTTCTAGGTGGAAGCCCCATAGCAGCACTCCGGAAGGCAGGTCAGTGGCATCAAGGTGATGCTCCTCTGGATCGTAGGTGACTATGACATATGCCTGCGGAAGCTTTTGTCCAGTTGGATCTCGCTCATATAGCTTTAAGAGGTTTTCAGCCTCCACAAGCGCTACAGGTTTAGTCTGGTCCCTGCCCAGTTCCAGGCGTCCGTCATTTGTATCAATGAAAACAACGCGAGGATGATCCGAATTTTTGCTCAAAGCGCGATTCATTTGCCTGTTGATTTTCATCCGCGTGCCTTCTCGTCGCTTGGCCTCAACGGCGTAGATCGCACCGGACTTAGTGTCTGTAGCGATGAACTCAACGTGTGTAGTACGTCTATCAGTTTCATCTTGGTGCTGCAGGCTGAAGCCTGCCCGAAGCAGGGCGGCGGCGACCCGCACCTCATACAACGCGCCGGGGAAGTTCTCTGGGCACTTTATTCGGTCGATAAGCAGCTTCTGGACCTCGATAGCATGCTTCAAGCTGTAAAGGTCATATGCGAAGTGCATATAGGCACCAATGGCCCCCGTCATCGGCTGAGCAACACCTGGCCCCATCTGTTCCAAATGAGCCTTCGAGTGCTCATGGCTGCGGACCGCCCAAGTGAGAATACGATGTCGATCTTTTGGAGGCTTGCTTCCCTCTGACGTCCACCATTCTCTGCCCAAGACGATCTTCGGGTAGTCGTTCAGGAAGTCGTGAAATGTTTTCCACTTCTGTGAGAAATGCATCGTCTGACCGACGGCTATGACTCTGTGATCATGGAACTCCGTGGAAATGATCGGCCTACCGAGGCCCTGTTGCTCACGCCTCTGAAACTCTTGGGCTTCATGATGAGCGAGTGTCATCTGCATCTCTTGGTGCATGCGCGGTCCATTCAGCTTTCGCACTATGTCGAGACTGTCGATGGACCCATGACATTTTTTGAACTTGCGGCCGCTACCGCAAGGGCAAGGATCATTTCGGCCAAGCTTGTTGCATATCCGCATAAGCTTCCTGGAGGGTGAAATTGAGCGCCACGAAATGGCAGCTTGCAGCGAGTTGTCATCAGCAGGTGTCGAAGCTTGCACCTCTCGCCAGGACGACTGGGGCCATGTATGTACTGTTCCACAACGCCGGATAAAGACATCATAGCTGGTACTGAGGCGCCCCAAGGCAGTCGTTCAGGATTAACGCTCCTGGCCGAACGCGCCCAAAGCAGACGGTCAGCGCATATCTGTTTTCAGCCACAAGCAATCAGTCGAGTGCGGTTGGGACCTCAGAGGTTAATCACGGGGCGGGGCCGGTCTGAATTGAGGCCGTCTCACACTAGACCTTCAGCATTCGAAGGACTAATCTTGCACCAATAGAAATTTAAGACCTCGCTTGCTGCTGAATATCTCTAAAAATGCAGCCGTTTTCTTAAGAGCCAACCCAAGGAAATCATCTGTGATTAATCAGTTGCCTAGTAATTTTGATGACAGTGATCAAGTAGAAGGTCTTGACGAAGAGGTCACTGAGGGTGAAGTTCTTACGGTTAGGCCATGGGATCCTAAACATATAAGGATTACCACCAAGAACTTCACTGTGCGAGAGATTTTTACTCAGATAGTAGAGGGCGATTTAGATCTTGCCCCTGACTTTCAAAGGAGTTTTGTTTGGAAGATTAGGCAGCAGATTAGGTTAATTGAGTCAATTTTGCTCGGAATTCCTTTGCCCGCATTTTACTTTAATCAAGATGATGTTGGTGCGCATCAGGTAATTGATGGTGTGCAGAGGCTGACAACCATTCGACTTTTTATGTCAGATGAACTCAAGCTTGAAGAGGAACATATGGAGTATCTAAAGCCGTTGCAAGGGCTTTGTTACTCGACATTGGATCCAGCTACACGTAGACGTTTTTCAGGTACTCAAATTGTCGCTCACGTGATTGAGCCACAAACACCTGATGAAGTTAAGTATGATATTTTCAACCGTGTAAATACTGGCGGGACGCCTCTTAGTCCGCAAGAAATTCGTCACTGCATGAGCAAGGATCGATCGAGATCGTTACTGGCTATTCTAGTCGAAAATACTAATTTTGATGCTGCTACTGGTTATGCATTCTGGGCCCAGGGTCAAGATGGTTCGATACATCGGGATAGTCGCCGTATGTCTGATCGCGAGATGGCGCTTCGTTTTTGTGCGTTTCGTAATTTTTCTATCGAGAACTATGGCCAGGCAGCAAGTCTGGATTCTTATTTGTTAGAGTTTACTAGGCGGCTAGATAGTCATGCTGTAGCAGACGCGGAGTATGATGACTTGGTTAGTGATTTTGATCAGGCGATGATCAACTCTCATGAGATACTAGGCTCGCTTGCTTTTCGACGTTATCAGTACAATAGCTCAAGGCGAGGCCCAATAAATCGTGCGATATTCGAATCCCAGGCCCTTGCGCTGGCGGATTATTCTCTTGAGCAGCTAATGCCTTTTCGAGATCAAATCCTAATGAGTTTCTTAGAGTTATTTGATGATCCGGTTTATGATAATGCTGTTAAATCTGGTACTGGTGACGTATTGAAGATCCATCGCCGACTTGAAATGCCTCGGAAAGTCCTTGAAGGAATAGTTCGATGATTACCGATGTCCGTATCAAAGGCTTTAAACGATTTTCTGATCATGTTTTTGATATGCGTAGTCTTACAATATTGGCGGGTATCAATGGAGCAGGCAAAACATCTGTAATTCACTCACTCTTGCTTACAGCAGAGGCTTGGCGTCGAGATGACGGCGTTGTAGAGTTGAATGGCCCTTATGGATTAGAGCTTGGAGAGTTTAGTGACGTTTTGAATCATGAAACTACCAGCGATTTTAGTATTGTAATCGGTAGCGATCATGATGGTGGCCGGCTAGAAGATGCCTGGGTCTTTGGCGAGGGAGATACAGGGCTTTATGCAAAGGTTGATCTGCCGAGACCTCAGTCGGTGTTTAATGGGCAGCCTCGTTCATTTCAGTATTTACAAGCAGAGAGGCTGGGACCCCGCGTGACACAAGGCTCTGCTGCCCTTCCATCTACAATGCTCGAAGTTGGTTGTTCTGGGCAATTTACTGCTCAGGTTTTAGATACGCTGGGTGGAAAATTAAGTGTTGAGGAAGAAAGAAGATTCATTACTGACGATTCGATTCCTCCTCTACTTAAATCTCAGACAGAAGCATGGCTTTCGCTGATCACTAGGCCGGTCCAGATTGACACTGAGACATTTCCAGGAACGTCAGTTACAGCTATAAAATTTCGAACTTCTGATATTTGGTTAAAGCCTACAAATATGGGGTTTGGCGTCACCTATGCTCTACCTATTATATTGGCGGGGCTTACTGCGGTGAAAGGCGGAGTTTTAGTCGTCGAGAATCCAGAGGCTCACTTACATCCTGCTGGGCAGTCACATATGGGCGTTTTCCTGGCCATAATTGCTGCTTCAGGTGTGCAGGTTGTTGTGGAGACCCATTCCGATCATATTCTGAATGGAATTAGGCTTGCGATAGGAGCGCATAAGATTTTGAAACATACCCAGTCAATTGTTCATTATTTCGATGGGGATGAAAGTGCTCCTGATAGCTTAGAGTTTACCGAAGTTGGAGGGGTTTCCTCTTGGCCTGCAGGATTTTTTGACCAGTATCATTTGGACATTGCGGCTCTCACGCGGATTAGGCGGCCTAGATAAATGCGATATGTCATGGATGAAACTTGCCTGGACTTTAATGGGTGCACCAATGATGACTATATATCTGCGCTAGAATCTGTGCTTGATAGAATGGATGACGCAATTCTAGCTGGGTACGATTGTTTCTACTCTGATGAGCTTTTTTTTCGTCCGGTATACAACGGGTGCACAATCTGGGAGTTATTTAATCCGCAAGCTCCTATATCTATCTCTCCTGAAGTTCGTGTCAGATTGGCGGTCGTATTTTCAAAGTTGAGCACTATCCAGGAAGTCGATCTTGGAGATATGACGGTTTCTCCAGTTAAATTTGAAAAAGATGGGGTGGATTGTTCCTTTTCAATAGCTTGGGCATATTTGATTATGCTGGCTGGGATTGATGCTGTTGTTGCATGTATAACAAGCTCGCTTGCGACTGGTGACGCTTTTTTAAATATTACGAGCGATGGGGGCACTGTCGGCGTTTGGTTTGTGGCCAGTCAGAGAGGTGATGAAAACTTATTTCGGTGGGTTATTTGCGAGCTTACCTCGTCGCCTGCCGAGATGGAGATGTATGCATCTTCAGCGTTTAAAGAACTTGACTTCGTTGAAGGGGCATTTAATGGAATAAAGGGCATGAGTAAGCCCTACAATAATTTGGTCGGCCCATTAGTTACGCATCTATCAGCACTGTCTGATGAGGGTAGAAGGATTTTCTCTGGGCCCAGAGAAAATGTCGAGGCCGAATTTGGACCTTATGGAGTAGATCTTTCCGATGAAAACGGCGCCACTAAGCGAAACTCTCGAGCTAAGGCTGAAAGAACGGTTTCTTGGAAGAAGCAAGATAGAGTATTTTGGTGGCATACGAAGTTAGAGAGAAATCAAGATCGGATTCATTTTTGCCCGGCTGATTTGGTAAGTGGGGGGAATATTCTTGTCGGTATTTTCTGCTATCACCTAACTTAAATCGCACATACCTGATGATGGTTTACTATCAATCTCTGCAGTGTTTACGCGACCGTTAACATTGCCTATGAGTGAGGGCTTTTGGCCGAAAGCTGCCCTTTCAAGTCAATGCGAGGGTGGACCTGAACAGTTAAACCTGTCGGCCCCGCCAACTACCTATAGAGCAGGCAGCGGAAGCCGGCTAGGTCCTCCACCGCACCCTAACTTCGGTGCTTCAATTGCTGATCGATGAGCCTCAGTTCCGCTTTGATCGCATTGGCGGTGAGGCTTTGTATTGCTGTGTTTTTCCCCCAGCGAGAGCCCATGAGCTTGAGCAGGCCGCTCAGATGGGTTTTCCTCGCCTTCAGCGTTTCGGTACGACTGGGGCTGTTCTGCATGGCAGTGTTCATAGTGCTGATCCTTGGGCAGTGTTTAAACAGCCCACACACGTGGGCTGTTTCAGGTGAGAGGGTTCCTTACAAGGCAAGTACGTCCTGTACGGCGTACCGCGCTGAGCGCTCCGAAAGGTCACTCCAGGCCCAACTGCTAAAATTCTCGCCTTGCTCTGGAACGTTGAGCTTGAGCAGCGCAACAGGATCCCGGTCGATCATCCGACGCGCCGCGCAAAGTTGTCCGCCCACATCAAGCAAAGCCTGAGCCGCCTCATTCCACTTCTCTTCAAGCACCGCGTTTGCGAGGTGCAGCGCCTTGTTCTCAATTTTTTGATGTTCTTGCTGCGCCTCAGAGATGTGCTGGTCGATGGTAGCCAGCTCTTGCTCCAGAGCGCTGATGATCAACTGCTGACGACGGTTGTGCTCGGCTACCGTCGCGAGGTTTTTCGCGGCTTTTTGGGCGTCAGCATTAGCCGTCTTCTCGCCTTCGGTGTCGCCCCATGCAACAGCCTGAGCGTAGGCAGTGGCCGCTTCGGTCTCAGCCTGACGTGCCTTCGCCATTTCGTCTGCGGCTTGCTGACGGATTTCATTCAGGCGGGTGCTGACACTCTGCCGCTTTTCATTGAGCTCGTGCTCGTCGGCTTTCCAGGTCGCCATGGCATCGCGGTAGCCCGCCATCAGGGTTTCGTGATTGGCGATGTTTTCGCGTCGAAGAATTTTTTGACTCAACCGATCAATTTCAAAGTCCAGCGAATCACATTTTCTTTTCCGCTCAGCGTACTGATCCTGCACGTCCCGCTCCCGGCCTCGCTGGATAGACTCGGGGGCGGCTAGCGCGCTTTCATAGTGCAAGAGTTCGGCTCGCAGGCGTTCCACTTCGGAGGTCAGTTGTTCACGGCGGTCTTTCAGTTTTTGGATGTCGTTCATTGTTTCGTCTCTGTGTAATTCGATTGGGTTGGGTTGAGCGGCTGGCGAGGCCGGGAATGAGCCGGCGCTACCTCGATCAGTAGGGAGGCCGTCAGGCAGCCCGAGCCTCGCTCTCATCCGTTCCCGGTATCGTCTTCACGATGTAGCAGCGTTGCGGGCCTAGACCTGGCAACCGGACCAAGCTCGATGCCTTGCCATCGCTACCAGGTTCCAGCACACCCCGGTGCAGCAGCTCCTTGTTCACGGCGTTGATGTTCATGCCCCGAAAGATCTCGGATCGCCACGCCTCGGGCAGCACGTAGTAGGTGTGGGTGGTGTGCATGGTGTCGCCCATGCCGTGCTCCAGCGTTTTGCGAAAGCCCAGGCGATCAATGGTGCGGGGCCCGTGCTCATCGATCTTTGCGGCGGCGGTTTCCCAGCGGGTGAAGCGGCTTTCCCCAAAGCGCTCGATGATCTGGCGCAGACGGGCCAAAATCGCATCGCCTTCAAGGTTTCCGGCACCGCCACGCTCATTCAGCCACGCGCTCAGGCACACACGTGCCGCCGTGGTTGCGGTGCCGTCAGGCCAGCCAGTGATACCGAGCGCGGTGGCCAGCTCTCCGGCTGCTGCGGCCAGCCCAAAGCGTGCAGCGGCTCGGTGTGCTTGCCCACTGGCCGATGCGGGGAGGGCTTTGGCGACGAACGCTTCTAGAGTCCGGCGGAGGATGGTGGACCATCCGTGCATTTTCCCGGGCTCGCATAGGGCCGCCAGGAACGCGGTGAGTGGCGTGCCATAGTATTTGGCTACCCGAGCTTTGAGGGCGTCTGAGAGGGCCGCTGCGTCGTCGAAACCACTCAACACATCGAACATGCCCAGACCTTTGCTGGCGTCCGCTGGCACGGCGAGCATGCGCACTTCCATACCGGCTTTTAGCTCCTTGTTGGCTTCGGCCATGTGCTGCGCCAGCGTCTTCTCGCCCGTCGAGAGAAACAGCAAGCGCCACTCCTGTACCTGTCGGCCTGCTTGTCCTCGATCATTGGCGCGAGCCTTACCGGTGCCATTGCCCAGCATGTACACCGTTTCACCGATGATGCGCGGGTCGCACATGCCGATTTCATCCAGCACCAGGAGCCCGTCCGAATGCGCGGCGGCGATGGATTCCAGGGCGTTGTCTGTCGAGCGCCAGGAACGCACTACACGTGGCCCGCCATAGATCGAGGCGGCCACTTGCAGGTGGGTGGTCTTGCCACCGGAGCTGTCGCCGTAGAGGTGAAACCCGCCCGATTCGTGACCGAGCATATTCAACAGCGGTCCCGCAAAGGCCACGCTGACGACGAACGCTAGACGATGGTTACCAACGCACAGTGCGCCGATTTGCTCCTGCCATTGCTCCAGCGTGCCGGACTCGCTGATCGGTGGGAGTTGTGCCCCGGCTTCATAGAAGTGCAGGTGCTCGTCATGCGATCCGATCTGACGTTCGGGCAATAGGAAGGCATTCCCGTGCCAGCCCAGCCGAGTGACCAGACGAGCCCGTTGCGCGCTGTCAAAGCCCTGCAAATAGCTTTGCAGGTCGTTGCGTGCGTTGCGTCCTGAGCGGCTTCCAGCCAGACGTAGACCCATGTCCACCAGCGGGCCGAGTACGTCCTTGCCAAAGTCGCCGGTCATGGTGCGGGCTGGAATGTTCCAGCGTTTCTTCTGGCCGTCGGGGTCGTCGAACTCGACCAGCAAGCCCCAGTTATGCCCCTTGTCGTCACGGGTGCGTGCGAGGATCTCCAGGGGCGAACACACAGGCCGCGCTTCGCCGTCGTCGCCGGAATAAAACACGCCTTCTGGCGTCAGGCGAAAACCACCGGGCAACAGGTCATTTTTTGATTTGGCTGGCCGCTTGGTTTTGGGCTGCACCTTGGTTTCGACTTCTTCGGCCGGAGCGGGAGCGGGTGCCGAGCCAAACAGCTCGCCAGTGCGCTCCAGCTCTGCGAGGTGAGCCGAGGTCCAGTCCTCGGCGAGTGCGTCGGCTGCATCATCGCCATCGTTCCATTGACCCCCTTTGGCAAAGGTCGGTTTGCCATTCTTCAGCGTGGGCTTGCGGCTGAAGACGTCCAGGGCGATTGCTTGCACTGAGGCGGCGCCGATTTCACGCAGCTTTTCCGCGACGGCCTCCATGCAACTCTGACCGCTGGAGTCGTTGTCCGGCCACAATAAGACCGCCCGCCCTTTGAGCGGTGTCAGGTCGGCCTTGTGCCAAGAGTTAGAACCGTTCGGCCAGCAGGTTGCCACGTAGCCCGGCATCAGCTCGGCAGCGGCGTCGGCGGCTTTCTCGCCCTCGCACAGTACAACCGGCGCATCGAGCCGTTGCAACAGTTCGTCCAGGTGCAGAAGAGGGCGTGGATCTGGCAGACCTTGCCAACGCCATTGCGTGGTTTGGCCGTCGGCGCGTTGGCACCAGGTCAACGGTGCAAAGACCTTCCTTGGCTTGCCGTCTTCGTCGGGCCCCAAGTCAAAGCGATAAAGCGCCATGAGGGGCTGGCCTTGGGCATCGCGATAGATCCAGACCTTGGAGGGCACACCGTGTTGCCGGTGCTTGGCCGGGCACTTGTTCATAGCCTCGACCGGGATCGGCTGGATGGCGATCCATTCCGATACTTTGCCTTTGTTCGGTACAGGCTTCGATTGCGCGGCGCCTGCCGATACGTGCAGCAGATCCGCCAGCTTGTTGCAGGCTTCGACGTCTGTGCCGCCATCGAGGTAGCGCACCAGGTCGATCAGGTCGCCGCCCTTGTCACCGGTAGCGAAGTCCGCCCAGGTGCCTTTGCTCAAATTGACCTTGAGCGATCCGGCACGTTTGTCCGTGCGGGTCGGATTGGGGGCGGTGTATTCCTTGCCGCCATCGACCCGTTTGCCGTTGGGCAGCCAATGTGAAAGCACGCGATCAATGTCCTTGAGTGCGGCGCTTTTCACGTCGGCGAAGCTGGGGCGTTTGGTTGGCTGATTCATGCGCTGGGTCATGTATCGGCCCCCGGCATAAACATCGCGTCGTTCACGTCATCGATCAGGGCTTTTGCCATTTCGCCGAGGTACAGCGCGCACCAGCTGTAGCGCTCGCCCTTGTCACTCATGGCGGCATCGAGCGTGAGTTGATTGGCGTAGTGCTGGAGGAGCGAAACCGTTTCGAGTGCGTCCTCGATAGGAATGCCCGCATTCACCCGAAACACGCCCTGGCCGGAGGTTTTATTGAAAAACGACGCTCGGCCTAGTGTGGTGTGAGCGCTCATAGGGCACCGCCTTTCTGATCCATCGGAACAGACGTGGTGTCACCGTGCAGGGTTAGGGTTTTGATCAGTCCCAGGGTGCCCCGGACATCCCAAATAACGGCGGCCAGGACGTGATTAGCTAGTCGTGGCCTGTCGCTTTCGCTTTCAAAATGGTCCTCAAGCAACATCAGTACGGACTCTGCGCGGTTGATCGCACAGGTGATTGCATCAACCGGGACACCTTTCTCGATGTCTTTGCTGACGCAGAGCAGGTCCTCAGGCAAGGCGAAGCTGAGGGAGGAGTTCATTGGGCACCGCCTGCGGCTTCGAGAGCGCGAGCTTTGACCATATGGGCGTTGTAACGGGCAAGACGAGTAGCGAGGCTGGAGTTGGCGTGTAGAGCGGCGAGAGCCATTGCACGGTGTGCAGCGGCGCGAATTTTGGACGGATTGAGGGCGTGTTGCATTTGTGAAGGCTCCTTGTACTGAGGAACCGCCACCGTCTGCCGCCAAGCAGATTAGGGTGACGGATTGCGCAGGATTGGCGGACCGGCGTACAAGGAGACCGGCGCACCCGAGGGTGCTCCTACGCAACCCGCCATAACACGGGAATGCAGACACAAAAAAAGCGCCTGCAATCGTAATGGGGGCGCTGTTGCGCCTTGTACTGTTTGGGCCGCCAAGCCCATTCGCTGAATTTGCAGCGACGACCAGAGAGTACCGCTCGTTTTTCGAAAGTGCAACTACGCGGGTCGCTTGCGGATTTTTCAGGTGTGGCATAAATTGTTCGGGCATGTAGATTTACCTCAACGCCTCCGGATCGCCCCCGGAGGCGTTTTCGTTTCAGGCATGGAATTCAAAGCGCAGGGCAAGCAGGGGCAGGAAGCCGCCTTGGAGCATTGAGCGGGCGTCTTCGTAGGCTTCTGCTTGCTGGCCTTCGTCGACGATCACCGCCCCGGTCTTTTCGCAGTGAAGGGAAAGCGCGCACCAGGTGCCGTCGGCCCAGCTGAGTACGCTGACCACGCGACCTTGTTTGTCCTGCTGGCTGCGGTAGCGCTCTAGGCGCTGCATGAGGCGGGGCGAAAAGCCGATCTGGCGAAGAATGGAGAACGGGTGCATTAAGGCTTTGTTGGCGATCTTGCGGCTCATGCGGCCACCTGATCACGGGCAGCGATGCGTGCTCGTGTCCATGCTTGAACTTCTGCCAAAACCCATGCAACCGGAGCGCTTCGGGCGTTGCTGTTGCTGAGCTTCACCGGCATTGGGAATCCACTGTCCGGTTGGCGCATGAGCTTGTAGATGGTTGGGCGTGCGAGCCCTACGATGGAAATGACCTCGGGCATTCGAATGAGGGTCGATGCTGGGTCATGAGAAGCGATGGTTTTTGATGCGGTATTCATAGCGAGCCTAACCTGAGTGAAATGAGACAACAGGCCATACGCTACGTAGGGGAGGGGGAACGGACAGTGTCCGTTCCCCTTTTTTTCACTTGAGGGGTCTTAGACCCAGAATGGTCAGATGGTCTCTGATGGTTTTTTTGGTTCCATGAACGTTCTGGTCGAAAAGCAGATTGGTTAGCTCTGCATCGCTCAAACTGCGCTTTTCAATCAAGCGGCCATTAATGATTTTTTCGGCGGCTGCCTTGATATTTGCGCGCCTATACATCGTGTCCGATTGTATTTTTGATTCAGGGTCTCGATTTCCCTTACCGGCCTCATGGCCCCGCTTTGATGCCTTTGCCGAGAAAGCCTCATCGAGCATTCGGTGCATCAGGCTGGATGCGTTGAAGCCAGTCTTGAATACGTCGATGCTTTCCGCTTGCCTATGCAGTGCTGCCATCAGTAGGGTCTGTTTGGCTTCACCCAGCAATTCAGCGAATCGCTCTCGCGCTTTGATTTCGGTTCCACTGCGGCGGAATCGTTCTTTTTCGACCAGGGCTAGATACTGGCGGGGCGAGTCATTTCTCAACTGCTCTAGCAGTTCTGCATCGATGTCGTACGTCGCAAGCTCAAGTTCGAACAACCAGTTTCCGAGAACCTCTATAGCTTCGGTGCCAAGTACAAGGGCAAAGGTCGCTGCCAGTTGCGAGTCTGTAGCTTGATGATTGAAGCCAGGGAGATGTCGAATGACATTTGGCAATGAGGCTGCTCCCGCGACGCTGGCATGGTCATCAATGACGTCACGTAATTCAAAGGCCGTTGTTGTGACTGGCTCAGCACACAGCGCGTAGGAGCCATCCTCAAGCCAGAATGAAGTGGCGTCGTCGATAAGATCGAATGCTTGTCGGAAATGCTCGTTGAACTGGCGATAGAGCGCCAGCTCGCGAATGGCTCGTTCGACGTCGTCCATGTCCTGGATTAAGCACTTTACCTCGATCCCGGCAATTTCCAGTTCCTCTATGCCAGTGCTCCGTTCAATGGGCATGTTGGGTACCCCGTCGCCCCGGAGCTGGGAGGCAGTTGCAGCGATGCGCATATGAAAACGGCACCGCCCGCAGGGCTGAGCGAGGCGGATTTTCGTTACACGACTTGGTGTCGTTACACTCGGTGTATCGTTGAGGTGGTCGCGGTGTAACTCGAAAAAAACACAATAAATTCAGTTGGTTGTCGTTCTCCGTTACACATGTCACACGCGTTACACCGGTTTTATAGGTGGGCTGTGTATGCGTCCTCATACTGCCTTTCCGAATTGGCCTTGCACGACATTGCCTGCCTCCAAGGCATCAAGGTGATCTGCATACCACTGCATCATCTTTACGCGCTGCTCAAGGTATTGGGCCTTGTTATATACCCCTGAGATACCTTCCTCTTTGTGAGCCAGCTGCGCTTCGACGTGCTCTTTCGGCCATCCATGTTCACGCAGCAATGTGCTCGCGGTGTGGCGAGTACCGTGCCCTACTAAGCGGCCTTTGTAGCCGATGGTGGCGAAGACTTTGTTGATTGTGTTCTCACTGATAGTGGGGTTCTTGGCGCCGACGCCTGGAAAGAGCCAGCGACTACGACCTGTCAGACAGTGCAGCTCTTTCAGCGCGGCAACAGCCTGACAGGGAAGAGGGCATACAAAGTCCCTGCGCATTTTCATCTTGGCGGCAGGAGTGGTCCAAATGGCCTTCTCAAGGTCGAACTCCTTCCATTCTGCCAAGCGGACCATCCCCGGTCGTGATGCTGTCCAGACGCATAGCCATGCCGCAGTGCGGGCTGTCAGCCTACTTGGGGTGTTCTTGAGCGCCTGTAAAAACTCACCCAATTCAGGCTCCAGCAGATGTGGATGTTGTTGGGTTTTAGGGGCTTTGGCTGCGATATCGCGAAGGCGGCTTCCTGGATCGTTTTCAGTCAGGCCTAAGCCGATGGCGCGCCCGAAGATCTGATTTATCCAGGTACGGCACTTTTCCGCGACGTTGTGCGCATCCCTCGCTTCGATTGATGCTTGGAGCTCTGCACAATCAGTACGTGTGATTTCGTCTAGGGGCTTGTCCCCCAGGGCAGGAAGTATGTCTTTGTCGAGATAGGTGCGAATTTTGTTGAGGGTGGAGGGGGCGAGACCTTTTTCCTCCTTTGCCTTTAGCCAGTCATAAGCAGCCGCTCGAAAGGTTCGAGCTCTGGCCGCATCAATAGCAGCTTTCGCAAATCGTTTTTGCTCGAGGGGGTCAGCACCGCTGCTCACTACTTTGCGTAGATCGGCAGCTTTCTCTCGTGCTGATGCACCACTAACTTCTGGATAACCCCCTAGCCCCATCCATGCCCAATTGCCGGCCGGACGTTTGTAGCGGAGCTGCCAGGATTTACCGCCATCAGGTTTGACCCTGAAGTAGAGGCCATTTCCGTCCAGTTCCCGGTATTCCTTTGATTCCGGCTCCAGCCCCGCAAGTGTCGTGTCTGCGAGAGGGCGGCGCTTGATGTCTGCGCGCTTCATCCTTGTATCCCAAAGTTCGGTATTTTTCTCAGGATACAAGCAGGGATACAGGGATACAACGGATAAGGGGATACAGAGGTAGATAGCCAGATACAAAAAAACCGGCTCAAGTGGCCGGTTTCTCTGGGTCTGAGAGTCTGGTAGAGACTTTCAGATACTGCTATATGGTGCCCCGAGGGAGACTCGAACTCCCACTCCTTTCGAAAACGGATTTTGAATCCGCCGCGTCTACCAATTCCGCCATCAGGGCTCAATGGCGGCGAAGTATAGAGAGGTGCCTACCGTTGGTCAATCACGTTTCATGGTGAATTTTTGATAATTCCGCTAGACTTCCCGGCCCTGCTAGACGAACCCCATCATGCGTGTTGCTGACTTTACCTTCGAACTCCCTGATTCGCTGATCGCTCGCCACCCTCTGGCCGAGCGTCGCGCCAGTCGACTGTTGACCCTGGATGGGGTCAGCGGTGCCATGGCTCACCGTCAATTCACTGATTTGCTTGAGCATTTGCGCCCGGGCGATTTGATGGTGTTCAACAATACCCGGGTGATTCCGGCGCGTTTGTTTGGCCAGAAAGCCTCCGGCGGCAAGCTGGAGATTCTGGTGGAGCGGGTGCTGGACAGTCACCGTGTGCTGGCCCATGTGCGGTCGAGCAAGTCGCCCAAGCCCGGTTCGTCGATTTTGATCGACGGCGGCGGTGAGGCGGTGATGGTGGCGCGGCATGATGCGTTGTTCGAGCTGGAATTTGCCGAAGAGGTGTTGCCGCTGCTCGACCGTGTCGGCCACATGCCGTTGCCTCCTTATATAGACCGCCCGGACGAAGGTTCGGACCGCGAGCGTTATCAGACCGTGTACGCCGAGCGCTTGGGGGCGGTGGCGGCGCCGACGGCGGGGCTGCATTTTGATCAGCCGTTGCTGGAGGCGATTGCCGCCAAGGGCGTGGAGACGGCGTTTGTGACGCTGCACGTCGGTGCCGGCACGTTTCAGCCGGTGCGGGTCGAGCGTATCGAAGACCACCACATGCACAATGAATGGCTCGAAGTGAGCCAGGAAGTCGTCGATGCCGTGGCGGCCTGTCGCGCGCGCGGTGGGCGGGTGGTGGCGGTGGGGACCACCAGTGTGCGGTCGCTGGAAAGCGCTGCGCGCGATGGCGTGCTCAAGCCGTTCAGTGGCGACACCGATATCTTTATCTACCCGGGCCGGCCGTTTCATGTGGTTGATGCGCTGGTCACCAATTTTCATTTGCCCGAATCCACGCTGTTGATGCTGGTTTCGGCGTTCGCCGGTTATCCCGAAGCCATGGCCGCCTACAAGGCCGCTGTCGAGCATGGATACCGCTTTTTCAGCTACGGTGATGCGATGTTCATCACCCGTAACCCCGCGCCACGCGGACCCGAGGAAACAGTATGAGTCGCACCTGTCGCATGTCCTTCGAGTTGCTTGCTACCGATGGCAAGGCTCGTCGCGGTCGTCTGACCTTCCCCCGCGGTACGGTGGAAACCCCCGCGTTCATGCCGGTGGGCACGTACGGCACGGTCAAGGGCATGCTGCCACGGGACATCGTGGCCACGGGTGCGGAGATCATCCTCGGCAACACTTTCCACCTGTGGTTGCGCCCGGGTATGGAGGTGATCAAGGCCCACGGTGACTTGCACGATTTCATGCAGTGGAAAGGTCCGATTCTGACCGACTCCGGCGGTTTCCAGGTGTTCAGCCTGGGCGCGATGCGCAAGATCAAGGAGGAGGGCGTGACCTTCGCTTCTCCGGTGGATGGCGCCAAGGTGTTCATGGGGCCGGAAGAGTCGATGCAGGTCCAGCGTGACCTGGGCTCGGACATCGTGATGATCTTCGACGAATGCACGCCGTACCCGGCCGATGAAGACGTGGCGCGGGTGTCCATGGAGCTGTCGTTGCGTTGGGCCCAGCGCTCCAAGAACGCCCATGGCGAGAACACGGCGGCGCTGTTCGGCATCGTCCAGGGCGGCATGCACCAGGATTTGCGCATGCGCTCGCTCGAAGGCCTCGACAAGATCGGCTTCGACGGCCTGGCCATCGGCGGTCTGTCGGTGGGCGAACCCAAGCATGAAATGATCAAGGTGCTCGATTACCTGCCGGGCCAGATGCCGGCTGACAAACCTCGTTACCTTATGGGCGTTGGCAAACCGGAAGATCTGGTTGAGGGTGTGCGCCGCGGTGTGGACATGTTCGATTGCGTGATGCCAACCCGTAATGCCCGCAATGGGCATCTGTTCATTGATACAGGCGTGCTGAAGATCCGTAACGCGTTCCATCGCCATGATGAATCGCCGCTGGATCCGACCTGCGATTGCTACACCTGCCAGAACTTCTCCCGTGCTTATCTGCACCATTTGGACAAGTGCGGCGAAATGCTGGGTAGCATGTTGAATACCATCCACAATTTGCGCCATTACCAGGTGCTTATGGCTGGTTTGCGCGAGGCTATTCAACAGGGTACATTGGCCGCCTTTGTCGATGCCTTCTATGCCAAGCGCGGGTTGCCTGTTCCGCCCTTGGACTGAGTTTTCCGATCCTAAGATTCAATACTTGCAACTGGAGTGCTAAATGAGCTTTTTTATCTCTAATGCCATGGCTGATGCCGCTGCCCCTGCAGCAGCGCCAATGGGTGGCGGTTTCGAGTGGATTTTCCTGGTTGGCTTTCTGGTCATCTTCTACCTGATGATCTGGCGTCCACAGGCCAAGCGCGCTAAAGAGCAGAAGAACCTGCTCAGCAGCCTGCAAAAGGGCGATGAAGTGGTCACCACCGGCGGCATCGCTGGCAAGATCACCAAAGTGGCCGATGACTTCGTGGTACTGGAAGTGTCCGACACCGTTGAAATGAAATTCCAGAAGGGCGCCATCGCGGCCACGCTGCCAAAAGGCACGCTGAAAGCGATCTAAGTAACAACTTCTATTCAATCGACGGGGCGCGCAAGGCGCCCCGCGTCATAAGCGGGCGGCGTGATGCTGAACAAATACCCTCTGTGGAAATATTTACTGATCCTGGCGGTGCTGGCGGTCGGTCTGATTTATTCCGCTCCCAATCTTTATCCTGATGACCCGGCTATTCAGGTCAGTGGCGCAAGCACTGCCTTGCAGGTCACTCAGGCCGATCTGGACCGTGCGAGCACAGCGCTCAAGGCGTCCGGTATCGACGTGAAGGCCGCGACCATTGCCGAAGGCGGCAAGGGCGGTTTGTTGCGTCTGCTCAAGGCTGAAGACCAGCTGCCGGCCAAGGACGTGGTGCGCAAGGCCCTCGGTGACGACTATGTCGTGGCCCTGAACCTAGCCCAGACCACCCCGCAATGGCTGCGCAACCTCGGCGCGCATCCGATGAAGCTGGGTCTGGACTTGTCCGGTGGTGTGCACTTCCTGCTGGAAGTGGACATGGACAAAGCGCTGGATGCACGCTTGAAAGTCTACGAAGGCGACGTCAAGAGCCTGTTGCGTAAAGAGCGCCTGCGCTATCGCAGCCTGCCGCAGCTCGACGGTGCCATTCAGCTGGGTTTCACTGACGAAGATGTACGCGAGAAGGCCCGTGCGCTGATCCGCAAGAACTTCAACGATTTCGACATTGTGCCAGCCGACCTCAATGGTCAGCCGGTGCTGCGTCTGGCGATGACCCCGGCCAAGCTGGCGGAAATCCGCGAATACTCCATCAAGCAGAACTTGACCACGGTGCGTAACCGGGTCAACGAGCTGGGTGTGGCCGAGCCGATCGTGCAGCGCCAGGGCGCCAACCGCATCGTGGTTGAGCTGCCGGGCGTGCAGGACACCGCCGAAGCCAAGCGTATCCTCGGCAAGACCGCCAACCTGGAATTCCGTCTCGCGGCTGAACCGGGTGCTTCCCGCGCTACCACCGAGAGCTTCGAGTTCCGTGAAGGCGGTCGTCCGGCGGCGCAGATCGAGCGCGGCCTGATCATCACTGGTGACCAGGTGACCGACGCCCAGGCGGGCTTCGACGAGCAGGGTCGCCCACAGGTGAACATTCGCCTGGACGGCCACGGCGGCGAACTGATGAGCCGCGCCACGCGCAGCAACGTCGGTCGCAGCATGGCGGTGATCTTCATCGAGCAGAAGCCGACCACTACTTACACCAAGCAAGTGGTCAACGGCGTCGAGAAAGACGTACCGGTCCAGACGTTCAAGGAAGAGAAAAAGATCATCAGCCTGGCGACCATCCAGTCGCCACTGGGCAGTCAGTTCCGCATCACCGGCCTCAACGGCCAGGGTGAATCCTCGGAACTGGCCCTGCTGCTGCGTGCCGGGGGGCTGGCTGCGCCGATGTACTTCGCTGAAGAGCGCACCATTGGCCCGAGCCTGGGTGCCGACAACATTGCCAAGGGTGTCGATGCGTCGCTGTGGGGCATGCTGTTTGTCTCGCTGTTCATCATCGCCATCTACCGCTTCTTCGGCCTGATCGCCACGGTTGCGCTGGCGGTGAACATGGTGCTGCTGCTGGCGCTGATGTCGCTGCTGGGGGCTACGCTGACCCTGCCGGGTATTGCCGGTATCGTGTTGACCATGGGTATGGCGGTGGACGCCAACGTGCTGATTTTCTCGCGGATTCGTGAAGAGATCGCCGCGGGCATGTCGGTTCAGCGGGCAATCAACGAAGGCTTCGGCCGGGCATTTACTGCGATTATCGATGCCAACCTGACCACCTTGCTGGTGGGCGGGATTCTCTTCGCCATGGGCACCGGCCCGGTGAAGGGCTTCGCAGTGACCATGTCCCTCGGGATCTTTACCTCGATGTTCACAGCCATTCTGGTGACCCGTGCAATGGTCAACCTGATTTATGGTGGCCGTGACTTCAAGAAGTTGTGGATTTAAGGGGCTGCCATGTTACGTACAATCAACTTCATGGGCGTTCGCAACGTTGCGTTCGGCGTCACTGTATTGCTGACCTTGCTGGCGTTGTTCAGCTGGTTCAGCAAGGGCTTGAACTACGGCCTGGATTTCACCGGCGGTACGCTGATCGAGCTGACCTACGAGCGTCCGGCCGATGTCACCAAGGTGCGCGAGCAACTGATGACCTCGGGTTACACCGACGCTGTGGTGCAGAGCTTTGGCGCGACCACCGACCTGCTGGTGCGGATGCCGGGTGAAGACCCGCAGCTGGGTCAGCAAGTGGCCGAGGCCTTGCAGAAGGCCGGTGGCGACAACCCGGCGCAGGTCAAGCGTGTCGAGTATGTCGGCCCGCAAGTGGGTGAAGAGCTGCGCGACCAGGGCGGCCTCGGCATGCTGATGGCGCTGGGCGGGATCCTGCTGTACCTGGCTTTCCGCTTTCAGTGGAAGTTCGCGGTGGGCGCGATTGTCTCGCTGATCCACGACGTGATCGTGACTGTGGGCATCCTGTCGTTCTTCCAGATCACCTTCGATTTGACGGTGTTGGCGGCGGTGCTGGCGATCATCGGTTACTCGCTCAACGACACCATCGTGGTGTTCGACCGGGTGCGTGAAAACTTCCGTGTGCTGCGCAAGGCGACGCTGATCGAGAACATCAACATCTCGACCACCCAGACCCTGCTGCGGACCATGGCGACGTCGATCTCCACGTTGCTGGCGATCGGCGCGCTGCTGATTTTCGGTGGCGACAACCTGTTCGGCTTCTCCATTGCGCTGTTCATTGGTGTATTGGCGGGTACTTACTCGTCGATCTACATCGCCAACGTGGTGCTGATCTGGCTGAACCTGAGCACCGAGGATCTGATTCCTCCGGTGGCCACTGACACGGAAGTGGACGACCGACCGTAAGGTTTGGTCTCCGCCCGTCACGGCCTGAAAGGCGCGAGTTGAACTCGCGCCTTTTTTTGTGCTCCAAGGCTGGGAGAAGCGCGGATAAATCCGCATGTGATGGTCAGGAGGTTCAAGTGAACAAATCGATGCTGGTTGGTGCGGTATTGGGTGCTGTCGGTGTGACTGCCGGTGGTGCGGTAGCCACCTACAGCTTGGTCAAAAGCGGCCCTGAGTATGCGCAAGTATTGGCCGTGGACCCGGTTAAAACACAAATCAAGACCCCCCGTGAAGTGTGCAAGGACGTCACCGTGACCCGGCAGAAGCCGGTCCAGGATCAACACCAGATCGCCGGTACTGTATTGGGCGCAGTGGCCGGTGGCCTGTTGGGTAACCAGATCGGCGGCGGCACCGGCAAGAAAATCGCCACCGTGGCGGGTGCGGCCGGCGGCGGTTATGCCGGTAACAAGATTCAGGAAGGCATGCAGGAGCGCGACACCTACACCACCACCCAAACTCGCTGCAACACGGTCAACGACATCAGCGATAAGGTTGTAGGTTATGACGTTCGCTACATGCTCGATGGCAAGGAAGGCAAAGTCCGCATGGACCGCGACCCGGGCAACCAGATCCCGGTGAACAAGGAAGGCCAACTGATCCTGGGTCAGAACGAACCGGCTCAGTAATCCAGCGGTTATGAAGAAGCACCCTTCGGGGTGCTTTTTTTACGCCCGGATTTTATGGCCCACCACCCATCCCCTGTGGGTGCGAGCCTGCTCGCGATAGCGGTGTGAATGTTGATCGTTCCCACGCTCTGCGTGGGAATGCCGCCAGGGACGCTCCGCGTTCCGCTTCTAGAGGTGACGCAGAGCGTCACCGGATGCATTCCCACGCAGAGCGTGGGAACGATCAGTGAGCGGTGTGAGACAGGCATAAAAAAAGCACCCCGAAAGGTGCTTTTTCTGTAGCCGAGCTGCTTAGCGCTTCAACGAAGCCGGCAGGTGTGGCTGGATGGCCGTCAGCACAGCCTTGAAGCATTTGGTGTTGCCGGCAACGATGTGGCCTTTTTCAAGGAAGTCGTGGCCGCCGGTGAAGTCGCTCACCAAACCACCGGCTTCCTGGATCAGCAGGGCGCCTGCTGCCATGTCCCACTCGGACAGGCCCGACTCCCAGAATGCATCGAAACGACCGGCGGCGACATATGCCAGGTCCAGGCTCGCGGCGCCAGCGCGGCGGATGCCGGCGGTCTGGCCGACCAGGGCGCGGAACATGCCCAGGTAGTTGTCCAGGTTGTCCATCTGGTCATCGCGGAACGGGAAGCCGGTACCCAGCAGGGCGCCGTCCAGGCTGGTGCGACCGCTGACGCGCAGGCGACGACCGTTCAACTGGGCGCCACGGCCACGGCTGGCGGTGAATTCTTCCTGGCGAACCGGGTCCAGCACAACGGCGTGTTCCAGGCGACCACGGTATTTGCAGGCGATGCTGACAGCGAAATGAGGGATGCCGCGCAGGAAGTTGGTGGTGCCGTCCAGCGGATCGATGATCCACAGGTACTCTTCGCCTTCGATGCCGGTGCCGGCGTGCATGCCGGTCTCTTCACCCAGGATCGAGTGGTTCGGGTAAGCCTTGCGCAGTGCGTCGACGATTTTCTGTTCGGCGGCGCGATCAACCTCGGACACGTAGTCCTTGGCGTCTTTTTCATCGACCTTGATGGTATCCAGGCGCTCGATGGAGCGGAAGATCAGTTCACTGGCGCTGCGGGCGGCGCGCAGCGCGATATTCAGCATAGGCTGCATGGATGTGTCACCTAAGGTTGTTAAAGAAAGCCGCGCATTCTATCAGAAAGTTTTCCCAGGAGAAGGTTGGTGTTCGCTTTCATAGCTTAACGGTAGGTGCTTAGGTAAGATTTGCTCCCTTTATCGTGTTCGAGAGCGCCTCCCTTGTTGCAGAACATTCGTGTCGTCCTGGTCAATACCAGCCATCCGGGAAATATCGGCGGGGCTGCGCGGGCCATGAAGAACATGGGCCTGTCGCGGCTGGTGCTGGTCGAGCCACGCTCGTTTCCCCATCACGAAGCCGACGCCCGGGCTTCCGGTGCCGGTGATATCCTGGCAGCCGCCCAAGTGGTCGCCACCCTGGAAGACGCCCTGGTGGGCTGCAACCTGGTGCTCGGCACCAGCGCCCGCGACCGCCGTATCCCCTGGCCGCTGCTCGACCCCCGCGAATGCGGAACCAAAGTGGTCGAGGAAGCCGGGCAGGGCGCTGAGATCGCCCTCGTGTTTGGTCGTGAAGACTCCGGCCTGACCAACGAAGAGCTGCAGCGATGTCACTTTCACGTGCATATCCCTTCCGACCCACAGTTCAGTTCCCTGAACCTCGGGGCGGCGGTGCAGGTGTTGAGTTATGAAGTGCGCATGGCCTGGCTGGCAGCCGAAGGCAAGCCCAGCAAGGTGGAAAAATTCGAGGCCACGTCGCCGCGCAGTGAGACACTGGCGACCATGGACGAGCTGGAGCGGTTCTATGAACACCTGGAGCAGACCCTGGTGGACATCGAGTTTCTTGACCCGGACAAACCCCGGCACTTGATGGCGCGCCTGCGTCGGTTGTACGGACGAAGCTCGGTCAGCCGGGCGGAGATGAATATATTGCGCGGCATCCTCACGGAAACCCAGAAAGCGGCCCGTGGCGAGCTGATTAAGCGGAAGGAATAAAGATGTTCGATCGTTTGCGTGAAGATATCCAAAGCGTTTTCCATCGTGACCCGGCGGCGCGCAATGCCTTTGAAGTGCTGACCTGCTACCCGGGCATGCACGCCATCTGGATCCATCGCCTGTCGAGTGCCTTGTGGGGCATGGGCTGGAAGTGGTTGGCTCGAGTTGTCTCCAACTTCGGACGCTGGCTGACCGGAATCGAGATTCATCCGGGCGCCAAGGTCGGTCGGCGGTTCTTCATCGACCACGGCATGGGCATTGTCATTGGTGAAACCGCCGAGATCGGCGATGACGTGACGCTCTACCAGGGCGTGACCCTCGGCGGCACCAGCTGGAACAAAGGCAAGCGCCACCCGACGCTGGAAGACGGCGTGGTGGTTGGCGCCGGCGCCAAGGTGCTCGGGCCGTTCACGGTGGGAGCGGGGGCGAAAGTCGGCTCCAATGCGGTGGTGACCAAGGCTGTGCCGGCCGGTGCAACCGTAGTGGGCATTCCGGGGCGGATCATCGTCAAGACCGATGACGAGCAGGACGCCCGCCGCAAGGCCATGGCCGAGAAGATCGGCTTCGATGCCTACGGTGTTGGCGAAGACATGCCCGACCCGGTCGCCCGTGCCATCAATCAACTGCTCGATCACCTGCAGGCCGTCGATGGACGCCTGGAGGGCATGTGCGGCGCCCTGAAGGACCTGGGCAGTAATTACTGCGCCAAGGACCTGCCTGAACTGCGCGAGGAAGATTTTGCGTGTGTGAAGGATAAGGATCAGAGTCAGGCGGGCTGAAATCCTGTAGGCCCCTTCGCGAGCAGGCTCGCTCCCACATTGGATCTGTGGTGTACACAAATCGTGCAGCCACCCAAGACCTCCTGTGGGAGCGAGCCTGCTCGCGATGAACGTTAACGCGGTATCACTGGTCGCCACTGGCCAGCCTTTGCTATGATGCGCGCGCTCTTTTGCGGGTAAACCTGAGTAAAGCACTAGGTCTTATACTTGACTTAAATACTCGGGAATTGCATACTCGCCCCATTCCGAACTCCGTGGTAATTGTCCATGCGACTGACTACAAAAGGCCGATACGCCGTGACCGCGATGCTGGATTTGGCATTGCATGCGCAGCACGGGCCGGTGTCCCTGGCCGATATCTCCGAGCGCCAGGGCATTTCCCTGTCTTACCTTGAACAGCTGTTCGCCAAGCTGCGCCGCAGTAACCTGGTTTCCAGTGTGCGCGGCCCCGGCGGCGGTTATCAGCTGTCACGCGACATGCAGGGCATCCAGGTTGCCCAGGTGATCGACGCGGTGAACGAATCGGTCGATGCGACCAAATGCCAGGGCCTTGGCGACTGCCATGGCGGCGATACTTGCCTGACCCACCACTTGTGGTGCGACCTGAGCCTGCAGATCCACGAATTTCTTAGCGGTATCAGCTTGGCTGACCTTGTAACTCGTCGTGAGGTGCAGGAAGTAGCCCAGCGTCAGGACCAGCGTCGTTGCAATGGCAAGACGCCGCACCTGGACAAGATTGAAGCGTCCGCCGTCGAATGACCGCCGCAGAGCAAGCGGAACGCCAGCCAGCCTGATTTAGGAGAAAGTCCATGAAATTGCCGATTTACCTTGATTACTCTGCGACCACCCCGGTTGATCCGCGTGTCGCGCAAAAGATGAGTGAATGCCTGCTGGTCGACGGAAACTTCGGTAACCCGGCGTCCCGCTCCCACGTGTTCGGCTGGAAAGCTGAAGAGTCGGTCGAAAACGCCCGCCGCCAGGTCGCTGACCTGGTCAATGCCGACCCGCGTGAAATCGTCTGGACCTCTGGTGCTACTGAGTCCGACAACCTGGCAATCAAGGGTGTCGCGCACTTCTATCACACCAAGGGCAAGCACCTGATCACCTCCAAGATCGAGCACAAGGCTGTCCTGGACACCATGCGCCAACTGGAGCGTGAAGGCTTCGAAGTCACCTACATCGAGCCAGGTGAAGACGGCATCATCACCCCGGCCATGGTGGAAGCCGCACTGCGCGACGACACCATCCTGGTTTCGATCATGCATGTGAACAACGAAATCGGCACCGTCAACGACATCGAAGCCATCGGCGAGCTGACCCGCTCCAAGGGCGTCCTGTTCCACGTCGACGCGGCTCAGTCCACCGGCAAGGTCGACATCGACCTGTCGAAGCTCAAAGTCGACCTGATGTCGTTCTCTGCCCACAAGACCTACGGCCCTAAAGGCATCGGCGCGCTGTACGTGAGCCGCAAGCCGCGTGTTCGCCTTGAAGCGACCATGCACGGCGGCGGTCACGAGCGTGGCATGCGTTCCGGCACCCTGGCGACCCACCAGATCGTCGGCATGGGCGAAGCCTTCCGTGTGGCCAAGGAAGACATGGCCGCCGAGAACGTACGCATCAAGGCCCTGAGCGACCGCTTCTTCAAGCAGGTCGAGCACCTCGAGGAGCTTTACGTCAACGGCAGCATGATCGCCCGCGTACCGCACAACCTGAACCTGAGCTTCAACTACGTTGAAGGCGAGTCGCTGATCATGGCGCTCAAGGATCTGGCCGTGTCGTCCGGTTCGGCATGCACCTCGGCGTCCCTCGAGCCTTCGTACGTACTGCGCGCCCTGGGCCGCAACGACGAACTGGCTCACAGCTCGATCCGCTTCACCTTCGGCCGCTTCACCACCGAAGAAGAAATCGATTACGCCGCGCAGAAAGTCTGCGAGGCCGTTACCAAGCTGCGCGCTCTGTCGCCGCTGTGGGACATGTACAAAGACGGCGTCGACATCTCGAAAATCGAGTGGGCGGCGCACTGAAGAAGTCGCCACCAGAGCGGCTCACTGATGAGGATTGAAGCAAATGGCATATAGCGAAAAGGTCATCGACCACTACGAAAACCCGCGCAACGTCGGCAAGATGGACGCGCAGGATCCTGATGTTGGCACCGGCATGGTCGGCGCCCCAGCGTGCGGCGACGTCATGCGTCTGCAGATCAAGGTCAACGAGCAAGGCATCATCGAAGACGCCAAGTTCAAGACCTACGGCTGCGGTTCGGCCATTGCGTCCAGCTCCCTGGCCACCGAGTGGATGAAGGGCAAGACCCTTGATGAGGCTGAAACCATCAAGAACACTCAGCTGGCCGAAGAACTGGCCCTGCCGCCAGTGAAGATCCACTGCTCGGTACTCGCCGAGGACGCCATCAAGGCTGCCGTTCGCGATTACAAGCAGAAGAAAGGCTTGATCTGATCCGCGCACAGGTAAGGAGTTTTCATGGCTATCCAGATGACAGAAGCGGCAGCTAAGCATGTGCAGCGCTCTCTTGAGGGGCGCGGCAAGGGCGAGGGTATCCGCCTGGGTGTTCGCACCACGGGCTGCTCTGGTCTTGCCTACGTGCTCGAATTCGTCGACGAAGTGGGCGAAGACGATCAGGTGTTCGAGAGTCATGGTCAGAAAGTGATCATCGACCCGAAAAGCCTGACGTACCTGGACGGCACTGAGCTGGATTTCGTCAAGGAAGGGTTGAACGAAGGCTTCAAGTTCAACAACCCCAACGTGCGCGGTGAATGTGGCTGCGGCGAAAGCTTCAACATCTGAGGCGGCTTGTGGGTACTCCTTGTCATTTTGCTTTGTTCCAGTTGCAGCCGGGCTTTTCCCTGGATCTCGAGCAGTTGTCCGCTCGTTATCTGGAACTGGCCCGCGGTGTCCATCCCGACCGCTTCGCTGATGCCTCGGAGGCAGAGCAGCGGCGCGCGCTGGAACAGTCGGCGAACCTCAACGACGCTTACCAGACGCTCAAGAACCCGGCCAAGCGCGCGCGTTATCTGCTTGCCATCAGTGGTCATGAGTTGCCTCTGGAAGTCACCGTGCATGATCCCGAGTTTCTGTTGCAGCAGATGCAGTGGCGCGAAGAGCTCGAAGATCTGCAGGACAGCGCCGATCTGGCCGGTGTCGCGGTGTTCAAGCGCCGCTTGAAGGACGCCCAGCACACCTTGAATGAAAGCTTCGCAGCCTGTTGGGACGATGCCGCGCAACGCGAACAGGCCGAACGCCTGATGCGGCGCATGCAGTTCCTCGACAAGCTCACCTACGAAGTGCGCCAGCTCGAAGAGCGCCTCGACGATTAACCCAGTGCCGCTCCGGTCGCACGCCTGATTACAGATAAGTCCTGATTACGATGGCCCTACTGCAGATCGCCGAACCCGGCCAAAGTCCACAACCGCACCAGCGTCGCCTGGCTGTGGGAATTGACTTGGGTACTACCAATTCCCTGGTCGCTGCGTTGCGCAGCGGTCTTTCCGAACCGCTGGCCGATGAGCAGGGGCAAGTGATCCTGCCGTCCGCCGTGCGCTATCACGCCGATCATGTGGAAGTGGGCGAGTCAGCCAAGCTGGCCGCCGCGACCGATCCGTTCAATACCATTGTGTCGGTCAAGCGCCTGATGGGGCGTGGTCTGTCCGACGTCAAGCAATTGGGTGATCAGCTGCCGTACCGTTTCGTCGACGGCGAATCCCACATGCCGTTCATTGAAACGGTGCAGGGCCCGAAAAGCCCGGTGGAAGTTTCCGCTGACATTCTCAAGGTGCTGCGCCAGCGCGCCGAAGCGGCATTGGGCGGCGAATTGGTCGGTGCGGTCATCACTGTCCCGGCCTATTTCGACGACGCCCAGCGTCAAGCCACCAAGGACGCGGCCAAGCTGGCCGGTCTGAACGTGCTGCGCCTGCTCAACGAGCCGACCGCCGCTGCGGTGGCCTACGGTCTGGACCAGCACGCCGAAGGCCTGGTCGCGATCTATGACTTGGGCGGCGGCACCTTTGATATCTCCATTCTGCGCCTGACCGGCGGTGTATTCGAAGTCCTGGCCACTGGCGGCGACAGCGCCCTGGGCGGCGATGACTTCGATCACGCCATCGCCGGCTGGATCATCGAGCAAGCGGGCCTGTCCGCCGACCTTGATCCGGGCGCGCAACGTCACCTGCTGCAAACGGCCTGCGCCGCCAAGGAAGCCCTGACCGACGCTGCAAGTGTCGAAGTGGCGTACGGCGACTGGAAGGCTGCACTGAGCCGTGAGGCCTTTGATGCGCTGATCGAGCCCATGGTCGCCCGCAGCCTCAAGGCTTGCCGCCGCGCCGTGCGTGATTCCGGCGTGGAGCTCGAAGACGTCAAGGCCGTGGTCATGGTTGGTGGTTCGACCCGTGTGCCTCGGGTTCGCGAAGCCGTTGCCGAGGCCTTTGGCCGCCAGCCGCTGACTGAAATCGACCCGGACCAGGTGGTTGCCATCGGCGCCGCGATCCAGGCCGATACACTGGCCGGCAACAAGCGCGACGGCGGCGAGCTGCTGTTGCTCGACGTGATTCCATTGTCCCTGGGGCTGGAAACCATGGGCGGCCTGATGGAGAAGGTGATTCCGCGCAACACCACCATCCCCGTTGCCCGCGCCCAGGACTTCACCACTTATAAAGACGGCCAGTCGGCCATGATGATTCATGTGCTGCAAGGCGAGCGTGAACTGATCAGCGACTGCCGTTCCCTGGCTCGCTTCGAATTGCGCGGCATCCCGGCGATGGTGGCCGGTGCGGCGAAGATTCGCGTGACCTTCCAGGTCGACGCCGACGGTTTGCTCAATGTTTCCGCCCGCGAGCTGGGTTCGGGCGTCGAGGCGAGCATCCAGGTCAAGCCGTCCTACGGTCTGACCGACGGCGAAATCGCCAAAATGCTCAAGGATTCGTTCCAGCATGCCAGCGACGACAAGGTCGCCCGGGTATTGCGCGAGCAGCAGGTCGACGGCCAGCGTCTGGTCGAAGCCGTGCAGGCCGCTCTTGAGGCCGATGGTGACCGTCTGCTGGACGCCGAGGAACGCATGGTGATCGAGCTGCAAATGCAGGAATTGTCTGAATTGATCAAAGGCACCGATGGTTATGCCATCGAGCAGCAGACCAAGCGTCTGTCGCAAGTCACCGATGCCTTTGCTGCCCGCCGCCTGGACTCGACGGTCAAAGCCGCCCTGGCGGGGCGCAACCTGAATGAAATTGAGGAATAACTGATGCCGCAGGTGATTTTTCTGCCCCACGAGAAGTTCTGTCCCGAGGGCATGGTCGTGGAGTGTGAGCCCGGAATTTCCATTCTCGAGCTGGCCCATGAGCACCATATCGAGATGGAAAGTGCCTGTGGCGGCGTCTGTGCCTGCACGACTTGCCATTGCATTATTCGCGAGGGCTTCGATTCGCTGGAAGAGGCGGACGAGTTGGAAGAAGATTTCCTCGATAAGGCCTGGGGCCTGGAAGCCCAATCGCGTCTGGGCTGCCAAGCCATTGTCGGCACCGAAGACCTGACCGTCGAAATTCCGAAATATTCGCTTAACCATGCGGCCGAAGCGCCGCACTGATGGTGACACTGTCATGAGCTATGGTTGGAATGATGTACAACGCATCGCAGAAGAACTGGCCGAAGCCAAGCCGGACGTGAATCCGTTGACTGTGAATTTTGTCGATCTGCAGCGCTGGATCATGGAGCTTCCCGATTTTGACAATACCTCTGGCCGTTGTGGCGAGAAGGTGTTGGAGGCCGTCCAACAGCTCTGGATCGATGAAATCGACTGATCCACCTGGCAGGTTAGGCAATACCCCTGAACCCGCGTATAATTCGCGGGTTTAATTTTTCGCAAATTACCGTTTCTGGAGTTACACCATGGCTGTTCAACGTACTTTCTCCATCATCAAGCCTGACGCCGTTGCTAAAAACGTGATCGGCAAGATCGTTACCCGCTTCGAAGACGCTGGCCTGCGCGTTGTAGCTTCGAAAATGAAGCAACTGTCCAAGGCCGAAGCCGAAGGCTTCTACGCTGAGCACAGCGAGCGCGGCTTCTTCGGTGAGCTGGTTGCCTTCATGACTTCCGGTCCGGTTGTCGTTCAGGTGCTGGAAGGCGAAAACGCCATTGCTCGCAACCGTGAGCTGATGGGCGCCACCAACCCTAAAGAAGCTGCTGCCGGCACCATCCGTGCTGACTTCGCTGAGTCGATCGACGCCAACGCCGTTCACGGTTCGGACTCCGAAGCCGCTGCTGCTCGCGAAATCGCTTACTTTTTCTCCGCTACTGAAGTAACCACTCGCTAAGCCCAGGCTTTTGAGTGAAGGTGAATCCATGACTACATCGAACGGCAAAACCAACCTGTTGGGCCTGACCCAGCCGGAAATGGAGAAATTCTTCGACTCGATCGGGGAGAAGCGTTTCCGTGCCGGCCAGGTGATGAAATGGATTCACCACTTTGGCGTCGACGACTTCGACGCCATGACGAATGTCAGCAAGGCCCTGCGCGAAAAGCTCAAGGCCGTTGCTGAAATTCGCGGTCCGGAAGTGGTCAGCGAGGACATCTCCAGCGACGGCACCCGTAAGTGGGTGGTGCGCGTGGCGTCCGGCAGCTGCGTCGAGACCGTCTACATTCCCCAGGGCAAACGCGGCACCTTGTGCGTTTCGTCCCAGGCAGGCTGTGCCCTGGATTGCAGTTTCTGCTCCACCGGCAAGCAAGGCTTCAATAGCAACCTCACCGCCGCCGAAGTGATCGGCCAGGTGTGGATTGCCAACAAATCCTTTGGCAGCGTCCCGGCGACCGTCGACCGTGCCATCACCAACGTGGTGATGATGGGCATGGGTGAGCCGCTGCTGAACTTCGACAACGTCATCGCTGCCATGCACCTGATGATGGATGATCTGGGTTATGGCATCTCCAAGCGCCGAGTGACCCTGTCCACCTCCGGCGTGGTGCCGATGATCGATGAGCTGGCCAAGCACATCGACGTCTCCCTGGCGTTGTCGCTGCACGCACCCAATGACGCATTGCGTAACCAATTGGTGCCGATCAACAAGAAATATCCGCTTAAGATGCTGCTGGAATCGTGTCAGCGCTACATGTCGTCCCTGGGCGAAAAACGCGTGCTGACCATCGAGTACACGCTGCTCAAGGACGTGAACGACAAGGTTGAACACGCGGTCGAGATGATCGAGCTGCTCAAGAACATCCCTTGCAAGATCAACCTGATCCCGTTCAACCCGTTCCCGCATTCCGGTTACGAGCGTCCGAGCAACAACGCGATTCGTCGCTTCCAGGACCAGCTTCATCACGCGGGCTTCAACGTCACCGTGCGTACCACCCGCGGCGAAGACATCGATGCCGCGTGTGGCCAATTGGTAGGACAGGTGCTGGATCGCACCCGTCGCAGTGAACGCTACATTGCCGTGCGTGAGTTGAACGCCGCCGACGATGTTGCGCAAAACGCTGCGAACAGTCACTAAGAGAGGAACTCTATGTCCCTGCGCTTCGCGCTGCTGTTGCTGTTGGCCGGTCTTTGCACCGGTTGTGTTCTGTCGGGTGACTACAACCCCATGAAAACCAGCAAGGGGCGCGACGAGGCGCGTGAAGCCTATGTGCAATTGGGCATAGGCTATCTGCAACAGGGCATGACCGAGCGGGCCAAGGTGCCGCTCAAGAAAGCCCTGGAGCTGGACGATTCGGATGCTGATGCCAACGCGGCCCTGGCGTTGGTATTCCAGGCCGAGATGGAACCTGAACTGGCCGACGCGCATTTTCGCAAGGCGCTCTCCGCCGTGCCGCAGGATGCGCGGATCCTGAACAACTACGGCAGCTTCCTTTTCGAGCAGAAGCGTTACAAAGAGGCCTACGAGCGCTTCGAGCAGGCGACCGCCGATACCCTTTACCCCGAGCGTTCGCGGGTGTTTGAAAACCTGGGCATGACGGCCTCGAAACTCGGCCAGCGTGATCTGGCTCGCCAGCAGCTTGAAAAAGCGCTGCGGCTCAACCGCCAGCAGCCACGGGCATTGCTGGAAATGGCTGAGTTGTCTTACGAAGACAGGCATTATGTGCCCGCGCGCGATTATTACGAACGTTTTAGCCTGCTGAGCGAGCAAAATGCACGTAGTCTATTGCTCGGTGTTCGGCTGGCCCACGTGTTCGAAGATCGTGACAAGGCCGCCAGTTTTGGCCTGCAACTAAAAAGACTCTATCCCGGTACGCCGGAATATCAGCAATACCTGTCGGAGCAATGATGAAAGCGGCGCATCCTGAAGTTGTAGCAGCGACTCGCGTAAATCCCGGTGAGACCCTGCGCCAAGCTCGCGAAAGCAATGGTTGGTCGCTGGCAGAGGTGGCCCTCAAGCTCAATCTCACCGTGGCTTCCCTGGGCAACCTGGAAGCCGGCGCGTTCGATAAATTGCCTGGGCATACTTTCGCTCGGGGCTACATCCGTGCCTACGCCAAATTGCTCGGCATGGACCAGACCGAACTGGTCCAGCAATTCGATCAATACACCGGTTCCGACGCCCAGGGCAGCAGTGTGCACAGCCTGGGCCGCATCGAAGAGCCGGTTCGCGTTTCCCACACCATTTTGCGAATCGTCAGTTTGTTGCTGTTGATCGCGGTGATTGGTGGCGGTTTCCTCTGGTGGCAGGACCAGGCCGCCTTGCGCGCCAAGGATCCCATCGCCATGAACCCTGAGCATGTCGAGGTCGAAGGCGCCGACGGCACCACCCGCATACATCCGCTGGATGAGCCGGAAGATCAGGCTGTGGTGGAAGGCCAGAGCGCAGGGGAGACCAACCTGGTGTTGCCTCAGGGGCAGGATGGCGCAGATCCGGCCGTCGGTGCTGAACCGAGTGTGCCGGCCGCTCCGGCAGACGCGCCTGCTGCACCCGCCACGCCAGCCCCGACCGCCAATGCGCCGGCTACTCAAGCGCCAGCTGTACCGAGCACACCCGCCCCTGTCGTCGAGACTCCGGCTGCGCCAGCCGCAGCGCCAGCAACTCCGACAGCCTCCACCACTGCGGTAGCGCCCGTCGCTCCCGCAGCCGGTCAAGGCCAGGTACAGATTCAATTTACCGCCGACTGCTGGACGCAGATCACCGATGGCACCGGCAAGGTGCTGTTCAGTGGCCTCAAGCGTAAGGGCGACAGCACTTCCGTCAACGGCACGCCGCCGTTTGCCGTGCGCCTGGGTTATGCCCGTGGCGCGCAGGTCAGCTACAATGGCCAACCGGTCGACGTGGCTCCGTTCACCAGTGGCGAGACCGCTCGCCTGAAGTTGGGTCAATAAGTCATGCACGGCGAATCTCCAATCAAACGTCGCGAATCGCGAAAGATCTGGGTCGGCAACGTTCCTGTTGGCGGCGATGCGCCCATCGCTGTGCAAAGCATGACCAACAGCGACACCAACGACGTGGCCGCCACCGTTGCGCAGATCAACCGACTGGAAGCCGCCGGTGTCGACATCGTGCGGGTTTCCGTGCCGGACATGGACGCCGCCGAGGCGTTCGGCAAAATCAAGCAGTTGGTCAAAGTGCCGCTGGTGGCCGACATTCACTTCGACTACCGCATCGCCCTGCGCGTGGCCGAGCTGGGTGTGGACTGCCTGCGCATCAACCCGGGCAACATCGGTCGCGAAGACCGCGTGCGTGCGGTGGTGGATGCCGCCCGCGACCGTGGTATTCCGATCCGCATCGGCGTCAACGCCGGTTCCCTGGAAAAAGACCTGCAAAAGAAATACGGCGAACCGACCCCGGCTGCACTGGTGGAGTCGGCCCTGCGCCATGTCGAGCACCTGGAGCGCCTGAACTTCCAGGACTTCAAGGTCAGCGTGAAGGCTTCCGACGTGTTCATGGCCGTCGAAGCCTATCGCTTGCTGGCCAAGGAAATCGTCCAGCCGCTGCACCTGGGCATCACCGAGGCCGGTGGGTTGCGTTCGGGCACGGTGAAATCCGCCGTCGGCCTCGGTATGCTGCTCGCCGAAGGAATTGGCGATACCATCCGCATCTCGTTGGCGGCCGATCCGGTGGAGGAAGTGAAAGTCGGCTACGACATTCTCAAGTCCCTGCACCTGCGTTCCCGTGGCATCAACTTCATCGCCTGCCCAAGCTGCTCGCGGCAGAACTTCGATGTGGTCAAGACCATGAACGAGCTGGAAGGGCGCCTGGAAGACCTGCTGGTGCCGCTGGATGTCGCGGTGATTGGTTGCGTGGTCAACGGGCCGGGTGAAGCCAAGGAGGCCCATATCGGCCTCACCGGCGGTACACCGAACCTGATTTACATCGACGGCAAGCCGTCGCAGAAACTGACGAATGACAATCTGGTGGATGAACTGGAACGGCTGATCCGCCAGAAAGCGGCCGAAAAGGTCGAGGCCGACGCTGCTGTAATCGCGCGTGGTTGAGTCGAACGAATTTAAGGATTACCTGTGAGCAAGTCCCTGCAAGCCATTCGTGGCATGAACGACATCCTGCCCGAGCAGACGCCCCTGTGGCGCTATTTCGAGGGCACCGTGGCGCGTTTGCTGGATAACTACGGTTACCGGCAGATCCGCATGCCGATCGTCGAGTTTACCGAACTGTTCAAGCGTTCCATCGGCGAAGTGACTGACATCGTCGAAAAAGAGATGTACACCTTCGAAGACCGCAACGGCGATTCGCTGACCTTGCGCCCCGAAGGCACGGCGGCGTGCGTGCGTGCGGTGCTCGAGCACGGCATTACCGGTGGTGGCCAGGTGCAGAAACTCTGGTACATCGGCCCGATGTTTCGCCACGAGCGTCCACAGAAAGGTCGTTATCGCCAGTTCCACCAGATAGGCCTGGAGGTATTCAACCTCGACGGTCCGGACATCGACGCCGAGCTGATCGTATTGACCTGGCGCCTGTGGGGCGAGCTGGGCATTCGTGATGCGGTCAAGCTCGAACTCAACAGCCTGGGCACCAGCGAGTCCCGTGGGCGCTACCGCGAAGCGCTGGTGGAGTTCCTGTCCGCTCACCTGGACAAGCTGGACGAAGACAGTCAGCGCCGCCTCAAGACCAATCCGCTGCGGGTGTTGGATACCAAGAACGCCGACACGCAGGCGATCCTGGTCGATGCGCCGAAAATGGCTGATTACCTCGACGATGAATCCCGTGCGCACTTCGAGGGGCTGAAGGCGCGTCTGGATGCCGTCGGTATTCCCTATGTCATCAACCCGAAGCTGGTCCGCGGGCTGGATTACTACAGCAAGACCGTCTTTGAATGGGTCACCGACAAGTTGGGCGCCCAGGGAACTGTGTGTGCCGGCGGCCGTTACGACGGGCTGGTGGAACAGATGGGCGGAAAGCCGACCTCGGGCGTGGGTTTTGCCATGGGCATCGAACGTCTGGTGTTGATGCTTGAGACGCTGGACAAGATCCCGCAGGAAATCGCCCGTCAGGTCGACGTTTACCTGTGCGCCTTCGGCGAAGCAGCCGAACTGGCGGCCCTGGCGCTGAGCGAGCGGGTCCGCGACCAGCTGCCCAACCTGCGCCTGCAGATCAACGCCGGCGGCGGCAGCTTCAAGAGCCAGTTCAAGAAGGCCGACAAGAGTGGTGCGCTGTATGCACTGATTCTCGGTGACGACGAATTGGCCCAGCAAGTGGTAGGTTTCAAACCCCTGCGTGGCCAGGGCGAACAACAAAGCATTGCCTGGGATGCGCTTGCCGCACACCTGGCCACCTGCGTCGTGCAGGGTTGAAGCTGTCAAACAGCCGATTTAGCGATTAAGGAGTATTGGGGTGTCGAGTACCGAAGATGAACAGCTGGCGGATTTGAAGGACTGGTGGACGCGCAACGGCAAGCCGCTGGTCACTGGCGGCCTGTTGGCGCTGGTCATCGTGTTCGGCTGGCAGGCCTGGCAGAAATACCAGAGCAACCAGGCGCAAGGCGCTTCGATGCTCTATCAGCAGTTGCTGGAAACCACCCTGACCCCGGACGGCAAGCCTGACGCTGCCCGCGTGGCGGAGTTGGCCGGCAAGCTCGACAACGAATTCGGCGGCACGGCCTACGCGCAATATGGCCGTCTGTTCGTGGCCAAGGTCGCGGTAGACACCGGCAAGCTGGACGACGCCGCCACCGAGCTGAAGGCCATTGTCGACAAGCCGGTCAACCCGACCCTGGGCGAAGTGGCGCGTCAGCGCCTGGCGCAGGTGCTGGCGGCGCAGAACAAGGCCGAAGATGCGTTGAAGCTGCTCGACGGTGATGCCGACAAGGCGTTCCTGGCGACCCGCGAAGAACTCAAGGGCGACCTGCTGGTACAGCTTGGTCGTGCTGATGAGGCCCATGCGGCCTACCAAAAAGCCAAGGCTGCGCTGTCGGATGAAGCCGCGGTCGGTGGCCTGCAAATCAAGCTGGACGACCTGGCCAAAGGGGATGCGTGACGTGATCCGTTGGAAACATGCAGCATTGCTGGCTCTGGCCATTCTGGCCGCGGGTTGCAGCAGCAACAGCAAGAAAGAACTGCCACCGGCCGAACTGACCGACTTCAAAGAAGAAGTCGTGCTGCAGAAGCAATGGAGTCGCTCCATCGGTGACGGCCAGGGTGAAACCTACAACATGCTGGTGCCAGCCATCGATGGCGACACTATCTATGCCTCCGACGTCACTGGCGTGGTGATGGCGATGGATCGCACCAATGGCGACGTCAAGTGGGAGCAGGATCTCGAACTGCCCGTTTCCGGCGCCGTTGGCGTGGGTTACGGGTTGGTTATGATCGGCACGCTCAAGGGCGAAATCGTGGCCCTGGACGCCAGCAGCGGTGAAGAGAAATGGCGCGCTCGCGTGACCAGTGAGGTCCTCGCACCGCCGGCCACCAACGGTGACGTGGTCGTGGTACAGACCCAGGATGACAGCCTGATCGGTCTGGATGCCGCCACTGGCGAGCAGCGCTGGTTGTACGACAGCACCCCGGCGGTACTGACCCTGCGCGGCACCAGTGCGCCGATCGTCACCAACCGCCTCGCGGTGGCCGGGTTGTCGACCGGTAAAGTGGTGGCCCTGGATATTTCCAACGGCGTGCCGGTCTGGGAACAGCGCGTGGCCATCCCACAGGGCCGTTCGGAACTGGAGCGCGTGGTCGACATCGACGGCGGCCTGCTGTTGTCTGGCAGTACGCTGTACGTTGCCAGCTACCAGGGACGCGTTGCGGCGCTGGACCTGGAAAGCGGTCGCCCGCTGTGGCAGCGCGATGCGTCCAGCTACGCCGGCGTCGCCGAGGGTTTGGGCAGCGTCTACGTGAGCCTGTCCTCGGGCACGGTTGAAGGCGTCGACGAGCGTTCCACCACCGCATTGTGGAGCAACGACTCCCTGGCCCGTCGTCAACTGTCGGCCCCGGAAGTGTTCTCCAGCTACGTTGCAGTCGGTGACCTGGAAGGTTACCTGCACCTGCTCAGCCAGGTGGACGGTCGTTTCGTCGGCCGTGAGCGCATCGACAGCGACGGCCTGCGTGCCCGTCCGCTGGTGGTGGGCAACATGATTTATGTGTATGGCAACAGCGGCAAACTGGAAGCCCTGACCATCAAGTAAGACTATGCTTGGGTTAATCCCAAGCGGCTTCATTTTTGTGGGAGCGAGCCTGCTCGCGAATGCGGTGGTCCAGTGGCATGGATGTCGACTGATCCAACGCTTTCGCGAGCAGGCTCGCTCCCACAGGATGGCCCCCGAGCACCAGCCGCTGCCTCGCAGCGGCTTTTGTATTTTCTGAAATAACGAAGTGGAGAGCCGCATGGTTCCCGTAATCGCCCTGGTGGGCCGACCGAACGTCGGCAAGTCCACCTTGTTCAACCGCCTGACCAGGACTCGCGACGCCATTGTCGGCGACTTGTCCGGTCTGACCCGTGATCGCCAATACGGTGAGGCCAAGTGGCAAGGGCGTACCTATATTCTGGTCGACACCGGTGGCATCTCCGGTGATGAACACGGCATGGACGAAAAAATGGCCGAGCAGTCGCTGCTCGCCATCGAAGAAGCGGATGTGGTGCTGTTCCTGGTAGACGCCAAGGCCGGTTTTACCGCCGCCGACCAGATGATCGCCGAGCATCTGCGCAAACGTAACAAGCGTTCCTATGTGGTGGCCAACAAGGTCGACAACATCGACCCGGACATGGCCCGCGCCGAATTCGCGCCGTTGGGCATGGGCCAGGCGATCCCGATCGCCGGCGCCCACGGTCGTGGCATCACCCAGATGCTGGAAATCGCCCTGGCTGATTTCCCCAAAGACGACGAAGACGAACCGGAAGACGGTGAAGAAGAAATCGTTGCCGAAGGCGAGGAAGCCAAGCGCATTCCTGGCCCTAGCGAAAAAGACGGGATCAAGATCGCCATCATCGGCCGCCCGAACGTCGGCAAGTCGACATTGGTCAACCGCATGCTCGGCGAAGACCGGGTCATCGTGTACGACCAGCCCGGCACCACCCGCGACAGTATCTACATCCCGTTCGAGCGTAACGAAGAGAAGTACACGCTGATCGACACGGCCGGTGTGCGCAAGCGCGGCAAGATCCACGAAGAAGTCGAAAAGTTCTCCGTGGTCAAAACCCTGCAGGCGATCAAAGACGCCAACGTGGTGATCTTCGTGATGGACGCCCGCGAAGGCGTGGTCGATCACGACCTGAACCTGCTGGGCTTCGCCCTGGAAGCCGGCCGTGCGTTGGTCATCGCGATCAACAAGTGGGACGGCATGACGCCTAGCGAACGGGATTTCGTCAAGGTTGAACTGCAGCGTCGCTTGTTCTTCGTGGACTTTGCCGACATCCACTTCATCTCGGCCTTGCACGGCACGGGCGTGGGCAACCTCTACGCGTCGGTGCAGAACTCGTTCAAGTCGGCGGTCACCCGCTGGCCGACCAATCGTCTGACCCAGATCCTGGAAGACGCCGTCGGCGAGCACGCGCCACCGATGGTCAACAACCGCCGGATCAAGCTGCGTTACGCTCACCTGGGTGGCGCCAACCCGCCGATCATCGTGATTCACGGTAACCAGATCGAGAAGGTGCCCAAGTCGTACGTCCGGTATCTGGAAAACACTTATCGCCGCGTCCTGAAGCTGGTCGGCACGCCGATCCGCATCGAGTTCAAGGGCGGCGAGAACCCGTACGAAGGCAACAAGAACACGCTCACCGACCGTCAGGTCAACAAGAAGCGCCGCTTGATGTCGCACCATAAGAAGGCTGACAAGAAGCGTCGTGATAAACGCTGATCGATAGTCACCGCAGTTCCACTGTGGGAGCGAGTTGTGTCAGCGTAAGAAGGGTGCCCTTGGTGGCACCCTTTTTCATGCCCGGCGATTGGGCTATCCTCGACCTCTCCCGCGCCGCGCCAGAGCCGGGTGTAGACGCAGGGAACCCCCAATGATCACCAGCAAGTTGCCGAATGTCGGCATCACTATCTTCACCCAGATGTCCCAGCTCGCCGCGCAGACCGGCGCGCTCAATCTGTCCCAGGGGTTTCCCGATTTCGATGGTCCGCAGGCCCTGCGCGATGCAGTCGGCCGGCATGTCGCCCAAGGGCATAACCAATACTCGCCCATGACCGGTTTGCCGGCGCTGCGCCAGCAGATCGCGGCGAAGATCGCCCGCAGCTATGGCGTCACCGTCGATGCCGACCAGGAAGTGACCGTGACCCCCGGTGCGACCCAGGCGATTTTCTGCGCCATTGCGGCAGTGGTTCACAGCGGCGACGAAGTGATCGTGTTCGACCCTTGCTACGACAGCTATGAGCCCGCCGTCGAGTTGGCCGGTGGCCGTTGCGTGCATGTGCAATTGGGCCTGGATGATTTCGCCATCGATTTCCAGAAGCTCGGTGAAGCCCTGAGCCCGCGTACGCGCATGATCATTCTCAATACACCGCACAATCCCAGTGGCGCTCTGATCAGCCGCGCCGAACTCGACCAGTTGGCGGCGCTGATTCGTGACCGCGATATTTACCTGATCAGTGACGAAGTCTACGAACACCTGGTGTTCGACGGCGTCGCCCACGCCAGTGTCCTGGCCCATGAAGAACTGTACCGGCGGGCCTTTGTGGTCAGTTCGTTTGGCAAGACCTACCACGTCACCGGCTGGAAAACCGGCTATGTGGTGGCGCCACCGGCCCTGACGGCGGAACTGCGCAAGGTGCATCAGTACGTCAGCTTCTGCGGCGTGACGCCGTTGCAGTACGCCCTGGCCGACTACATGGCCGATCACCCGGAGCACGTCGAAGAACTGCCGGACTTCTACCAGGCCAAGCGTGACCTGTTCTGCGATTTGCTGGCCCCCTCGCGCTTCAGTTTCAAGCGAGTACCCGGCACCTATTTCCAACTGGTGGATTACTCGCAGATCCGCCCGGACCTCAATGACGTCGACATGGCAGTCTGGATGACCCGTGAGCACGGCGTGGCGACGATCCCTGTCTCGGTGTTCTACCAGAACCCACCCGAAGGCCAGCGCTTGGTGCGCCTGTGCTTTGCCAAACGCGAGGAGACGCTGCGCGAAGCGGCGGAAAAACTATGCGTGATCTGAGTACCTTGCCCAATCTCAATGTTGCGCTGATCCAGACCACCCTGGCCTGGCACGATCGCCAGGCCAATCTGGAACATTTCGAGGGCTTGCTTGCGCAGGCGCGCGGGGCGGACCTGATTATCCTGCCGGAAATGTTCACCACGGGTTTTTCCATGGAGTCCGAGACCCTGGCTGAGCCGGAAAACGGTCCTTCGCACAAGTGGCTCCAGGCTCAGGCTGCGAAGCTCGGAGCGGTGATCACCGGCAGTGTGATTATCCAGGCCGCCGACGGCAGCCATCGCAATCGTCTGCTCTGGGCACGACCGGACGGCGAAGTGCTGCATTACGACAAGCGTCATCTGTTCCGCATGGCCGGTGAGCATAATCACTACACGCCGGGCGAGCGCCAGGTGCTGTTCGAACTCAACGGCTGGCGGATCCGCCCGCTGATTTGCTATGACCTGCGTTTCCCGGTGTGGAGCCGCGACGCCGAGGACACCGACCTGTTGCTGTACACCGCCAACTGGCCCGGCGCGCGGCGCCAGCACTGGAACCGCTTGCTGCCGGCCCGAGCAATCGAGAACCTGTGCTACGTGGCCGCGGTAAACCGCATCGGTCACGACGGCAAGGGCTTTGCCTATACCGGTGACAGTCAGGTGCTGGACTTTCAGGGCGAAACCCTGCTCAGCGCCGGTGAGGCCGACGGGGTATTCACTGTGTGCCTGAGTGCAGCGGAGCTGGCGGCATATCGCACTCGCTTTCCGGCGAACCTGGATGCCGATCGTTTTGAATTCATCTGATTGAAACGTTTCAGCCCTTCAGAAGCGCTGGTGTTTGCCGATAACCGGGGCAGCCAAGGAGAAGTCCCTTATGACCAGCATCAGCGCAATCACGGTAAATCCATACCCTCTCTCTGCACCCAAGGTTTCCATCAAGGGTGCGGAAGACGAAGCAGCAGTCAGCCCTGCGGTATCGACTGACGCCAGCGAAGACAAAGACCGCCAGTTGAAAGTTGACACCAGTGGCGCGAACATCGGCGGTGCTCCAGCCAGCGGCAGCGGCGATGTCATCGAGCAGCTGAAAAAACAGATAGAGCAAACTGAAAAACTGCTGGCCGAGCAGCAAGCCCAGTTGGCTCGCGTGCAGAAAAGCCAGGCCAACCAGGAGCAGAAAGCCCAGGAAGCCATGGCGATCCAGACTCAGATCATGGCGACCCAGGCCACATTACAGACCTTGCAGGCCGCTTTGCTGCAGGCGATGACAATTTCGATCGATACCCATGCCTGATATTTGGGTTGTCTGACAGGCCGCCATCGCGAGCAAGCTCGCTCCCACACTGATCTTCAGCGGGTTCAAAATCCTGTGCCCACCTCAGATTCCCTGTGGGAGCGAGCCTGCTCGCGATGAGGCCGGAACAGTCACCCAAGTCATCAGCCAAACAAAAAGGCCCCAGGGTTCACACCCCAGGGCCTTTTTGCATTTCAGCTAAACCATCAGGCCGCTTTGGCTTCCGGCTGGCTCAGGGAGCGGTTCAGCGCGCTGAACAGGGCCTTGAAGCTGGCGGTGGTGATGTTTTCATCGATACCCACGCCGTGCACCGCACGCTCACCGTTGACCCGCAGCTCGATGTACGCCGCAGCCTTGGCGTTGGTGCCGGCGCCGATGGCGTGTTCGTTGTAGTCCATGATCTCCACCGGAATCGGCAGCCCGGCCACCAGCGCTTCCAGCGCGCCGTTGCCCTTGCCGCGCCAGTGCAGGTTGGTCTCGCCCTGGCCCTTGCTGGCCACTTCGACTTCCACGGCGCTGTTGCCGTTTTCTTCCTGCAGACGATGGCTGACCAGCGCGTACGGGGTGTTGGCTTGCAGGTATTCGCTGTGGAGCAGGGCATGGATCTGCTGGGCGGTCATTTCCAGGCCCAGGCGATCGGTTTCGCGCTGAACCACCTGGCTGAACTCGATCTGCATGCGACGCGGCAGGCTGATGCCGTATTCCTGCTCCAGCAGGTAGGCGATACCGCCCTTGCCCGACTGGCTGTTGACCCGGATCACCGCCTCGTAGCTGCGGCCAATGTCGGCCGGGTCGATCGGCAGGTACGGCACTTCCCACAGGGTGTCCGGTTTCTGCTGGGCAAAACCTTTGCGAATGGCATCCTGGTGCGAGCCGGAGAACGCGGTGTGAACCAGGTCGCCCACGTACGGATGACGCGGGTGCACCGGGATCTGGTTGCACTCTTCGACCACTTTGCGCACGCCGTCGATGTCGGAGAAATCCAGCTCAGGGTTGATGCCCTGGGTGTAGAGGTTCAGCGCGACGGTCACCAGGTCGACGTTACCGGTGCGTTCGCCGTTGCCGAACAGGCAGCCTTCGACACGGTCGGCGCCGGCCATCAGGCCCAGTTCGGTGGCGGCTACGCCGGTGCCACGGTCGTTATGGGTGTGCAGGCTGATGAGCACGCTGTCGCGACGGGTGATGTTGCGACCGAACCACTCGATCTGGTCGGCGTAGACGTTCGGAGTCGCGACTTCCACGGTGGCCGGCAGGTTGAGGATGACCTTGCGCTCAGGCGTCGGGTTCCAGACCTCGATCACTGCATCGCAGACTTCCTTGGCGAACTCCAGCTCGGTGGCGCTGAAGGTTTCTGGCGAGTATTCGAACTGCCACTGGGTTTCTGGCTGCTGCGCGGCGTATTTGACGAACAGCTTGGCCGCATTCACCGCGATTTCCTTCACGCCTTCCTTGTCCTGGTTGAACACGATGCGGCGGAACGAAGGGCTGGTGGCGTTGTACAGGTGGACGATGGCTTTTTTCGCGCCGCGCAGGGATTCGAACGTGCGGGCGATCAGGTCTTCACGGGCCTGGGTCAGCACCTGGATGGTGGTGTCGTCCGGGATGTGGCCTTCTTCGATGAGGGTACGCACGAAGTCGAAGTCGGTCTGCGAAGCCGCCGGGAACGACGCTTCGATTTCCTTCACGCCCACGGCGACCAGGGTTTTCCAGAAACGCAGCTTCTTGGCGGCGTCCATCGGCTCGATCAGCGACTGATTGCCGTCACGCAGGTCGGAGCTGCACCAGATCGGCGCGGCGGTGATGGTCTTCGACGGCCAAGTGCGATCCGGCAGGTTGATGGTCGGGAAGGCGCGGTACTTGGAAGACGGGTCTTTGAGCATGCTCATCGCAGAATCCTTTTATTGTCGTGGCCGGGAAAAGGCGGCCTGCCGGTGGTTCGAACGGGGTGGCTTTACAGCCGGAACGAGGTGCCGCGATTCAGCCCGGCAGTCGTGCGCTGACGAGGCACAGGCTACGGTGCTGGCGAAGCTGAATGAGGGTGTGAGAGGTTTTCATGCCTTCAACCCTAACCGCGCGGAGGGCGGATCGCAAGCAGTCGGGAAAAATTGAGATAAGTTCTGTTTTTAGGCGGGTTTGCGCGATTTAATCGCGCAGGTTCGAGGTGATGATCTTTGAAATTGCGTGGATGTTTTGAGCTTGGCAATTCGCTGGATGGTGGTGATGCGGCTGCCGTCATCGCGAGCAGGCTCGCTCCCACAGGGATTTTCTGTTGGTCACAAATGGTGTGTTCACAAGAGATCCAAGTGTGGGAGCGAGCCTGCTCGCGATGACGGCAGCTTCACCGCAAAAAACTCAGGGCTGGAATGCCCCGATAAAAATCGCCGGATCCACCCGCGCATCGTTCAGGCTGATATTCCAGTGCATGTGCGGGCCAGTTGCCCGGCCCGTGGAGCCGACTTTGCCGACGACCGTGCCGCGCTTGAGCTGCTGGCCGACCTTCACGTCGATCTTCGACATGTGGCAGAACATGCTGATGAAACCCTGGCCGTGATCGACAAACACGGTGTTGCCATTGAAGAAGTAATTGCCGGTGAGGATCACCTTGCCAGCGGCCGGAGTCTTGATGGGTGTGCCGGCGGGCACGGCGAAGTCCAGGCCTGCGTGGGGGTTGCGTTCTTCGCCGTTGAAGAAGCGCCGCACGCCGAACTTGCTCGACATCGGACCATTGACCGGCTTGTCCAGCAGCAGGTTGCTGGGGATGTTCGGGCTGAAGCTGCGATAGGCCTTCAGTTGCACGGCCAGTTCGGCGTTGATGCGTTTGAGGTCCGCCGGGTTCGGATTGACCTGGCGCTTGTTCTTCAGGGTGATGTGTTGCTCGGGGTACTTTTTATAGCCGACCACGAACGGCTGGGTGCTGCCGCCACTGCTGATCTGCTGGGTGCCGGGCTTGACCGTCAGCGGGATGCCGACAATCGCCAGCCAGTTATCCTTTTCCTTGACCACCAGCACCGGTTTGCCCTGGTAACTGGCTTTTGGCGCCTGGGCCGCGCTGCCCAGGTCCACCACGGCCACGCCGCCGGGCACCGGTTTGTTCAGCAGGCGGGTGATGTAACTGTCGGCGTTGGCGTTGAAGGTCAGGCACAGCAAGAGCAATGGGGCGAGATATCGCGGCATGAATCAATCCAATAGAGAAAGGGTGACCGGCGTCAGGTGATTGTCTTCGACCCGCACCAGCAGTTCGCCTTCACCGAGCCGCGCGGTCAGGCGCTGGCCGGTTTGGGTCTGCGCGGCGTTGCGGATCGCCTGGCCGCGTTCGTCCAGCAAAATACTGTAGCCGCGGCCGAGGGTCGCCAGGGGGCTGACAATGTGCAGCGTCTGCATCTGGTTTTGCAGTTGCAGGCGTCGCGCCTTCAGGCCCTCGCGCATGGCCCGGGGCAAGCGCGCGGCGAGGCTGTCCAGGCGTTGGTGCAGCAGTGCCAGGTGCCGCCCCGGATGTTGCCCGGCCAGGCGGGTTTCCAGGCGGATCAGGCGTTCGCGGCGGGTATTGAGGCTGCGCTCGAAGGCCCGGCGCATGCGCATGTCCAGGTCGTCGAGGCGCTGGGCTTGCTGGCGCAGGCGCTCACCGGGGTGGCGCAGGCGTCGGGTCAGCCCTTCGAGGCGCAGTTGATCGCGCATCAGGCGGTCGCGTATGCGCATCACCAGCCGCCGGTGCAGGCTTTCGACCCGGCGCACCAGGTCGCCAGCATCGGGGGCCAGCAGTTCGGCAGCGGCGGACGGGGTCGGGGCGCGCACGTCAGCGACGAAATCGCTGATGGATACGTCGGTCTCATGGCCGACGGCGCTGACGATCGGCGTGACGCAGGCGTCCACCGCCCTGGCCACGGCTTCTTCGTTGAAGCACCACAAGTCTTCCAGCGAGCCGCCGCCTCGGGCCAGGATCAGCGCATCGAACCCCCGGGCATCCGCCAGTTTCAGCGCACGGACGATTTGCGCGGTGGCTTCGCGGCCCTGTACGGCGGTGGGGATCAGCGTCAGGGAAATCTGCGGCGCACGGCGGCGGAACACGCTGATGATGTCGCGGATCACCGCGCCGGTGGGCGAACTGATGATGCCGATGCGTTGCGGATGGGCCGGCAGCGGCACCTTGCGCTCGGCGCTGAACAGGCCTTCGGCGCTGAGCTTTTCCTTGAGCGCATCGAAGGCCAGGCGCAGGGCGCCATCGCCGGCCGGTTCCACGGTGTCGAGAATCAGCTGATAGTCGCCGCGCCCCTCGAACAGTGAGACCTTGCCGCGTACTTTCACCGCCAGTCCGTCTTTGAGGGCTTGACGCACCCGCGCGGCATTTTGCCGGAAGAGTGCGCAACGCACCTGGGCGCCGCTGTCCTTGAGGGTGAAATACACATGGCCGGAGGCAGGGCGGGCAAGGTTGGAAATTTCGCCCTCGACCCAGATGTTGCTGAACACGTCTTCAAGCAGCACCCGCGCACGGCCGTTGAGCTGGCTGACAGTCAGGACCTCGCGGTCCAGGCCCAGTCGGGCAAAGGGATCTTTAATCATGGGCAGCATGATAAGGGCATTCGCTGCTCAATCTCCATGTTCACCGAAAAACCTTCCGGGAATTGGCGCGGTACAATGCACCATTGCCCATAGGTTCAAGGTGGGCGCGGGCTTGCTCGTCGCCACCCGTAGATTCGCCGCAGGATGTCCCATGAATTCGCAAAGCATCATCGTCCCGAAAATTTCCTCCTTGCCGGTCCACGAGCCTCGGGCCCGGGCGGTTGTGCGCTGGCTGGTGCGCAAGAATATCGTCGAAGAACAACTGACCACCTGCGGGCGTACCGGCAATCGCATGGCCCACGCCATCGCCCCCGGCGCCCGCGAGGTGGTCATGCACCCTGAGGCCTTGCCGTTTGGCGAACCGGTCAATGGCCTGGAAATCATCACCAAGCGCTGCATCTATACCCCGGCCAAAGGCTTTCTCGAGGAAGCGGGCTGCGCCGAATGCCGCAAGGAAATCGGCGAGGCGCTGTTCGAAAGCCTGGAAGACTGGATGCCGGCCCGCACCGACAACTTCACCTGCCCAGAGTGTGGGCATGAAGATGACATCAACGGGTTTCTGTTCCTGCAACCGTGTGGCTTTTCCAATTTGGGGTTTATCTTCAACAACTGGCTGGAGGCGGGGTTCAAGCAGGACTTTATCGACGAGTTCGCCGACTGGCTGGATCAGCCGGTGAGTTGGGTGAAGGTGGAGCTATAGAGGCGACGCGGTAACCGGTGTGGGAGCGAGCTTGCTCGCGAAAGCGGTGGGTCAGCTACATATAAGTGAATGACACCCCGCCATCGCGAGCAAGCTCGCTCCCACAGGGAAATGCGTTGGCAGTCAGGCATTGATTTAGCCCATCGATCACCCCGGCAATAATAGACAGAGTTTTACATTGAGCCAGAGGGGGTGCATGTATATAATGGCGCGCTTCCATTTTCCCGCTCGGGAGCCCCCGCGATGCTGCGTATCAGCCAAGAAGCTCTGACCTTCGACGACATTCTCCTAGTGCCCGGTTATTCCGAGGTACTGCCTAACGAAGTCAGTCTCAAAACCCGTCTTACCCGTGGCATCGAACTGAATATCCCGTTGGTTTCCGCCGCCATGGACACCGTGACCGAAGCCCGTCTGGCCATTGCCATGGCCCAGGAAGGCGGTATCGGTATCATCCACAAGAACATGACCATCGAACAGCAGGCCGCCGAAGTGCGCAAGGTCAAGCGGTTCGAGGCTGGCGTGGTCAAGGACCCGATCACCATCGAGGCTGACGCCACGGTTCGTGATCTGTTCGAACTGACCCGCATGCACAACATCTCCGGCGTTCCGGTGCTGCACGATGGCGACCTGGTCGGCATCGTCACCTCCCGCGACGTGCGTTTCGAGAACCGCCTGGACGCCACCGTCCGTCAGGTGATGACGCCTAAAGAGCGTCTGGTCACGGTCAAGGAAGGCATCGGCAAGGACGAAGTTCGCGAGTTGCTGCACAAGCACCGCATCGAGCGCGTGCTGATCGTCGACGACAAGTTCGCCCTCAAGGGCATGATGACCGTCAATGACATCGAAAAAGCCAAGGCTTATCCGCTGGCCAGTAAGGACGACCAGGGTCGTCTGCGCGTAGGCGCTGCGGTCGGCACCGGCAAGGACACTGGCGACCGCGTCGCGGCCCTGGTCAATGCCGGCGTCGACGTGGTGGTGGTCGACACCGCCCACGGTCACTCCAAAGGCGTGATCGACCGCGTTCGCTGGGTCAAGCAGAACTTCCCTGAAGTGCAGGTGATCGGCGGCAACATTGCCACCGGCGCTGCCGCCAAGGCCCTGGCCGAAGCTGGCGCCGACGCGGTCAAGGTCGGTATCGGCCCAGGCTCGATCTGCACCACCCGCATCGTTGCCGGTGTCGGCGTGCCGCAGATCAGCGCTATCGCCAACGTCGCCGCAGCCCTTGAAGGCACTGGCGTACCGTTGATCGCCGACGGCGGCATCCGCTTCTCCGGTGACCTGTCCAAGGCCATCGTCGCCGGGGCCTCCTGCGTGATGATGGGTTCGATGTTCGCCGGTACTGAAGAAGCGCCGGGCGAGATCGAGCTGTTCCAGGGCCGTAGCTACAAGGCTTACCGCGGCATGGGCTCGCTGGGTGCCATGTCCCAGGCCCAGGGCTCCTCCGACCGTTATTTCCAGGACTCCTCCGCGGGTGCCGAGAAGCTGGTGCCCGAAGGCATCGAAGGTCGCGTGCCATACAAAGGCACCCTGAGCGCCATCATCCATCAACTGATGGGCGGCCTGCGTTCTTCCATGGGTTACACCGGCAGCGCCAACATCGAAGAGATGCGCACCAAGCCGGAGTTCGTGCGCATCACCGGCGCCGGCATGGCCGAGTCCCATGTCCACGACGTACAGATCACCAAGGAAGCGCCGAACTACCGCGTAGGTTAAGGCCTTCAGCAAAACGTTAATCACCGGGGCTGTTCATTCAGCCCCGAGTTGTTTCTGATTCACTACATGAGAATGAGTCATGGCCCTCGACATTCACGCTCACCGCATCCTGATCCTCGACTTCGGTTCCCAGTACACCCAGCTGATCGCCCGCCGCGTGCGTGAAATCGGCGTGTACTGCGAATTGCATCCGTTCGACATGGATGACGAAGCGATTCGCGAATTCGCGCCTAAAGGCGTCATCCTCGCCGGCGGCCCCGAGTCCGTGCACGAAGCCGACAGCCCGCGTTGCCCGCAAGCGGTGTTCGACCTGGGCGTGCCGGTCTTCGGTATCTGCTACGGCATGCAGACCATGGCTGAACAGCTGGGCGGTAAGGTAGAAGGCTCCGACCTGCGTGAGTTCGGTTATGCCCGCGTCGACGTGGTCGGCAAGAGCCGCCTGCTGGATGGCATCGAAGACCACATCGACGCCGACGGCCTGTTTGGCCTCGACGTGTGGATGAGCCACGGTGACAAGGTCACCAAGATGCCGGAAGACTTCCACATCCTGGCCAGCACCCCGAGCTGCCCGATTGCCGGCATGTTCAACGATGATCGCCGTTACTACGGCGTGCAGTTCCACCCGGAAGTGACCCATACCAAGCAAGGCGGTCGCATCCTGTCGCGCTTCATCCTCGATATCTGCGAGTGCGAAGCCCTGTGGACACCATCGAAAATCGCTGAAGACGCCATCGCCCAGGTTCGCGCCCAGGTCGGCACCGACAACGTACTGCTCGGCTTGTCCGGCGGCGTGGACTCCTCGGTGGTTGCCGCGTTGCTGCACAAGGCCATCGGCGACCAGTTGACCTGCGTCTTCGTCGACAACGGCCTGCTGCGCCTGCACGAAGGCGAGCAAGTGATGGCCATGTTCGCCGAGAACATGGGCGTCAAGGTGATCCGCGCCAACGCCGAAGAGCAGTTCCTGAACAACCTGGCCGGCGAGTCCGACCCGGAGAAGAAGCGCAAGATCATCGGTCGCACCTTCATCGACGTATTCGATGCCGAATCCTGCAAGCTGGACAACATCAAGTACCTGGCCCAAGGCACCATCTACCCCGACGTGATCGAGTCGGCCGGCGCCAAGAGCGGCAAGGCCCACGTGATCAAGTCCCACCACAACGTCGGTGGCCTGCCGGAAGAAATGAACCTCAAGCTGGTCGAGCCGCTGCGCGAGTTGTTCAAGGACGAGGTGCGTCGCCTCGGCCTGGAACTGGGCCTGCCGTACGACATGGTCTACCGCCACCCATTCCCGGGCCCGGGCCTGGGCGTGCGGATCCTTGGTGAAGTGAAGAAGGAATACGCCGACCTGCTGCGTCGCGCCGACCACATCTTCATCGAAGAACTGCGCAAGGCCGACTGGTACCACAAGGTCAGCCAGGCGTTCGTGGTGTTCCAGCCGGTGAAATCGGTTGGCGTGGTCGGCGATGGCCGTCGCTACGCCTGGGTCGTGGCCCTGCGCGCCGTGGAAACCATCGACTTCATGACCGCTCGCTGGGCGCACCTGCCGTACGAGCTGCTGGAAACCGTTTCCGGGCGGATCATCAACGAAATCGAAGGCATCTCCCGCGTGACGTATGACGTGTCGAGCAAGCCGCCGGCGACGATTGAGTGGGAATAAGGTTGATCCGCAGCTCTCTGTTTTATAAGTAAAAAACTAGAGAGCCCCAGGTCGAAACAGAATTGTGACCTGGGTGATATTCAGTCAGGCAAGTGACATCGCCAGACGCTTACAGGCTTTACCATCAGCCTCAAACAACAAAACCCGCATTGGCGGGTTTTGTTGTTTCAGACGAACACGTTGATCAGAAGTCGTAACGCACGTTCGCAGTGAAGGTGTCGGCGTCGAAACCACTGCTGGTCAGGTAGTTGTACGTCCCTCCCACGCTCCACGCGCCCACGCGGTAGTTCGCGCCCAGTCCCAGCTCGTAGCTGTCGCGCGCCGGTGTCGCGCCTGTGGTGGTGAAGGGGGTACCACCGAGTACGAAGGTGGAGGTGGTGCCGGCCTTGTCGCCGATGAAATCGTGCCAGGCCATCAGCTTGGCTTCCGGTTCCAGGCTGCCCACACCTACGTCAAAAGCGGCCGCCAGACGAGCGCCCAGGCCCATTTCGCCGATTTCATAACGCTGGCTGCCGACGTTGAGGGCGGCTGAGCTACCTTTTTCACGGTACGAATCAATCGACACGTTGGCATAACGCGCACCGATCTGTGGTTCCAGCAGCCACTGCTTGTCGAGCTGGAAAGTGTAGCCTGCCAGTGCGTTGACGCCGAAGATCTCACTGTCGTAGTCGGCCTTGGCGCGGGTACCGGCGATGTAGCGTTTGGACTCGTTGTCGTTCCAGCCATACATCAGCGAGGTGTCGACAAAGAAGTTGTCATGGGTCCAGTTGCCGTACAGGGTCAGTGCATGGCCGCTGACGTCGGTTTTGTGGCCCAGGTCGGATTTAACGTCGCTGGTCAGGTAGCTGTAAGCCAGGCCCATGGTGGTATCGGCGTTGAGCTTGCCGTCGGCACCCACGGCGATGCCGTTGGTGTTGGCGTCGTAGCCGTCGATACCGTGGCGGCTGTCCTGGTTGGCATCGCTGGACAGCGCTTGCAGCCATACGCCTTGTTCTGCCAGGACGTCACCGGAGGACAGACCGCTACGCGCTTTGCTGGCGCGGCGGTTGATGGCACTTGCGACCAGGTTCTGGCTGTTGGTGGCGGCGTTGATCGCCCCGCGGCTGACGTCCGGGGTCAGGGTTTCGGCAAGTTCGGCCAGATCTTCACTGGTGGCGGCGTTGGCGAAACGCTGGAATACCGGGTCACTTTCGTCCAACTGGCCCATGACCGTGTTCTTGAACGGATTGATGGCGTTCACCGCGTTGCGCGAACCACGGGCACCCAGCAGGTCTTGCGTGATCGCCTCATCACTGCGGGTGGCAACCAGTGCTTTCACGTCCTGACCTTCAATGCCGAAGTTCCTCACCTCAAGCAACGCCGAGGAGGAAACCACGGACAGGTTCTGCGGGTCTTCCCAAGTGCCAGAGTTGATGAGGGTGTAGCGGGTGCCCGACGTGCGGAAGTCGTCGGAGCGAGCCTGCAGTTCGATCTGGCTGCCTGGAGAGAAGTAGGTATTGCCGGTGACTTTCAGGATCGGCGTGTTGGGCAGTGTGTTGTTATCCAGCAGCAGGCGCAAACGCGCAGTCTCGCTGTCCATGTCGAGGTCGCCCACAATCGTAGTCTGCGGGCGAAGCAGAGTCAGGCGGCCCCCGTCGATATCGACGAAACCGGCGCGGATGGTCGAGCCATCGAACATCGCGTCCCCTTGCACCAGCACACCACTCAGGCCCAGCAGGTCACCCTTGACCTGACCACCTTGCCAGTAGAAATACGAAGGGGAGGCATTGTCGTCCGCCAGAATTGCTGCGGTGCCGCCTTCGATCAGGCCACCTGTCTGCCTGATGGTGAGGATGTCGAAACCGCCGGAGGTGTCGAGACTGCGAAAATGGATACCGACTCCATCGGCGGAGATAGTCCCGCTGTTGTTGATATCGCTCTTGAAGGGAGCGCCTGTCATCTGACCGGTAAAGCGAGCGTTCTCGATCTCGATACCCGCAGAGTCGATGCCACGAGCGGTGATAGTGCCCGAGTTATTGATGTTCGCCTGGGTCGAGGTGATCATCATGCCGTTGGCATCTTCGCCAGTCACAGTGATGTTGCCGTTGTTGTTCACTTCGCCAGCGATATTCGCCAGATACAGGTCCAGCCCCATGGCGCCATTGCCGCTCACCGTAATGTCGCCATGATTTACCAGATCGCCAGCGACGGTGGAATTGAGGGTCATGGCGATGCCGGCCGGGATGTCGCTGGGGTTCGCGGCCGTCAGGTTGATGTTGCCCTGGTTGACCAGGTTGCCCGCCAGGGTCACGTCGGTCAGCTCTACACCAGCGTTTTGCGACGTCCCGGTGAAGGTGGCGTTATTGAAAACGTCACCGGAGCTGCTGTATGCCCCTGTGCTCAGGTCGTGGTTGAAGTCGGGTGCGGGTGCGGCATGGACCGTGGCAGTGGCAGCCGCGATGGACAGCGCCAACAACGAGCGGCGCAGGTGGGAGATGTTCAAGACAGTATCCTTACAGGGTAGAAACTGACAGAGAACAACCTGCGCGTCAGCGTCTGTTTTAGGCTTCCCTGCCAGCTTGTCAGTGAAGTGCTGATTCAAGCGCGGTGAAATTTACACGATGCTTGTAGGGCAAATCACCATAAAAAGAATAAATGACGAAGAAAAAGCTAAAAAATGCGACGTTACAGTTATTTTTTGAGGCTTTATAGGGTTATTCAGCAATAAGCGGAACTTAAGGTCACCGTCGTGGTCACGCCCGGGTCAGGCACTAGGGGGAATAGTGTTCGGATGTTTTTAAACGGACGTGCCCACCCTTAATCTCAGGATTCTCATGTGCCAATGGAATTTTGGCCCACCGGCTCCATGTCGCTTCCCACCCCCTATCATGGCTGGCTCCTGGTACATGGACGTATTGGGAAAGGGGCGAGCCCAGCGCCTGTTGGTACCTATCAGCTAAACGACCTGGAACAATCAGGTCTGCTTCTCCGATGAGATGACGCTGGGGCAATAAGGCGAGTCGACTACGATAGTCCAGCGGATCCAGTGAACCGTCGAGTGGCGACAGTCCTTTCATCGTCGCCCACAGACGTGGACTGAGATTGCCAGCAAGGGTTTGCACCTGAGTAACATCATTGCGCTGTGCCGCTAACAATAATGCGAGAGCGCCTCCACCTGAATACCCCACCAGTTCGAACTCCCTATTGCCATATCGCTGTTTCAGTTGGTCCAGCGCCTGGCTGAGACGGGTGACCACTTCCTGAGAAAAGCGGCGATTGGTCCAGAGTGCTGATTGACAGACTGCGGCCATGACGAACTGGCAGGGGCGTGCCAGGTACGCGTTCGGTGTCGGATCATCGACCGCCAGTCGTGGCACTAACAGATTGTGCGGGCTCGGATCCAGGCTGGGTTGAGTGGCCGTCGCCCAGGAATGGCCATCGCCTTCCAGGTAGACACGCAGGCGAGTCATCTTTTCCCCAGTGTGCGGCGCAAGTATGAGGAGGGGGAAGGCGTGGCCTGGCAAGACCTCCCATTGTCGGCCGTGCTCTTCAGCCAGTTGTTGCAGTGCCTCGCGCGGCGATTGGCAGGCGATGAGAAGCGCGCTGACCATCACCATCCAGGCTTTATAGAAGCCGGCCAATGTCCCACGACAGGAAAAGTATCTACTCATCATCTGTCGTAACACACCTTGGCAATTGGCAGCATCGGCATTGAAGTCGGCATTGGCGGTGTAGTTCTTGGTTAAGTTAGGGCGGCGATGGCAGGATGTGGCGACCAGCCTATCCCAGTTCGAAGCGCTGCCATTTATAGATCCGATTTCGATCCCCAAGTTGCTGATTCAACGCAGCAGATGCGCGAAGAGTCTCTTATCTGCGCATGCTGCACGAATGACCACCGTATCGATGTGTACAGGAAAACCCTGTGGATAACCTCTCCAGGGTTTTTTCATTTTGACTGGCCTTACTATTTCTCATCTGCGGGTCTCCTGAGGAAAGCTTCTGTCAGGCGGTTTTCCCGTCACGTTTCGCTACGATTACCGTCTCAGCGGGGGCCGAGAGGCGCTTATCATCGGGCGGTATGGCCTACGGGTATCGCAGCTATTGAAGAGCGGGCCAAGGTTGTCGATTGACAACCTAGTGGGCCATGCGAATACTGGAGATCACGGATGAGTCGTCCCTCGCACCCGAAGAAAGAGGTCGAAGAAGTGCTTAGGCATGCCGAAGCGCAGGGCTGGCGTGTAGTAGTTGGCGGTAGTCACGCCTGGGGGCGGGCTTATTGTCCTTATAACGATGAGGACTGCCGCTGCGGTGAGTTCTGCATTACGTCGATATGGAGCATGCCAAAGAACCCTGGCAATCACGCGCGAGCATTGCGGCGCGTTGTGGACAATTGCACTGCGCATCGTAATTGGCGCGAAGCTGATGACGGTGCTGAGGACTAGGAAATGGAATACACCTTTACCTTGAAATATCAGCTCGCTGGTGATGACTGTCCCGCGGATGAACTGGTCGAGCGGCTGGGTGAGGCTGGCTGCGACGACGCTCTGGTAGGCATTGGGCAACCGGGGCGGCTGGCGCTTGAGTTCACTCGGGAGGCTGAGGATGCGATCAAGGCCGTGCTTAGTGCCCTGGGCGATGTCCGCCGCGCGGTGCCGTCGGCCAAACTGATCGAGGTTGCTCCTGATTGGGTCGGGCTGACCGACGTAGCCGAAATCGTAGGCGTATCTCGACAGAACATGCGCAAGCTGATGTTGGCTCATCCTGGCAGCTTCCCGACGCCTGTGCACGAAGGGAGTTCGTCTATCTGGCACTTGGCAGACATCCTGACCTGGCTGCAGGCCAAGGGCAGCTATTCACTTCCCAAGCACGTGTTGGATCTGGCGCAGGTGGCTTTGCAGGTCAACGTTGCGAAAGAGGGGCGGCGGTTACCTGGCTTGGCTGTCAGAGAGTTGGAAGTTTTGGTTGGGTGACGGTCTGAACCGCTTGGGGCGCCATTAGGCGCCCTTGTCGCATCTGACGATGATGGCTCGACCGGGCGACGCGACAATCCTTCACTTAATATTTCTCAATTGCAGGTGTATCGTATTCGCCTTTTGCGGGCCCCAGGGTCCGTCGCAGATTCAAGAGGTGGTCGCTTAATGTCCTTTACCCGTCGCCAAATACTCGGTGGCCTGGCCGGTCTTGTTGTCGTTGGCGTAGGGGCGGGGGGCGCGTCGCGGTATTGGTTGGGCAAGATGGCCGATGCCGAGGCCGGTCACGACTATGAGTTGATCGCCGCGCCCCTGGACGTGGAGCTGGTGGCCGGGCACAAGACCCAGGCCTGGGCTTTTGGTCCGTCGGCACCGGGTACTGAATTGCGGGTGCGTCAGGGCGAATGGTTGCGGGTGCGCTTCATTAATCACCTGCCGGTTGCGACCACCATTCACTGGCACGGTATCCGTCTGCCGCTGGAGATGGACGGCGTGCCGTATGTCTCGCAATTGCCGGTGCTGCCGGGTGAATACTTCGATTACAAGTTTCGTGTGCCGGACGCCGGCAGCTATTGGTATCACCCCCACGTCAACAGCAGCGAAGAGCTCGGTCGCGGGCTTGTTGGGCCTTTGATTGTCGAGGAGCGTGAGCCCACCGGCTTCAAATACGAACAAACCCTCAGCCTCAAGAACTGGCATGTGGATGAGCAAGGCGAGTTCGTCGCCTTCAGCATTCCCCGTGAAGCGGCGCGTGGAGGGACGGCCGGGCGTCTGTCGACTATCAACGGCGTGCCGCTGCCGGTGATTGATCTGCCGGCCGGGCAGATCACCCGGGTACGCTTGCTGAACCTGGACAATACCCTGACCTACCGCATCAACATTCCTGGCGTCGAGGCGCAGATCTACGCCCTGGACGGTAACCCTGTCGCGCCGCGCCCGTTGGGCAAGGAATACTGGCTCGGTCCAGGCATGCGCATTTGCCTGGCGATCAAGGCGCCGGCGGCCGGGGAGGAGTTGTCATTGCGCAATGGTCCGGTGCGGCTGGGCACTTTGCGCTCCGTGCCCAACAACGAGGCGCCGGCCCAGTGGCCGCCCGCGCTGCCACCTAACCCGGTGGCCGAGCCGGACCTGGCCAATGCCGAGAAACTCAACTTCAATTTCGAGTGGGTCGGTTCGGTGTCGGTCAATGTCGACAACGGCAAACCACCGAGTTTGTGGCAGATCAACGGCAAGGCCTGGGACATCACCGACAAGACCTGCGCCGACCGGCCAATCGCCACGTTGAAAAAAGGCCAGAGCTATATTTTCGAATTGAAGAACATGACTCAGTACCAGCATCCGATCCATTTGCACGGCATGAGCTTCAAAGTGATTGCGTCCAACCGGCACAAGGTCATCCCATATTTCACCGACACTTACCTGCTGGGCAAGAACGAGCGGGCGCAGGTCGCGCTGGTGGCGGATAACCCGGGGGTGTGGATGTTCCACTGCCATGTGATCGACCACATGGAAACCGGCCTGATGGCCGCCATCGAGGTGGCGTGATGCGCCAGATTCGCCCCGCCAAAATCATCGACCGCAGCCGTGACCAGGATTTCATGCGCGAAGCCCTGAGCCTCGCCGCACAAGGCGCGGCTTTGGGTGAAGTGCCGGTGGGCGCGGTGCTGGTGCAGGACGGTGAGATCATCGGCCGCGGCTTCAACTGCCCGATCAGCGGCCACGACCCCAGCGCCCATGCGGAAATGGTCGCCATCCGCGCCGCCGCCCAGGCCGTGAGCAACTATCGCCTGCCCGGCAGCACCCTCTATGTGACGCTGGAGCCGTGCAGCATGTGCGCCGGCCTCATCGTTCACTCGCGCATCGCCCGGGTCGTCTACGGCGCCCTGGAGCCCAAGGCCGGCATTGTGCAGAGCCAGGGGCAGTTTTTCAGCCAGGGGTTTCTGAATCACCGGGTGATGTTCGAGGGCGGGGTGTTGGCTGACGAGTGCAGTGCGGTGTTGAGCGAGTTCTTCAAGGCCCGCAGAGCCAAATCCCAAGACTGACGCTGTACCCTGTGGGAGCGGGCTTGCTCGCGAAAGCGGCGTGTCAGTCACATAGATGTTGAATGGTCCGCCGCCATCGCGAGCAAGCTCAGCTCCCACATGGGGTCCCGGGTGTCCACAGATCCTGCGTTCACCACAATCCCTGTGGGAGCTGAGCTTGCTCGCGATAGCGGTGGGTCAGCTTGCATTCATGTTGAATGTGCTGCCGCCTTCGCGAGCAAGCCCGCTCCCACAGAGGGGGGTTATGGTACCTGGGCGATTTATTTCCGCGCCACAATCACCGCCCGCATTGGCGCCGGCAGTCCTTCGATGGTTTTGCTGTGGTCGGCGGGATCGAGAAAGTCGCTAAGCGACTGATACTTCATCCACTCGGTGCTGCGCTGTTCTTCCACAGTGGTCAAGCTCACGTCCACACAGCGCACATCGCTGAAGCCGGCGCGGCGCAGCCAGCGTTCCAGGGCCGGTACCGAGGGCAGGAACCACACGTTGCGCATCTGTGCGTAACGGTCCTCGGGGACCAGCACCTGATGTTCATCGCCCTCGATCACCAGGGTTTCCAGGACCAGTTCGCCGCCCTTGACCAGGCAATCCTTGAGCGCCAGCAAATGCTCGATTGGCGAGCGGCGATGGTAGAACACGCCCATGGAAAACACTGTGTCGAAGCCTTCCAGCTCCGGCGGCAGCGCCTCGAATGGGAAAGGCAGGTGCCAGGCGTTGGGCTGCGAGAGGTAGCGCTGCACCGCCTGGAACTGGCAGAAGAACAGCCAGTTGGGGTCGACGCCGATCACCGTGTCGGCACCGGCGCCGAGCATCCGCCACATGTAATAACCATTGCCGCAGCCCACATCGAGAATGCGCTTGCCCACCAGGTCCAGGTGCGGGGCGACCCGCGACCACTTCCAGTCCGAACGCCATTCGGTGTCAACGTGCACGCCAAACAGGTCGAAAGGCCCTTTGCGCCACGGCGACAGGCCCATCAGCGCAGTTCGCATCTGTTCACGGGTTTCGTCGCTGCAATCGGTGTCGAGGGTCAGGCCGTTCAGCAGGTCGATCCGGGTCGGTTGCAGCACCGGCAAGGCATCGAGGGCGCTTTGCCAACGCTCCAGGTCGCCATGACCCTTTTCCATTTTGCTGTCCAGTTGCGTTTGCAGCGTCGCGGCCCAATCGGCCAGAGGTGTGCCGGCCAGATGGCGGGCCAGGGGAGACAGATCAATCATGGCAGGGCAATCAACGAGGCAAAATTAAGACACTGGAACCACGGCACGACTTTCGAGAAACCGGCTGCCAGCAGGCGTTCGCGGTGTTCTTCGAGGCTGTCGGGCTTCATGACGTTTTCGATGGCGCTGCGCTTCTGGGCGATTTCCAGCTCGCTGTAGCCGTTGGCGCGCTTGAACGCCACATGCAGGTCGTTGAGCAGCGCGTGCTCTTGTTCATCGTTAAAGCGCAGCTTCTCCGAGAGGATCAACGCACCGCCGGGCAGCAGGGACTGGCGAATGCGGCTCAACAAGGCGGTACGCTGATCCGGCGCGATGAATTGCAGGGTGAAGTTCAGCGCTACCACCGAGGCCGGCTGGAACGTCAGGGCGAGGATGTCGCCTTCGATCACTTCAACCGGCAGCAACTCCTGGAACATCGAGTCCTGGCCGTTAAGGTACTCGCGGCAGCGCTCGACCATGGCCGCCGAGTTATCCACCGCAATCACCCGGCAACCGTCGGTGCGCACATGGCGGCGCAGGGCCTGGGTCACCGCGCCCAGGGACGAGCCCAGGTCGTAGAGGACGCTGCCCGGCTGGGCAAATTGCGCGGCGAGCACGCCCAGGTTCTCGACGATGGTCGGGTAACCCGGCACCGAACGCTTGATCATGTCCGGAAACACCCGCACCACGTCCTCGTTAAAGGCGAAGTCAGGCACCTGGGCCAGGGGCTGGGCGAATAGACGATCGGGTTCTTTGCTCACGGCAGTTCCAGCGGCATGGGTGGTGAAAAGGCCGGCATTTTAACCAAAAAACCTCTGGGAGCGAGCCTTTGTGAGCGCCGGGCTTGCTCTCTGGTTCAGTGGTTTTTTTGAGTGAAGGCCGACGCCGCAATGCCCCACTGGCCCAGCCAATAACTGATGATGATCAGGTAAGGCGCGGCATGAAAGGGCGCCACGAACCGGTTTATGCCAATGACGCTGTCGGAAAACACAAACGCCAGAGCCCCGGCAGCGGCCAGCCAGGCCGAGCGCTCGGGGACTTCAGTACCCAATCGCGCCAGCGCACGCCAGAGCATGGCGCTGATGGCCAGGCCATAGACAATCACCGGGACGAGCAAAGGCCCCAGACCGCTCGATATCAGAATCCCCAGCAGCGTTGCGCCAAGCCCCAATGCCAGGGCCAGCGATAGCAACGCCGGACGGCGACAGTCGCTGAGGTAGGCTTTCAGATAGGCCAGGTGCGCCAGCAGAAACGCGCCAAGGCCGAACACGAACAGATCCCCGGGCCAAGCCAGCAGCACATCGCCCACCAGCGAGAAAATCAAGCCCAGGCTGATCCAGCGTCGATATTCGCTGGGTGGCGCATCGTGCAGCCAGCCGAGCAGGGCCAGCACCGGCATCGGCTTGACCAGCAGGCACAGCAGGGTGGCATGCACAGTGAGCCCGTACACATAGGTGGCCGCGCCCATCAATGCAAGGATCAGCCAACCCATGGTCAATTCACCGAAATGGCGCAGTCGAAGGTTTCCACCGGCGGCACTTCAGGTGCCCAGGGCTGTTGATAAGTCAGGCGCAAGCGACCGGTTCCGGCAGCAAATGCCTGGAAACGCCAGGTTGATACCCCGGCCGCGCCGACGATGCCGGCGTCTTCCGGGTTGCGGTAAACCTCAGGCCCCAAGGCCTTCAGCACGCCGCCAGCCGAATCCTGGACTGCCCAGCGATAACCGGTGCTGGGGTTGCTGGGCAAATTCAGGATCAGGTTCTGGCCGTTAGTGAGCTGCACCGGGCACTGGCTCAGTTTTTCCACGGTCACGTTGTGTTTCGGTTGCGTGGCGCAGGCACTCAGCAGGGCGAGACTGAAAGGGACGAGCAGGCGGGTGAGGGACATAAGGGCTCCGGCATTCACGACGAACGGCGAGCATAACCGAAGATGCTACTGGGTGTGTCAGCGGGGCATGTGTTGGATCTCATGGCCTTATCGCGAGCAGGCTCGCTCCCACAAGGGTTTGGTGTGGATCACACATGTTGTGAACAACACAAAGCCACTGTGGGAGCGAGCCTGCTCGCGATGAGGCCCACACAAGCGCTACAGGACTATCAGAACAACACCTTGGCCACATCGGCAAACCGCTTGGCGAAGTGCACGGTGACGCCTTCCTTGAGGTAGTCCGGCAGTTCTTCGAAGTTGCCCCGGTTGGCTTCCGGCAGGATCAGCTCATTGATTTTCTGCCGTCGCGCCGCGATCACTTTCTCGCGCACCCCACCAATGGGCAGCACGTGCCCGGTGAGGGTCAGTTCGCCGGTCATGGCCACGCCTTTTTTCGGCGCCTGGTTGCGAGCCAGGGACAGCAAGGCGCTGGCCATGGTCACCCCGGCACTCGGACCGTCCTTGGGGGTGGCGCCTTCCGGTACGTGCAAGTGAACGAAGGCTTCGTCGAAGAACTTCGGATCGCCGCCAAACTGCTTCAAATGCGAGCTGACGTAGCTGTGGGCGATTTCCGCTGACTCTTTCATCACCTCCCCCAGTTGCCCGGTGAGCTTGAAGCCGCGATTGAGCGTGTGGATGCGCGTCGCTTCGATCGGCAGCGTCGCGCCGCCCATGCTGGTCCAGGCCAGGCCGGTAATCACACCGATGCCGGACAGCACTTGCTCGTTGCGGAACACCGGCTTGCCCAGCGATGCCTCAAGGTCCTTGGGCCCAAGCTTGATCACGGCTTTCGGGTCATCGATCAGTTTCATCACCGCCTTGCGCACCAGCTTGCCCAGCTGTTTCTCCAGCTGCCGTACCCCGGCCTCACGGGCATAACCGTCGATCAGGGCCTTGAGGGCGCTGTCGGTGATATTCAGGCTGCCTTTGGACACGCCGGCCTTGGCCAGTTGTTTGGGCCACAAATGGCGCTTGGCGATGGCGACCTTCTCTTCGGTGATATAGCCGGACAGGCGAATCACTTCCATCCGGTCCAGCAGCGGGCCAGGGATCGAGTCCAGGGTGTTGGCGGTGCACACGAAGAGCACTTTCGACAGGTCCAGGCGCAGGTCCAGGTAGTGATCGAGGAATTCGACGTTCTGCTCCGGGTCGAGGGTTTCCAGCAAGGCCGAGGCCGGATCGCCCTGGTAGCTCTGACCCATCTTGTCGATCTCGTCGAGCATGATCACCGGGTTCATCACTTCGACATCTTTAAGCGCCTGCACCAGCTTGCCCGGTTGAGCACCGATGTAGGTGCGCCGATGGCCCTTGATTTCGGCTTCATCGCGCATGCCGCCGACGCTGAAACGGTAGAACGGCCGACCCAGGGTTTCGGCGATGGACTTGCCAACACTGGTCTTGCCCACCCCCGGCGGCCCCACCAGCAGCACGATGGAGCCGCTGATTTCGCCTTTATAGGCACCCACGGCGAGAAACTCGAGGATGCGGTCCTTGATGTCCCCCAGCCCGGCATGGTGCTGGTCGAGCACCTTGCGCGCGTGCTTGAGGTCGAGCTTGTCCTGGCCATACACGCCCCACGGCACCGACGTCGCCCAATCGAGGTAATTGCGGGTGACCGCGTATTCCGGCGAGCCGGTTTCCAGGATCGAGAGCTTGTTCATTTCCTCTTCGATGCGCTTTTGCGCCTGGGCCGGCAAGTCCTTGCCCTCCAGCCGTTGCTCGAATTGTTCGATATCGGCGCTGCGATCGTCCTTGGTCAGCCCCAGCTCCTGCTGGATGACCTTCAACTGTTCCTTGAGGAAGAATTCGCGCTGATGCTCGCCAATCTTGTTGTTGACCTCGGCAGAAATCTCCTTCTGCAGCCGCGCGACTTCAACTTCCTTGCGCAGCATCGGCAGCACTTTTTCCATGCGCTTGAGCATGGGGACGCAATCGAGCACTTCCTGCAACTCACTGCCGGTGGCCGAGGTGAGTGCGGCGGCAAAGTCAGTCAGGGGCGACGGGTCGTTGGGGCTGAAGCGGTTGAGGTAATTCTTCAGCTCTTCGCTGTACAGCGGATTGAGTGGAAGCAGTTCCTTGATCGCATTGATCAACGCCATGCCATACGCCTTGACCTCGTCGGTCGGCTCGCTTGGCTGGTGCGGGTATTCGACTTCCACCAGGTACGGTGGGCGATGGTGCTTGAGCCAGGTGCGGATGCGCACGCGAGTCAGACCCTGGGCAACGAACTGCAGTTTGCCGCCTTCGCGACTGGCGTGGTGTACCTTGACCAGCGTGCCATACAGCGGCAGCGCTGAGGTGTCGAAGTGGCGCGGATCTTCCTGGGGCGTGTCCATGAAAAACAGCGCCAGGGAATGGTGTTCGGATTTGGCGACTAATTCGAGGGTTTCAGCCCAAGGTTCCTCATTGACAATGACCGGCAGCACTTGGGCCGGGAAGAACGGGCGATTGTGGATTGGAATGATGTAGACCTTGTCCGGCAGGTTTTGGCCGGGCAGGGCCAGGCCGGTGCCGGAGGAGGTGTGTTCGATGTGTTCGGAGTCGGCGTAATCGTTCGTGGCTTCAGTAGAGTGCTGGTCGCTCATGGGGCACCTGCGCAATGGAGTATGGGTCTTAGATGGGGCAGGTGAGGGGTGGTTTCAATGGTGGGCGATTGTTAGCTGTTATTTCATTGCAAGGCATTCAGCCTTGTGACAGGTTCGGTGCGGGCCTGTCGCCGGGCCCGCACCGAGGGTTCAGGCGACCCTGTTCAAATCGTTATGGCGCGTCTCTTTCAGGCACAGTACCGCGATCACGCTGAGCACCGCGGCCCCCGAGACATAACCACCGACGTAGCTCAAACCGCCCATTGCCACCAGTTTCTGGGCAAAGAACGGGGCGGCCGAAGCGCCGACGATGCCGCCCAGGTTGTAGGCGGCCGAGGCGCCGGTATAGCGCACATGGGTGGGAAACAGTTCTGGTAGCAAGGCGCCCATGGGGGCGAAGGTCACGCCCATCAGAAACAGCTCGATGCACAGGAACAGCGCCACGCCCAAGGTTGTGCCCTGGGTCAGCAAGGGCTCCATGAGGAAGCCCGAGGCAATTGCCAGTACGCCCCCGATAAGCAATATCGGTTTGCGGCCGTAGCGGTCGCTGGCCCAGGCCGACAGCGGCGTCGCGGCGGCCATGAACAGCACCGCAAAGCACAGCAGGCCGAGGAAGGTTTCGCGGCTGTAGCCGAGGGTGGACACACCGTAGCTCAGGGAAAACACGGTCGAGATGTAGAACAGCGCATAACACACCACCATCGCCGCGGCACCCAGCAACGTCGGCGCCCAGTACTGGCTGAACAGCTCGACCAGCGGAACTTTCACCCGTTCCTGGCGGGCCATGGCATCGGCGAAGACGGGTGTTTCATGAAGCTTGAGGCGCACATAAAGGCCGACGATCACCAGCACCGCACTGAGCAGGAACGGGATGCGCCAGCCCCAGGAACGGAACTGCTCGTCGTCCAGGGTCATGGCCAGGGTCAGGAACAACCCGTTGGCCGCCAGAAAGCCGATCGAGGGCCCCAGTTGGGGAAACATACCGAACCAAGCGCGTTTGCCCTTGGGCGCGTTCTCGGTGGCAAGCAACGCTGCGCCACCCCATTCACCGCCCAGGCCCAACCCCTGGCCAAAACGCAGCACGCACAACAGGATCGGCGCCCAGGCGCCAATACTGGCGTAACCGGGCAGTACGCCGATCAGCGTGGTACACACACCCATCAGCAGCAGGGAAGCCACCAGCGTGGACTTGCGCCCGATCCGGTCGCCGAAGTGGCCGAACAGCGCCGAACCCAGCGGGCGAGCGAGGAATGCGATGCCGAACGTCAGGAAGGACGAGAGCATCTGTGCCGTGCCTGAGGTTTGCGGGAAGAACACCGGCCCGATCACCAGGGCCGCAGCCGTGGCGTAGACGTAGAAGTCATAGAACTCGATGGCCGTGCCGATGAAGCTTGCGGTCGCCACGCGGGTGGCGGAGTTCGTCGGCGGGGCAGACACAGCTTCGTTGCAAGTGGTCGTTGTCATGCGGTTATCCCTGACAGTCATGTGCTCCGTTGGAGCTAATTATTATGGTCGAACTCCCTCGGCTCGCTGGCGCGCGCTGGATAAGCGGGTTGAGTATAGGAAGGGGGCTAACGATTCAACAAGAGAGCCCGTACACAATAGCGGCGCTTGCGCACAACCCTGTGGCGAGGGCTTAGGACGCCAGCGGCACCGAACTGTTGTGCCACACCAGCACCTGGCTGACGCGGTTATCCACGGTTTCGATGATTTCCAGCCGATAGCGGCCGATCTTCAGGCAGACCGGGCTTTCGGGAATGGTCTCCAGTGCTTCGGTCACCAGGCCGTTGAGGGTCTTGGGGCCTTCGCAAGGCAGGTGCCAGCCCAGGGTCCTGTTCAGTTCGCGGATCGACGCGGCGCCATCGATCATGAGGCGTCCATCAGGCTGGGGATGGACGTGGGGGTTGTCGAGGCTGTGCTCGCTTTCGAACTCCCCGACGATTTCTTCAAGGATGTCTTCCAGGGTGACAATGCCCAGCACTTCGCCATATTCGTCCACCACCATGCCCAGGCGTCGTTGCTGCTTGTGGAAGTTCAGCAATTGCAGCTGCAGTGGCGTGCTTTCGGGAACGAAGTAGGGTTCGTGGCAGGCAGCCAGCAGCGCTTCCTGGGTCAGGCTCGCATCCTTGAGCAGGTGGCGGATCTGGCGGGTATTGAGCACCGCTTCGACCTGGTTGATGTCGCTGTGAAATACCGGCAGGCGAGTACGGCGGTTCAGGCGCAACTGTTCAATGATGTCGCCGATGGGGTCGTCGAGGTTGATGCCATCGACCTCACTGCGGGGCACGAGAATATCGTTGACGGTAATGTTGTCCAGGGCATGGATGCCGGAAACCGGATGCGGCCGACCGCTGTTGTGTTCGGGGTCGTGATCGTTGCGCGCGGGTGTGGGCATTTCATCGTCGTTTTGCTGTACCACGCTTGCCTGGCGGGCAAACGGACGCAACAGCAATTGACTGATGCCATTCAACAGCCAGGCAAATGGATAAAGAATCTTCAAGGGTACGCCAAGCAAGGCGTTGCCCAACGCCAGTACCGCGTCGGGATGGCGGGTGGCCAGGGTGCGCGGCAGGTAATCGGCAAAGACCAGCAAGGCCGCACTGGTACCGAGCCACGCTACCCAGGCGCCGTGTTGCAGCCAGGTAAAAATCGCCAGCAGTGTTCCGATCACCACCGCGAGGGCGCGGCAGAGGGTATTGCACAGAATCAGACTGTCCCGGGGGAAACTCAGCTTCGCCAGCGGTTTGTCACCGGCGCGCGAAGCCTTGCGTTGGGCCAGCAAATGCTGCTGGGCGGCTTCGATGGCCGTGAACAGGGCGGACCAGAGGATCAGCACGACCAGTACAGCGAACAGCGGGCCCACGGGCAACATATCCATCAGAGGCGTCCGTCAGACATGCAGAATGTATTCACGAACCAGCTTGCTGCCGAAGTACGCCAGCATCAGCAGGCAGAAACCGGCCAGGGTCCAGCGAATGGCTTTATGGCCGCGCCAGCCCAGCCGATTTCGGCCCCACAGCAGTACGCTGAACACCACCCACGCCAGGCACGCCAGCAGTGTTTTGTGCACCAGGTGCTGGGCGAACAGGTTTTCGACGAACAGCCAGCCAGAGATCAGCGACAGCGACAGCAGCGTCCAGCCGGCCCAGAGGAAGCCGAACAACAGGCTTTCCATGGTCTGCAAGGGCGGGAAGTTGCGGATCAGCCCGGAAGGGTGCTTGTGCTTGAGCTGGTGATCCTGCACCAGCAGCAGCAAGGCCTGGAACACCGCGATGGTGAACAGGCCGTAGGCGAGGATCGAGAGCAGGATGTGGGCCAGGATGCCCGGTTCTTCATCGATTATCTGTACCGTGCCTGACGGCGCGAATTGCGCCAGCAGCACCGTGGCCAGGCCCAGCGGGAAAAGCAGCACCAGCAGGTTTTCCACCGGGATGCGTGAACAGGCCAGCAGCGTCAGGGCGATCACGGCCACGGCAATGAGGCTGGCGGCGTTGAAGAAGTCCAGGCCCAGGCCAATGGGCGTCATCAGGTGGGTATAAAGGCTGGCCGCGTGGCCGAGCACCGCCAGCACGCCAAGCATGACCAGCAGGCGTTTGTTCGCCTTGGCGCCGGTGGCCAGGCGGGAGCCTTGATAGAGGGTCGCAGCGGCATAAAGACAAGCGGCGGCGAGGGAGGCAAGCAAACTGGGTGACAAGGGGAGCATAAATCCTGTTAGGCAGGCCCGAAAGGCGCTGAGTTTGGCATAGAATCCCCATCGCACGAAAGACCAGCGCAACTGACGGCGAGGTGTGCGCCGGGCGCAGTCTTCGCTATAATCCGCGACCTGCCCACGCCGCAGGCTCGCCGAGCACATTTTTTACGGTCTGGGCCGCCATTATCCCGGTCTTATCTGGGCCTGAAAGGATCGCGCATGTTTGAAAACCTAACCGACCGTCTCTCGCAGACGCTGCGCCATGTCACCGGCAAGGCGAAGCTGACCGAGGACAATATCAAAGACACCCTGCGCGAAGTGCGCATGGCGTTGCTCGAAGCCGACGTCGCCCTGCCGGTGGTCAAGGACTTCGTCAATTCGGTCAAGGAACGCGCCGTCGGCGCCGAGGTGTCGCGCAGCCTGACGCCGGGCCAGGCGTTCGTGAAGATCGTCCAGGCCGAACTCGAAAGCCTGATGGGCGCCGCCAACGAAGACCTGAACCTGAGCGCCGTGCCGCCAGCGGTGGTGCTGATGGCCGGCCTGCAGGGCGCGGGCAAGACCACCACGGCCGGCAAGCTGGCGCGCTTCCTTAAAGAGCGCAAGAAGAAGTCGGTGATGGTGGTGTCCGCGGACATCTATCGCCCGGCGGCGATCAAGCAGCTCGAAACCCTGGCCAACGACATCGGCGTGACGTTCTTCCCGTCCGACCTGAGCCAGAAGCCGGTGGACATCGCCCAGGCGGCTATTAAAGAAGCAAAACTGAAATTCATCGACGTGGTCATCGTCGATACCGCCGGTCGCCTGCACATCGACGAAGAGATGATGGGCGAGATCAAGGCGTTGCATGCCGCGATCAACCCGGTGGAAACCCTGTTCGTGGTCGATGCCATGACCGGCCAGGACGCGGCCAACACCGCCAAGGCGTTCGGTGATGCGCTGCCGCTGACCGGCGTGATCCTGACCAAGGTCGACGGTGATGCCCGTGGCGGTGCCGCGCTGTCGGTCCGTGCCATCACTGGCAAGCCGATCAAGTTCATCGGTATGGGTGAGAAGAGCGAAGCGCTCGAGCCGTTCCACCCCGAGCGTATTGCCTCGCGGATCCTCGGCATGGGCGACGTGCTCAGCCTCATCGAGCAGGCCGAGCAGACCCTCGACAAGGACAAGGCCGACAAACTGGCCAAGAAGCTGAAGAAGGGCAAGGGCTTCGACCTCGAAGACTTCCGCGATCAGCTGCAACAAATGAAGAACATGGGCGGCCTCGGCGGCCTCATGGATAAACTGCCGAGCATCGGTGGCGTGAACCTGGCGCAGATGGGCAATGCCCAGGGCGCGGCTGAAAAGCAGTTCAAGCAGATGGAAGCCATCATCAACTCCATGACCCCGGCCGAGCGCCGCGACCCTGAGCTGATCAGCGGTTCGCGCAAACGCCGCATCGCCATGGGGTCCGGTACCCAGGTGCAGGACATCGGTCGCTTGATCAAGCAGCACAAGCAGATGCAGAAGATGATGAAGAAATTCTCCGCCAAGGGCGGGATGGCCAAGATGATGCGCGGCATGGGCGGTATGTTGCCCGGCGGCGGCATGCCGAAAATGTAAAGAATCTGCGCCGGCTGTCATGCCGGCGTTGCCCCGCACGGATGCGGGGATCTCCAGCAAACCCGTGCTGCACGGGAGCTGACCTGCCGTTTTTCATGACGGCTCTATGGCAAATCTTGATCGCATGGCGCCAGGCGCCGGAAAAAGACATTTGCAAAAGTCCGGATATTCCTTAGAATATGCGGCCTTTCGGGCACCTATGCCCGCTGTGCATTTAGATTTGCAGCACCGACTACAGGAACGATGTTCACATGCTAACAATCCGTCTTGCCCTTGGCGGCTCCAAAAAGCGCCCGTTTTACCACCTGACCGTAACCGACAGCCGCAACCCGCGTGACGGTTCCCACAAGGAGCAGGTTGGTTTCTTCAACCCTGTTGCCCGTGGTCAGGAAGTTCGTCTGTCCGTGAACCAAGAGCGCGTAGCCTACTGGCTGAGCGTTGGTGCACAACCTTCTGAGCGTGTTGCTCAGTTGTTGAAGGAATCGGCTAAGGCTGCGGCCTGAGCAATATGAACGCGACGCCAAAAGATGCTGATGATTTGATCGTTGTCGGCAAAATCTATTCTGTTCATGGCGTTCGCGGCGAAGTGAAGGTGTATTCCTTTACTGATCCGATCAAAAACCTGTTGGACTACAAAACCTGGACGCTCAAGCGCGAAGGTAGCGTGAAACAGGTTGAGCTGGTCAGCGGACGTGGGAACGACAAGTTCCTGGTCGCAAAGCTCAAGGATCTCGATGATCGTGAAGAAGCGCGTCTTCTGGCCGGTTTTGAGATCTGCGTGCCACGCAACCTGTTCCCTGAACTGACCGACGGCGAGTACTACTGGTACCAGCTGGTGGGTCTGAAGGTCATCGACCACCTCGGGCAATTGCTCGGGAAAATCGATCACCTGCTCGAGACCGGTTCGAACGATGTCATGGTGGTCAAGCCTTGCGTCGGCAGCCTGGATGATCGCGAACGCCTGTTGCCCTATACCGAGCAATGCGTGTTGGCCGTCGACCTTGCAGCAGGCGAGATGAAGGTGGAATGGGATGCGGATTTCTAAACGTGGCTAATTTGCGCGTTGAAGTCATCACGTTGTTTCCCGAGATGTTTTCCGCCATCAGCGAGTACGGCATAACCAGCCGCGCGGTGAAACAGGAGCTGTTGCAGCTTACCTGTTGGAATCCGCGGGACTACACCACGGATCGGCATCACACTGTGGACGATCGCCCGTTTGGCGGTGGTCCGGGCATGGTGATGAAGATCAAGCCCCTGGAAGACGCTCTGGTTCAGGCCAGAACCGCAGCCGGGGAGGGCGCGAAGGTGATTTACCTGTCGCCCCAAGGCCGTCAGCTGACTCAGTCGGCGGTACGCGAGCTGGCAAATTCGGATGCATTGATCCTGATTGCCGGCCGTTATGAAGGCATTGACGAGCGTTTTATTGAAGCTCATGTCGATGAAGAGTGGTCGATTGGCGACTATGTACTGTCTGGCGGCGAGCTGCCGGCGATGGTCCTGATCGATGCGGTTACACGACTGCTGCCTGGAGCTTTAGGGCATGCAGATTCCGCCGAGGAAGATTCCTTTACGGATGGTCTGCTGGATTGCCCGCACTACACCCGACCGGAGGTGTATGCGGATCAGCGTGTTCCCGACGTGTTGCTAAGTGGCAACCACGCGCACATCCGGCGTTGGCGTTTACAGCAGTCCCTTGGTCGGACCTATGAACGACGCGCCGATCTTCTGGAAAGCCGCTCGCTTTCTGGAGAAGAGAAGAAGCTGCTCGAGGAATATATCCGCGAGCGGGACGATAGTTCACAACGTATCGATGGTAAGTCCGACGACTTGCCTTAGGAGCACAGCATGACTAACAAAATCATTCTTGCACTCGAAGCAGAGCAGATGACCAAAGAAATCCCTACCTTTGCCCCGGGCGACACCATTGTCGTTCAGGTGAAAGTGAAGGAAGGCGACCGTTCGCGTCTGCAAGCGTTCGAAGGCGTTGTTATCGCCAAGCGTAACCGCGGCGTAAACAGTGCATTCACCGTTCGTAAAATCTCCAACGGTGTTGGCGTAGAGCGTACTTTCCAGACCTACAGCCCGCAAATCGACAGCATGGCTGTCAAGCGTCGCGGTGACGTACGTAAAGCCAAGCTGTACTACCTGCGTGACCTGTCCGGTAAAGCAGCTCGCATCAAGGAAAAACTGGCTTAAGTCCAGCTTCCGATGCAAAAAAAGCAGCCTGCGGGCTGCTTTTTTGTTGCCTGCGATTTGGTCTTTGAGCACCCTGCATCTCATCATTTCCATTTCGATGCCGCGTACGCACGCATCCCTCATGAGTTTTTATGCCAGCCATTGATCACCCGCTGATAGACCAGTTTCTCGACGCCCTATGGCTGGAGAAGGGGCTGTCCGACAACACCCGCGATGCCTATCGCAGCGACTTGGCGCTGTTCAATGGCTGGTTGCAGGAACAAGGCCTGGAGCTGGCCAATGCCGGGCGAGAGTTGATCCTCGATCACCTGGCGTGGCGTCTGGAGCAGAACTACAAGCCGCGCTCGACCGCACGGTTTCTCTCGGGTTTGCGTGGGTTTTATCGTTATTTGCTGCGGGAAAAGCTGATTGCGGTGGATCCGACCTTGCGCGTGGAGATGCCGCAGCTGGGGCGACCGTTACCCAAGTCCCTGTCCGAAGCCGATGTAGAGGCGCTGCTGGCGGCGCCGGATCTCAGCGAAGCCATCGGTCAGCGCGACCGGGCCATGCTGGAGGTTTTGTACGCGTGCGGCCTGCGGGTCACCGAGCTGATCAGTCTCACGCTGGAGCAGGTCAACCTGCGTCAGGGCGTGCTGCGGGTGATGGGCAAAGGCAGCAAGGAGCGTCTGGTGCCGATGGGCGAAGAGGCAATCGTCTGGGTCGAGCGCTACATGCGCGATGCGCGTCATGAACTGCTGGGCGGGCGTCCCAGTGACGTGCTGTTTCCCAGCCTGCGCGGCGAGCAGATGACTCGCCAGACCTTCTGGCACCGTATCAAGCACCAGGCCAAGGTGGCCGGGATCGGCAAGTCACTGTCCCCACATACCTTGCGCCATGCCTTCGCCACGCACCTGCTCAACCACGGCGCCGACTTGCGTGTGGTGCAGATGCTGCTGGGCCACAGCGACCTGTCCACCACTCAGATCTACACCCACGTCGCTCGGGCGCGGTTGCAGGATCTGCACGCCAAGCATCACCCCCGAGGCTGAATGAAGATCCCTGGATTGATGAGTACCCGATAGCCCATGTGGGAGCGAGCCTGCTCGCGATGACGGTGGCGCATTCAAAATCAATGCAAGCTGACCCACCGCTATCGCGAGCAGGCTCGCTCCCACAGGGAGTTGTGGTGAGCGCCAGATATGTGAACCCACGCCAGCACACAGAAAAAAGGCATCCATATGCCTTGTATCACCGGCATTCGGCCATGCGGGCCTTATGTGGTAGGCTTTGCCGGTTTGCACAGTGGGCGGTTGGAACCCGAATCTGCCGGTCGGCGTTCCCCGTCCCATTTGTCCGTCTCAGGAGCTCCCATGCGTTTGATCCAGATGTTCACCGCCGCCGCCATTGCGTTGGCCAGTACTGTTGCCATCGCCGACGACGCGGCCGACAAGGCTATCCGCAAGAGCCTGGAAAACCTTCAGATGGAGGTGCCGATCGAAACCATCACGGCCAGCCCCATGTCCGGCCTGTATGAAGTCAAGCTCCAGGGCAGCCGCGTGCTCTACGCCAGCGCCGACGGTCAGTACATCGTCCAGGGCAACCTGTTCGAGCTCAAGGATGGCAAGCCGGTCAACCTCACCGAGAAGACCGAACGCCAGGGCATTTCCAAGCTGATCAACGGTATTCCTGTTGCCGAAACCGTGGTTTACCCGGCGGTCGGCGAAACCAAGTCCCACATTACCGTGTTCACCGACACCACCTGCCCGTATTGCCACAAGCTGCACGCCGAAGTGCCGGAGCTGAACAAGCGTGGCATCGAAGTGCGCTATGTGGCATTTCCGCGTCAGGGCCTGGGTTCGCCGGGTGATGAGCAGTTGCAGGCGGTCTGGTGCTCCAAGGACAAAAAAGCGGCCATGGACAAGATGGTCGATGGCAAGGAAATCAAGGCCGCCAAGTGCGAAAACCCGGTTTCCAAGCAGTTCGCCCTCGGTCAGTCCATCGGTGTGAACGGTACGCCGGCCATCGTTTTGGCGGACGGCCAGGTGATTCCGGGCTACCAGCCGGCGCCACAAGTCGCCAAACTGGCCCTTGGCGCCAAATGATCATGGGCAGTGCGTTTATGAAGATCACGGCTCGGCGAAAACCTTCGTCGGGCCGTTAAACACAAAGTCGCGTTGCTGCGCGGCTGTATTTCACGGCCGACCTTGCGTCGGCCGTTTCATGGGGAGTCAAGAGTGAATCCGGTCAAAGTAGGCATCTGTGGGTTAGGTACCGTCGGTGGCGGCACCTTCAACGTACTTCAGCGCAACGCCGAGGAAATTGCTCGTCGTGCCGGGCGTGGAATCGAAGTGGCACAAATTGCCATGCGCACGCCAAAGCCTCAGTTCCAGACGACCGGTATTGCGATTACCAACGATGTCTTCGAAGTGGCCACGAACCCTGAGATCGACATCGTCATAGAGCTGATGGGCGGCTATACCGTTGCCCGCGAGCTGGTACTCAAGGCCATCGAGAATGGCAAGCATGTGGTCACCGCGAACAAGGCGCTTATCGCTGTTCACGGTAATGAGATTTTCGCCAAGGCGCGGGAAAAGGGCGTGATCGTTGCGTTCGAAGCCGCCGTGGCCGGTGGCATTCCGGTGATCAAGGCGATTCGTGAAGGCCTTTCGGCCAACCGCATCAACTGGGTCGCCGGGATCATCAACGGCACCGGGAACTTCATTCTCACCGAGATGCGCGAAAAGGGTCGCACCTTCGAAGACGTGCTCGCCGAGGCCCAGGCCCTGGGTTACGCAGAAGCCGATCCGACCTTTGACGTGGAAGGCATCGACGCGGCGCACAAGCTGACGATCCTGGCGTCTATCGCCTTTGGTATTCCGCTGCAATTCGACAAGGCATACACCGAAGGCATCACCAAGCTGACCACCGCTGACGTGAACTACGCTGAAGCCTTGGGCTACCGCATCAAGCACCTGGGCGTAGCCCGTAGCACGGCCAGTGGCATTGAGCTGCGCGTGCACCCGACCTTGATCCCGGCCGATCGCCTGATCGCCAACGTCAACGGCGTGATGAACGCTGTGATGGTCAACGGCGACGCCGCAGGCTCCACGCTGTTCTACGGTGCTGGCGCCGGCATGGAACCGACCGCTTCCTCGGTGGTGGCCGACCTGGTGGATGTGGTGCGTGCGATGACCTCCGACCCGGAGAACCGTGTGCCGCACCTGGCTTTCCAGCCGGACTCGCTGTCGGATCATCCGATTCTTCCGATCGAAGCATGCGAAAGTGCCTACTACCTGCGTATCCAGGCCAAGGACCACCCAGGGGTACTGGCTCAGGTGGCGAGCATCCTTTCGGAGCGCGGCATCAACATCGAGTCGATCATGCAGAAGGAAGTCGAGGAACACGATGGCCTGGTGCCGATGATCCTGCTGACCCACCGAGTGGTCGAGCAGCGCATCAACGACGCGATCACCGCGTTGGAGGCTCTCCAGGGCGTCGTCGGGCCGGTGGTCCGTATCCGCGTCGAGCATTTGAATTGAAGCAGCTACAAGCTCCAAGCTAAAAGCTGCAAGTTAAATCAATACAGCTGCAAGCCATGAGCTGCAAGCTACAAATAAAAGCCCGGCTGCTTTTAACTTGTAGCTTGCAGCTTGACGCTCGAAGCTCAAACCAAAGGTTTGCTCCTATGCGCTATATCAGCACCCGCGGCCAGGCACCGGCCCTGAATTTCGAAGATGTCCTGCTGGCCGGCCTGGCCACGGACGGCGGCCTCTATGTGCCGGAAAACCTGCCGCGTTTCACCCAGGAAGAGATCGCCTCCTGGGCCGGCTTGCCGTATCACGAGCTGGCCTTCCGGGTCATGCGCCCGTTTGTCACCGGCAGCATCCCGGACGCCGACTTCAAGAAAATCCTGGAAGAGACCTATGGCGTCTTTTCCCACAACGCCATCGCGCCGTTGCGTCAGCTCAACGGTAACGAATGGGTGATGGAGCTGTTCCACGGCCCGACCCTGGCTTTCAAGGACTTCGCCCTGCAATTGCTCGGTCGTCTGCTGGACTACGTGCTGCAAAAGCGTGGCGAGCGTGTCGTGATTGTCGGTGCCACTTCCGGCGATACCGGTTCGGCCGCCATCGAAGGCTGCAAGCATTGCGAGAACGTCGACATCTTCATCCTGCACCCGCACAACCGTGTCTCGGAAGTGCAGCGTCGGCAGATGACGACGATTTTCGGCGATAACATCCATAACATCGCCATCGAAGGCAACTTCGATGACTGCCAGGAAATGGTCAAGGCCAGTTTTGCCGACCAGAGCTTCCTCAAAGGTACGCGGCTGGTCGCAGTGAACTCGATCAACTGGGCGCGGATCATGGCCCAGATCGTTTATTACTTCCACGCGGCCCTGCAACTGGGCGGCCCGGCCCGTTCGGTATCGTTCTCGGTGCCTACGGGTAACTTCGGCGATATCTTTGCCGGTTATCTGGCGCGCAACATGGGGCTGCCGATCAACCAGTTGATCGTCGCCACCAACCGCAACGACATCCTGCACCGCTTCATGAGCGGCAACCAGTACGTCAAGGAAACCCTGCACGCTACGCTGTCGCCGTCCATGGACATCATGGTGTCGTCGAACTTCGAGCGCTTGCTGTTCGACCTGCACGGTCGCAATGGCGCGGCAATTGCCGGCCTGATGGACAGCTTCCGGCAGGGCGGTGGTTTCAGCGTCGAGCCTGAGCGCTGGACCGAAGCGCGCAAGCTGTTTGACTCCCTGGCGGTGGATGATGCGCAAACCTGCGAGACCATTGCCGAGGTGTTCGAGCAGAGCGGTGAATTGCTCGATCCACATACGGCCATCGGTGTGAGAGCCGCTCGTGAGTGCCGTCGCAGTCTGGACATTCCGATGGTGATCCTGGGCACTGCTCATCCGGTCAAGTTTCCGGAAGCGGTGGAGAAGGCCGGTGTAGGAAAAGCGCTCGAACTACCCGCACATCTTTCTGATTTGTTTGAGCGAGATGAGCGTTGCACCGTGTTGCCCAATGACTTGAAAGCCGTGCAGGCCTTTGTCAGTCAGCATGGCAACCGCGGCAAGCCTCTCTGAGCGCTGAAACCTGTCACATTTTGAAGCCCGTCTCCTGACGGGCTTTCTTGTTTCTGCATGCCAAACTGATCGGGTTTTCGCCCTTGGAGGGACGGGCGAGTAATCTCGAAGGATATGCAGATGTTGTTTTTTATCAGACGCAAACCAGCCCTGGGCTGGATGATGGGCCTGGTCCTGGTGTTTTGGACACTGGGGGTGGACGCCGCACAGTTGGCGACCTACGAAACGCCACCGTTCGGCCCCGGCGAACGGTTGGTGCTGGATCCGCAGGAATTGAAATGGATCGAGCAAAACCCGCAGGTCATCGTGGCCTCGATGCAGTTTCCGTTGTACCTGTTCAAGAATGAGCATGGGCAGTGGAACGGCCTGAACAACGACATTCTCCAGCGTATTGCGCGCATGACAGGCCTTGAGTTTGTGCATCGGGAGTCGTTCTCCCCTGAACAATTGCTGGCGATGCTGGAAAACGCAGAGGCCGACATGACGACCACGCTGGCGATGAACGACGAACGCAGGGATTTTCTGAGCTTCAGCCACGCCTTTGGCGGTTCCGGCTGGGTATTCGTCGGGCGCGACGGGGAGTCCGTCCCCGATTCGCTGGAGCAGCTCAATGGCAAGATCCTGGCATTGCCGGCACGGCATGCATTGGAGGCGCAGATCCGGCGCGACTACCCGGCCATCGAGTTGCGCACGGTCAAGACTTACGGGGAAGCGAGGGCCCTGGTGGAGAGCCGGGAGGCCCACGCCACCATTGAAAACGAAACCGGGGTGCACCTTTATCCGGCGGGACAGTTGCGTGTAGGAAGAAGTCTGGAGGGCAAGTGGGAACCGGATTATCTGGCTGTACGTCAGGATCTGCTCCCATTGCTGAGTATTCTGAACAAGGCGCTGGAAGCTTTTCCGGCCGAAGAAATGCGGGCGCTGCGTTCCAAATGGATGGCCGGTATCGCCCCTGGCCAGGCGCCATCGGTCTGGTTGCGGATTTCCCGCTGGGGTTATTGGTGTGTGACGGTGGTCGTGTTGTTCGCTCTGCTGTCCCTGCTCTGGAACCGCCGCCTGCAGATACAAATCGACCAGCGCCTCAAGGCCGAGGCTGTCCTCAATGATCAGTTGATGCTCCAGAGGGCCTTGATGGATGCCATTCCCGATCCGATCTTCATTCGTGACCTGGAAGGGCGCCTGATCATGTGCAACAAGAGTTACGAAGAGCAGTTCGCGACGCGCTTTGAAAAGTTGCGGGGGACCCGGCTGACGGATTCCGCGGTGTTCCCGCCGGCGACTGCCGAGCTGCTGCATGGAGAGGTCATGGAGCAACTGCGAACCGGCCAGTCCCGGTTCGTCGATCGTCAACTGATGTTCAGGAGTGGATTACGCAAAATCTATCATTGGTCGGTGCCTTTTTATGGGGCCGATGGGCAGTTGCGCGGTTTGCTGGGAGGCTGGATCGATGTCGGGCGCCGGTGGAACCGCGCTGAGCCATTGCTGGCTTGATGCAGGCTGCTCGTGAGGAAATTTCTTCAAGCGGTAGCTGTTGTTTGCCTGTCATATTGGACGCGCATGCTCGGTTCAACGGCTTCGAGGTGTACCGGCTCGGTATGCGAACGAACTTTCTGCTGCGGCCCACGGTCATTTACTGTGAACAAGCAGTTGTTTTCGGACTATTGAAGGGTGAGCGAATGGAAAGTATCAGCCTATTGCTGGGTGAGGCTTTGAGCCCGTATCAGGTGACGCTGACTCCCTCTGGCGCCAGGGGCGAGTGTCTGGTAACGCTGAAGAATGCCTCCGGGGCCATCATGGTCGAACGTATGTTCAACCAAGCGCAATTGACCGACAGACGCCAACTGACGGACGTGGTCGATGGCCTGCACCGCGACGTGCTGATTGCCGAGGGCCGGCTTGAGCCCTGTGTGATCGCGGCGCTGCGTAATCTGGCACGTGACAAGGTGATGGCTCTCCCAAATTGAACACTATTTCGTGGGAACCTTCCTACGTCCTGATGAGTCAGACCCTTTACCAGCAAGATCAAGCATTGTGCTCCGGTGCTTGTCGCTTGTTGTACGGACCTGAATGGTCGCGTTTAACCCCGAGTTGTCTCCCCACTTCTCGGGGTTTCTTTTTGCCCGGCGTTTAAGGTTTTAGCGTGCTCTGGCGCTGAGCGATGCCGAACCCTTGTGGGAGCGAGCCTGCTCGCGATTGCGGTGTGTCAGTCAATATCAAGTCGACTGAACCGACGCTATCGCGAGCAGGCTCGCTCCCACAGTTGATCTTCAGTGGCCACAGACTTTCGTTCACCGCATCAAATGGCGCCGTCGATGCGCAGTTGGGCGATCTGCTGTGCATCATAGCCAAGCTCGCCTAGCACTTGGGCATTGTGCTCACCCAGCGTCGGTCCCACCCATTCAGAGGTGCCCGGTGTGTCGGAGAGTTTCGGTACGATGCCCGGCATCTTGAACGCCTTGCCGTCCGGCAGCTTGGCCTGGAGAAACATTTCCCGGGCCAGGAACTGTGGATCGCTGAACATATCTTCGGCGCTGAAAATCCGGCTGGCCGGCACTCCCGCCTGGTTCAAATGCTCGATAACGGTATCGAGCGGGAGTGAATTGACCCAGCGATCGATGACCCCGTAAAGCTCATCGCGGCGGCTGTCGCGCCCGTCATTGCTGGCCAGTTGCGGGTCATTGGCCAGATCCTCACGGCCGATGACCTGCATGAAGCGCTTGAAGATCGCGTCGCCGTTGGCGCCAATCTGCACGTGCTTGCCATCGGCACTGGTGTGGATAGACGACGGGGTGATGCCGGGCATGATGTTGCCGGTGCGCTCACGGATGAAACCGAACACATCGAACTCCGGCACCATGCTTTCCATCATGGCGAAAATCGCCTCGTACAGCGCCACATCCACCACTTGCCCGGTTCCGCCGTTGACCTCGCGATGACGCAGCGCCATCAGTGCGCCAATCACGCCCCAGAGGGCGGCAATCGAATCGCCGATGGATATGCCGGTGCGCACCGGTGGCCGGTCTTCGAACCCGGTGATGTAACGCAGGCCGCCCATGGACTCGCCCACTGCGCCAAACCCGGGCTGATCTTTCATCGGCCCGGTCTGACCGAAGCCCGAGAGCCGCACCATGACCAGTTTCGGGTTCAGCGCATGTAGGACTTCCCAACCCAGGCCGAGCTTTTCCAACACTCCGGGGCGAAAATTCTCGATCAGGATGTCGGCTTCGCCGATCAGCTTTTTCAGAATCGCCAGACCTTCGGGGTGCTTGAGGTTCAGGGTCAGGGATTTCTTGTTCCGCGCCTGGACGAACCACCACAAGGACGTGCCTTCATACAGCTTGCGCCATTTACGTAACGGGTCGCCGCCATCGGGCGATTCGACCTTGATCACCTCGGCACCGAATTCACCGCAGATCCGCGAGGCAAAAGGTCCGGCGATCAAGGTGCCGAGTTCGATGACTTTGACGCCCGCAAGGGGTTTGGCAGTAAGCGACATGACGGATCCTGTAGAACAAAGGCAGAACGAAAGAGCGTTTTATCATAGGCCGGCGTCAGTCGCCGCAGGTTGATGGTCGGCAATTCGTGGAATGCCCGCCTCATCGGTTAGACTTGCCGCCTTTCCTCGTATCAAGAAGCCCGTTCATGGCCCAGCCGTCCACGACCTATAAGTTTGAACTGAACCTCACCGACCTCGACCGCAGTGTGTACGAGAACGTGAAGCAGACCATCGCCCGTCATCCTTCGGAAACCGAAGAACGCATGACCGTGCGCCTGTTGGCCTACGCTTTCTGGTACAACGAGCTGCTGGCATTTGGCCGAGGTCTGTCGGATGTCGATGAACCTGCGCTGTGGGAAAAAAGCCTGGATGACCGTGTGCTGCACTGGATCGAAGTGGGCCAGCCCGACGCCGACCGCCTGACCTGGTGCTCGCGCCGCACCGAACGCACGAGCCTGCTGGCCTACGGCAGCCTGCGAGTCTGGGAAGGCAAGGTGATCCCGGCGGTAAAGAACCTCAAGAACGTCAACATCGCCGCCGTGCCCCAGGAAGTGCTGGAGACGCTCGCTAAGGACATGCCCCGCGTGATCAAGTGGGATGTGATGATCAGCGAGGGGACGATTTTCGTGACCGATGATCGCGGCCAGCATGAAGTCCAATTGCAATGGTTGCTGGGTGAGCGCGGCTGAGCCATTGACCCGGTATTGAGTGAGCCATTGTGGGAGCGGGCTTGCTCGCGAAGGCGGCAGATCAGTTTGCATTGATGTTGAATGTGCCGCCGCTTTCGCGAGCGAACCCGCTCCCACCCAAGCTTTCCTTGCCATTACCTTCACGATTTCCAGAGAAAACTTTGTCACCCCATGCGCATAGAACCCCGCCAGCTACCCGACACCCTGCCATTCCTCGGTGACCTGCCGCCCCTGTTGACGCGCCTGTATGCGGCCCGTGGCGTGCAGTCCGAGGCTGAACTGGACAAGAGCCTGGCGCGCTTGATTCCTTATCAGCAACTCAAGGGTATCGACGCGGCCGTGGATCTGTTGGTGGTGGCGCTGGAGCAGCGCCAGCGCATCCTGATCGTCGGCGACTTCGATGCCGACGGGGCGACGGCCAGCACGGTGGGCATGTTGGGCCTGCGTTTGCTCGGGGCGGCCCATGTCGATTATCTGGTTCCCAATCGCTTCGAGTATGGCTACGGACTGACCCCGGAAATTGTCGAGGTCGCCCTGACCCGTGAGCCGCAGTTGCTGATCACCGTGGACAACGGCATTTCCAGTGTCGAAGGTGTGGCAGCGGCGAAAGCGGCGGGGCTCAAGGTGCTGGTTACCGACCACCATTTGCCGGGCCTCGAACTGCCGGCGGCGGATGCCATCGTCAACCCGAACCAGCCGGGCTGTGAGTTCTCGAGCAAGGCATTGGCCGGGGTCGGTGTGATTTTTTATGTGCTGATGGCCTTGCGGGCACGTCTGCGCAGCCTGGGCCGGTACGCCAGCAGCCCCCAGCCAAACATCGGCGAACTGCTGGATCTGGTGGCACTGGGCAGCGTGGCGGATGTGGTGCCTCTGGACGCCAACAACCGGATCCTGGTGCATCAGGGCCTGGAACGCATTCGTGCAGGGCGCGCCCGACCCGGCATCAAGGCGATCCTGGAAGTGGCCAGGCGCGATCATTCTCGTATCACTTCCACGGACCTCGGGTTTATCCTCGGCCCGCGCCTGAACGCAGCCGGGCGTCTGGACGACATGAGCCTGGGCATCGAATGCCTGCTCACTGACGATCCGGCCTTGGCGCGGGAGATGGCGGCGCAACTGGACGGCATGAACCAGGATCGCAAATCCATCGAACAGGGCATGCAGCGTGAAGCGCTGGCCCAGCTCAAGGACTTGCCGGTGGAGTCCATGCCGTTCGGTCTATGTCTGTTCGATCCTCAGTGGCACCAGGGCGTTATCGGGATCCTCGCCTCGCGGATGAAGGAGCGGTATTTCCGCCCGACCATTGCTTTTGCCGATGCCGGAGACGGCCTGCTCAAGGGCTCGGGGCGCTCGGTGCCGGGTTTTCATATTCGTGATGCCCTGAGTGTGGTGGCGGCGCAACATCCAACGCTGATCAGCAAGTATGGCGGCCACGCCATGGCGGCGGGCCTGACGTTGGCGCAAGAGAATTTTCCACTGTTCGCCGAGGCGTTCGACGCTGAAGTGCGCCGGCAATTGCGCGAAGAAGACCTGACCGGGCGCCTGTTGTCGGACGGCACCCTGGCGGTGGAAGAGTTCCACCTGGAGCTGGCTCGGGCGCTGCGTCACGCCGGGCCCTGGGGGCAGCATTTCCCGGAGCCGATGTTTCACGGTGTGTTCCAGTTGGTCGAACAGCGCGTGGTGGGCGAACGGCACCTCAAGGTCGTCCTCAAAAGCGAATGCGGCTCGGTGAAACTCGACGGTATCGCCTTCGGCATCGACCGCGATATCTGGCCAAACCCCACTGTGCGCTGGGTGGAACTGGCCTACAAACTCGACCTCAACGAGTTTCGCGGCCAGGAAACGGTGCAGTTGATGATTGCCCATATCGAACCGCGGTAGACACGCCGCCATCTTGCGTTCGTACTCTGTGGCGAGGGAGCTTGCTCCCGCTGGACGCGCCAGCGTCCCCTTGCGATGTGATGGCTGCAATGCCGGGGCTGCTTCGCAGCCCAGCGGGAGCAAGCTCCCTCGCCACAGGGGTACACCATTGCGTCACACCGTCGATTTTTAAGTTCTGAACCCTCCCGCCTCCCAGGTTGTCGACTAGGCTCTAAGCACTGCTTGATAGCCCTTGTGACGTCTTGTCGGATTTCTTTGCCCGCGGGGGCGGGTGTTGCACCTTTTGTCACTCGTCGACTTTTCAAACAGAACCCTGGAGCCTGCCCACTGATTCGAGAGGTGCCCCATGAGTCTGCTGCTGGAACCCTATACCCTTCGTCAATTGACCCTGCCCAATCGCATCGCGGTGTCGCCGATGTGCCAGTATTCGAGCGCCGATGGCCTGGCCAATGACTGGCACCTGGTACACCTCGGCAGCCGCGCCGTGGGCGGTGCCGGCCTGGTGTTCACCGAAGCCACTGCCGTCACTGCCGACGGTCGCATTACTGATCAGGACCTGGGGTTGTGGAACGATGAACAGATCGGCCCCCTGCAACGCATCACCCGCTTCATCACCGCCCAAGGGGCCGTGCCCGGCATTCAACTGGCCCACGCCGGACGCAAGGCCAGCACCTGGCGACCCTGGCTCGGCAAGCATGGCAGCGTAAAACCGGAGGAGGGCGGCTGGGTTCCGGTCGGCCCGTCGCCGATTGCCTTCGATCCGCAGCACACCCAGCCGATCCAACTGGACGAGGGGCAGATTGCCGGTGTCATCCAGGCGTTCGTGGAGGCGGCCAAACGTAGCCTGACGGCCGGGTTCAAAGTCGTGGAAGTCCATGCAGCCCACGGTTATCTGCTGCATCAATTCCTGTCTCCCTTGAGCAATCAGCGGCGCGATCAATACGGCGGCTCGTTCGAGAATCGCATCCGGCTGGTGCTGCAAGTGACCGAAGCGGTCCGGGCGGTATGGCCTGAGGAATTGCCGGTGTTCGTGCGCGTATCAGCCACCGACTGGGTCGAGGATGGCTGGAACCCGGATGAAACCGTGGAGCTGGCGCGGCGATTCAGGGCGCTGGGGGTGGACCTGATCGATGTGTCATCGGGCGGCACCGCTGTGAATGCGGAAATTCCCACCGGTCCGGGGTATCAGACGCGCTTTGCCGAACGGGTGCGCAAGGAGTCGGAAATCGCCACCGGCACTGTCGGCATGATTACCGAACCGGCCCAGGCCGAGCACATCTTGCGGACCTGCCAGGCCGACATCATTTTCCTGGCCCGCGAACTGTTGCGTGATCCGTACTGGGCGTTGCATGCCGATGATGACCTGGGGGGCCGCAAGGCCACGTGGCCAGCGCAGTATCAGAGAGCCACGCATCGGGACCAGCCGATTCATGAGTCGGATTTGCGCGATTAAGGGTTAGCTTGAAACAAAACGCCCCGGTCGTTTTGGCCGGGGCTTTTGTTTATTGGGCTGGATGGTACGGCGTCTGTACGTGCCTCATCGCGAGCAGGCTCGCTCCCACAGTGGATTGGTGTTGTTCACAGAATTTGTGATCCACACCCTACCCTGTGGGAGCGAGCCTGCTCGCGATGGCGTCATCCCTGACGCGCAAGGATCAAGGGTATTTACGCTTATCCGGCGCCGGCGGGAAGTACTGGTACAGCCAGGTCTCGCTCAAGGTCCGGTCATTGGTGCGCAGGAACAGGCGCATCTCCACCGGGTCCACGCGATCGTCGGTCGGGTACCAGTCGAAGGTGATGCGGTAACCCTTGATCGCATCGAGCACCAGCACGTTGAAGTCCTTCACCTCGCCGTGGGAGCAGGTCACTACCGGTTCGATACCGGTGCCAGGGGGGAGCTGATCGAGGCCGCCGCCGTTGAAGTCCACGGCAAAACGTCGGGCCCAGACGGTGGGGTAGTGCTCGCCCGGTGCCCAGCCTTCGATGAAGCCGCCCATGCCTGAACGGGTCGCGTTGACCTGGGCCAGCTCGGTGCTCACCGGTGGCAAGGCGCTCCAATAGAGCTTGTAGCCGTAGTTCAGCGATTCACCGGCAGCGACCGGCTTCTTCGGCGTCCAGAATGCGACGATGTTGTCCAGGGTTTCACCGGTCGTAGGAATTTCCAGCAGATCGACCGAGCCTTCGCCCCAGGCCGTTGTCGGTTCGACCCACAGGCTCGGGCGCTTGCTGTACCAGTCCACGGTGTCCTGGTAGCTGGCGAAGTCGTGATCGGTCTGCACCAGGCCGAAGCCTTTGGGGTTGTTGTCGGCGAAGGCGTTGAACTGCAGGGTGGCGGGGTTGTTCAGCGGGCGACAAACCCACTCGCCATTGCCGCGCCACATCGCCAGCCGGTCGGAGTCGTGAATTTGCGGGTGGATGGTGTCGCACATGCGCCGCTCAACGGTGCCGCAGCTGAACATGCTGGTCATCGGCGCGATGCCCAATTGCTCGATGGCGGTACGGGCATTGATGTGCGCATCGATTTCCATCACGACGCGGGTGGGCTGACAATCGATGTCAAAACGATAGGCGCCGGTGGCGCTGGGCGAGTCGAGCAGGGCGTAGACCACGAAACGGGTACTGTTCTTGTCCGGGATTTCGAACCAGAACTTGGTGAAGTCCGGGAATTCCTCACGCTTCTTGGCGTAAGTGTCGATGGCCAGGCCCCGGGCCGATAATCCGTACTGGCCGGTGTTGTCCACGGCGCGGAAATAACTGGCCCCCAGAAACGAAACGATATCGTGCCGGTCCAGCTCCGGCGCCTTGAACACCCTGAACCCTGAGAAGCCCAGGTCACCGGTCAACTGCGAAGTGTTGACCGTGGTTTTCTCATAGTTGAACAACTCCGGGCGGAAGTGCACTTCACGGGCCATGCGGGTCTTGGCATCGACACTGTACATGCGCACCGGTTGCTTGAAGCCCATGCCGACGTGGAAAAACTGCACGTCCAGTTGACCGTCCAGCTCCTTCCACAGCGAGTGGTTGGCGTCGTAGCGGATGGCGTTGAATTGCAGCGGGGACATCATCGCCAGTGTCGGCGGCAAAACTTGCTTGGTGTCGACGTAACGGCTCTTGGCCAGTTCCCGGGCCTGTTCTTTCAACCCATTGAAATCGAAAGGACGGGCCTCGCCGTCGGCGGTCCGGTCAGCAGCCCAGGCGCGTGCGGCCATAAGCCCTGAAGCCGAAAGCCCGGTGTAGGCAGCGAAAGCCATGGACGCCTTGAGCAGATTCCTGCGGTGCATAAATACAACCTTTCTGGAAACAATCCCGAGCCTTTCCTGGCAACAGAGACTGGTAAAGAAGTTCGGACATGCCTTTGGCCAAACGCGACGGACGTTAGAACAGATGCCTGAGAGCTGGATCGGTTCACCGAGGCGCAAAATCATAGGGGATACGTGGCACGGGAGAGAGAGGAAAGCGTGGTTTAGTTAAATTTCCTTACAGATATTTCCTTTTTTAACGGGTAACTCTGCATTTTTTGACTAATTACTCTAAAACTCCCTGTTCACGGTGTGAATCCTCCCTATCCTTTAGCGTGATAGAGGTTGAACCCGCGGATTCAGCAGGTGCTATCGGTCAATTCGACGTACAGAAGGACAAGGCTCAATGACAAAAATACAGGGCATCACCCAATTGCTGGGGATCCTTCCATGCTTGACGAGCGCGCGCCGGACCCGGCCGCTCAGCATGGACGAACTAAGACTGGTGGAACGCTATCGCGAACTGTCGGAAAACGACCGGATCGCCATGCGTTGCCTGATGGATGCGATGCGCAGTGTTTCGAGGTTTTGAATGAGTGCGGATCTGCTCGTAGAGAGCTCGGATTGCGCCTTTATCCATCTTTCTGGTTTCACATCAGCCAGTAGGAGGCGGGAAAAATAACGTGCTGGCCGATTTTTTTATCGGTGCCCATGCGGCTGTGAATGGCCTGCCTTTGCTCACTCGTGATGCCAAACGCTACCGAAGTTATTTTCCCTCAGTGGCGTTGGTAGTGCCGTCATGACACTTGAACCGCCACGACCAGACTCTGCCGTCCGGCCGTGGTAGTCGTTCTTTGGTTCAATGCTTGAACATCACATGCCGCACTACTGTGTAGTCCTCCAGTCCATACATCGACATGTCCTTGCCATAACCGGAACGTTTCTGACCGCCATGGGGCATTTCGCTGACGAGCATGAAGTGGGTGTTCACCCAGGTGCAGCCATATTGCAGGCGTGCCGCCAAGCGATGGGCGCGGCCGATGTCGGCGGTCCAGACTGAAGACGCCAGGCCGTAGTCCGAGTCGTTGGCCCAGGCCAGCACCTGCGCTTCGTCGATGAACGGTGTGACGGACACCACCGGCCCAAAAACCTCGCGGCGCACGATTTCGTCGTCCTGCTGGGCGTCGGCCAATACCGTTGGTTCAAAGAAGAATCCGTTGCCGTCCACGGCCTTGCCACCGGTAATCAGGCGAATATGCGACTGGGCGATGGCCCGTTCGACAAAGCCGGCCACGCGGTCGCGGTGCTGGGCAGTGATCAGCGGCCCCATCTCGGTGTCCGGGGCGGTTTGCAGGCCGTATTTGATGCTGGCCACCGCCGCACCGAGTTTCTCGACGAACCTGTCGTAGATGCCTTGTTGGGCGTAAATGCGGCAGGCAGCGGTGCAGTCCTGGCCGGCATTGTAGAAACCGAAGGTGCGGATGCCTTCCACGGCTGCGTCAATGTCGGCATCGTCGAAAATGATCACCGGGGCCTTGCCGCCCAGTTCCATGTGGGTGCGTTTGACGCTGTCGGCGGTGCTGGAAATGATGTTCGCGCCTGTGGCGATGGAGCCGGTCAGCGAAACCATGCGCACCTTTGCGTGAGTGACCAACGGTTGCCCGACCGTCTGACCACGACCGAACAGCACGTTGAGTACACCCGCGGGGAAAATTTCCGACGCCAGTTCCGCCAGCCGCAACGCCGTCAGTGGGGTCTGCTCCGAGGGTTTGAGCACTACGGTGTTACCGGCGGCCAGGGCTGGGGCGATTTTCCAGGCGACCATCATCAACGGGTAATTCCACGGCGCGATGGAGGCGATCACGCCCACCGGATCGCGGCGGATCATCGACGTGTGCCCCGGCAGGTATTCGCCACCCGCCGAGCCGCTCATGCAACGGCTGGCGCCGGCAAAGAAACGGAACACGTCGGCAATTGCCGGGATCTCGTCGTTCAGCACGGCGTTCAAAGGTTTGCCGCAATTGTCCGATTCGAGCCTGGCCAGTTCTTCGCCGTGGGCTTCGATGGTGTCGGCCAGCTTGAGCAGGAGCAGGGAGCGGTCCTTGGGCGATACCTGGGACCAGCTTTGGAAGGCACTGTCGGCCGCGCGCACGGCGGCATCGACCTGAGCTTCGCTGGCTTCGTTGATTTCCACCAGCACCCGGCCCAGCGCGGGGTTGAACACGGCCTGGCCGGGCCCGTCGCCGTTCACCAGGTGACCATTGATCAGCAGTTTGGTTTGCATGTCCAAGCCCTCGTCAAAGCTGTTTTTGCTGCGGTTTTTCAGTTGATTCGAGTCTATATCGTTTTATCGGGTTCGCCGCAGCCACAGGAAAATTGGCAAGCAACATCTCGAAGCACTCTCACCGACAGACTCGGGCACTTTCGAACTAGGCTGATTGCCTTAATGATCCGGTTACCCGAATGCGTGGAGGCAGCAAATGAACACCCGTGGATTGCTCGATCAGCTTCTCAAGTCCGGTCAGGAAATGTTGCAGAACAAGGCTGGCGGCTCCCAAGGCAAGTCATCCGGCGGCCTGGGCGGTTTGCTCGGCGGTGGTGCTGGCAATTTGGGCGGGATGCTCTCCGGCGCGGGTGGCGGGGCGCTGGCCGCCGGAGCCATGGGCCTGTTGCTGGGCAACAAGAAGGCTCGCCAGTTTGGCGGCAAGGCCCTGACCTATGGTGGTCTGGCGGCATTGGGCGTGATCGCCTACAAGGCCTATGGCAATTGGCAAGCCCAGCAGGGCAGTGCGCCGAAAACTGAACCGCAGACGCTGGATCGTCTTCCCCCGGCCCAGGTCGAGCAGCACAGCCAGGCGATCCTCACGGCCCTGGTGGCGGCGGCCAAGGCCGATGGCCACGTCGACGAGCGTGAAAAGCAGTTGATCGAAGGCGAGTTCACCAAGCTCGACAACGATCAGGAGCTGCAACACTGGCTGCACGCCGAGCTCAACAAACCCCTGGACCCTGCCGATGTCGCCCGGGCCGCCAGCACGCCGGAAATGGCCGCCGAGATGTACATCGCCAGTGTGATGCTGGTGGATGAGGAAAACTTCATGGAGAAATCCTACCTCGATGAACTGGCGCGCCAGCTCAAACTGGAGCCGGGGTTGAAGACTGAGCTGGAGAAGCAGGTACGTCAGGCCGCTCTTTGAGCCAGGCCTGACCCCAAGGTAAATATCACCCCCTGTGGGAGCGAGCCTGCTCGCGATAGCGGTATGTCAGTCGACACCATTATTGACTGATGCATCGCAATCGCGAGCAGGTTCGCTCCCATAGAACTTTTGCATCGACTGCCACATTGATGCCTGGCTTGAGCTGTTTGAACAGCTGAGCGAATCACCAAACTCCTTCCTCACCGCCATACAGCCGCAACGTCGCCCTCGGCTATACTCCCCAGCATTTCAAAATGCCCGAGGTTGTACTGTGAAGAACTGGACGTTGCGCCAACGCATCCTGGCGAGTTTTGCGGTGATCATCGCCATCATGCTGCTGATGGTGGTCGTCACGTATTCGCGGTTATTGAGGATCGAGGCCAGCGAAGAAAAAGTACGCGTCTACGCGGTGCCGGGGGTGTATTACAGTTCCATGATTCGCGGTGGCTGGGTCGACAGCTACGTCAAGACCCAGCAGATCGTCGGCCTCTCGGGCCAGCGGGAAATCACTGCCGAGGACAAGGCCCTCTACCAGGGCTACGAGCAGCATCTGCGCGAGGAAATCCAGCACTATCAAAAGCTGATCCAGGACCCTGCCGACCAAGTCTCCTTCGACGAATTCGAGGTCAATCATCAGGACTTCAACAAGGCCCTGGCGAAGGTTCTGGACCTGTATGAACGCAAGGATTTCGAAGGGGCACAGCTGGCGCTGGAGAAAGAGCTGACGCCGGCATGGCTCGACGGTCGCGGGCATTTGAACCAGATCATCGAACGCAACCGGGAGCTGGCGGAAAAAGCCGCCCTGACCATCAGTCAGTCGGTAACCGCCGCTGAAGTTGCCATGGGGCTGTCGTTTCTCGTGGCGGTGCTCATTGCCATGCTCTGTGGCCTGTTGTTGATGCGCGCGATCATGGCGCCGATGAACCGCATTGTGGAAATCCTCGGCATCATGCGCAGCGGCGACCTGAGCGGGCGCCTGAACCTTGCGCGTAAAGACGAGTTCGGTGCGGTGGAAACCGGCTTCAACGACATGATGGCCGAGCTGACATCGCTGGTGTCCCAGGCCCAGCGCTCTTCGGTGCAGGTCACCACCTCGGTCACCGAGATCGCCGCCACCTCCCGCGAGCAACAGGCCACGGCCACCGAAACCGCCGCTACCACTACGGAGATCGGCGCGACCTCTCGGGAAATTGCCGCCACGTCCCGGGATCTGGTGCGCACCATGACCGAAGTTTCCAGCGCCGCCGACCAGGCCTCGGTGGCGGCCGGTTCCGGCCAGCAAGGCCTGGCGCGCATGGAAGAAACCATGCACTCGGTGATGGGCGCGGCGGATCTGGTGAACGCGAAGCTGGCGATCCTCAACGAGAAGGCCGGCAACATCAACCAGGTGGTGGTGACCATCGTCAAGGTGGCCGACCAGACCAACCTGTTGTCCCTCAATGCCGCCATCGAGGCCGAGAAGGCGGGAGAGTATGGCCGCGGTTTTGCCGTGGTCGCCACTGAGGTTCGGCGCCTGGCGGATCAGACAGCCGTGGCGACCTACGACATCGAGCAGATGGTGCGCGAGATCCAGTCCGCCGTCTCCGCTGGAGTGATGGGCATGGACAAGTTCTCCGAAGAAGTGCGCCGTGGCATGGCCGAGGTGCAGCAGGTCGGCGAGCAACTGTCGCAGATCATCCACCAGGTACAGGCGCTGGCGCCGCGGGTGTTGATGGTCAACGAAGGCATGCAGGCCCAGGCCACCGGCGCCGAGCAGATCAACCATGCCCTGGTGCAATTGGGCGATGCCAGCAGTCAGACGGTGGAGTCCCTGCGCCAGGCCAGTTCTGCCATCGATGAACTGAGCCAGGTCGCTGTGGGGCTGCGCAGCGGCGTCTCGCGCTTCAAAGTCTGATGAGCGAGTTCGAGGCCAGACGTGGCGCCGTGTCGGCGGCCCGTCAGTCGTTGTTCCTGGTGTTTTGCATCGGCAACGAACGCTACGCCCTGCAAGCCATCGATGTGGTGGAAGTGCTGCCGCGCTTGCCCCTCAAACCGATTGCCCAGGCACCGTCCTGGGTGGCGGGGGTGTTTGCCTGGCGCGGCGCGGTGGTGCCCGTGATCGATCTGTGCACGCTGACCTTCGGTCAGAGCGCCCAGGCGCGTACCAGTACGCGGCTGGTGCTGGTGCATTACCGACCCGACGCGCAGCAGGCGGGGCAGGTTCTGGGGCTGATTCTGGAACAGGCCACCGACACCTTGCGTTGCGATCCGGCGGATTTCCGACCTTATGGCTTGGATAACCCACAGGCGCCGTACCTGGGCCCGGTGCGCGAAGACGCGCAAGGCCTGTTGCAATGGGTGCGGGTCAATGACCTGCTCGACGAGTCGGTCCGTGCCGTGCTGTTTCCCACGCCTCCCTTGAACTTCGATGACCTCGAGGGACGGGCATGAACAGCGACCAGCGGTTTTTCGATTTTCTCAAGGTGCGCATCGGCCTGGATGTCACCTCCGTCGGCACCGCCATCATCGAGCGGGCCGTGCGCCAGCGCATCATTGCCGTGCCTGGGCGTGCGGCAGATGAGTACTGGCAATGCCTGCAACATTCTGCCCAGGAGCAACAGGCGCTGATCGAAGCGGTGATTGTCCCGGAGACCTGGTTCTTCCGTTATCCCGAGTCCTTCGCCACCCTCGCCAGGCTGGCCATCAAGCGTCTGGCCGAGATCAAGCACCTGCGTGCGCTGCGCATCCTCAGCTTGCCCTGCTCCACTGGCGAAGAGCCTTACTCCATTGCCATGGCGTTGCTCGACGCGGGCCTGGGACCGCATCAGTTCAAGGTGGACGCGCTGGACGTCAGTCCGCTGTCGATAGAACGTGCCAGGCAAGCGCTTTACGGCAGGAACTCGTTCCGTGGCGCCGACCTCGGCTTTCGCGAGCGATATTTCAGCGCCGAGGCAGAGGGGTATCGCCTCAGCGAGCGGGTGAGTGAACAGGTGCGTCTGCAAGTGGGCAACCTGCTGGATCCGACCTTGCTGGTGAACGAGGCCCCTTACGATTTTGTGTTCTGCCGCAATCTGCTGATCTATTTCGACCAGCCGACCCAGCAGCAGGTGTTCGAGGTGCTCAAGCGCCTGACCCACCAGGACGGCGTGCTGTTTATCGGCCCCGCCGAGGGCAGTTTGCTGGGGCGGTTGGGCATGCGTTCAATCGGGATTGCCCAGTCGTTTGCTTTCAGTCGCCAAGGTGCCCCGCAGCCACAGCCGCTGCCCGCCTTGATGTCGACGCCATTGCCGGCCCCGCTGCCGCTTGGCCAGGTCGCGCCTCGAGTCATTCCACCGGTGGTCCGGCCCCGGCCGTTCGCAGCAAGCGTGGCTCCGATCACTGAGCCGAAAAACAGCGACGCCACTACCTTACTGGCCAATATCGCGGCGCTGGCCAATGCTGGCAAAAGCGCCGAAGCCCGTGCGGCCTGCCAGCAGTACCTGCGCAATCATGCGCCGGCGGCCCAAGTGTTCTACTGGCTGGGGCTGCTCAGTGACATGGCCGGTAGCGCGCTTGAGGCCCAGGGTTTTTATCGCAAGGCGCTCTATCTTGAACCGCAACACGCCGAGGCCCTGGTGCATCTGGCGGCGTTGCTGGCTTCCCAGGGAGACGCGGCCGGTGCCCGTCGATTGCAGGACCGCGCCGCTCGCAGCGGGCGCATGGCTGACAGTGAGCGTAAACAATGAGTGGTTCGGCTAATGACAACCTGACCCATGACGATGCCCAGGCCATCGACGATTGCTGGAATCGCATCGGGGTGCATGGCGATAAATCCTGTCCGTTGCTGGCCGAGCATATTCACTGCCGCAACTGCGCGGTGTATTCGGCGGCTGCCACCCGTTTGCTCGATCGCTACACCTTGCAGCACGACGACCGGGACTTGGCCCACGCGCCGCTGGACACCGATATCGTCACACGATCGCTGTTGATGTTCCGACTGGGCGAAGAGTGGCTGGGCCTGACCACCCGCAGTCTGGTGGAAGTGGCGCCGTTGCAGCCGATTCACTCGCTGCCCCACCAGCGTTCGCGGGCCTTGTTGGGCGTGGCGAATGTGCGCGGGGCCTTGGTGGCCTGCCTGTCGCTGGTGGAACTGTTGGACCTGGAACCCGGCGGGGCAGTGGTGGCCGGCGCGCGGGTCATGCCGCGCATGTTGATCGTCGCGGCCCAGGGCGGCCCGGTGGTGGTGCCGGTGGACGAGGTGGACGGCATTCACGCCATCGATGAACGCGTCCTGGGCGCGGCCTCGCAATCGGCGGCCAAGTACACCCGTGGCGTATTGAAGTTCAAGGGCCGCAGCTTGCGCTGGCTGGACGAAGAACAGTTGTTGTCCGCCATGACCCGGAGCCTGTCATGACCCCTGATCAAATGCGTGACGCCTCGTTGCTGGAGTTGTTCAGCCTGGAAGCCGAAGCCCAGACTCAGGTGCTCAGCGCCGGCCTGCTGGCCCTGGAACGCGACCCGACCCAGGCCGATTATCTTGAATCGTGCATGCGCGCGGCCCATTCCCTCAAGGGCGCGGCGCGGATCGTTGGAGTGAACGCCGGGGTCAGCGTGGCCCATGTCATGGAGGATTGCCTGGTCAGCGCCCAGGAGCGCCGTCTGGTCCTGCGCGCCGAGCACATCGACGCCTTGCTGCAAGGCACCGACCTGTTGACGCGAATTGCCACGCCAGGCAACAGCATCGGAGCCCAGGACGTCGATGCGTATGTGGCGTTGATGGGGCAACTGCTCGATCCTGCCGCTGCGCACACGCCTGCCGGGTCGCCGCGAATCGAGATGCAAGCGGAGGCTTTTCGCGTTGAGCCGGCCGAGGCAGAACCGCTCGCGGCAACGGAACCGCTGCCCAAGGGTAAGCGGGTCACCGAAGGGGGCGAGCGGGTCTTGCGGGTCACCGCCGAGCGCCTCAATAGCCTGTTGGACCTGTCCAGTAAATCCTTGGTGGAAACCCAGCGCCTCAAGCCCTGGCTGGCGACGATGCAACGGCTCAAGCGCCAGCAGAGCAACGGCTTGCGGGCCTTGGAAGAGCTGAATGTGCACCTCAAGGAACACGCGTTGAGCTTGCAGGCCGAGGAAGCGCTCAACGACGCCCGCCGCTTGCTGGCCGAAACCCAGCAATTGCTGGCGCAGAAAACCGCGGAGATGGACGAGTTCGCCTGGCAGGCCGGTCAGCGAGCACAGGTGTTGTACGACACGGCGCTGGCCTGTCGCATGCGACCGTTTGCCGATGTGCTATCCGGCCAGGCCCGGATGGTCCGTGACCTGGGGCGCAGCCTGGGCAAGCAGGTGCGCCTGGAGATTGAGGGCGATAAAACCCAGGTCGACCGCGACGTGCTGGAAAGACTCGAAGCGCCGCTGACCCATCTGCTGCGCAACGCCGTGGACCATGGCATCGAATCTCCGGAGCAACGGGTGCTGGCCGGCAAGCCCGCCGAAGGCCTGATCCGCTTGCGCGCCTCCCATCAGGCTGGCCTGCTGGTGCTGGAACTGGCGGACGACGGCGCCGGTGTGGACCTGGAACGGGTGCGGCGCAGCGTCGTCGAACGAGGGCTTTCCCCTGAGCAGACCGCAGCCAATTTGAGCGAAGAGGAACTGCTGACGTTCCTGTTCCTGCCCGGCTTCAGCCTGCGCGACACCGTCACTGAAGTGTCCGGGCGCGGCGTCGGCCTGGACGCCGTTCAGCATATGGTCCGGCAGTTGCGCGGCGCGGTGGTGCTGGAGCAGACAGCGGGCGAGGGCAGTCGCTTCCATCTTGAGGTGCCGCTGACGCTCTCAGTGGTGCGCAGCCTGGTGGTGGAAGTCGGCGGTGAAGCCTACGCCTTTCCCCTGGCTCACATCGAGCGCATGTGCGATCTCGCTCCTGAGGACATTGTGCAAGTCGAAGGGCGCCAGCACTTCTGGCACGAAGGGCGGCATGTCGGGCTGGTCGCCGCCAGTCAGTTGCTCAATCGTCCGGCATCACAGAACAGCAGCCAGGCGCTCAAGGTCGTGGTGATCCGTGAGCGCGAGGCCATCTACGGCGTGGCGGTCGAACGGTTCATCGGCGAGCGCACGCTGGTGGTCCTGCCCCTGGACGAACGCCTGGGCAAGATCCAGGACATCTCCGCCGGGGCTTTGCTGGACGATGGTTCGGTGGTGCTGATCGTCGATGTCGAAGACCTGCTGCGCTCGGTGGACAAGTTGCTCGACACCGGGCGCCTGGAACGCATCGCCCGCCAGAACCAGACGCAGACACCGCGCAAGCGGATCCTGGTGGTGGACGACTCCCTGACCGTGCGCGAGCTGCAACGCAAGCTGTTGCTCAATCGTGGTTATGACGTGGCGGTGGCCGTGGACGGCATGGACGGCTGGAACGCGCTGCGAGCGGAGGATTTCGACCTGCTGATCACCGACATCGACATGCCGCGCATGGACGGCATCGAGCTGGTGTCGCTGTTGCGGCGCGATAACCGTCTGCAGTCGCTGCCGGTGATGGTGGTGTCTTACAAGGATCGTGAAGAAGATCGTCGCCGTGGCCTGGATGCCGGCGCTGACTATTATCTAGCCAAGGCCAGTTTCCATGACGACGCCTTGCTCGATGCCGTCGTCGAATTGATCGGAGGAGCACGCGCTTGAAGATCGCCATCGTCAATGACATGCCCCTGGCGGTCGAAGCCCTGCGCCGTGCCCTGGCCTTCGAGCCGGCGCACCAGTTGGTCTGGGTGGCCGCCAACGGTGCCGAGGCGGTTCAGCGTTGCGCCGAATACACCCCGGACCTGATTCTGATGGACCTGCTCATGCCCATCATGGATGGCGTGGAGGCGACCCGGCGGATCATGGCCGAAACCCCGTGCGCCATTGTGATTGTCACCGGTGACAGCCAGCAGAACGTTCACCGGGTGTTCGAAGCCATGGGGTATGGCGCGCTGGATGTGGTTGATACCCCTACCTTGGGGGTGGGCAACCCCGCGGATGCGGCGGCACCGCTGCTGCGCAAGATCACCAACATCGGTTGGCTGATCGGTGAGCGCAATCACCGTGAGCGTGCTGCACCGGCTGCGCAGCGGATGTCGGTGTCACGCAATAGCCTGATTGCCATCGGGTCGTCGGCGGGTGGGCCGGCCGCGCTGGAGATCCTGCTCAAGGGCCTGCCCCGTCATTTCGCCCCGGCCATTGTGCTGGTCCAGCATGTGGACGAGGTGTTTGCTGCGGGCATGGCCCAATGGCTGAGCAGTGCGTCAGGCCACCAGGTGCGCCTGGCCCGGCACGGCGAGCCGCCGCAAAGCGGTACGGTGCTGCTGGCCGGCACCAACCACCATCTGCGCCTATTGAAAAACGGCACTCTGGCCTACACCGCCGAGCCGGTCAACGAGATCTACCGGCCGTCCATCGACGTGTTTTTCGAGAGCGTCGCCCACTTCTGGAGCGGTGACGCGGTGGGCGTTTTGCTCACTGGCATGGGCCGCGACGGGGCCCAAGGGCTTAAACTCATGCGCCAGCAGGGCTATCTGACCATCGCCCAGGACCAGCAGAGCAGCGCGGTGTACGGCATGCCCAAAGCGGCCGCGGCCATCGACGCGGCTGCGCAGATTCTAGCGCTGGACCACATAGCGCCACGGTTAGTGGAGATTTTTACCCAATGAAGAACCCCGGCAGCCTTGTCCACCAGCCGTATTCAGGTGAGTTCCCATGAGTGATTTACAGCTCGACGATTTCAAGCGTGACGAGAACGCGGCCATGGTCTTGCTCGTCGACGACCAGGCGATGATCGGCGAGGCGGTGCGGCGCGGGCTGGCCAATGAAGAGAACATCGACGTTCACTTCTGCGCCGACCCACACCAGGCCATCGCCCATGCGGTCCGCATCAAGCCAACGGTGATCCTCCAGGACCTGGTGATGCCCGGTCTTGATGGCTTGAGCCTGGTGCGCGAATACCGTAACCATCCGGCGACCCGGGATATTCCGATCATTGTCCTGTCCACCAAGGAGGACCCGCTGGTCAAAAGCGCGGCGTTCGCCGCCGGGGCCAACGATTACCTGGTCAAGTTGCCGGACAACATCGAACTGGTGGCGCGCATTCGCTACCACTCGCGGTCCTACATGATGCTGCTGCAACGCGATGCGGCCTATCGCGCCCTGCGGGTCAGCCAGCAGCAACTGCTCGACACCAATCTGGTGCTGCAACGGCTGATGAATTCCGACGGTCTGACCGGGCTGTCCAACCGCCGGCACTTCGATGAATACCTGGAGCTGGAGTGGAGAAGGGCGCTGCGGGACCAGTCCCAGCTCTCGCTGTTGATGATCGACGTGGATTACTTCAAGTCCTTCAACGACAATTTCGGCCACCTGGAGGGGGACGAAGCCCTGCGCAAGGTCGCCACGGCGATCCGTGATGCGTGCAGTCGTCCGTCCGACCTGCCGGCCCGTTACGGCGGCGAGGAGTTCGCCCTGGTCTTGCCCAGCACCTCGGCTGGCGGCGCGCGGTTGATGGCCGAAAAGCTGCGCCAGAGCGTCGTTGCCCTGAACATCCCCCACATCACGCCTCATGAGGGGGCGAACCTGACTGTCAGCGTTGGCGTCTCGACCTTCACGCCACAGCAAGGTGGCGATTGCCGCCAGCTGATTTCGGCGGCGGACAAAGGGCTGTACACGGCTAAGCACAATGGGCGTAATCGGGTGGGTATCGAGTAGTGCGTCCGGCCGGCTGGAGAGTTCTTGTGGCGAGGGAGCTTGCTCCCGCTGGGGCGCGTAGCGGCCCCGAAACCAGATAGCTCGGTGAGTCAGGTTGACTGAGCTGTGTTTTTTAGGGCTGCTGCGCAGCCCAGCGGGAGCAAGCTCCCTCGCCACAAGAATTGGTGTCCCTAAAGCCGCCAGGCGGGCTGCCGCTGGCGCTTGATTACGTTATACTCGCCGGCTTTCAAAAGTTCGCCAACGAGTGCTGCCCGCCATGGAAATCAACCCGATCCTGAACACCATCAAGGACCTGTCCGAGCGCTCCGAAACTATTCGGGGGTATCTTTGACTACGATCAAAAGCATGAGCGTCTGACCGAAGTCAATCGCGAGCTTGAAGATCCGAATGTCTGGAACAACCCGTCGTACGCCCAGGAACTGGGCCGCGAGCGCGCTGCGCTGGCGCAGATCGTCGAGACCCTGGATGAAATGTCCAGCGGCCTGGCCGACTGCCGCGACCTGTTGGACATGGCTGTCGAAGAAAACGATGAAGGTGCCGTCGGCGATGTCGTCGCCGAGCTGACACGCCTCGAGGAGGCGTTGGCCAAGCTGGAATTCCGGCGCATGTTCAGTGGCGAGATGGATGCCAACAACGCCTACCTGGACATCCAGGCCGGTTCCGGCGGCACCGAAGCCCAGGACTGGGCCAACATCCTGCTGCGCATGTACCTGCGCTGGGCCGACAAACGCGGCTTCGACGCGACCATCATGGAACTGTCGGCCGGTGAAGTCGCCGGAATCAAGGGTGCCACCGTGCACATCAAGGGCGAATACGCCTTTGGCTGGCTGCGCACCGAGATCGGCGTGCATCGCCTGGTGCGCAAAAGCCCGTTCGACTCCGGTAACCGTCGTCACACGTCGTTCTCGGCGGTGTTCGTTTCGCCGGAAATCGATGACAACATCGAAATCGACATCAACCCGTCGGACCTGCGCATCGACACCTACCGTTCCTCCGGGGCCGGTGGCCAGCACGTTAACACCACCGACTCGGCCGTACGGATTACCCACGTACCGACCAACACTGTGGTCAGTTGCCAGAACGAACGCTCCCAGCACGCGAACAAAGACACCGCGATGAAAATGCTGCGGGCCCGTTTGTACGAGCAGGAAGTGCAGAAGCGCAACGCGGCGTCCCAGGCCCTGGAAGACACCAAGTCGGACATCGGCTGGGGTCACCAGATCCGTTCGTATGTACTTGACGCCTCGCGCATCAAGGACCTGCGCACCAGCATCGAACGCAGCGACTGTGACAAGGTGCTCGATGGCGACATCGACGAATACCTGATCGCCAGCCTCAAACAAGGGCTGTAACGCGACACCCATGCGGCGGGCAGGCGCGCTTCCACCCAGGAGCGAGGCCTGGCCGCAAACTCCGGCCCGGGGCCGGGGGCAACGAACCTGTGATGGAATCTTTAAAGACATGAGCGACCTAGAACTCGACCCGCAAGCCCTGCAACAGGAAGAAAACTCCCTGATCGCCCTGCGCAAGGAAAAGCTTGCTGCCGAGCGCGCCAAGGGCCAGGCCTTCCCCAACGACTTCCGCCGCGACGCCTACTGCGACGTCTTGCAGAAGCAGTATGCGGACAAGACCAAGGAAGAGCTGGCCGAGGCGGCGATTCCAGTCAAGGTGGCCGGTCGTATCATGCTCAACCGTGGTTCGTTCATGGTGATCCAGGACATGACCGGGCGCATCCAGGTCTACGTCAACCGCAAGACGCTGCCGGAAGAAACCCTGGCCGCCGTCAAGACCTGGGACCTGGGCGACATCATTGCCGCCGAAGGCACCCTGGCCCGTTCCGGCAAGGGCGACCTGTACGTCGAAATGACCAACGTGCGCCTGCTGACCAAGTCCCTGCGCCCACTGCCGGACAAGCACCACGGCCTGACCGACACCGAGCAACGCTATCGTCAGCGTTACGTCGACCTGATCGTCAACGAAGACGTGCGCCAGACCTTCCGCGTGCGCTCGCAGGTCATCGCCCACATCCGCAGCTTCCTGATGAAGCGTGACTTCCTTGAAGTCGAAACGCCGATGCTGCAGACCATCCCCGGCGGTGCGGCGGCCAAGCCGTTCGAAACCCACCACAACGCCCTGGACATGGAAATGTTCCTGCGTATCGCGCCAGAGCTGTACCTCAAGCGCCTGGTGGTGGGTGGCTTCGAGAAAGTCTTCGAGATCAACCGCAACTTCCGTAACGAAGGCGTTTCGACCCGGCACAACCCCGAGTTCACCATGCTCGAGTTCTACCAGGCCTACGCCGACTACGAAGACAACATGGACCTGACCGAGGAGCTGTTCCGCGAACTGGCGCAGCTGGTGCTCGGGACCACCGACGTGCCGTACGGCGACAAGGTGTTCCATTTCGGCGAACCGTTCGTGCGCCTGTCGGTGTTCGACTCGATCCTCAAGTACAACCCGGACATCACCGCGGCCGACCTGCAGGACATCGAAAAGGCCCGCGCCATCGCCAAGAAGGCCGGCGCCAAGGTGCTCGGCTTCGAGGGTCTGGGCAAGCTGCAAGTGATGATTTTCGAAGAGTTGGTCGAGCACAAGCTGGAGCAGCCGCATTTCATCACCCAGTACCCGTTCGAAGTGTCGCCGCTGGCCCGTCGCAATGACGAGAACCCAAGCGTGACCGACCGTTTCGAGCTGTTCATCGGTGGTCGCGAAATCGCCAACGCCTACTCCGAGCTCAACGACGCAGAAGATCAGGCAGAGCGTTTTATGGCCCAGGTGGCCGACAAGGACGCCGGCGACGACGAGGCCATGCACTACGATGCCGACTTCGTTCGCGCCCTTGAGTACGGCATGCCGCCGACGGCCGGCGAAGGCATCGGCATCGATCGCCTGGTGATGTTGCTGACCAACTCACCGTCGATCCGGGATGTCATTCTTTTCCCGCACATGCGGCCCCAAGCGTAAGTGTTTCAATTAAAAAGCCGCCTCGAACAGGCGGCTTTTTATTGCCTGTCTGGTACAAACGTATCAATTGGTTAATTTTGAAATAGCGAGGAAAGACCTGTCGTGAATCGTGTAATGGCTCCAGAAGGTGCGGCGGGCGTCGCCACTGCTGTCGCTGAAAGTGTTCAGTACCAGGGTCGCAAGGCCAGCCGGCAGGGCAGTGAACAGCGTCGCCAGGAGATTCTCGATGCGGCCATGCGCATTGTGGTGCGTGATGGTGTGCGGGCGGTACGCCACCGCGCCGTGGCCGCCGAAGCGGGTGTGCCGCTGTCGGCCACGACTTATTATTTCAAGGACATCGATGACCTGTTGACCGATACCTTCGCCCAGTACGTGGAGCGCAGCGCGGCGTTCATGGCCAAGTTGTGGACCAACAATGAAGGCCTGCTGCGGGAGATGGTTGCCTACGGAGACGGCAGCGCCGAATCCCGCTCGCAGCTGGCGGACGACATCGCCCGGATGACTGCCGACTACGTGCAGCATCAATTGCACAGCCGGCGCGAATACCTGATGGCGGAACAGGCTTTTCGTCAGGAAGCGCTGCTCAACCCGCGCCTGGCGGAGCTGGTGCGCTCTCACCAGCAGATCCTGTTGCACGGCACTTGTCAGTTTTTCCAGGTTTTGGGCTCGCGTGAACCCCAGCAGGATGCCAAAGTGTTGACGGCGATTATCGGACGGATGGAATATCAAGGCTTACTCAATGGCGCCGAGCCGGTAGCGGCAGAAGAAATGCTCGGCATCCTGACCCGCTACATGCATCTGGTATTGGCGTCGGTTTAGTTTTTCAGGAGCACCACATGTGGCGAGGGAGCTTGCTCCCGCTGGGCTGCGTAGCGGCCCCTTTTGTGAGCGCTGCGCACTCAAGCGGGAGCAAGCTCCCTCGCCACAAAGGCTCCTCACAAAGACTAGGCGTCGTATGCCATAGGGAGTTCAAATGAAAGCCTGGCGTGCCGTTGTAATGGCCGTGTCGTTGCTGCTGCTCAGTGGCTGCCTGGTGTCCTTCAAGGCGCCGTTGCCCGACAGCGAAGCCGCGCCCCAAGGGCTGGTCGGCCACTGGACCAGTACCAACGCCTGGGGCGAGCCGCTCAACCTGGAGTTGGATGAAGTGGGGCCGCGCCGGTATCAAGCCGTCACCTACTTCAGGGCCAGGCCGCTGGAGCGCGAAGCCATCCCGGTGACCGTCTCCCGTCACGGCAGCCGCTGGTATCTGTCGGCCAAGGTGCCGGCCCGCTTTGGAGGGCATTTCGTGATCGCCGGTTTTGAACTGACCGACAAGCAGGAACTGGTGATCTACAACCTGGATATGGATCAGATCAACCAGGCCATCAGCCAGAAGATCCTCAGTGGCCAGCCGAACCAGAGCGAAGAAGGTGACGGCGTGCTGGTGGACAGCGACATGGGTACGGTTTTCCGTTACCTCGACGACCCGGCCAACTCCGATGTGTTCTCGGAGGCCGTGCGCTACCAGCGGCTGGTCAAATCCCAATAATTGCAACAAGCGGACGTTTTTTCACAGGAGTTCCGGGTGGACGATTACCAGCAGACGATACGCACCTTGTCCGATCGCATTGTGCTGGCGCAAACGCCGATTCGCATTCTCGACGCAGTAAAGTGGGACGAAAGCATCCGCAAGGGTTTCCTCAAGGCCAAGGGCAAGGAAATGCCCGCCGTGGACCGCGACTATTACCTCAACCGGCCCCTGTCGTTCGATTCCAGCAAAGTGAAGCTGGAATTCCAGAACATCGAACGCGACATCACCCGTCAACTCGGGCAGTTCAACCCGGTCGGCCAGATCATGCGTCGCATGTGCAAGGAATACCGCATGGTGGTGCGCATGCTCGAAGCACGCGGCACCGAGGATTTCGGGCTGATCTCCCAGGAGTTGTATGGCGCCGCCTCCGATGCGTTCCACGCCGGCGACCCGACCCTGGCTGACCTGGGCTTGATGCTGTCCGATTACCTGAACAACATTGATGGCCGTGGCGACCTGAAGGACGAGCCGAAGATTCTGACCGCCCAGGACGCTGTCAGCCTGCTGCAGCATCGGCTCAACCGGGTTTTTGGTGAGGCCGAGGAAACCATCCGGGTGTTCGAGTCCGACGGGATCGTGGCCGATGCGGCGGCTGGCGCCGATTACATCAAGATTCGCACCGATGCGATGTTCAACGACCGTGACGTTCGGGCCCTGGAAGTCCATGAAGGTCTGGTGCACGTCGGCACCACCCTCAATGGCCTGAATCAGCCGATCTGCACCTTCCTGTCCAAGGGGCCACCCTCGTCCACGGTGACCCAGGAAGGCCTGGCGATTCTGATGGAGATCATCACCTTCGCCTCTTACCCAAGTCGCCTGCGCAAGCTGACCAATCGCACCCGGGCCATTCACATGGTGGAGGAGGGGGCGGACTTTCTGCAGATATACGAGTTCTTCCGTGAGCAGGGCTTTGAGATGGGCGAAAGCTACGGCAACGCCAGCCGGGTTTTCCGTGGTTCGGTGCCGACGGGTCTGCCATTCACCAAAGACTTGTCCTACCTCAAGGGCTTCATCATGGTTTACAACTACATTCAGCTGGCCGTACGCAAAGGCAAGCTGGAGCAGGTGCCGCTGTTGTTCTGCGGTAAAACCACCCTTGAAGACATGCGCACGATGCGCCAACTCGTGGACGAAGGCCTGGTCGTGCCGCCCAAATACCTGCCGGAACAGTTCCGCGACATGAACGCGCTGTCGGCCTGGATGTGTTTCTCCAACTTCCTCAACCACCTGAGCCTGGACCGGATCGAAGCGGATTATTCCAATATCCTCTGAATACAATGTGGTTGAAAATGTGGGAGCGAGCCTGCTCGCGATTGCGATGTTCCAGTCAACATTGATGTTGACCGTTCTACCGCAATCGCGAGCAGGCTCGCTCCCACAGGGGACGGTGTTTCATTTATTTTTTGCGAGGTTTCACCGGATGCGAACCCTCGGCATCTTATGCCTGCTGCTGACCCTGAGCGGTTGCAGTTCCCTGCTGTTCTACCCCGAACGCGGCCTGCCTTTTACCCCGGAACGGGCCAAGCTCGACTACCGCGACGTCACCCTGACCACCGCCGACGGTGTCAGGCTCCACGGCTGGTGGCTGCCGGTCAAACCAGGGGTGGAGGTCAAGGGCACGGTACTGCACTTGCACGGCAACGGCGGCAACCTGGCCTGGCATCTGGGGGGGAGCTGGTGGTTGCCCGAGCAGGGTTACCAGGTATTGATGGTGGATTACCGCGGTTACGGCCGCTCCGAAGGCGAGCCGAGCCTGCCGGCGATCTATCAGGACATCGACGCGGCGTTCAAATGGCTCGACCAGGCGCCACAGGTTCAAGGCAAGCCTCTGGTGCTGCTCGGCCAGAGCCTGGGCGGCGCGCTGGCGGTGCATTACCTGGCCGATCATCCCGAGCGTCAGCCGCAACTCAAGGCCTTGGTGCTCGATGGCGTGCCCGCCAGTTATCGCGACGTAGGGCGTTTCGCCCTGAGTACTTCATGGCTGACCTGGGCATTGCAGGTGCCGCTGTCCTGGCTGGTGCCGGACGGTGACAGTGCAATCGGTTCGGTGGCGCAATTGAAGGGCGTACCGAAATTGATCTACCACAGCCTCGATGACCCGATCGTGCCTCTTTCCAACGGCATCCGTCTGTATCAAGCTGCGCCGCCGCCCCGGGTCCTGCAACTGACTCGCGGTGGGCATGTGCAGACATTCGCCGACCCGGTCTGGCGAACGGTGATGCTGCGCTATCTCGACGACCCCTGGCACTTCGACGGCCTGCGTCGCCTGGGCGAGATCCCGAATTATCCGAAATCATCCGTTGAATCTTCAGAGAGCCCGCAATGAGCGAAGAACGTAACGCCATCCCCCTGATCATCACCGGTATCTGCAGTATCCTCGGCACCGTCGCGGTGCTCTGGTACTACGGCTACCTGCACTTCGCCAAACCCGAGGATGCGTTGCTGCTCAACGAGTTCACCATGCTCAAGACCGTGCCGGGCGAAGACTACAAAGTCGCCCTGGAGCCTGCCCCCCAGGTCGCCCAGTGCATCGATGGTGTGCTGGTGCTGTTCGACACCGAACAGAAAGGCCTGACCGGCGTGCTGATCAATGAGAAAAAGCGTGCGGTGCGCTGCATGGGGCAGGAGACGCCGCAGAAGCTTGAGCCATAACCCAGCCTCAATTTCCCTGTGGGAGCGAGCCTGCTCGCGATAGCGGTGGACCAGTTGCAACTGCATTGACTGACCCACCGCTATCGCGAGCAAGCTCGCTCCCACAAGGGAAATGTGTTGGCCGATAAAAAAGCCCCGCCTGATCACGTCAGGCGGGGCTTTTGCTTGCAGTCAGCCGATCAGTTGGCGCTCATGGTCGAGCGCGGGGCGACTGGCTGGTTGTCGTTGGAGATGGTCACCTCGACCCGACGGTTCATGGCACGGCCCGAGACGCTGGTGTTGTCCGCCACCGGGAATTCCTTGCCGTAACCTTGGGTCACGATGCGGGATTGGTTTACGCCCATTTTTACCAGCTCGCGTTGTACGGAAGCGGCGCGGCGCTCGGACAGCGACTGGTTGTAGGAGTCCGAACCGGTGCTGTCGGTGTAGCCTTCGATGATCACCTTACGGTCGGGGTTTTCCTGGAGGAACTGGGCCAGTTTATTCACGTTGACCAGGCCGCTGGAGCGCAGCTCGGACTTGTTGGTGGCGAACAGCACGTCACCGAAGGTCACCAGCGTGCCGCGTTCGGTTTGCTTGGCGTTGAGGCTGTCTTGCAGTTGCTTGATCTGCGCGTTACGGGCCTCGAGCAGTGCGCGGGCGCGTTCATCACCGGCGTTTTTCAGCTCGGCTTCAGCGGTGCGCAGGGCGATGGTCTGCTTGGCCACCTCCACGCGCTGGTTGGTCAGATAGGCCAACTGGTCGACCTTGGCTTCATCTTCCTTGTCCATGTAAGCCTTGTCGGCTTTGGCCAGGAAGTCGGCGGCGTCCTTGGTTTCCAGAGCTGCAACCTTGGTCGCCGCCGGGTCAGCCTGCAGACCGTTGTAGTTGGTACGGGCCTGTTCCAGATTAGCGTTCGGATCTGTGGAACACGCGGCCAGCGAGACGCAGGCGGCCAGCAGGGCGGGGATCATCAAGTGTTTGTGCATCATAGTCTGTCGTCCTTTTATCAATGAGAAGTACGTCGCGGCGTGAACGGCTTACTGAAGCTTGTTCATGCCTTCCTGACGCAGTTCCTGAACCCCTTTCTGGGAGTCCTTGAGAGCCTGTTCGGCCTTGGCGGCCTGGGCCTTGCGCTCAGCGACGCGGGCGTCCCACTCGGCCTGCTCGGCCAGACGCTTGGCTTCTTCGTAGTTCTTGTCGTGCATCGCGATCTCGGCCTGCTTGAGCTTGTCCTGGGCCGACTTCATTTCCACGGCGGCGAATTCGGTACCGCCGGCGCTGACGGCGCTGTTGACCGCCGATTGGGTCACCGCGTACTGCTCCGAGGGCGGGTTGCCGGCGCAACCGGCGAGGATGAAGCTGCTACCGATAGCCAGGGCAGCCAACTTCAGGCCGCGCAGGCCAGTGGATGAGGGTTTGGCAGTGCAGGTATTCATAGGCTTCAACTCCATTGGAAAACTCCTGAAAAAACTACAGATCCATGCTGGGACCGAAGCCGGGACGTCTGTTTCGGCGCTGGCGCCGGGGCGCGTTTATTTAAACGACCGTTCCAGTATGGTTACTCGGTGTGACCTGAGGCGTTTTTCAAAAGTTCAGCGAGGATGGCCAATCGCCAAAAGTTTTGCTGACTGGTTGGTCAGCGCCAGAAAAGCTGAACTTTCAAGGCGCGTAGCGGTATTCCCGGCGTAGGAGGCGTGCGTTTTTGTGGGGAGCGCATGTAGGAACTGGCGAAGGCTGGGGCTGCGTTCGGACGATCTTTTGATCTGTCGTCTGGGAAAGATCGCAGCCCCGCTCCTAAAGAAAATTAGTGCTTGGACTTGTCGTTCTGAGAGGAGAGTTGATGCAGATGACGCCGCGACAGAGCGAGAAAACGCGGGGTCGGGCCGACGTCTTCGTAGAGCGGGTCACCCTCTTCATCGGTGGCCACCACTTGCGAGCCCTTGATGTAAGGGAAGCTGGCTTCCAGTTCTTCCAGCGCCGCCCCGATCAATTCGCCGAGAAGTTCCTCGGGTTGGCGCTTGGGGTACATCTCGCAGATCGCCGCCAGTCGTGCGGCGGCCTCCACGTCCAGGTGAATGGTGTAGCCGGTCTGGGTCAGGCAACCCTTGGCGTTTTCTTCCCAGTGTTGGGCGAGCTCACGGATTTTCATGATGGCCTCAATAGCCCGCGGATGGCAGGCGCGCAGAGTGACAAGCCGTTGTGTGGCTTACTGTTAAGACTAGCTTTGTCCGACAAGGTTTAATGTCCCCTCGTCGCTTGTCATAAACGTCTTGCGTCGGCACTCTCTGTAAAACGTCTAACCCAAGAGCTGTCCGGACCTTTTGCTGGAGAACTGCTGATGACCGATATCGATGCACGCTTGCGCGAGGATGTTCACCTGCTCGGCGAGCTGCTGGGCAACACCATCCGCGAACAGTACGGGGACAGGTTTCTCGACAAGATCGAGCAGATCCGCAAGGGTGCCAAGGCCGATCGACGCGGCTCCATGGACGCCGAACTGAGCGCCAGCCTCAATCAGTTGGGCGAGGACGAACTGCTGCCGGTGGCGCGGGCGTTCAATCAGTTCCTCAACCTGGCCAACATCGCCGAGCAGTATCAACTTATCCACCGACGCGAAGAGTCCAAACCGGCACCGTTCGAGGCGCGGGTGTTGCCCGAACTGCTTGCTCGATTGCGGGCCGAGGGCCATGGCGCCGAGTCCCTGGCGCGGCAATTGGGACGGCTGGAAATCGAGCTGGTGCTCACCGCCCACCCCACGGAAGTGGCCCGGCGCACGCTGATCCAGAAATACGATGCCATCGCCGCGCAACTGGCGGCCCAGGACCACCGCGATCTCACCAGCGCCGAACGTGCGCAAATCCACGAGCGTCTGCAACGGCTGATCGCCGAAGCCTGGCACACCGAAGAAATACGCCGCACCCGGCCGACCCCGGTGGACGAGGCCAAGTGGGGCTTTGCGGTGATCGAACATTCGCTGTGGCAAGCCATTCCCAATTACCTGCGCAAGGCCGATCAGGCCCTGCATGCCGCCACCGGCTTGCGCCTGCCGCTGGAGGCTGCACCGATCCGCTTTGCCTCGTGGATGGGCGGCGACCGGGATGGCAACCCCAATGTCACCGCTGCGGTAACCCGCGAAGTGCTGTTGCTGGCGCGGTGGATGGCGGCGGATCTGTACCTGCGCGACGTTGACCACCTAGCGGCTGAGCTGTCCATGCAAAAAGCCAGCGAGGCTTTGCGCGCCCAGGCCGGTGATAGCGCTGAACCCTACCGTGCCGTGCTCAAGCAATTGCGTGAACGCCTGCGCGCCACGCGCAATTGGGCGCACGCGTCCCTGAAAGTCACTACCCCAGCCTCTGCCGATGTGCTGCAGAACAACCGCGAACTGCTGGACCCGCTGGAGCTTTGCTACCAGTCCCTGCACGAGTGCGGCATGGGCGTGATCGCCGACGGGCCGCTGCTCGACTGCTTGCGCCGGGCGGTGACGTTCGGGTTGTTTCTGGTGCGCCTCGATGTACGCCAGGACTCCACGCGCCACAGCGCAGCCATGACTGAAATCACTGACTACCTGGGCCTGGGCCGCTATGAGGACTGGAGCGAGGAGCAGCGCATCAGCTTTCTGCTGGAGGAGCTGAACAACCGGCGTCCGCTGCTGCCCGCACATTTCAAACCGTCGGCCGATACGGCGGAAGTTCTGGCCACGTGCCGGGAAGTGGCGGCGGCGCCGGCGGCGTCCCTGGGCTCGTACGTGATCTCGATGGCGGGCGCCGCTTCCGATGTGCTCGCGGTGCAGCTCTTGTTGAAAGAGGCCGGCGTGTTGCGACCTATGCGGGTGGTGCCGCTGTTCGAGACCCTGGCCGACTTGGACAACGCCGGGCCGGTGATCGAGCAATTGTTGCTGCTGCCGGGCTATCGATCGCGGCTGCAAGGGCCTCAGGAGGTGATGATCGGCTATTCCGATTCGGCCAAGGATGCCGGCACGACAGCGGCGGCCTGGGCACAGTATCGAGCCCAGGAACGGCTGGTGGACATTTGTCGCGAACAGCAAGTCGAACTGCTGTTGTTCCATGGCCGCGGAGGCACCGTGGGGCGTGGCGGCGGTCCGGCTCACGCGGCGATTCTGTCGCAACCGCCGGGTTCGGTGGCCGGGCGGTTCCGTACCACTGAGCAGGGTGAAATGATTCGTTTCAAATTTGGCCTGCCGGACATCGCCGAACAGAATCTCAATCTGTACCTCGCCGCCGTGCTGGAAGCGACACTGCTGCCACCGCCGCCACCCACTCCTCAGTGGCGTCATCTGATGGATGAACTGGCGGCCGACGGGGTCAAGGCTTACCGCGCCGTGGTGCGGGAAAATCCGCAATTCGTCGAGTACTTCCGCCAGTCCACACCGGAGCAGGAACTGGGCCGTCTGCCGCTGGGCAGCCGGCCGGCCAAGCGCCGGGCCGGAGGCATCGAAAGCCTGCGGGCGATCCCGTGGATCTTCGGCTGGACCCAGACGCGCCTGATGCTGCCGGCCTGGCTCGGTTGGGAGACCGCCCTGGGCAAGGCGCTGGAGCGCGGCGAGGGCGAGTTGCTGGGGCAGATGCGCGAGCAATGGCCGTTTTTCCGCACCCGCATCGACATGCTGGAGATGGTGCTGGCCAAGGCCGACGCGGACATCGCGCGCTCCTACGATGAGCGTTTGGTCGAACCTGGGTTGCTACCGTTGGGCGAGCATTTACGCGACCTATTGTCGCAGGCGTGCTCGGTGGTCCTGGGGTTGACCGGTCAGTCGCAGCTACTGGCACATAGCCCTGACACTCTGGAATTCATTCGCCTGCGCAACACCTACCTCGACCCGTTGCACCTGTTGCAGGCTGAACTGCTTGCCCGTTCGCGGCAGCAGGAAGTTGCCCAGGGCAGCCCCGTGGAACAGGCGCTTCTGGTGTCTGTGGCGGGGATTGCCGCCGGTTTGCGCAACACCGGCTAAGGTTAAGCGGCGTACCGAAACGGCCCGCCCGGTATCCCCCGGGCGGAGGCCGGGTGGGCAGGGAGGAGGTCGGTCGGGCGACAGTTTGTTGTCCGGTTGCGACGATCGCCACCTCCTCCCAAGGTCGCGTCAGGCGCGGGTTCCTTCGACTTTCGGCGGCTTGTGTGGGTCGGGCCTGCTGTGTATCTTGATCAGCCTTTGGCCGTTTGGGCGGTCACGATCCTGTTTTCCGAGATTGGCCCCACGAGGCGAATCCGAGCGTTTACATAAAAAAATTGAGGAGCACATCGATGCGCGTCATTCTGCTGGGAGCTCCCGGGGCCGGTAAAGGTACTCAGGCAAAGTTCATCACCGAAAAATTCGGTATCCCGCAAATCTCCACTGGCGACATGCTGCGTGCCGCGGTCAAGGCCGGCACCGAGCTGGGCGTCAAGGCCAAGAGCATCATGGATGCCGGCGGCCTGGTGTCGGATGACCTGATCATCGCGCTGGTCCAGGATCGCATCGCTCAAGCCGATTGCGCCAACGGCTTCCTGTTCGACGGTTTCCCGCGCACCATTCCGCAGGCCGAAGCCTTGGTTACGGCTGGCGTGGAGCTGGATCACGTTGTCGAAATCGCCGTCGACGACGAGGAGATCGTTCAACGCATTGCTGGTCGTCGTGTCCACGAGCCGTCCGGCCGTGTCTACCACACCGTCTATAACCCGCCGAAACTCGCCGGCAAGGACGACATCACCGGTGAAGCACTGGTGCAGCGCAAGGACGACACCGAAGAAACCGTGCGCCATCGCCTGTCGGTCTACCACTCCCAGACCAAGCCGCTGGTGGAGTTCTACCAGAAGTTGTCCGCCAAGACCCAGGGCAAGCCCAAGTACAGCTACATCGCGGGCGTTGGTTCGGTTGAAGCGATCACCGGCAAGGTGCTTGAAGCACTGAGCTGACAAGTCTGCTGTGCAGCAAATAACAACGGCCCGCTTGCGGGCCGTAGTTGTTTATACTGGCGCACTTTTCCCCATCTGATTTACGGACACACCGATGAGCACCTTGCTGGCCCTGGATACCGCGACTGAAGCTTGCTCCGTTGCCTTGCTGCACGACGGCAAGGTCACGAGCCATTACGAGGTGATCCCGCGCTTGCACGCCCAGAAGCTGCTGCCGATGATCCAGCAATTGCTCAGCGATGCAGGGACCACCTTGCAGGCGGTGGATGCGATTGCCTTTGGTCGTGGGCCGGGAGCGTTCACTGGCGTGCGCATTGCCGTCGGCGTGGTGCAGGGCCTGGCGTTTGCCCTGGAGCGGCCGGTGTTGCCGGTGTCCAACCTGGCGGTACTCGCCCAGCGCGCCTTGCGTGAACAGGGCGTCAGCCAGGTCGCGGCGGCCATCGATGCGCGCATGGATGAGGTGTATTGGGGCTGCTACCGCGAGTCCGAGGGTGAGATGCGCCTGGTGGGCGCCGAAGCGGTGCTCCCCCCCGAAGCGGCGGCGTTGCCTGCCAACGCCAGCGGCGACTGGTTCGGCGCCGGGACCGGTTGGGGCTACGGCGAGCGGATTGCCGTCCCCCTCAGCGGCCAGGACGCCTCGATGCTGCCCCATGCCGAAGACCTGCTGACCCTGGCCCGCTTCGCCTGGGAGCGCGGCGAAGCCATCCCGGCCGACGATGCACAACCGGTGTACTTACGGGACAAGGTTGCAACACCCAAATCCGAACGGTAGACCCAGGCGTTGTGAGAGCAAAGCTTGCTCGCGATACGGGGGCCCCGGTTCTCCGGCGGACCGCGTCATCTTCATCGCGGGCAAGCCTTGCTCCTACAAAGTCATTTGCTCCCCCAAAAGTCACGCCCAATATTACCAGTCGTCATTTTTTCGAGCCGGTTTTAAACCTTTTTGACTTTATGTGCTCTAGTTATCACTTGCGCATTTGCGCGGCTGTGAAAGTGCCGCTAAATTGCCATCATTGATACCGAGCATTCTGTTATGCGTATAGACGGCGTTTCATCCCAGTCCTACCCCATCAAACGCAGGCCTCGTGCAGGCAAAGCTGCTGCGGATGAGTCCTTCGATGACGTCGATGGCGAACTGGAATTTCCGTCCGAAGAGCAACTGGCCGCCCGCGCTGCCAAAGCCTCGGCGCAACGCCTGAGCAATCTTCCGGCCCGTCAGCAAGACATGCTGTATCACCGCGCCATGAGCCGCAGTGTATCCGTGGCCCTGGCCAGCTACCTGAGCACTGCCGGTTTTGTTGACTGGGATATGGAAGTGCTGGGACTCGACCTCTACATCTGATGGGGTTGCCTTACTACCTGGGCTGCCCGTCCTGGAGCGAAAACGCCTGGCGCGATTATCTTTATCCGCAAGACGCCAAAAGCTCCGATTTCCTGAACCTCTATTCTCAAGTGTTCAATGCCGTGGAAGGCAATACGACCTTCTACGCCAGCCCCTCTGCAGCCATCGTTCAGCGCTGGGCGCAGACCATGCCCGAGCAGTTTCGCTTCACCGCCAAGTTGCCCGGTGAGATCAGCCACAATGGCGATTTGCGTGAGCACCTGACGGCCATCGAAACCTTCGTGCAATTGCTCAGCCCCCTGGGCGAACGGGTTTCACCGTTCTGGTTGCAGCTACCCAAGGCCTTTACCCCGAATCGCTTGCCGGAGCTGGCGGGCTTCATCGATGCTTTTGAGCGACCCTTGGCCGTGGAGGTCCGTCACGGTGACTTCTTTGCCAAAGGCGATGCCGAACGACAGCTCAACCGCCTGCTCCTTGATCGCGGGGTAGAACGCATCTGTCTGGATCCCCGGGCATTGTTCAGTTGCACCTCGACCGATCCTGCCGTGCTCCATGCTCAATCGAAGAAACCGCGCGTACCGCCCCGGCCGACCGCGTTCACCCACTGCCCGCAGGTGCGTTTCATCGGCCATCCAGTGCTGGAGGCCAACGAACCGTTCCTGACCCCCTGGGTGGAAAAAATCGCCGGGTGGATCGAAGAGGGGCGCACGCCTTATATCTTTCTGCACACCGCCGACAACGTGCTGGCGGCCAAACTCGCGCAACACTTTCATCGCCGATTGATGAGCCGTTTGCCTGGCTTGCCGGCCCTGCCTGAGCTATACAGAGAGCCCGCCGCCGAGCAACTGGGTTTGCTCTGAGGCAAAATTTCTCTGCCCAGGAGTGATTTCCATGGATGCGCAAACCCGTCGAGCCCAGGCCTTCAAAGCCTTGCATGAACGCGAAGGCGCGTTCGTCATTCCCAACCCGTGGGACGCCGGTTCGGCAAAGATGCTTGCCAGTCTCGGCTTCGAGGCCCTGGCCACCACCAGTGCCGGTTACGCTTTTTCCCTGGGACGGCCCGATGGTGCGGCGGGGCTGGATGACACCCTGGCCAATGTCCGGGCGATTGTGGCGGCCACTGACTTGCCAGTGGCGGTCGATCTGGAGAACGGCTTCGCCGATGCCCCCGAGGCGTGCGCCAGCAGCCTGATCCGCGCGGCGCAGGCCGGCGCGGTGGGTGGCTCGATCGAAGATGCCACAGGGCGCGAAGACAGCCCGATCTATGGCTTCGAGCATGCCGTGGCGCGGGTTAAAGCTGCGGCTGACGCGGTGCGCAGTCTGCCGTATCCCTTTGTGCTGACCGCCCGGGCGGAGAATTTTCTGCACGGCAAGCCCGACCTGGATGACACCATTGCCCGCCTGAAGGCGTTCGCCGATGCCGGTGCCGACGTGCTGTATGCCCCAGGCTTGAGCTCGGCCGAGCAGGTGCTGGCGGTGGTCCGGGCGGTGGCGCCGAAACCGGTGAATGTGTTGATGTCCGGGGCGCTGGACCTGACGGTTGCGCAGCTGAGCGAGATGGGCGTCAAGCGCATCAGTGTCGGGTCCGCGCTGGCCCTGGCGGCGTATGGCGAGTTTTTCCGCGCCGCCGAGGAAATCCGCGAACAGGGCTCGTTCACCTTCACCCGTCGTTCGATGCCCTTCAACCAGGCCAACCAATTATTCAAGGGTTGAGGCCCGAGGCATTGTCGTGCGGGTTTTGAAAGGTTTTACGCTATTGGTGCTGGTTGTTGGCGTCGCAGTCCTGGGGGTATGGCGCGGTTGGCTGTCGGTGCCGGCACAATGGAATCCCTGGGCGCCCCTGGACGTCAATGCGCCGCCGAACCTGCTGACCCGTTACAAACTCATGGCCCTGCGCAACGATCCGCAGTTATGCGACCAGGCGCTCGCGACCTCGGGGCTGCGGGCCACTCGCCAGGCCGACAGCAGTCCCCAGGCCAGTTGCCCGCTGAGCAATGTGCTGAGGGTGCAGGGCGGCGAGGTGGCGTTGAGCAGCAGCTTCCTGGCCAGTTGCCCGCTGGCGGTGGCGTTCGCCTTGTTTGAACGGCATGCGCTGCAGCCGGCGGCGCAGGCGACCTATGGGCAGAAAGTGGTGCAGGTCGATCATCTGGGCAGTTTCGCCTGTCGCAATATGTACGGTCGGGAGAGCGGGGCGCGCAGCCAGCATGCCACGGCCAGTGCGCTGGATATCGCCGGGTTTCGCCTGGCGGACGGCCGTCGTGTGAACGTGCTCAAGGACTGGCCGAAGGACAACACCCACGCCCAATTCCTGCGCCAGGTGCGCGACGGTGCCTGTGACGTGTTCAATGTGGTCTTGAGTCCGGATTACAACGCGGCGCACCGCAACCATTTTCATCTGGATGTCGGGCCGTGGTGGATTTGCCGTTGATTCAGGCGGCGATGCGCAGGTTCTGCAACACGATCGGGCGTGCCCAGCGGGTATCGAAGTCCAGTTGCTTCTGCTGTGCCACCAGTTCCTCTTCCGGGAACGGCGGGAACGGCTTGTCCAGCAGGTCCAGTTCGAATTCGGCAATCGGCAGGTGCAGTGGACGTGGCTGAGGCGCAGGTCCCGGTTCTGGCAGCGGTTGGCCGGCGGCAAGCACCAGAGGGCGAACCCAGTTGCTTTCGAAGGTCTGCTGTTTTTGCTGGGTGGCGATTTCTTCCGGCGGGAACGGCGGGAAGGGTTTGTCCAGCAGGTCGAGTTCAAATTCAGCGATTGGCAGGAACAGCGGCTCAGGCGGTTTGACTTGGGTTTCTGTCACTTGGCAGTTGCGCTGGCTGACAATGTGCTCGAGCAATTCGGCGCCGAGGGTCGGTTCAACAGCCTCATCGAGGGCAACTGGCTGGTAGCTGCCAGGCGCCGGTGCGTTATCACCCAGTTGATCGGCCAGGGCCCGGGCAAAAAAATCCTGCCACAGGTGACTGACGCCGCTCAGGGCTTGGGTGTTGCGCAGGCTGTAATCGCCGTAAGGGGAGATGACGCCTATCGATGTGGATTGAATGTCTGACATTTTTCTCGGTCGACGCTCAGCTCTGGCAAAATGCCGTTCACCGTTGTTATCGGCCGTTTTTGCCGATCCTTAATTTTTTGAGCATGTTTCCAAGAATGAACAACTTCCATGAGTGATCAACCCGCGGCCTGCCGCATCCATGTTGAGGCCCTGGCCCCGGCCTTCCAGCCGCAGGCCGAGCACTGGGCACAGCGCCTTGACCTGCCGTTGCAGGTGGACGATGGCGAGTTTGCCTTGCAGGTCGGTGAGCAGGGGTTGCAATTGCAGCAACTGGGGCCGGATGCGCCGGGACCGGTGCGGGTGGACTTCGTCGAAGGCGGCGCGGCCCATCGCCGCTTGTACGGCGGCGGTAGCGGCCAGATGATCGCCAAGGCCGTGGGTGTGGCCCAGGGCGTACGTCCGCGTGTGCTGGATGCCACGGCCGGGTTGGGCAAGGATGCGTTTGTGCTGGCCAGCCTGGGCTGTGAAATGAGCCTGATCGAGCGCCAGCCGCTGATCGGCGCATTGCTTGAGGATGGCCTGGCCCGAGGCGCGGAGGACTTCGACGTGGCGCCGATCGTCGCCCGCATGCGGTTGCTCAAGGGCAATTCCATCGAGGTGATGCGCAACTGGCAAGGCGAGCCGCCCCAGGTGATCTACCTGGACCCGATGTTCCCTCATCGTGAGAAAACGGCCCTGGTGAAGAAGGAAATGCGCCTGTTCCGGCCGCTGGTGGGCGACGACCTGGACGCTCCGGCGTTGTTGGCCGCGGCCCTGGCCCTGGCGACTCACCGCGTCGTGGTCAAGCGCCCGCGCAAGGCACCGTGCATCGAAGGGCCAAAACCCAGCCACGGGCTCGAGGGTAAATCCAGCCGCTACGACATCTACCCCAAGAAGGCGCTCAAGGCCTGAGACCGCGTCGCCTCCATCGCGAGCAGGCTCGCTCCCACAGATGTGTGTTGTGTTAACTACACCTTACCCTGTGGGAGCGAGCCTGCTCACGATGAGGCCCGCCCAGCCGGCGAGAATCTATCAGATGATCTGCGGCCGATAAGCCCGCATAAACAACCCCACCACTTCCTCGACATGAGCCTCGGCCGCTGCGGCTTCCAACGGTGCGCCGCAGCCATACAGCAAGCGGAAATTCGCCGCACCCTTGATGAGGCAGAAGAAGTGTTCCGCCGCATTGCGCGGTTTGTCGATGCTCAGGGCGCCGCTCTGGTTGACCTTGTTCAGCAGCCTTTCCATGCCTGAGAGCATCCGTTGCGGGCCTGCTTCGAAGAAGATCGTCGACAGCTGCGGGTCCTGACTGCCCAAGGCCATGATCAACCGATGCAGGTTCACCGATTCGTCGCTGTTGATCAGTTGGTGAAAACCACGGGCAATGTTCAGCAACACATGTTCGATCGGCACGCCGTCAGGCCATTCGAAGAAAAGCGGCGGCACTTGCTCTTCACACTTGGCCACAACGGCAGCGGAAAACAGCGTTTCCTTGTCGTTGAAGTGGCTGTAGACCGTCAGCTTCGACACACCGGCCTCGGTGGCGACCGCGTCCATGCTGGTGTTGGCATACCCCAGGCTGACGAAGAGTTTTTTTGCCGCGTCGAGAATGGCCTGGCGCTTGGCCAGATCCTTCGGACGGCCTGGGCCGTTGGGAGGTGAAAGATTGTTCGACATTATTCGCTTTTAATACTGGACTGGTGAGTTTGCTATTAATAACATACTCGTCAGTATAATTATTCCAAGCACCATTAGCGAAAGGTCACTCGCCATGTTCCGCTATGCCTTGCCCCTCGCCCTGCCAGTGAGCCTGGTTTTTTTATTGTCTGCGTGTGGTCAGGACGAACCCGTGTCCCTTGCCGTGCGCCCCGCCATGGTGGTGCAGCCAGAGCCTTCGGGCCAGGCGATGGAAAGTTATCCGGGTGAAGTCAGGGCGCGATTCGAGCCAGACCTGGCCTTTCGCATCGGCGGCAAAGTAAGCCGACGACTGGTCGAAGAGGGCCAGCGAGTCAAGGCCAACCAGCCCCTGGCCGAGCTCGATCCCCAGGACGTGCGCCTGCAGCTGGAAGCCACCCGTGCCCAAGTCGCCGCCGCCGAAGCCAACCTGAACCTGGTGCGCGCTGAACGTGATCGCTACAAAACCTTGATGGAGCGGCAGATGGTCAGCCGCTCCCAGTACGACAACGCAGAAAACCTCTACCGCTCCGGTGCCGCGCGGCTCAAGCAGATCAAGGCTGAATTCGATGTCGCCAGCAACCAGGCCAGTTACTCGGTGCTGCGTGCGCCTCAGGATGGCGTGGTTGCCCGGCGTTCCGTGGAGGTCGGGCAGGTGGTGTCGGCCGGTCAAACGGTCTTCACCCTCGCCACTGACGGCGAGCGTGAAGTGCTGATCAGCCTGCCGGAGCAGGGCTTTGGCCGGTTCAAGATTGGTCAGCCGGTCTCGGTGGAGCTATGGAGCCAGCCCGATCAGCGTTTCAGCGGACGCATCCGCGAACTGTCGCCAGCCGCCGATCCCAGATCCCGCACCTTCGCCGCTCGCGTTGCCTTCACCGCCGGCAGTGTTCCGGCTGAGTTGGGCCAGAGTGCCCGAGTGTTTATCCAGACCGGCGACCAGGTGTCGCTGTCGGTGCCGCTGTCTGCACTCACCGCCGAGAACGGCGCCACTTACGTGTGGGTAGTCAACGGCAATAACACCCTGAAAAAAGTCCCGGTGCGCGTCGGCCCGTTTGGCGAAAAGACCGTTCCGGTGCTTGAAGGGCTGAGCCCCAATGACTGGGTCGTCGCAGCCGGTGTGCACGTGCTCCTCGACGGCCAGCAGGTGCGGCCGGTGGATCGCTCCAACCGCGTGGTCAATCTGGCGGCCAAGGAGTAATCCCCGATGGGCTTCAATCTTTCCGAATGGGCGCTGCGTAACCGCCAGATCGTCCTGTTCCTGATGTTGCTGCTGGCAATCGTCGGCGCGCTTTCCTACACCAAGCTCGGCCAGAGCGAAGACCCGCCGTTTACCTTCAAGGCCATGGTCATTCGCACCAACTGGCCGGGGGCTACGGCCGAGGAGGTTTCTCGCCAGGTCACCGAACGCATCGAAAAGAAACTGATGGAAACCGGCGATTACGAAAGAATCGTCTCGTTCTCCCGCCCGGGCGAATCCCAGGTGACGTTCATGGCTCGCGATTCCCTGCATTCGGCGCAGATTCCCGAGTTGTGGTACCAGATCCGCAAGAAGGTCAGTGACATCCGTCACACCTTGCCGCCGGGCATCCAGGGGCCGTTTTTCAACGATGAGTTCGGCACCACCTTCGGCAATATCTATGCGCTGACTGGCGATGGTTTTGACTACGGCGTGCTCAAGGATTACGCCGATCGCATCCAGATCCAACTGCAACGGGTCAAGGATGTGGGCAAGGTTGAACTGCTGGGTTTGCAGGACGAGAAAATCTGGATCGAACTGTCGAACGTTAAGCTGGCGACCCTCGGCGTGCCGCTGGCGGCAGTCCAGCAGGCGTTGGAAGAGCAGAACGCAATATCGACCGCAGGTTTTTTCGAAACCGGCAGCGAGCGAGTCCAACTAAGGGTATCGGGAAATTTTCAGACAGTAGAAGAGATCCGCGACTTTCCCATTCGTGTCGCTGATCGCACGTTCCGTATCGGCGATGTCGCGGATGTGCATCGCGGTTTCAACGATCCGCCAGCCCCGCGCATGCGCTTCATGGCCGAAGATGCCATTGGTCTGGCCGTGGCGATGAAGGACGGCGGCGACATTCTGATTCTGGGCAAGGCCCTGGAGGCGGAGTTTGCCCGTATCCAGAACAACCTGCCGGCCGGCATGCAATTGCGTAAGGTCTCGGACCAGCCGGCGGCGGTGAAAACCGGTGTTGGCGAGTTCGTCCAGGTGCTGGTGGAGGCCCTGACGATCGTGTTGCTGGTGAGCTTCTTCTCCCTCGGGCTGCGAACCGGGATGGTGGTCGCCCTGGCGATTCCGCTGGTGCTGGCGATGACCTTCGCCGCGATGTATTACCTGGGCATCGGCCTGCACAAGATTTCCCTTGGCGCGCTGGTGTTGGCGTTGGGTCTGCTGGTGGATGACGCGATCATCGCGGTCGAGATGATGGCGATCAAAATGGAGCAGGGCTTCGACCGGATCAAGGCCGCCAGCTATGCCTGGACCAGCACCGCATTCCCGATGCTCACCGGTACGCTGATCACCGCTGCGGGTTTCCTGCCGATCGCCACGGCGCAGTCAGGCACCGGTGAGTACACCCGTTCGATTTTCCAGGTCGTTACCCTGGCGCTGCTGGCCTCCTGGGTGGCCGCGGTGGTGTTCGTGCCGTACCTGGGTGAGAAACTGTTGCCGGACCTGGCGAAAATTCATGCCGCCAAACACGGCACCGCTGATGGCCAGTTCAACCCCTACGGCACGCCGTTCTACCAGCGTGTCCGGCGCTTGGTGGAGTGGTGCGTGCGGCGGCGCAAAACCGTCATCGTGCTGACTGTGCTGTTATTTGTGGGCTCGGTGGCACTGTTCCGTTTCGTGCCACAACAGTTCTTCCCGGCCTCGGGGCGACTTGAGCTGATGGTCGACCTGAAGCTGGCCGAAGGCGCGTCCCTGAGCAACACCGCCGAGCAGGTCAAGCGCCTTGAAGCGCTGCTCAAGGACCACGCGGGCATCGACAACTACGTGGCTTATGTCGGCACCGGTTCACCGCGTTTCTACCTGCCGCTGGATCAACAACTGCCGGCACCCAGCTTCGCCCAGTTCGTGGTGCTGGCCAAGACCATCGAAGACCGCGAGCCCCTGCGCAGCTGGTTGATCACCACGTTGAACGAGCAGTTCCCGGCCCTGCGCTCGCGGGTCACGCGCCTGGAAAATGGCCCGCCAGTGGGTTATCCGGTGCAGTTTCGCGTGACCGGTGAGCACATCGAACAAGTCCGGGCCCTGGCGCGGAAAGTGGCGACCAAGGTTCGTGAAAATCCCTACGTGGCCAATGTGCATCTGGATTGGGAAGAGCCGAGCAAGGTGGTGTACCTGAACGTCGATCAGGACCGCGCCCGAGCGTTGGGCGTGAGTACGGCTAACCTGTCGAGCTTTTTGCGCAGTTCCCTCACCGGCTCCAGCGTCAGCCAATACCGGGAAGACAACGAACTGATCGAGATTCTGCTGCGCGGCACGGTGCATGAGCGCACCGAATTGTCCCTGCTGCCGAGCCTGGCGGTGCCGACCGACAATGGCACAAGCGTTGCGCTGTCACAGATCGCGACGCTGGAATACGGCTTCGAAGAAGGCGTTATCTGGCACCGCAATCGCCTGCCAAGTGTGACCGTGCGGGCTGATATCTATGGCAAGGAACAACCGGCGACCCTGGTGCAGCAGATCTTCCCGACCCTGGCCCCGATTCGTGCCGAGCTGCCGGACGGTTATCTGCTGGAAGTGGGCGGTACGGTAGAGGATGCCGCCCGTGGCCAGCAATCGGTGAACGCCGGCGTGCCGCTGTTCATCGTCGTGGTGCTGACGTTGCTGATGCTGCAACTGCGCAGTTTTTCCCGCACGGCCATGGTGTTTCTCACCGCGCCCCTGGGGCTGATCGGTGTCACGCTGTTCCTGCTGGTGTTCCGCCAGCCGTTCGGTTTCGTTGCCATGTTGGGCACCATCGCCTTGTCGGGGATGATCATGCGCAACTCGGTGATTCTGGTGGACCAGATCGAACAGGACATCAAGGCGGGGCTCGCCCCGTGGCAGGCGATCATCGAAGCCACTGTGCGACGGTTCCGCCCGATTGTGCTCACCGCGCTGGCGGCGGTGCTGGCGATGATTCCGCTGTCACGCAGCCTGTTCTTTGGCCCGATGGCGGTGGCGATCATGGGCGGGCTGATCGTGGCGACGGCGTTGACGCTGTTGTTCCTGCCGGCGTTGTATGCGGCGTGGTTCAGGGTCAAGAAGACCTGACACGATCCTGATAGCACTGAAGATCAAATGTGGGAGCGAGCCTGCTCGCGATGGCGGAATATCAGTCAACACAGATGTTATGGCTGATACCGCTATCGCGAGCAGGCTCGCTCCCACAGTGTTTTTGCGCTGAACTCAGAGCGTACCAAACACCTTCTTGGCCAAACTGCTCGCCGCCGCCGCAGGGTTCTGGCGGATGGTGGCTTCCTGTTTGCCGATCATCTCGAACAAACCGTCCAGCGCTTGTTCGGTCACGTAGTTTTCGATGTTGGCGCTTTTGGCGTCCAGCACGCCGAAGGTCGCCGCTTGGCCTGCGAACGTGTTGTATTTCTGCGCCAGGCCGACCTTGTCGGTGGCTTGCTTGACGATGGGCAGGAACTTGGCGCGGATCTGCTCGCGGCTGCTCTTGTTCAGGTACTGCGTGGCGGAATCGTTGCCGCCGCTCAGGATCCCCTTGGCATCGCTCACACTCATGTTCTTCACGGCATTGACCAGGATCGGCTGGGCCTGGACCACAGCGGCTTCAGCGGCCTGGTTCATGCTGGCTTCCAGTTGTTCGACCTGATCGCCCATGCCAAAGGCTTTCATCTTGCTGGCGACTTTACCGAGCTTGCCCGGCAGTTCGATCTTTACCTCGGGATTGTTGCTGAAGCCACCGGGTGTGCCCAACTGCTTGACGGCTACTTGGGCGCCCTGGGTCAGTGCGTCCTTGAGGCCGCCGGTGGCGTCCTTCTGCGAGAGGTCGGCCAGGGACAGGGCCATGGTGTTGGCGCAGAACAACAGGCCGGCGCACAGGCTGGTGAAACGGAGCGTAGAGCGGAGCATGGCAGCTTCCTTGAAAAAATTAGAAAGAGAAATCAGCGGGCGGCGTTGACGCGGATCTTCAGCGGCTGTGGATCTTTGCCATCGAGCTGCACGGTGTGTTGTTCGGTGGTGATGAACATCAACTGGCCGTCCACTTCAATGCGCGCGCTCACGGCATAGCGATGGCCGGGTTTGACCTGGGCCGGATCATAGCTGAGGTGAAACGGCAGCGGGACCTGGCCCTTGACCGGACCGCTCTGTTCATCGAGCACCACCGCGGGGGCGTCGGCCAGGGACACATCCTGCAGGCTCACGCTTAAGACAGCGGTGGGCGGCAGGGCGATGCGCTGCAGGTAGAACACTTCACCGTCGAGACTGTTTTTGCTCGCCAGCGGTGCGCTGGAGCAGGCACTGAGTAACGTGGCAACGGCGACGAGAAGAAGCTTTTTCATTGGGGGCATTTCCATATTGAGGGCGCCAGAGAGAACCTGGCGCCTGTGGGGTCAGTCCGCAACCACCGGGATGACCTGATCTGCCGCATCTTCACTGCGATGCAACGCCACCTGACGGATCGACAAACGGATCTCCGCCGGCAGGACCCGCTTGGCCGCACCTTCGGCCAGTTCACCCAGCAGCTCGTGATAGCTTAGCTTGCCCGCTTCGTCCCGGCGCAGTACGTCCAGGTCCAGCATTGTCTGGATGAAATGCCGGAACAGGCTCTTGTCGAAGAATTCCGGTGCGTTCAAGCCGTGCAGGATCGACAGGCGCTGGGCCATGACCGTGCAGAGGTCTTCCAGTTCTTCGGCGCTGATGCTGTTCTGGCCGCTGTTGAGCAGCAGGGAGACGGTCATGTAGAAGCGCTGCAAGGTCTGCGCGATGCTCTTGGACAACAGGGTCAGCAGCACGAAATGCCGCGAACTTGGGGCCGGGCGCAGGTACAGGTCTTTTTCGAAACGCAGCAGCCCTTGTTCGACGAACGCTTCGAGCCATTGGTCGACCACGGCGTCCAGTTCTTCCAGTGACCAGCGAATGAACAGCTCCGATTGCAGGTAGGGGTACAAGGCGCGGGTGTAGCGCAGGATCTGTTCGCGGCTCATGCGCGAAGTGCTTTGGAAGAAACTCGCCAGCAACGCCGGCAGGGCAAAGATGTGCAGCACGTTGTTGCGGTAGTAGGTCATCAGGACGGCATTCTGCTCGTCCAGATACAGAATCTTGCCCAGGGCATCGCTCTGTTCCGACAGCAGGTGCATGCCTTTGACGTGCTCGATCAGCGCTCGACCATCGCCCTCGGGCAAGGTGGTGTGAGGCGAGTACGGCACTTTGCGCAACAACGCCAGGTACAGGTCCAGCACCCGGGCCATGGCACGGTCGTCCAGGGCCAGGCGGCTGGTGGACAGCAGCGCCAGGGCGACCAGGTTGACCGGGTTGATGGCCGCCGCTTCGTTCAGGTGCCGGGCCACCCGCTCGCCGAGGCGGTGGGTGGTTGCGTTGAGCCAGGCCGGTTTGAATTGCGGGCCCAGCTCCTGTTGGCGCCAGCCTGGCTGTTCGCCGTCGAGAAACTCCGCCAGTTTGATCGGCTCACCGAAGTTCACCGCTACTTGGCCGAAGCGCTGCTTGAGGGCACCGATGACCTTGAAAATGTCGAAGATCGATTCTTTCTTCTTGCTCGCCCCACGCAGTTCACCCAGGTAGGTGCGGCCTTCCAGGACGCGCTCATAGCCGATGTAGACCGGCACGAACACGATGGGCATGCGCGATGAGCGCAGGAAGCTGCGCAAGGTGATGGCGAGCATGCCGGTTTTGGGTTGCAGCATGCGTCCGGTGCGCGAGCGACCGCCCTCGACGAAATACTCCACCGGAAAGCCTTTGGTGAACAGCGTGTGCAGGTACTCGTTGAACACCGCGGTATAGAGCGGGTTGCCCTTGAAGGTGCGACGCATGAAAAACGCCCCGCCCCGACGCAGCAGACCGCCGATCACCGGCATGTTGAGGTTGATGCCGGCGGCGATGTGCGGCGGGGTCAGGCCGTTGCGAAACAGCAGGTACGACAGCAGCAGGTAGTCGATATGGCTGCGGTGGCACGGCACGTAGATGACTTCGTGGCCCTGGGCGACCTTCTGCACGCCTTCGATGTGGTTGACCTTGATGCCGTCGTAGATCTTGTTCCAGAACCAGCTCAGCACCACTTCCAGGAAACGGATCGCGGTGTAGGTGTAGTCCGAGGCGATTTCGTTGCCGTAACGCAGCGCTTGGGCCTTGGCTTTTTCCGGGGTGATTTTTTCCCGCTCGGCCTCGTCGGCAATCGCCTGTTTGACCAGCGGCTGGTTCAGCAGCCCCTTGACCAGATTGCGTCGGTGGGAAATGTCCGGGCCAATGACTGCCGCTTTCAAGTTGCGAAAATGTATCCGCAGGATCCGCTGGGCCATGCGCACGGTGCGTTCGTGGCCCTTGTCGTGCTCGATCAGTTCGCGCAAATGGATCGGCGCGGAAAACTGCACGCGGGTCTTGCGCCCCAGGATCATGATGCTCAGCAAGCGCCGCAGCCGGCCAGTGACGGCCCAGCTGTCGGCGAACAACAGTTTCCACGGGCTGGATTCGCTGTCGGGCGACTGCCCCCAGAACACGCTGACCGGGATGATTTGTGCGTCTTCGGCGGCGTTGTGGGTCAGGGCATTGACCAGTCGCGTCAGGGTCGGCGGCGCGCCGCGTTTGTCCTGCCGGCCGAGCCAGTCCGGCTCCGGAGTCAGGTAGAAAAACGCCGCCGGTTCCAACAGGTTGCCCACGGACACCGGCAGTACCGGGCGGGGCAGGCCAGCCTTGGTGCACTCGGTGTCGAGCACCGCCAGGTCGGTGAGCGAAGGGTTTTGCAGGACGTAGAACACCGGACGACTGCGGTCGAGGTTGAGGGTGAAGGACGACTGATTGATCGTCTCGGAGCGAACCCAGAGGTACAACAGTCGGCGCAGGGTGCCAAACACAAGACGGCGGAACGGGGAACGGGTCATACGGCTTCTGCATGAGTGGATAAGATAAAGCGGCGGCTAGTGTGCCGGATTCGTCGAAAATCGGCAAAAAAGCGCCGAAGTAAAGTCAGTTGAGAGTTTTTACGTCTGTCATATACTCGGGCAGCTGACTGCCTCTGCCTTCCTCGTGGACGGCCGGACGGCGGCGAAGATCGTACGGCTTTCTATCGAAAGGCCGACTTAAAAATAAAAATGGGAGTGAGCAATCATGGCAGCACGCGAAACCGGCAATGTGAAGTGGTTCAACGACGCCAAAGGCTACGGCTTCATCCAGCGTGAAGGCGGGGCGGATGTATTCGTGCATTACCGCGCGATCCGTGGCGAAGGCCATCGTTCTCTGACTGAAGGCCAGCAGGTCGAGTACGCGGTGGTGGAAGGGCAGAAGGGCTTGCAGGCTGAGGATGTGGTGGGGTTGTAACCCGCATTCACTGGCGACACAAAACCCCTTGTGGGAGCGAGCCTGCTCGCGATAGCGGTGTGTCAGTCACTTCTAATCTGGCTGATCTACCGCTATCGCGAGCAGGCTCGCTCCCACATGGGTTGTGCTTTTACCTTTGTATCTGCGGCGGGCATCGCGAGGGTGGCCCTCAGATAGTCACGCCGTCTTCCAGGTAATCTCTTCTTCCCCATCGGCGCTGATGCGAATCCAGCGATCCGCCGACTCTTCACCTTCTTCCTCCACCCACGACCCAGGTGCGCAGCGCACTTCGACGTTCAGCGCGGCAAAGGCTGCACGGGCGCAGGCGATGTCGTCTTCCCACGGGGTCTGGTCGCTTTCCAGGTACAGGCTGTTCCATTTACCCACAGCCTTGGGTAGCCAGGTCACCGGGATATCGCCGGCCTTGCACTTGTAGGTTTGGCCTTTCTGGACCCAGTCGCTGCACGGGCCCAGGGCCTGGCCGAGCCACGCGGCAATGGCCTTGTGATCGACGTCGGCGTCTTTGAGGTAAATCTCGATATCGGGTTGGCGCATGGATGTCCTCACTGCGGTCTTGAAAAATCCATTCGCGGATTTAACTGGCCTCTGGCGGTTGCCCGAGGCCGGGAATTAAAAGTTATTGAAGAACGAAATAATCGTAGCGCATCGACACCGTGACCTCGAACGGCTCGGCCTGCTCGATCACGCTGGCGCGGCGTTCGGCACTGGCGCGCCAGCCGTGGGGCGTCATCGCCAACAGGTTGGCGCGGTCCTGGCCACTTATGAGTGTGAGCTTGAACTCGAGGGTTTCGCTGTGATCGAGCACCATGCCCGACGGCACCAGGGCCAGGTGTTTGTCATCCGTGTACTGGCGCACTTCGTCGTACAGTCGCTCGCGCAATTCCATCAGGTGGCCGCTGGTCGGGCCGACCTTCATCAGGCCGCCACCGGGGCTGAGCAGGCGTTTGGCCTCCTGCCAGTCCAGCGGGCTGAACACGCTGGCCAGAAACTGGCAGCAGCCGTCCGCCAGCGGTACGCGGGCCATGCTGGCGATCAACCAGGTCAGCCGTGGATCGCGTTTGCAGGCGCGTTTGACCGCCTCGCGGGAAATGTCCAGGGCGTAGCCATCGGCATCCGGCAAGGCGTCGGCGATCTGCGCGGTGTAGTAACCCTCGCCACAGCCGATGTCCAGCCAGCGACCGGGCGCGCGCTCGGCGGCCAGTTCGGCCAGGCGCCGGGCGACAGGGGCGTAATGCCCGGCGTTGAGGAAGTCGCGGCGGGCTTCGACCATCGCCTGGTTGTCGCCGGGATCGCGGCTGTTCTTGTGCTGCACCGGCAGCAGGTTCAGGTAACCCTGCCGCGCGCGGTCGAAGCGATGGCCGGCCGGGCACACCACGCCGTTGTCCACCGCGTTCAGCGGTTCACTGCAGATCGGGCAGGCGAGCATCAGGCGAGCAACTTGATCAGCGTCTTGTAGTAGATCTCGGTCAGTACGTCGAGATCGGCCGCCAGCACGCGCTCGTTGACCTGGTGGATGGTCGCGTTGACCGGCCCCAGTTCCACCACTTGGGTGCCCATGGTGGCGATGAAGCGGCCATCGGAGGTGCCACCGCTGGTGGAGGCTTTTGTCTCGCGACCGGTGACATCCTTGATGCTCGAAGACACGGCATCCAGCAACGCGCCTGGTTCGGTGAGGAATGGCAGGCCCGACAACGCCCAATCGATGTGCCAGTCCAGTTGATGCTTGTCGAGGATATCGGCGACGCGTTTTTGCAAGCCTTCGACGGTGGACTCGGTAGAGAAGCGGAAGTTGAACACCGCCACCAGGTCGCCAGGGATCACGTTGGTCGCGCCAGTGCCGGCGTTGAGGTTGGAAATCTGGAAACTGGTGGGCGGGAAGAAGTCGTTGCCGTGGTCCCAATGCTCGGCGGCCAACTCTGCCAGGGCCGGCGCGGCCAGATGGATGGGGTTCTTCGCCAGGTGCGGATAGGCCACGTGGCCTTGCTTGCCGCGCACCGTCAGTTTGGCGCCGAGGGAGCCGCGGCGGCCGTTCTTGACCACGTCACCCACCAGGGTGGTGCTCGACGGCTCGCCGACGATGCACCAGTCCAGGCGTTCCTGGCGGGCCTTGAGGCGCTCGACCACGGCCTTGGTGCCGTGGTGGGCCGGGCCTTCTTCGTCGCTGGTGATCAGAAAGGTGATCGAGCCCTTGTGGTCCGGGTAGTCGGCGACAAACCTTTCCGCTGCCACCACCATCGCCGCCAGGCTGCCTTTCATGTCTGCCGCGCCACGGCCACAGAGCATGCCGTGTTCATCGATGACCGCATCGAACGGGTCGAGCTGCCAGGCCTGCACCGGACCGGTCGGCACCACGTCGGTGTGCCCGGCGAAACACAGCACCGGGCCGTCATGCTTGCCATGGCTGGCCCAGAAGTTATCCACATCCTCGATGCGCATCGGTTCGAGCGTAAAGCCCGCGCTGCCCAGGCGCTGCATCATCAGTTTCTGGCAATCGGCATCCACCGGCGTCACGGACGGACGGCGGATCAGGTCGCAGGCGAGTTGCAGGGTCGGCGAGAGGTCGGCGTGGGCCGTCATGGAAAACTCCGAAAGCTGGAAAGGAGATCACAGTCCATGTGGGAGCGGGCTTGCTCGCGAAGCTTTTAGCGTCAGTGATGACGCCTTCGCGAGCAAGCCCGCTCCCACAGGTCCTGAGTTCGACCGTTGGATTGTATTCGGTCGAGGCTTACAAAATGGCGGTTATCTTATAGCAAAACGACCCCGGTGGGCCCCTGGTGCTGGTCAGTTGGACCACGAAACCTGTGGGAGCGAGCTTGCTCGCGATGCGGTGGATCAGTCGACATTGATATTGACTGGACCGATGCCATCGCGAGCAGGCTCGCTCCCACAGAGGTTTTGCTTAAATTGCTACGACAAAGCCCTATAATGCGCGCCGGTTTTTGGGGTAATGGTCATGAGTACAGAAGATCCACGGTTTGCCGGTATCGCCCGTTTGTATGGCATCGAAGGCCTGGAGCGCCTGCGGGCGGCCCATGTGGCGATTGTCGGGGTGGGCGGTGTTGGTTCCTGGGCGGCGGAAGCCATCGCCCGGTGCGGCGTGGGCGAGATTTCGCTGTTCGACCTGGATGATGTCTGCGTCAGCAATGCCAACCGCCAACTGCACGCCCTGGACAGCACCGTCGGCAAACCCAAGGTCGAGGTGATGGCCGAGCGCCTGCGCGGCATCAACCCCGACTGCACGGTGCATGCCGTGGCGGATTTCGTCACCCGCGACACCATGGCCGAATACATCACGCCGAACATCGACTGCGTGATCGACTGTATCGACAGCGTCAACGCCAAGGCGGCGCTGATCGCCTGGTGCAAACGCCGCAAGATCCAGATCATCACCACCGGCGGCGCGGGTGGGCAGATCGACCCGACGTTGATCCAGGTGTGCGACCTGAACCGCACGTTCAATGATCCGCTGGCCTCGAAAGTGCGTTCTACCTTGCGCCGCGATTACGGTTTTTCCCGTACCGTGACCCGCCATTACAGCGTGCCCTGCGTGTTCTCCACCGAGCAACTGCGCTACCCGAAACCGGACGGCAGCATTTGCTTGCAGAAGAGCTTTGTCGGCGATGGCGTCAAGCTCGACTGTGCTGGCGGGTTTGGTGCGGTGATGATGGTCACGGCGACGTTCGGCATGGTCGCGGCGACCAAGGCTGTGGATAAGATTGTGGCGGGTGTGCGGCGGCCGGCGGACCGGGTTAAGCCTCAGGTTTGAGCACTGGGGCTGATGGCCTCATCGCGAGCAGGCTCGCTCCCACATTGGATCTCATGGAACACAAGTTTTGTGTACGACACGGATCCCCTGTGGGAGCGAGCCTGCTCGCGATGGCGATCATTCAGTCAACTCAAGCATCCGCTTCAACACCGCATTCAAACCATTGCTGCGCGACGGCGACAACTGCCGCGACAATCCCAACTGATTGAACCAATCCGGCAAATCCACCTGTTGCAACTCGTCAGCCGACAAGCCGTTGACCCGCGCCAGCAGCAACGCCACCAGCCCACGAATCAACCGCGCATCGCTGCTGGCGGCAAACTGCCAATGTCCGTCCTGCAGCCGTCCCACCAACCACACCTGACTTTCACAACCATGGACGAGATTGGCGTCGCACTTATCCGCATCGCTCAAGGGCGGCAGGCGCTCGCCCCATTGCATCAGCAGCCGGGCGCGTTGCTCCCAGCTCGATGCGTCCTGGAAAATCTGCAGCGCCTCGGCGGCCTCGAACGGCAGGCTCATCGGAGCAGCTCCAAGGCCTGGTCCAGGGCTTCGAAGAAGCGTTCGATATCGGCGGAGTCGTTGTACAGCGCCAGCGACACGCGAATCGCCCCCGACAGCTTCAGATGTTTGAACAGCGGCATGGCGCAGTGATGCCCGGCGCGTACAGCGATGCCTTGTTCGGTCAGCAAGTGGGCCACGTCGGCGTTGTGCACGCCTTCGACCACGAAGCTGACCAGGGCCACGCTCGGATTGCCCACCAGGCGGACGCCATTGCGCGCCAGCAGCCCGTGAAGCAGGTAGTCATGCAGTGCAGTTTCATGGTCGCTGACTGCCTGCGGGTCGAGGCCGGACAGGTAGTCGAGGGTCGCGCCCAGGCCGATCACACTGGCAATCGGCGGCGTGCCGGCTTCGAAGCCCAGTGGCGCCGGACGGAACGTGGCGCTGTGGTAGTCGGCCTGTTGCACCATCTCGCCGCCGAACTGCCAATGACGCAGTTGATGAAGCGCTTCGGTGCGGCCGAACAACACGCCCAGTCCTTCGGTGCCATAGAGCTTGTGGCTGGAAAATACATAAAAGTCGCAGCCCAGTGCCTCCACATCGTGACGGCCATGAACCACACCCTGGGCGCCATCGATCACCGTCAGCGCGCCTTGGACCTTGGCCAGGGCCAATAGCGCTGGCAAGGGCTGCCAGGTGCCCAGCACGTTGGACAGCTGGCTCACCGCCAGCAGGCGCGTACGTGGGCCGATCAGTTCGGCGGCGGCGCTGATATCGATCACCCCGTCGGCACCCAGCGGCAACACCACCAGCGTCAGCGCACGACGCTCGGCCAGTTGTTGCCACGGCAGCAGGTTGGCGTGGTGTTCCAGGGCACTGATGACGATTTCATCGCCCGGATTGAAAAGATGTTCCAGCCCATAGGCCAGAAGATTCAGCGCCGAAGTGGCGCCATGGGTGAAGACGATTTGCCCGCAATCCCCGGCATTGAGCCATTGCGACACTTTGAGTCGGCTGTCTTCGAATGCCTGGGTCGCATGGGCGCCCGGCAGATGCTGTGCGCGGTGCACGTTGGCCGCGCCATTGGCGTAGTAATGCGCCAGGGCGTCCAGCAGGGCTTGGGGTTTTTGCGTGGTGGCGGCATTGTCCAGGTAGGTCTGGCCTTGCCGTTGCAAGGCGGCGATGGCCGGGAAATCGGCGCGCCAGGGAGAGGGAATCAACATGCTTTCGGGCCCTGCTGGAGTTACGCCGGACCCTGTGGGAGCAAGGTTGCTCCCACAGGTGATGGTGTGAAGCGGCTTAGTTGTGGGCGTGCAGTGCTTCGTTCAGCTCGATGGCCGATTTATGGGTTTTGCATTCCACCGCGCCGGTCTCGGAGTTGCGGCGGAACAGCAGATCGGGCTGGCCGGCCAGCTCGCGGGCCTTGACCACCTTGACCAGTTGGTTGTTCTCGTCCAGCAGCGCCACCTTGGTGCCGGCGGTCACGTACAGGCCCGACTCCACGGTGTTGCGGTCGCCCAGCGGAATGCCGATGCCGGCGTTGGCACCGATCAGGCAGCCTTCACCGACCTTGATCACGATGTTGCCGCCGCCCGACAGGGTGCCCATGGTCGAGCAACCGCCGCCCAGGTCAGACCCCTTGCCAACGAATACGCCAGCCGATACACGGCCTTCGATCATGCCCGGGCCTTCGGTGCCGGCGTTGAAGTTGACGAAACCTTCGTGCATCACTGTGGTGCCTTCGCCTACGTAGGCGCCCAGGCGGATCCGCGCGGCATCGGCGATACGCACGCCGGCCGGGACCACGTAGTCAGTCATTTTCGGGAACTTGTCCACCGAGAACACTTCCAGCAGCTCGCCGCGCAGACGGGCTTCGAGCTGGTGCTCGGCCAGTTCGCCCAGGTCGATTGCGCCCTGGCTGGTCCAGGCCACGTTCGGCAGCAGCGGGAAAATACCGGTCAGGTTCAGGCCGTGAGGCTTGACCAGACGGTGGGACAACAGATGCAGCTTGAGGTAGGCCTCGGGCGTGGAGCTCAGTGGGGCGTCTTCAGCCAGCAGAGTGGCGACCAGCGGCTTGTGGCTCTCGGCCAGACGGGTCAGCAACGCGGCTTGCCCGGCATCGACGCCCTTGAGCGCGTCAGCCAGTTGCGAAGCCTGGGCGGTGGTGAAGGTGATGGCCTGGTTGCCTTCGCTATAGCCCAGAATCGGCGCGATGGCCTTGACGATCTCGGCCGAAGGGTTGAGCAACGGTTGGGCGTAGAACACTTCCAGCCAGCTACCTTGACGGTTTTGCGTGCCGACACCGAAGGCCAGGCTGAACAGAGTATTGGACATGAAATTACCTCTACAAAATGGACTGGGCAGGCTTACTTGATCTCTGCCGCATAAATATCTGGCTTGAAGCCAATCAGGGTTCGGTCACCGAGATCAAGCACCGGGCGCTTGATCATCGAGGGTTGGCCGAGCATCAGTTCGATGGCTTTCGTCTGGTCGAGATCGGCTTTGCGTTCGTCGTCGAGTTTGCGAAAGGTCGTACCGGCACGGTTCAACACCACTTGCCAGCCATGCTCGTTGCACCATTGGGTCAGGTGCTCACGGTCGATGCCGGCGGTCTTGTAATCGTGAAAGTCGTAGTGCACAGCGTGTTCATCGAGCCAGGTGCGCGCCTTTTTCATCGTGTCACAGGCTTTGATACCGAAAAGGTGCAACGTTTTACTTGAATCGGTCAAGGAATTGCCCCCTTTGCAGGTGCTGGAAATAAAAGGTCAAGGATTATGCCATGACCGGACGGTTTCGCGACGGCCCAGGTTGATGTGCAGCAAAACCTGTGGGAGCGAGCTTGCTCGCGATGGCGTCCGACCAGCCTGCATGGTATCGACTGATACACCGCTATCGTCGGATCGCCGCCCGGAGCAGGCTCGCTCCCACAGGAGGTGGGCTGCGACATAGGTGTAACGGCCAAGTTAATGCTAGGCGGTTAATATGGCACTTCAACGGCAAGCTGTTGCCGGATGTGTGTCGCTGTAAATGGAAACTCGTTATGCAAAGCGCTTATACCGTGCTGATCCTGTTGACGCTGGTGGGTGTTTCACGGCTGATCGGACGGTTGATCCCGCTGCCGTTGCCCTTGGTGCAGATCGGCGCAGGGGCGTTGCTGGCCTGGCCATCCCTGGGTTTGCATGTAACGCTCAATCCAGAATTGTTCCTGTTTTTATTCCTGCCACCGCTGCTGTTCTCCGACGGCTGGCGTATGCCCAAGCGCGAATTCTGGCGCCTGCGCGGGCCGATCCTGACGCTGGCGGTGGGGCTGGTGCTGTTTACGGTGGTGGGCGCCGGTTATTTCATTCACTGGCTGCTGCCGAGCATCCCGCTACCGGTGGCGTTTGCCCTGGCGGCGGTCCTGTCGCCGACCGACGCGGTGGCGGTGTCGGCGATTGCTCGCGACCGCTTGCCCGCCCCCCTGATGCACATGCTCCAGGGCGAAGCGCTGATGAACGACGCCTCGGGCCTGGTCACCTTCAAGTTCGCCCTGGCGGCGGCCATCACCGGGGTGTTTTCCCTGGCCAACGCGAGCCTGACCTTCGTGCTGGTGGCGATCGGCGGACTGCTGGTCGGCGTGGCCTTGAGTTGGCTGGTGGGCCGTATGCGGGCCTGGATGATCGGGCGCGGCTGGGACGACCCGGCCACCCACGTAGTGTTCATGTTGCTGTTGCCATTCGCGGCCTATGTGCTGGCTGAACGTTTGGGCGCTTCGGGGATTCTCTCGGCAGTGGCGGCCGGCATGATGCAGAGCTGGCTCGACCTGCTGCCGCGCCAGACCGGCACGCGGTTGCTCAACCGCAGCGTCTGGTCACTGCTGGAGTTCGCCTTCAACGGCTTGATCTTCCTGCTGCTGGGCCTGCAATTGCCGGACATCGCCAAGGCGGTGACCAGCCACGAAACCACATTGTGGCCGACGCTGTTCTACCGCTGCCTGGACGTGGTGGCGATTTTCCTGGTGTTGCTGGTGCTGCGGTTTGTCTGGGTGCAAAGCACCTGGCGCCTGTCCGGGCTATTGCGCCGCTGGCGTGGCAAGGGCGAGCTGACGCTCGTGCCGACTGCGCGCTCCTGCTGGTTGCTGACCTTCGGCGGGGTGCGCGGAGCGGTGACACTGGCGGGCGTGCTGTCGGTGCCGATGCTGTTGGCGGCGGGTGAGCCGTTTCCCGAGCGAGACTTGCTGATCTTCATTGCCGCCGGGGTCATTCTGCTGTCATTGATCGCCGCCTGCATCGCCCTGCCATTGCTGCTGCGAGGTATCGAGAAAAGCCCCGATGACAAGCGCCGCACCGAAGTGCGTGATGCCTGGCGTAAAACCGCTGAAGCGGCGATCCGCGCGCTGGAGGTGGAGGAGCCGAGCGAGGCCGCTAGCGTACCGGACGCGGCCCAGGCGGCGCTGGCGACCGAGGTCAAGGCGCGGTTGATGTCTGAATATCGCCATCAGTTGGAGGTGTTCAACGATTCCGCCGAAGCCCAGGCGCTGGCGTTCGAAATGGACCTGCTGGAACGCCGGCTGCGCTTGAAGGCCTATCGGGCGCAGCGGCTGGAGTTGTATCGCCTCAGCCGTCATCACCAGATTGGAGATGATGTGCTGCGAGAGGTGCTGGGGGAGTTGGATCTGGCAGAGGCGAATTTGGGGTTGGGTAAATAACGGTTGGGGTTAGAGCGGAAGGTAGGCCTTCACACCGGCGATCACGCCTTGCATGTCTTCAGAGCCCAGGCGAGGAACGAAGTACTCTCGGCCCTTGGATCGAGTCTTTTTATGCAGCTTGTCCAGACGTTCAAAACTCACGGTATAAATCATGTCGCACTTCACCCACAGCTCTTTGTAGCCATCGGACTGGAGGGGGTTGGTGCGGAGCAGGTGGTGCCAGTCCTGCTGAGTTTGTGGAGTTGTGGAGGAAATCGGCACCACAGTGCAGAGCTTGCGACTGTGTGTGGCAGTAGGAGAGATCACCACCACCTTGCGGATCTTCAGCATTTCAGGCGCAACAAAGCCCCGCGTGAAGTCGCAAAGAAGAACATCGCCTTGCTTGGGATGGTAATAAAGAGGCATTCCTTATCCTCATAAAAAAGCAAAGCCGCCCGAAGGCGGCTTCAATCGACACGCAGTTGAGCTTGCTTCGCCCTTTCTGCGCCGCTGGGTCAACCTCGAGAGGGACCCAGACTCCTGCCAGCTTTCGCTGGTGACGGGGAGGATTATGGCTACAGGGGATAGCGAATTCAAGCCAGCTTGAACCCTCGTAACAGGGTTGAATGAGATCTTTCGGTTTACAAAGTAAGCGAAATCAACGGCTTGGCGTTCGCGGTATGTTTTATGTCTTTTCTTGTCTGAGCAGACAGACCGTGGTCTGTCAGACGCGCCGAAGTTTCCGACAAGTTTTTAAGGTTGTCCGTCGGAAGCGAGGGCTCTAGCCTCTGGGTGTCGCTGCCAATTCAGCGACCGGACGTGAGAATCCGAACAAAACCTCTAGGAGCACGGGCTTCTGCGCTATCCAAGCGCGGGGCTTTACATACTCCCGCTCTAGGGAGCAATTTTGATGGACAACAAAGAGACTCAAAACGCACCAAAGCCCGCATCCACTTTCCCCTACGGCGATTACGCGCCCGAAAAACTGCAAGAAGCCGCTGATCGTGTGCTGGATCACTATCTCAAACCTGACGACAGCAAGTCAGAACCCAAGCCCTCAGTACAGCTATTCACTGTGGCTGACGGTATCGACACCGAAGTGTTGCTGGCCAATCTCAGCGAAACCCTGCCTTCGGCCAATGCAATGCTCAATGACCTTGCCTTCGATCAGGACGGCTCGCGACGACATGTAGCATTGGGAGTGGCCCAGATGATTGAGTTGGGGATGTTGTTGGCGAACAAGTGCCTGGATCGGGTAGAGCTTCGGGCTTGATGTAATAGTGCCGGCCTCATCGCGAGCAAGCTTTGCTCCCACAGGGGATATGGATCGTTCCCACGCTCTGCGTGGGAATGCCGCCAGGGACGCTCCGCGTTCCGCTTCTGGAGGGTGACGCAGAGCGTCACGGGATGCATTCCCACGCAGATTGAGTTGACTGCTTGGGGCTGCTACGCAGCCCAGCGGGAGCAAGCTCCCTCGCCACAACAGCGCTTATGCGTGAGCCTCTTCCTGCTCAGGAACCAGCCGCACTTCCACTCTCTGACCCAACGCACGCGCTGCGCTGGCAAGCGTTGCCAGCGTCATTCCTGCATCGTTCTGATCCAACGCACGATCAACAGCAGTGCGACTGGTGTGCATCCGCTGTGCAAGGGCCTTTTTGGTCACTTTCTGAAGTTTCATTGCTTCGGCAATCTGCCAGGCAATAACGCGTTTGAGCGCAGCTGCGGAAACTTCTTCGGCGATACCTTGCTCGGCGAGGAAGTCGTCAAAATCAGATCCGATGTGCTTGTTCATTTGCTGTGCCTCATAGTCTTGCTTTGCGCTGCTTGGCAGTTGCCATGTCGGTGGTTGGCGTTTTTTGACTTTTCTTTATGAAAGCGTGGAGTAGAACCATGTCAGAGCCCACCACAGTGAAAAGAACGCGGGCGATGGTATCTCCAAGGTCAATCCTGACCTCCCATAGCCCAGTGTCCAGTTTGGGGGCGATATCAACCATGGATGGAGTGCACCGAAATAGGTGCATTGCGCAACCCGGGAGTCACTGAGAATTTGTACAGGGCCCCAAGACTGCGGTGTGTCAGAGCACTGCTTGGGGCTGCTTCGCAGCCCAGCGGGGATAAATCCCCTCGCCACAACAGCAGTTCGCTCAAGTCCTGGTGCAGCCATCAACCCCGACGCTGAATGAACGCGCGAATCCGCTCCGCCGCTTCCACACATTCAGCCAATGGCGCGACCAGGGCCATGCGCACGCGTCCGGCGCCTGGGTTGACGCCATCCACTTCGCGGGACAGGTACGAGCCCGGTACCACGGTCACGTGTTCCTGTTCGAACAGGTCACGGCAGAACGCCGCATCATCGCCCGCTACGTTCGGCCACAGGTAGAAGCTACCGTCGGGGCGTTGCACGTCCAGTACCGGGCTGAGGATTTCCAGTACCGCGTCGAACTTTTCCCGGTACAGCGCGCGGTTGGCCCGTACGTGCACTTCGTCGTTCCATGCGGCGATGCTCGCCAGTTGGGTCTGAACCGGCATCGCGCAGCCGTGGTAGGTGCGATACAGCAAGAAGCCCTTGAGGATGTCCGCATCGCCGGCCACGAAACCGGAGCGCAGGCCTGGCAGGTTGGAGCGTTTGGACAGGCTGTGGAACACCACGCAGCGCTTGAAATCCTGGCGGCCGAGCTCGACGCAGGCGCTGAGCAGCCCTGGTGGCGGGGTCTGTTCGTCGAAGTACAGCTCGCTGTAGCACTCGTCCGCGGCAATCACGAAGTCGTGCTCGTCGGCCAGGGCAATGAGCCTCTTCAGCACATCCACCGGGATCAGCGCACCGGTCGGGTTGCCCGGGGAGCACAGGAACAGGATCTGGCAGCGTTTCCAGATGTCCGGCGAGACTGCATCGAAATCCGGATTGAAGCCGTTTTCGTCCAGGCACGGCAGGTAGTGTGGCTTGGCTCCGGCCAGGAACGCGGCGCCTTCATAGATCTGATAGAACGGATTCGGGCTGACCACCAAGGCGTCGTCGCCACGGTTGACCACGGTCTGGGTGAAGGCAAACAGCGCTTCACGGGTGCCATTGACCGGCAGCACGTGGCGCGCCGGGTCCAGCCAGCCGTTCGGCACGTTGAAGCGGCGCTCGCACCAGCCGGTGATGGCTTCACGCAATTCCGGGATGCCGAGGGTGGTCGGGTACACGGCCATTTTTTCCAGATTGCTGGCCAGGGCTTCAGCCACAAAGCTTGGCGAGCGGTGCTTGGGCTCGCCGATGGACAGCGCGATCGGGCGTTTGTCCGGGTTGGGCGTGACGCTGCCCAGCAGGGCGCGGAGCTTTTCGAACGGGTAGGGCTGCAACTGGTTCAGAGCGTTGTTCATCGGGGGCCTCTTTTAATGTGGGAGCGAGCCTGCTCGCGATAGCGGTATGTCAGGAAACATCTGTGCTGGATGTTCTGCCGTCATCGCGAGCAGGCTCGCTCCCACAGGGGGAAATTTGTTCGTTCAGATGCTGATCCGTGTCAGGTGAGCATCAGGTTCCTGGTTGACGCTCAACTGCCGGACAATCGCGTCCTGCAAGCGGCTGCACAGCTGCGGATCGGACAGCGGCTGGTTATGCGCGTCAGTGATGAAGAACACGTCTTCCACCCGTTCGCCCAAGGTGGCGATCTTGGCGTTCTGCAACGACAGGTCGAACTCCAGGAATATATGCCCGACCCGCGCCAGCAGGCCAGGGCGGTCCGGGGCGCTGAGCTCCAGCACCGTGACCTGACGCTGGGCGTCGTTGTGGATCGTTACCTGGGGAGCGAAGGCGAAGTGCTTGAGCTGGCGCGGGACCCGGCGCTGGATGATGGTCGGGTAATCCGCCGGGTTGCGCAGGGCCTCGGTGAGACCGTCGCGGATCTGTTTGACCCGCGTCGGGTTGTCGCCAATCGAATCGCCATCGGTGTCGAGCACAATGTAGGTGTCGAGGGTGAACTGGCTGCTGGAGGTAATGACCCGGGCGTCGTGAATGTTGAGGTTGAGCTGGTCCATCGCCGCCACAGTCACGGCGAAGAAGTCGTGCTGGTCCGGGGCGTAGATGAAAATCTGCGTGCCGCCCTCGAACTCGCGCTGGGTGGTTTCCTTGATCAGCACCAACGGCCCGCCATCGGCCGGTTGCTGCAGAATCGCGTCGCTGTGCCAGGCGACGTCGCCGGCAGTGTGGCGCAGGAAATAGTCATCGCCCAACTGCGACCAGAGCTGCTCGACGTCGTCCGGATCGGTGCCGCCGCGCACCAGGATGTCCAGGGCGGCAGTCTGGGTGCGACGGATCTGCTCTTCGCGGTCCACCGGGTTTTCCAGGCCGCGGCGCAAGGCCCGCTTGGTCTCGGTGTAGAGCTGGCGTAACAGGCTGGCGCGCCAGGAGTTCCACAGGCTCGGGTTGGTGGCATTGATATCGGCCACGGTCAGCACGTAGAGGTAATCCAGACGTGTTTCATCACCGACGATCTGGGCGAAGTCGTGGATCACCTGCGGGTCGGACAGGTCCTTGCGCTGGGCGGTGGTCGACATCACCAGGTGATTCTGCACCAGCCAGACGATCAGCCGGCTGTCCCATACCGGCAGTTGATGGCGCTGGCAGAACGCCTCGGCATCCACCGCGCCGATCTCGGAGTGGTCGCCCTGGCGACCCTTGCCGATGTCGTGGTAAAGCCCCGCCATGTAGATCAGTTCGGGCTTGGGCAGCTTGCCCATGAGCTTGCTGGCCAGCGGGAATTTTTCCGATACCTGGGTGTATTGCAACTTCCGCAGGTGCTTGATCAGGTTCAGCGTGTGGGCATCGACCGTATAGATGTGGAACAGGTCGTGCTGCATCTGACCGACGATGAAACCGAACTCCGGCAGGTAGCGCCCCAGAATGCCGTAGCGGTTCATCCGCCGCAGGTTGCGATGCACCCCGATCCTGCACTTGAACAGCTCGATGAACAGGCTGGTGTTGCGGATATCGTGGCGGAAGTCGTCATCGATCAGGTGACGGTTTTCCCGCAGCAGGCGAATGGTGTCGGCGCGCACCCCCTTGATTTCCGGCTGCTGGGCCATGAGCACGAAAATCTCCAGCATGGCGAACGGCGTACGGCGGAATACATTGGCGTTGCGCGCTTCGATGTAACCATCGTGGAGCTGGAAGCGTGAGTTGATCGGCTGCGGCGGTTCTTCGTCTTCGGGGGCGAGGATGACCTCCTCGAAGTGCTGGATGATCAGTTCGCTGAGCTGGGCGATGCTCATCACCACCCGGTAGTACTGCTGCATGAAGTTTTCGATGGACTGCTTGGCATCCTGGCCCTCGAAACCCAGCAAGCCCGCGATGGAGCGCTGGTGATCGAACAGCAAGCGGTCTTCGGAGCGCCCGGCGAGCATGTGCAAGGCGTAGCGCACTTTCCACAGGAATTCCTGGGATGAGGCCAGCAGGGCATTTTCGCTTTCCACCAGGAAGCCTTCGCCAGCCAGGGCGCGCAGGTTCAGGGTGCCGTACTGGCGACGGGCAACCCACAGGATGGTCTGGATGTCCCGCAATCCGCCAGGGGAGCCTTTGACGTTGGGTTCCAGGTTGTATTCGGTGTCGTTGTACTTGTGGTGGCGGGCCTTTTGTTCGGCGTGCTTGGCCAGGAAAAAGTCCTTGCTGGGCCACATGTGCGCGGTGCTGGTGACTTCGAGCATACGCTGGCGAAGGCGCTCGGGACCGGCGATGGTGCGGCTTTCCATCAGGTTGGTGATCACCGTCAGGTCGGCGCGGGCCTCGTCGGCGCATTCCTGCACCGAGCGCACGCTCTGACCGACTTCCAGGCCGATGTCCCACAGCAGTGTCAGGAAACGCTCGATGGAGTCGCGGAAAACTTCATGGTCGGCGCTGTCCAGCAGGATCAGCAGATCGATGTCGGAGTAAGGGTGCAGCTCACCGCGCCCATAGCCGCCCACCGCCACCAGGGCAATGTCGGCGTCTTCGCTCCAGTTGAACTGCTCCCAGGCCTTTTGCAGGATGTTATCGACGAACCAGGCACGGTCTTCGATCAGCCGGCGAATATCCCGGCCACTGCGAAAGCGCTGGTCGAGCACTTCATGAGCCTGGCGGATCGCCTTCTTGAAGGCCGATATGGGGCTTGCCTTCAGGGCCAGTTCAGCCTGGAACTGGCCGCGGTCGAAGAGTTCGGGATCCACCTGCGGCATCGAATGGCTTTCCTTTCTTTCTATCTATAGCTGGGTTGTGGATCAGGCGGAAACGCGAGCGATGGTGTCATCGCTGCGCAGGGTGAAGATCTCGTACCCAGTCTCGGTAACCAGCAAGGTATGTTCCCACTGGGCCGACAGCTTGCGGTCCTTGGTGATGGCGGTCCAGCCGTCGCCCAGTACCTTGGTGTCGGCGCGACCCTGGTTGATCATTGGCTCGATGGTGAAGGTCATGCCCGCTTGCAGCTCCATGCCGGTGCCGGCACGGCCGTAGTGCAGGATCTGCGGTTCTTCATGGAACACTTTGCCGATACCGTGGCCGCAGAATTCGCGCACCACCGAAAAGCCGTTCTTCTGCGCGTGTTTCTGGATCACTTCACCGATGTCTCCCAGGCGGCAGCCCGGTTTCACCAGTTCGATGGCCATGTACATGCATTCCTGGGTGACTTTCGACAGGCGCTGGGCCCATTCCGGCACGTTGCCGACATGGAACATGCGGCTGGTGTCACCGTGGTAGCCATCCTTGATGACGGTAACGTCGATGTTCAGGGTGTCGCCATCCTTCAACGGCTTTTCGTTGGGGATGCCGTGGCAGACCACGTGGTTGATCGAGGTGCAGATCGACTTGGGGAAGCCTTTATAGTTGAGCGGGGCAGGGATGGCTTTCTGCTCGTTGACGATGTAGTCGTGGCAGATCCGGTCCAGTTCTTCGGTGGTAACGCCCGGCTTGACGTGTTCGGCAATCATTTCCAGCACGTCGGCGGCGAGTTTGCCGGCGACACGCATTTTTGCGATGTCCTCGGGGGTCTTGAGGGTGACGGTCATACAGGCTCTCTCTGCGCCCGGCGGCGCTGTTCAAAACGAAATAGGCGGCGGATGATGAGCAGCGCGGCCCTGAAAGAGGCGATTCTAACAGACGATCAGCGCAATGAACCCTATCGCCTGGATGGAACTCTGTGGCGAGGGGATAAAACCCCTTCCACAGGGGTTTTCAGAATCCGTGTTCCGTTTTCGCCCTTGCTGTGGTATAAAATGCGCCGCTTTCCGGGGATGACCCCGCAAGCTTAAATCCACACACGTGTCGACACGATGACCTGGGTGCCTTCGGCTTATATAGGCCGCTGGTTGGTCATTGGGATACGTGGAGGCCAAACCCGACTTATCAAGGAACTATCATGTCCCAAGTCAACATGCGCGATATGCTGAAGGCCGGTGTGCACTTCGGTCACCAGACCCGTTACTGGAACCCGAAAATGGGTAAGTACATTTTCGGCGCGCGTAACAAGATCCACATCATCAACCTTGAAAAAACCCTGCCGATGTTCAACGAAGCACTGACCTTCGTAGAGCGCCTGGCCCAGGGCAAAAACAAGATTCTGTTCGTCGGCACCAAGCGTTCCGCTGGCAAGATCGTTGCTGAAGAAGCAGCACGTTGCGGTTCGCCGTACGTCGATCACCGCTGGTTGGGCGGCATGCTGACCAACTTCAAGACCATTCGCGCTTCCATCAAGCGTCTGCGTGACCTTGAAGTGCAGTCCGAAGACGGTACTTTCGCCAAGCTGACCAAGAAAGAAGCGCTGATGCGCACTCGCGATCTTGAGAAGCTGGACCGCTCCCTGGGCGGTATCAAGGACATGGGCGGTCTGCCTGACGCACTGTTCGTGATCGACGTTGACCACGAGCGCATCGCGATCACCGAAGCCAACAAGCTGGGTATCCCGGTCATCGGCGTTGTCGATACCAACAGCAGCCCGGAAGGCGTTGACTACATCATCCCAGGCAACGATGACGCCATCCGCGCCATCCAGCTGTACATGGGTTCGATGGCTGACGCTGTTATCCGTGGTCGCAACAATGTTAATGGCGGCACCGAAGTCTTCGCTGAAGAAGCTCCGGCAGCAGCCGCTGAGTAATTGACGCCCTGGCGTTGACTCAGTAAGCAAAAAGGGGGCTTGGCCCCCTTTTTGCCACCTCGAAAACCATTTGTCAGCAGCGCAGCTACAGCATCTGTAACGTGCAGCGGCTAACAAGGGTGGTTCGGGAAGAATTGCACGCCCGTTCAATCGGGTGGAATGGTTGAAAACCTATCCAAGAGGATTTTGAAATGGCAGAGATTACTGCAGCGTTGGTCAAAGAACTGCGCGAGCGTACCGGCGAAGGCATGATGGACTGCAAGAAGGCCTTGACCAAGGCTGGCGGCGACATCGAGAAAGCCATTGATGACATGCGTGCTTCGGGCGCCATCAAGGCTGCCAAGAAAGCCGGCAACGTCGCCGCTGAAGGCGCCATCGCCATCAAGGACGACGGCAAGGTCGCCGTTCTGCTGGAAGTCAACTCCCAGACCGACTTCCTGGCTCTGCAGGATGACTTCAAGGCATTCGTCGCTGCCAGCGTCGAAAAAGCCTTTGCTGACAAACTGACTGATGTCGCTCCGCTGATCGAAGCTCGTGAAGCTGATCGTCTGGTTCTGGTCGGCAAGACCGGCGAGAACGTCAACATCCGTCGTCTGGCTCGCGTTGAAGGTGACGTGGTCGGTACTTACCTGCACGGTAACAAGATCGGTGTTGCAGTTGTCCTCAAGGGCGGTTCCGTTGAACTGGCCAAGGACATCGCCATGCACGTAGCGGCCAGCAACCCTGAGTTCCTGCTGCCATCGCAAGTTTCCGCTGAAGCCATCGAACGCGAAAAAGCCGTGTTCATGAGCCTCAACGAAGACAAGATGAAAGGCAAGCCAGCTGAAATCGTTGAAAAAATGATCGGCGGCCGCATCAGCAAGTTCCTGGCTGAAGCCAGCCTGGTTGAGCAAGCTTTCGTCAAGGACCCGGAAATCACCGTGGGTGCCCTGGCCAAGAAAGGCGGCGCTGAAATCGTTTCCTTCACTCGCTTTGCGGTAGGTGAAGGCATCGAGAAGCCAGTCGACAACTTCGCTGACGAAGTTGCTGCTCAGGTAGCGGCTGCTTCCAAGCAATAAGACGGTTTTTTTAACTGTCGCCCTGAAGAGGCTGCCCGCTCACGCGCGCAGCCTCTTTTTGGATGGGATACCGATTTTTATTGGTTTCCTGTCGGAACTGGCTTACAAAGCCGTGTTTCGATGGCGCTGTGTCAGCGTCAAGCTAGAGTGAACGCAGGCTGCAAACAGCCTGAAAGAATTTTCGAAAATACGCCGCAGGAGAGATTCGCAATGGCTCAGCAGGGCAGTGGTTATCAGGCTCGCTATAAACGCATTCTACTCAAGCTTAGCGGCGAGGCCCTGATGGGCTCGGAAGAGTTCGGGATCGATCCGAAAGTGCTGGATCGCATGGCGCTGGAAGTCGGCCAGTTGGTCGGAATTGGCGTTCAGGTCGGCCTGGTCATCGGCGGCGGCAACCTGTTCCGCGGCGCAGCGCTGAGCGCGGCCGGCATGGATCGGGTTACGGGCGACCACATGGGCATGCTGGCCACTGTGATGAACGCCCTGGCTATGCGCGATGCGCTGGAGCGTGCCAATATCTCGGCCATCGTAATGTCGGCCATTTCCATGGTCGGCGTGACCGATCACTACGACCGCCGCAAAGCCATGCGCCACCTCAATGCCAAGGAAGTGGTGATTTTTGCCGCCGGCACCGGCAATCCGTTCTTCACCACGGATTCGGCCGCCTGCTTGCGAGCGATCGAGATCGATGCCGATGTCGTGCTCAAGGCAACCAAGGTCGATGGCGTCTATACCGCTGACCCGTTCAAAGATCCGCATGCCGAGAAGTTCGATCATCTGACCTACGATGAAGTACTGGATCGCAAGCTGGGTGTCATGGACCTGACGGCTATCTGTCTGTGCCGCGACCACAAGATGCCGCTGCGCGTCTTTAACATGAACAAGCCCGGCGCCCTGCTGAATATCGTGCATGGCGGCGCCGAAGGAACACTGATCGAGGAAGTACAACAATGATCAACGAAATCAAGAAAGACGCTCAAGAGCGCATGCAGAAATCCGTGGAATCGCTGGCACACAACTTCGGTCGCATTCGTACCGGCCAGGCGCACCCAAGCATTCTCGAAGGCGTGATGGTGCCGTACTACGGCGCTGATACGCCGATCAAGCAAGTGGCCAACATCACCGTCAAGGATGCCCGGACCCTGCAAGTCGTTGCCTTTGAGCGCAACATGCTGGGCGCGGTCGACAAGGCCATCGGCAGTGCCGGCCTGAACCTGAACCCGACCAACCTGGGTGAGTTGCTGCTGATTTCCATGCCTGCCCTGACCGAGGAAACCCGTAAGGGCTTCACCAAGCAGGCCCGTGATGTGGCTGAAGACGCTCGCGTTGCCGTGCGCAACATCCGTCGTGATGCCAACAGCCAGCTCAAGGATCTGGTCAAGGAAAAGGAAATCAGTGAAGACGAAGAGCGTCGCGCCGCTGGCGAGATTGATGATCTGACCAAGAAGTACGTGGCTAAGATCGATGCGGATTTGGCGCAGAAAGAAAAAGACCTGATGGCCGTATAAGGGTCTCGTTTTCATGGAAAAGACCAAACAGGCCGTGCCGTTTGCGATTCCGCGTCACGTGGCGATCATCATGGATGGCAATAATCGCTGGGCCAAGAAGCGCTTTATGCCTGGCGTGGCCGGGCACAAGGCGGGGGTCGATGCAGTTCGCGCGGTCATCGAGGTGTGTGCCGAGGCCGGGGTCGAGGTGCTGACCCTGTTCGCCTTCTCCAGCGAGAACTGGCAGCGTCCGGCCGATGAAGTCAGCGCCTTGATGGATCTGTTCCTCAAGGCTCTGCGGCGTGAGGCCAAGCGCCTCAACGACAACAGCATCAGCCTGCGCATCATTGGTGACCGCTCGCGCTTTCATCCCGAGTTGCAGGCTGCGATGCGCGAAGCCGAGGCCGCCACGGCGGGTGCCAATCGGTTCGTCCTGCAGATTGCCGCCAACTATGGCGGCCAATGGGACATCGCCCAGGCAGCCCAGCGGCTGGCGCGGGAGGTCCAGGCCGGGCATCTGCGGCCGGAAGACATCACGCCTGAGCTGCTGCAGACCTGTCTGGCCACTGGCGACTTGCCGTTGCCGGACCTGTGCATTCGTACCGGTGGCGAGCATCGCATCAGTAACTTCCTGCTCTGGCAGCTGGCTTACGCCGAGCTGTATTTCTCCGACCTGTTCTGGCCGGACTTCAAACACGAAGCCATGCGCACGGCGCTGGCCGATTTCGCTTCCCGTCAGCGTCGTTTCGGTAAAACGAGCGAGCAGATCGAAGCTGGAGCCCGGGTTTAATGCTTAAACAACGAATCATCACCGCTCTGATCCTGTTGCCCATCGCCCTGGGTGGATTTTTCCTGCTTGAAGGTGCCAGTTTCGCGCTGTTCATCGGATTGGTCGTGACCTTGGGGGCATGGGAGTGGGCGCGCTTGGCGGGCTTCCCGGCGCAGTCTGCGCGCGTGGCCTATGCCGTGGCCGTGGCGGCGATGCTGTTCGTCATGTACCTGGTGCCGGGTATCGCGCCCTGGGTTCTGGGGGCAGCGGTATTGTGGTGGGCCACGGCGACCTTCCTGGTGTTGACCTATCCGCGCACCACGCATCATTGGGCAGGTGCTGCCGCGAAGCTGGTGATTGGCCTGCTTATCCTGCTGCCGGCCTGGCAAGGGCTGATCTGGATCAAGCAAGGCCCGTTGGGCAACTGGCAGATCATGGCTGTGATGGTGTTGGTCTGGGGGGCGGATGTCGGTGCCTATTTCTCCGGACGGGCGTTTGGCAAGCGCAAGCTTGCTCCCAAGGTCAGTCCCGGCAAGAGCTGGGAAGGGGTCTATGGAGGCCTGGCCTTGAGCCTGGTGATCACAGCGGTGGTCGGCGTCGTGCGGGAGTGGAGTGCCGGGCAGTTGCTGATGGGCCTGTTTGGGGCTGCTCTCATCGTATTTGTATCGGTGGTCGGCGACCTGACCGAAAGCATGTTCAAGCGTCAGTCCGGCATCAAGGACAGCAGTAATCTGCTGCCCGGCCATGGTGGCGTGCTGGATCGCATCGACAGCCTGACCGCTGCGATTCCGATCTTTGCCGTGCTGCTATGGATGGCGGCATCGTGAGTCGCCCTCAACAAATTACCGTCCTGGGTGCTACCGGTTCGATCGGCCTGAGTACGCTTGATGTCATCGGCCGTCACCCGGAGCGCTATCAGGTATTTGCCCTCAGTGGTTTTACTCGCTTGAGTGAACTGCTGGCGCTGTGCATACGCCATACCCCGCGTTTCGCCGTGGTGCCTGAGGCTGGCGTTGCCCGCGCCTTGCAGGACGACTTGCGCGCGGCGGGCTTGCCTACCCGTGTCCTGGTGGGGGAGGAAGGGTTGTGTCAGGTCGCCTCCGATCCTGAAGTCGACGCGGTGATGGCGGCGATTGTCGGCGCGGCGGGTTTGCGTCCAACGCTGGCGGCGGTAGAGGCAGGCAAAAAAATCCTGCTGGCCAATAAAGAAGCACTGGTCATGTCCGGCGCGCTGTTCATGCAGGCCGTGCGCAAAAGCGGTTCGGTGCTGCTGCCCATCGACAGCGAGCACAATGCGATTTTTCAATGCATGCCGCAGGACTTTTCCCGCGGCCTGGGCGCAGTGGGGGTCCGGCGGATTTTACTGACGGCTTCCGGCGGTCCGTTCCGGCAGACTCCGCTGGAAGAGTTGGTGCATGTTTCACCCGAGCAGGCTTGTGCTCACCCGAACTGGTCCATGGGGCGCAAGATTTCCGTGGATTCGGCCAGCATGATGAACAAGGGCCTGGAACTGATCGAGGCCTGCTGGTTGTTCGATGCCAAGCCGTCCCAGGTGGAAGTGGTGATTCACCCGCAGAGCGTGATTCACTCCCTGGTGGATTTCATAGACGGTTCGGTGCTGGCTCAATTGGGCAACCCGGACATGCGTACTCCGATCGCCAATGCGCTGGCCTGGCCTGCGCGGATTGATTCGGGCGTGGCGCCGCTGGACCTGTTCGCCATTGCCCGCCTGGATTTCCAGGCGCCTGATGAGCAGCGCTTTCCATGCCTGCGTCTGGCGCGACAAGCGGCTGAGGCAGGCAACAGTGCTCCGGCCATGCTCAATGCTGCCAATGAAGTGGCGGTTGCAGCGTTTCTCGACGGACGTGTCCGTTACCTCGAGATCGCGAGTATCATCGAGGAGGTCTTGAACCTCGAGGCTGTGGTTTCGCTCGATGACCTCGATGCGGTATTCACGGCGGACGCCAGGGCTCGTGAGCTGGCGGGCCAATGGTTGAAGCGCCACGGGCGTTGAGGCTGCGGTACGTTAGCCAGGGTTGTCCTGGGCAGGATTGCGGAGAAAACAGATGAGCGCGCTCTATATGATTGTCGGCACCCTGGTTGCATTGGGGGTGTTGGTCACTTTTCACGAATTCGGTCATTTCTGGGTCGCGCGGCGCTGTGGCGTCAAGGTTCTGCGTTTTTCCGTCGGTTTCGGCATGCCGCTGCTGCGCTGGCATGACAAAAAGGGCACCGAATTCGTTGTGGCAGCCATTCCGCTGGGCGGCTACGTGAAGATGCTCGACGAGCGCGAAGGTGAAGTGCCGGCCGATCAGGTCGACCAATCCTTCAATCGCAAGACCGTCCGTCAGCGTATTGCCATCGTGGCGGCGGGGCCGATAGCCAACTTTTTGCTGGCCATGGTTTTTTTCTGGGCCCTGGCCATGCTGGGCAGCGAGCAGGTGCGTCCGGTCATCGGTGGGGTGGAGGCCGGCAGCGTCGCCGCCCGTGCCGGGCTGGGTGTCGGGCAGGAAATCGTTGCCATCGATGGGGAGCCGACATCGGGCTGGGCGGCGGTCAACCTGCAACTGGTGCGTCGCCTGGGTGAGAGCGGTTCGTTGCAATTGATGGTGCGCGAGCAGGGTTCCACGGTGGATTCGCCTCGCGAACTGATCCTGGACAACTGGCTCAAGGGCGCCGACGAGCCGGATCCGATCCGTTCCCTGGGGATCAAGCCATGGCGTCCGGCCTTGCCGCCGATACTCGCCGAACTCGACCCGAAAGGCCCGGCCCAGGCTGCAGGCCTGAAGACCGGTGATCGGCTGCTGGCGCTCGATGGCCTGCCGGTCAGTGACTGGCAGCAGGTGGTCGATTTGGTTCGTGTACGTCCGGATAGCAAGATAGTGCTGCGCGTCGAGCGCGATGGTGCGCCGATCGACGTCCCGGTAACCCTGGGCGCCCGTGGCGAGAGCAAGGCGCCGACCGGCTATCTGGGTGCCGGCGTCAAGGCTGTCGACTGGCCGCCGGAAATGATCCGCGAGGTCAGTTTCGGCCCTTTGGCGGCGATTGGCGAGGGCGCGCGTCGTACCTGGACCATGAGCATCCTGACCCTCGATTCGCTCAAGAAAATGTTGTTCGGCGAGCTCTCGGTAAAAAACTTGAGTGGACCGATAACCATTGCTAAAGTGGCGGGCGCTTCTGCCCAGTCGGGCGTCGCTGATTTCCTGAATTTCCTTGCTTATCTGAGCATTAGCCTGGGGGTTCTGAATTTGCTGCCCATTCCGGTACTGGATGGGGGGCATTTGTTGTTTTATCTGATCGAGTGGGCGCGTGGTCGTCCCTTGTCGGATAGGGTGCAAGGTTGGGGGATACAGATCGGTATCAGCTTGGTGGTCGGGGTAATGTTGCTTGCCTTGGTCAACGATCTGGGTCGTCTGTAACGCTTCGCTGAATTGCGAATCTGCCGCATTTTGCGGCAGTTTGTTTATTGCCAGTTGGAATAAGAAAGGACTTCATGAAACGTCTGCTGCTAACTGCGGTTCTCACCGTATTGATGATCGCCGAAGTTCACGCCGAGTCCTTCACTATCTCTGATATTCGCGTCAATGGCCTCCAGCGGGTCTCCGCGGGTAGTGTCTTTGGTGCCTTGCCGTTAAACGTCGGCGAGCAGGCGGATGATCGGCGTCTGGTGGAATCCACTCGCGCGCTGTTCAAAACCGGCTTCTTTCAGGATATCCAGCTGGGTCGTGATGGCAATGTACTGGTCATCACGGTAGTTGAGCGTCCATCGGTTGCCAGTATCGAGATCGAAGGCAACAAGGCGATCTCCACTGAAGACCTGATGAAGGGCCTCAAACAGTCCGGTCTGGCCGAAGGCGAGATCTTCCAGCGCGCCACCCTCGAAGGTGTTCGTAACGAGCTGCAACGCCAGTACGTTGCCCAGGGCCGTTACTCGGCCACCGTCGACACCGAAGTGGTGCCGCAGCCGCGCAACCGCGTAGGCCTGAAGGTCAACATCAATGAAGGCACCGTGGCCGCGATCCAGCACATCAACGTGGTGGGCAACACCGTTTTCCCTGATGAAGACCTGATCGACCTGTTCGAACTCAAGACCACCAACTGGCTGTCGTTCTTCAAGAACGACGACAAGTACGCCCGTGAAAAGCTCTCCGGTGACCTGGAACGTCTGCGTTCCTACTACCTGGACCGCGGCTATATCAACATGGACATCGCTTCGACCCAGGTGTCCATCACCCCGGACAAGAAGCACGTCTACATCACCGTCAACGTCAACGAAGGCGACAAGTACACCGTTCGTGACGTCAAGCTCAGCGGCGACCTGAAGGTGCCTGAAGACCAGGTCACCTCTCTGCTGCTGGTGCAGAAGGGCCAGGTGTTCTCGCGCAAGCTGATGACCACCACTTCCGAGCTGATCACCCGTCGTCTGGGCAACGAGGGCTACACCTTCGCCAACGTCAACGGCGTGCCGCAACCGCACGATGAAGACCATACCGTCGACATCACCTTCGCCGTGGATCCGGGTAAGCGTGCCTACGTCAACCGCATCAACTTCCGTGGCAACACCAAGTCCGAAGATGAGGTGCTGCGCCGTGAAATGCGCCAGATGGAAGGTGGCTGGGCGTCGACCTACCTGATCGACCAGTCCAAGACCCGTCTGGAGCGCCTGGGCTTCTTCAAGGAAGTCAACGTCGAGACCCCGGCAGTACCGGGCGTCGATGACCAGGTCGATGTGAACTACAGTGTCGAAGAGCAGGCGTCCGGCTCGATCACCGCCAGCGTCGGTTTCGCCCAGAGCGCCGGCCTGATCCTCGGTGGTTCGATCACCCAGAACAACTTCCTGGGTACCGGTAACCGGGTCAGCGTTGGCTTGACCCGCAGCGAATACCAGACCCGCTACAACTTCGGTTTCGTGGACCCCTACTGGACTGCTGACGGTGTGAGCCTGGGCTACAACGCCTTCTATCGCACCACTGACTATGATGAGCTCGACTCCGACATCTCCAGCTATGCCGTGGATAGCCTGGGTGCAGGCGTCAACGTGGGTTATCCAATCAGCGAGACTTCGCGTCTGACGTTCGGTCTCACCGCCCAGCAGGACGAGATCAGCACCGGGCGTTATACCGTTGACGAGATTTTTGACTTCGTTGAAAAGGAAGGCGACAAGTACCTGAACTTCAAGGCGTCTGTCGGTTGGTCCGAATCGACCCTGAACAAAGGTGTGCTGGCGACCCGTGGTCGTTCCCAGAGCCTGGTATTGGAAACTACCACCCCTGGCAGCGACCTCTCGTTCTTCAAGCTCGACTATCGTGGCCAACTGTTCCAGCCGCTGTCTGATAATTACACCATGCGCCTGCACACTGAGCTGGGTTATGGCGACGGTTATGGTTCCACCGACGGCTTGCCGTTCTACGAGAACTACTATGCTGGTGGTTTCAACTCGGTCCGTGGCTTCAAGGACAGCACCCTTGGCCCGCGCAGTACGCCAAGCAAGGGCACCAACCCGGGAACCATACGTGATCCGGACCAGGATCCGCTGCCGTTCGGTGGTAATGTCCTGATCCAGGGCGGTGTCGAGCTGTTGTTCCCGATGCCGTTCGTCAAGGATCAGCGCTCCTTGCGTACCTCGGTATTCTGGGACGTGGGTAACGTATTCGACTCTTCGTGCGAGGACACCACCAACGCCGACGGCACCAGGTCCAATACCAAGTGCAACGACATCAGCCTGAGCAACATGGCAAGTTCCGTGGGCGTGGGTGTGACCTGGGTCACCGCGCTCGGTCCTTTGAGCTTCGCCCTGGCGATGCCGATCAAGAAACCGGATGACGCTGAAACCCAAGTGTTCCAATTCTCCCTCGGCCAGACGTTTTAAGCGTCTGACCCAAGATAACGACAATGGATTTTGTAGGAGTACATCGTGCGTAAGTTGACTCAATTGGTTCTCCTGGCGACCTTGATGGTCGCAGGTCCGGCTTTTGCCGACATGAAGATTGCCGTACTGAACTATCAGATGGCCCTGCTGGAATCCGACGCGGCGAAGAAATACGCCGTGGATGCCGAGAAGAAGTTCGGCCCGCAGCTGACCAAGCTCAAGAGCCTGGAGAGCAGCGCCAAGGGTATCCAGGATCGTCTGGTTTCCGGTGGCGACAAAATGGCCCAGGGCGAGCGTGAGCGTCTGGAGCTTGAGTTCAAGCAAAAGGCCCGTGACTTCCAGTTCCAGTCCAAGGAGCTGAACGAAGCGAAAGCCGTTGCCGACCGCGAGATGCTCAAGCAGCTCAAGCCAAAGCTCGATCGGGCGGTGGAAGAAGTCATCAAGAAAGGTGGTTTTGACCTGGTGTTCGAGCGTGGTGCAGTGATTGACGTCAAACCCCAGTACGACATCACGCGCCAGGTTATCGAGCGCATGAATCAGCTGAAGTAATCCATGACCGCGACTATCAAGCTCGGCCAACTGGCTGAGTTCCTCGGCGCCACCCTGCGTGGCGACCCGGAGAAGGTCATCACTGGGCTAGCCACTTTGCAAGAGGCTGGCCCAGCTCAGTTGAGCTTCCTGGCAAATCCTCAATATCGCAAATACCTGGCCGACAGCCGGGCCGCAGCGCTGTTGCTCAAGCCTGCCGATGCTGACGGGTTCGCGGGCGATGCGCTGATCGTACCGGATCCCTACCTGGCGTATGCGCGGATTTCCCACCTGTTCGACCCCAAGCCCAAGTCGGCCCCCGGCATTCATCCCAGCGCGGTCATCGCGGCGGATGCGGTGGTTGATCCCACGGCCAGCATCGGTCCTTTTGTCGTCATTGAAAGCGCCGCCCGGGTCGGCCCGGGCGTCACGCTGGGTGCCCATTGCTTCATCGGTGCGCGCTGCGAGATCGGTGAGGGTGGCTGGCTTGCTCCGCGGGTCACGTTGTATCACGACGTGCGTATCGGAAAGCGGGTAGTGATCCAGTCGGGTGCGGTACTGGGCGGTGAAGGTTTCGGTTTTGCCAAGGAGAAGGGGATCTGGCAAAAGATCGCCCAGATCGGCGGCGTGACCATCGGTGATGACGTGGAAATCGGCGTCAACACCGCGATCGACCGGGGCGCCCTGTCTGATACGGTCATCGGCAATGGCGTCAAGCTCGACAACCAGATTCAGATCGCCCACAACGTCCAGGTCGGTGATCACACCGCCATGGCCGCCTGCGTAGGCATTTCCGGCAGCACCCGGATCGGCAAGCATTGCATGCTCGCCGGTGGCGTGGGGCTGGTGGGGCACATTGATATTTGTGACAACGTATTCCTCACCGGAATGACCATGGTGACCCATTCGATCACCGAGCCGGGTGCTTATTCTTCCGGCACGGCGATGCAACCGGCGGCCGAATGGCGCAAGAGCGCGGCCCGAATCCGCCAGCTCGATGACATCGCGCGGCGTTTGCGTCAGTTGGAAAAGCGTGTAGGGGACGTGACCCCTGACGGTAATGCTTCATCAGATGGCTGATACCATTTCCATATCAAGTGTGCACAGCCGCTAGACTGCCTCCTTGATTTGCTAGAGGGGCGCGCGTCGATCGTGCGCTTCCAATCTTTACATAGGCTTCCCCCCGAAATGATGGACATCAACGAGATTCGCGAATACCTGCCTCACCGTTACCCGTTCCTGCTGGTGGACCGGGTGGTGGAACTTGACGTTGAAGGCAAGCGGATTCGCGCCTACAAGAATGTCAGCATCAACGAACCGTTCTTCAATGGTCACTTTCCCGCGCATCCAATCATGCCCGGCGTGCTGATCATCGAGGCAATGGCTCAGGCTGCCGGGATCCTTGGTTTCAAAATGCTCGACGTGAAGCCTGCCGACGGCACGCTTTACTACTTCGTGGGCTCCGACAAGCTGCGTTTTCGCCAGCCGGTCACCCCGGGCGATCAGCTGATCCTCGAAGCCACATTCATCAGTTGCAAGCGCCAGATCTGGAAGTTCGAATGCCAGGCTTCGGTCGACGGCAAGCCAGTCTGCTCCGCTGAAATCATCTGTGCGGAACGCAAACTATGAGTTTGATTGACCCTCGCGCAATCATCGATCCGGCGGCAGTCCTGGCCGCCGATGTCGAGGTCGGCCCATGGTCGATCATCGGCCCAGGTGTGGAAATCGGCGAGGGTACGGTGATCGGGCCCCATGTAGTTCTCAAGGGTCCGACCCGGATCGGTCGGCACAACCGCATCTACCAGTTTTCTTCGGTAGGCGAGGACACGCCCGATCTCAAGTACAAAGGTGAAGAAACCCGGCTGGTCATTGGCGATCACAACGTGATCCGCGAAGGCGTGACGATTCACCGTGGCACCGTTCAGGATCGTTCCGAAACGACTCTGGGCAACCATAACCTGATCATGGCCTACGCCCATATCGGTCATGACAGCGTCATTGGCAACCATTGCATCCTGGTCAACAACACCGCGTTGGCTGGCCACGTGCATGTGGACGACTGGGCGATCCTGTCCGGTTTCACCTTGGTCCATCAATATTGTCATATCGGCGCCCACAGCTTCTCGGGCATGGGCACCGCCATCGGCAAGGACGTACCGGCCTATGTCACTGTGTTCGGTAACCCGGCCGAAGCCCGCAGTATGAATTTCGAAGGCATGCGCCGTCGTGGTTTCAGCGAAGAGGCGATCACGGCATTGCGGCGCGCCTACAAGGTTGTGTACCGCCAGGGGTTGACCGTCGAACAGGCCCTTGTCGAGTTGGCCGAGGCTTCGGCGCAGTTCCCGGAAGTCGCGATATTCCGTGACTCCATCCAGTCCTCGACTCGCGGCATCACTCGCTAACCATGGCTAACTTGCGTATAGCACTGGTGGCGGGAGAGGCTTCCGGTGACATTCTGGGTGCCGGTCTGATGCGTGCGCTCAAGGCGCAGCACCCAGCAGTGGAGTTCATCGGTGTCGGTGGCCCCTTGATGCAGGCCGAAGGGCTGGCGTCATATTTCCCCATGGAACGCCTGTCGGTGATGGGGCTGGTTGAGGTGCTCGGACGTCTGCGCGAACTGCTGGCTCGCCGCAAGAAGCTGATCGCGACCCTGATCGACGAAAAACCGGATGTGTTCATCGGTATCGATGCGCCGGATTTCACTCTCAATATCGAACTCAAGTTGCGTCAGGCCGGTATCAAAACGGTGCACTACGTCAGCCCCTCGGTCTGGGCCTGGCGGCAGAAGCGCGTGTTGAAAATCCGCGAAGGCTGCGACCTGATGCTCACGCTGCTGCCGTTCGAAGCCCGATTCTACGAAGAGAAGGGCGTGCCGGTACGGTTTGTCGGCCATACCCTGGCCGATACCATTCCCCTGCAAGCGGATCGTGACGCGGCGCGTCAGACGTTGGGCTTGCCCGACGGCCCGCTGGTGGCCTTGATGCCCGGTAGCCGTGGCGGCGAGGTCAGTCGCCTGGGAGGCTTGTTCTTCGACGCCGCCGAGCGTCTGCGAGCGATGCGTCCCGGCGTGCGTTTTGTTCTGCCCTGTGCCAGCCCGCAGCGACGGGCTCAGCTTGAAGCGCTGCTGGCCGGGCGCGATCTGCCTGTCACATTGCTCGATGGCCGCTCTCATCTCGCACTGGCTGCGTGTGACGCCGTGTTGATTGCGTCTGGCACTGCTACCCTTGAGGCGTTGCTGTACAAACGCCCGATGGTGGTCGCCTATCGTCTGGCGCCGTTGACGTTCTGGATCCTCAAACGCATGGTCAAGAGCCCCTACATCTCCTTGCCCAATCTGTTGGCCCAGCGCTTGCTGGTGCCTGAATTGCTGCAGGACGAGGCAACCGCCGATGCGCTGGCCCGTACGCTGTCGCCCTTGATCGACGGTGGCCAGGAGCAGACCCGGGGCTTTGATGACATTCACCGTACCTTGCGCCGCGATGCCTCCAACCAGGCCGCCGACGCAGTATTGACCCTGATCGGCGCCAAACCATGAGTAACGTGAAATTGCAGATGGGCCTGGACTTCAATCTGGTGGCTGAAGTTGAAGAGCTGGTGGCCGGTGTTGATGAGGTTGGTCGTGGACCGTTGTGCGGCGCCGTGGTGACGGCAGCGGTGATTCTCGATCCAAACCGGCCCATTCTGGGCCTCAACGACTCCAAGAAGCTCACCGAAGCCCGTCGCGAAAAGCTCTACGACGAAATCTGCGAGAAAGCCCTGAGCTGGTGCATTGCCCGGGCTGAAGTGGAGGAGATCGACGAGCTGAATATCCTGCACGCCACCATGCTTGCGATGCAGCGTGCCGTGGAAGGCCTGCACATCACCCCGAAACTGGCGATGATCGATGGCAATCGGTGCCCGAAGCTGTCTATGCGCGCCGAAGCAGTCGTTCAGGGGGACGGCAAGGTGCCGGCCATTGCGGCGGCATCGATTCTGGCCAAGGTCAGCCGTGATCGGGAAATGAGCGCCTTTGAATTGATTTACCCGGGCTACGGCATCGGCGGCCACAAGGGCTACCCGACACCCGTTCATCTGGAAGCGCTGGCGCGCCTTGGGCCAACGCCGATCCATCGGCGCTCGTTCGCGCCGGTGCGGCTGGCTTATGAAGCCCGTGAGGGTTTGATCGTAAGTCATCAGACTGCGGTCTCTTGATGCAGGCTTTTGTGGCAAGGCAATCATGCTGATGTTTTACCCAAGGCTCGGTACAATCCGGGCCTTGTTGTTTTCATGACTTAACGCAGGATCACTATGCCGGCTTCATTCGTTCATCTACGCCTGCACACTGAATACTCCCTGGTCGATGGCCTGGTGCGGATCAAGCCACTGGTCAAGACCCTGGTGGGCATGAACATGCCTGCTGTGGCGGTCACCGACCAGAACAACATGTGTTCGCTGGTCAAGTTCTACAAAAATGCCATGGGCGCCGGGATCAAGCCGATCTGCGGGGCCGACCTGTGGCTGTCGAACAAAGACCCGGACGCGCCGCTGAGCCGCATCAGCCTGCTGGTGATGAACGCCGTGGGTTACCGCAACCTCACCGAGTTGATCTCCCGCGGTTTTATCGATGGCCAGCGCAACGGCTCGATCATCATCGAGCGCGAATGGGTAGCTGAGGCCAATGAAGGTTTGATCATGCTGTCGGCGGCCAAGGAAGGTGAAATCGGCCTGGCCCTGCTCAGTGGCAATCCAGAAGAAGCCGAAGTGCTGGCCCGCGATTGGATGGCGGTGTTCCCGGACCGCTTCTACATTGAAGTGCAACGCACCAATCGCCCCAACGACGAAGAACACCTGCATGCCGCCGTGGCCCTGGCCGACCGGATCGGTGCGCCGCTGGTGGCGACCAACGACGTGCGCTTCATCAAGCAGGAAGATTTCGAGGCTCACGAAACCCGCGTCTGCATCGGTGAAGGCCGGGCGCTCGATGATCCGCGTCGTCCGAAAAACTACAGCGATCAGCAATACCTCAAAAGCGCCGAGGAAATGGCCGAGTTGTTCAGCGACCTGCCCGAGGCGCTGGAAAACACGGTCGAGATTGCCAAGCGCTGCAACATCGAAGTGAAGCTGGGCAAGCACTTCCTGCCCAACTTCCCGATCCCCGATGGCATGACCATCGACGAGTATTTCCGCAAGGTGTCCTTCGATGGCCTGGATGAGCGCCTCAGCGTTCTCTTGCCCAAGGACACCACCGAAGATTACGAGGCCAAGCGCCAGGTCTATGTCGACCGGTTGAATTTCGAGCTGGATATCATCATCCAGATGGGCTTCCCCGGTTACTTCCTGATCGTGATGGACTTTATCCAGTGGGCCAAGAGCAACGGCGTGCCGGTGGGGCCAGGCCGGGGGTCGGGTGCAGGCTCTCTGGTGGCTTACGTGCAGAAGATCACCGACCTCGACCCGCTGGAATATGACCTGCTGTTCGAACGTTTCCTCAACCCGGAACGGGTGTCCATGCCCGACTTCGACGTCGACTTCTGCATGGACGGTCGCGACCGGGTGATTGATTACGTGGCCGAGAAATACGGCCGCAACGCGGTGAGCCAGATCATCACCTTCGGTTCCATGGCCGCCAAGGCTGTGGTGCGTGACGTGGCGCGGGTGCAGGGCAAGTCCTACGGTTTGGCGGATCGTCTGTCGAAGATGATCCCGTTCGAAGTCGGCATGACCCTGGAAAAAGCCTACGAGCAGGAAGAAATCCTGCGGGACTTCATCAAGGTCGATGAAGAAGCCGCGGAAATCTGGGAGATGGCCCGCAAGCTTGAAGGCGTGGTGCGTAACGTCGGCAAGCACGCCGGGGGCGTGGTGATCGCGCCGACCAAGCTGACTGACTTCTCGCCGATCTATTGCGATGAAGAGGGCGACGGCCTGGTGACCCAGTTCGACAAGGATGACGTCGAGGCGGCGGGCCTGGTGAAGTTCGACTTCCTTGGCCTGCGGACCCTGACGATCATCGACTGGGCGCTGAAAACCATCAACCGTGACCGGGCCAAGGTCGGCGAAGAGCCGCTGGACATCGCCTTCATCCCGCTGGATGACAAGCCGACCTACAGCCTGCTGCAAAAAGCCGAAACCACGGCAGTGTTCCAGCTTGAATCCCGGGGTATGAAGGAGCTGATCAAAAAGCTCAAGCCCGACTGCCTCGAAGACCTGATCGCACTGGTGGCCCTGTTCCGTCCGGGCCCGCTGCAATCGGGCATGGTGGATGACTTTATCAACCGTAAGCACGGGCGCGCCGAGCTGGCGTACCCGCACCCGGATTATCAGTACGACGGCCTCAAGCCGGTCCTGGCACCGACCTACGGCATCATCCTGTACCAGGAACAGGTGATGCAGATTGCCCAGGTAATGGCCGGTTACACCCTCGGCGGCGCGGACATGCTGCGTCGGGCGATGGGTAAGAAAAAGCCCGAGGAAATGGCCAAGCAGCGCGGCGGTTTCATTGAGGGTTGTGCGAACAACGGCATTGATGCGGACCTGGCCGGTAACATCTTCGACCTGGTGGAAAAATTCGCCGGTTACGGCTTCAACAAATCCCACTCGGCCGCCTATGGTCTGGTGTCGTACCAGACCGCGTGGCTGAAGGCCCACTACCCGGCGCCATTCATGGCCGCGGTACTGTCGGCGGATATGCACAACACCGACAAGGTCGTGACCTTGATCGAAGAAGTGCGGACCATGAAGTTGCGCCTCGACGCGCCGGACGTGAACGCTTCGGAGTTCAAGTTCACGGTGAACGACGAAGGCCGCATCATTTATGGACTGGGGGCGATCAAGGGCGTGGGTGAAGGACCGGTGGAAGCCATCACCGAAGCCCGTCAGGACGGACCGTTCAAGGACCTGTTCGATTTTTGCGCCCGGGTCGATCTCAAACGCATCAACAAACGTACCCTCGACGGTTTGATCCGCAGCGGTGCATTGGACCGTCTGGGCCCGTACTTCCAGGATGAACCCAAGGCCTACCAGGCCAATATCGACCGCAACCGCGCGGTGCTGCTGGCGGCCATGGAAGAAGCGATCAAGGCCGCCGAGCAAACCGCCCGGACCCATGACAGTGGTCACGCCGACCTGTTTGGCGGGTTGTTTGTCGAGGAAGATGCCGATGTCTACGGCAATCACCGCAAGGCCAAGGAGCTGACGCTCAAGGAGCGTCTCAAGGGTGAGAAAGACACCTTGGGCCTGTACCTCACGGGTCACCCGATCGACGAGTACGAAGGCGAGATCCGCCGGTTCGCCCGCCAGCGCATCATTGATCTGAAGCCGGCGCGTGACACGCAGACCGTCGCCGGTATGATCATCGCCCTGCGGGTAATGAAAAACAAAAAGGGCGACAAGATGGGCTTCATCACCCTCGACGACCGCTCCGGGCGCATCGAGGCGTCGTTGTTTGCCGATGCGTTCCATTCGGCCCAGTCGCTGTTGCAGACTGACGCGATGGTCGTGGTGGAAGGCGAAGTCAGCAACGATGACTTTTCCGGTGGCCTGCGGCTGCGGGTCAAACGGGTGATGAGCATGGAAGATGCCCGGACCAACCTGGCCGAGAGCCTGCGCCTGAAATTGCAGACCCAGGATCTCAAGGGCGATCAGCTACGCTGGCTGGGGGAGTTGTTCAAGCGCCATCGCGGTGCTTGCCCGATTACCATGGAGTACGTGCGCCCCGACGCCAAGGCTGTGCTGCAGTTCGGCGAAGGCTGGCGGATCGATCCGGCGGATGCGTTGATTCAAGCCTTGCGTGACCAGTTCGGCAAAGACAACGTCTTCCTCCAATACCGTTGACGGCCAGGTGCCACTCCTGAACCTTGGAGCGGCCCTGATCTCGACCCGAATTTTTAATCTCGACCTGAACGCGCCTCTCCCTTAAGGTAGGGCGCGAATAGACAACCGGCCGGCCCAAGCTCTCTTGGACGTCGACCCAAGACGGACGCCTATGAACCCGAATTTTCTAGATTTCGAACAGCCGATCGCCGACCTGCAAGCCAAGATCGAAGAGTTGCGCTTGGTCGGTAATGACAATTCGCTGAATATCGGCGATGAAATCTCTCGTCTGCAGGACAAAAGCCGCACGCTGACCGAAGACATCTTTGGCAAGCTGACCAGCTGGCAGATCGCCCGCCTGGCGCGTCATCCGCGTCGTCCCTACACCCTGGACTATATCGAGCACATCTTCACTGAGTTCGATGAGCTGCACGGCGATCGGCATTTCTCCGACGACGCCGCGATCGTGGGTGGCGTCGCCCGTCTGGACGACCAGCCAGTGATGGTCATCGGCCATCAGAAAGGCCGCGAAGTCCGCGAAAAGGTGCGCCGCAACTTCGGCATGCCGCGTCCGGAAGGCTATCGCAAGGCGTGCCGCCTGATGGAAATGGCCGAGCGCTTCAAGATGCCGATCCTGACCTTCATCGACACGCCGGGCGCTTATCCGGGCATCGACGCCGAAGAGCGCAACCAGAGCGAAGCGATCGCCTGGAACCTGCGCGTAATGGCGCGACTGAAAACCCCGATCATCGCCACCGTGATCGGCGAAGGTGGTTCCGGCGGTGCGCTGGCCATTGGTGTCTGCGATCAGCTGAACATGCTGCAATACTCCACCTACGCGGTGATCTCGCCGGAAGGCTGCGCCTCGATCCTGTGGAAAACCGCCGAGAAGGCGCCGGATGCCGCCGAAGCCATGGGCATCACCGCTGAGCGTCTCAAAGGCCTGGGTATCGTGGATAAAGTGATCAGCGAGCCTGTAGGCGGCGCTCATCGTGATCCGGCCGCGGCTGCGGCGCTGATTCGTGCCGAGCTGAGCTCGCAACTGTCGATGCTCAAGAAGTTCGACAACGAGGCGCTGCTGGCCCGTCGCTATGAGCGGCTGATGAGCTACGGTCTCTGATCCGACCGCAATGCCCATGTGGGAGCGAGCCTGCTCGCGATACGGTTTAACATTCAACAAATGAGTTGACTGATATACCGCCATCGCGAGCAGGCTCGCTCCCACAGTTGTTTGTGCCAAGGCTGACTCCTATGAACCCAAGCGCGGATCTGCCAACCCGGCTCCTCACACAGCTATCCCCCTGGCGCAACGCCGTCACCTGGCGCATCGCCTTCTCCGGTGGCCTCGATTCCACCGTCCTGCTGCACCTGCTCGCGTCTCTCTCCAAAAATGAAGCCCTGCCACCGTTACGTGCTGTCCACGTCCATCATGGCCTTCAGGCTGTGGCCGATGCATGGCCGGACCATTGTCGCTCGGTCTGCAAGGCCCTTGGGGTGCCGCTGGAAGTAGTGAACGTGCAAGTCCCGGCCGGTGCCAGCGTCGAGCGTGCCGCCCGGGAGGCGCGCTATGCTGCCTTCGTGGCGCTGCTCCACAGCAATGAAGTGCTACTCACCGGTCAACATCGCGACGATCAGGCTGAAACCCTGTTGTTTCGTTTGTTGCGTGGGGCAGGGGTGAGGGGCTTGTCGGCGATGCCTCGGCAGCGTCCTCTGGGCCAGGGGTACTTGCTGCGACCCTTGCTCGATGTGTCCCGGGCGGAGCTGGAAGCCTACGCGACGCAACAGGGCTTGAACTGGATCGAAGACCCTTCCAACGACGATCACCGGTACGCGCGCAATTTCCTGCGCCAGCGAATTTTCCCGGTATTGACCGAGCAGTGGCCCCAAGCCTCGACGACCTTCGCCCGCAGCGCTGCGCACCTGAGTGAGGCCCAAGGCTTGCTGGATGACCTGGCGCGAATCGATCTGGATCGAGCCATCACGCCCTGCGCGTTCGACTGGCTTGGGTTGCGGTCGCTTGAGTTGGCCCCGTTGCGAGCCTTGTCGCCGGCCCGTCAGCGTAATGCGTTGAGTCATTGGCTGGCGTCGATGACAACGCTGCCCGACAGTGACCATTGGTCTGGCTGGGACTCGTTGCGCGATGCAGCGGACGATGCCCGGCCGATCTGGCGGCTGGCCGGTGGCGAACTGCACCGCGCCGGCGGGCGCGTCTGGTGGTTATCCGACCGCTGGCTGCGACCGGCCGCAGGCCCCGTAGAATGGACGCTGACTGCTCAAGCATTGACCCTGCCAGACAACGGCACGGTGACCCTCGACGGTAAAATGCCCGACGGACCGCTCTGCGTCCGCTATCGTCAGGGAGGTGAAGCCATGATGTTGCCTGGTCGTGGTCACCGGGACCTCAAGCGTTTGCTCAACGAAAGAGGCGTGCCGGCGTTTGCGCGCGGTCGATTGCCGCTGCTGTATCGGGACGAGCAATTGCTGGCAGTGGCTGGCTTACCAGGACTCGACAGCGGCATTGATGGCAACTGGCAACTGATCTGGCAGCCATGAAACCAAGATCTGGGTTTGAGCTGAAAGGGGCTTTCCGGTAGACTACGCTCCCTTCTTGATACAACTTCTGTGGATTCGCCTGAATTGCAGGAGTTGCCGATTACCAAGCAGTCTTTGCTGGGCGATTCCAAAAAATGTGTAGCGAGCAACGTACCGGTGATTTCACTTCCGGTCTGTCCCAACGCGGCGGTTTTTTTGAAAGGTGCACTGTGATTAATGCAGGTGATCGGGGGCTTCGGCCTTCCTTCGCTTTCCCCGGCGGCTCGGACCGCTTTAACGCAGACTTCTAGGGTTTTTCATGACGCGCTACATATTCGTCACGGGCGGTGTTGTTTCTTCATTGGGGAAAGGCATTGCCTCGGCTTCATTGGCGGCCATCCTGGAGGCGCGGGGACTTAAGGTCACCATGCTCAAGCTGGACCCGTACATCAACGTCGACCCGGGCACCATGAGCCCGTTCCAGCACGGTGAAGTGTTCGTCACCCACGACGGCGCCGAGACCGACCTGGACCTGGGCCACTACGAGCGGTTCATCCGCACGACCATGACCCAGAACAACAACTTCACCACCGGCCGTGTCTACGAGCACGTGCTGCGCAAAGAGCGCCGTGGTGATTACCTGGGGGCGACCATCCAGGTCATCCCGCACATCACCGACGAAATCAAGCGCCGCATCATCAAGGGTGCCGGCGACGCCGACGTGGCGATGGTCGAAATCGGCGGCACGGTGGGTGACATCGAGTCCCAGCCATTCCTCGAAGCCATCCGCCAGTTGCGTTTCGAAATCGGTGCCAAGCGCGCGATGCTGATGCACCTGACCCTGGTTCCGTACATCGCCACCGCTGGCGAAACCAAGACCAAGCCCACCCAGCACTCGGTCAAGGAACTGCGTTCCATCGGCCTGCAGCCGGATGTGCTGATCTGCCGCTCCGATCATCCGATCGATATCTCTTCGCGGCGCAAGATCGCCCAGTTCACCAACGTTGAAGAGCGTGCGGTGATCGGCCTGGAAGACGCTGACACCATCTACAAGATCCCGGGCATCCTGCACTCCCAGGGCCTGGACGATTTCGTCGTCGAGCGTTTCGGCTTGCAGTGCGCCAGCGCCGACCTGTCCGAATGGGAAGCGGTGGTCGATGCCAAGCTCAACCCGGAACACGAAGTCACCATCGCCATGGTCGGCAAGTACATGGAGCTGCTGGATGCCTACAAGTCGCTGATCGAGGCGATGAGTCACGCCGGTATCAGCAACCGTACCAAGGTCAACCTGCGCTATATCGACTCTGAAGACATCGAGAACCAGGGCACCGGTCTGCTCGAAGGCGCCGATGCGATCCTCGTGCCGGGCGGTTTTGGCCTGCGGGGCGTGGAAGGCAAGATCACCGCTGTTCAATACGCTCGCGAAAACAAGGTGCCTTACCTGGGCATCTGCCTGGGCATGCAAGTGGCGGTCATTGAGTTCGCCCGTAACGTGATGGGCTGGAAGGACGCCAACTCCACCGAATTCGATCGCGCCAGCGGTCACCCGGTCGTGGGCCTGATCACCGAGTGGGAAGATGCCACCGGCGCCGTGGAAGTACGCACCGAAGCCTCCGACCTGGGCGGCACCATGCGTCTCGGTGCCCAGGAATGCCTGCTTGAAGCCGGCTCCAAGGTGCACGATTGCTACGCCAAGGATGTGATCGTCGAGCGTCACCGCCATCGCTACGAAGTGAACAACAACCTGCTGCCGCAACTGATCGAGGCCGGCCTGAAAATCTCCGGTCGTTCCGGTGACGGCGCGCTGGTGGAGGTGGTCGAAGCCCCGGATCATCCATGGTTCGTTGCTTGCCAGTTTCACCCCGAGTTCACCTCGACGCCACGGGACGGCCACCCGCTGTTCAGTGGTTTCGTGAAAGCCGCATTGGCTCAACACCAGAAGAAGGCATAAAACGATGGCCCAGAAGATCATTCGCGTCGGCGACATCGAGATTGCCAACGACAAGCCCATGGTGCTGTTCGGCGGCATGAACGTACTGGAAAGCCGCGACATGGCGATGCAGGTCTGCGAGGAGTACGTGAAGGTCACCCAGAAGCTGGGCATCCCTTATGTCTTCAAGGCCAGTTTCGACAAGGCCAATCGCTCGTCCGTGACCTCTTACCGTGGCCCGGGCCTGGAAGAGGGCATGCGCATCTTCCAGGACATCAAGCAAGCCTTCGGCGTGCCGATCATCACCGACGTCCACGAGCCTGCCCAGGCCGCAGTGGTCGCTGAGGTCTGCGACATCATCCAGCTGCCGGCCTTCCTGTCGCGCCAGACCGACCTGGTGGTCGCGATGGCCAAGACCGGTGCGGTGATCAACATCAAGAAAGCCCAGTTCCTCGCGCCCCAGGAAATGAAGCACATCCTGAGCAAGTGCGAAGAGGCCGGCAATGACCAGTTGATCCTCTGCGAGCGGGGTTCGAGCTTCGGCTACAACAACCTGGTGGTGGACATGCTTGGTTTCGGCATCATGAAGCAGTTCGAATACCCGGTGTTCTTCGACGTGACCCACGCGCTGCAAATGCCCGGTGGTCGTTCCGATTCCGCAGGGGGGCGTCGCGCCCAGGTCACCGACCTGGCCAAGGCCGGCATGAGCCAGTCCCTGGCAGGTCTGTTCCTCGAGGCCCACCCGGACCCGGACAATGCCAAGTGTGATGGCCCTTGTGCCTTGCGCTTGAACAAGCTGGAACCCTTCTTGTCTCAGCTCAAGGCGTTGGACGAACTGGTCAAGAGTTTTCCGACGATAGAAACCGCGTAACGCGGTTTTCTCCGGTAAAGTACCGCTCGATTATCGCTCTGGCCCGCTGGCCGCACTGCTTTTGTGGGAGCATGGCTTGCCAGCGATGACGTCCTTCGGGACCGTCGTCGGCAAGCCTTACTGTTACAGCGTTTCGTCAACTTTGGAGTGTTTACAACAATGGCAAAAATCGTCGACATCAAAGGTCGTGAAGTTCTCGACTCCCGTGGCAACCCCACTGTTGAAGCGGACGTGCTTCTCGACAACGGTATCATCGGCAGCGCCTGCGCGCCGTCCGGTGCTTCCACTGGCTCGCGCGAAGCGCTGGAGCTGCGTGATGGCGACAAGAGCCGTTACCTGGGCAAGGGCGTGCTCAAAGCCGTCGCCAACATCAACGGTCCGATCCGTGACCTGTTGCTGGGCAAGGATCCTGCCGACCAGAAAGCCCTCGATCACGCGATGATCAAGCTCGACGGTACCGAAAACAAAGCCACCCTGGGCGCCAACGCGATCCTCGCCGTGTCCCTGGCCGCTGCCAAGGCTGCCGCCCAGGACCAGGACCTGCCGCTGTACGCACACATCGCCAACCTCAACGGTACCCCGGGTGTCTACTCGATGCCGGTGCCGATGATGAACATCATCAACGGTGGCGAGCACGCCGATAACAACGTCGACATCCAGGAATTCATGGTCCAGCCAGTGGGCGCCAAGTCCTTCTCCGAAGGCCTGCGCATGGGCACCGAGATTTTCCATCACCTCAAGGCTGTGCTGAAGGCCCGTGGCCTGAGCACTGCCGTTGGCGACGAAGGCGGTTTCGCACCGAACCTGGCGTCCAACGAAGACGCACTGAAAGTGATCTCCGAAGCCGTGGCCAACGCCGGTTACAAATTGGGCACCGACGTGACCCTGGCCCTGGACTGCGCGGCCAGTGAGTTCTTCGAAGACGGCAAGTACAACCTGTCCGGTGAAGGCCAGGTGTTCACCGCCGAAGGTTTTGCCGATTACCTCAAGGGCCTGACCGAGCGCTACCCGATCATCTCCATCGAAGATGGCCTGGACGAGTCCGACTGGGCCGGCTGGAAAATCCTCACCGACAAGATCGGCGAAAAAACCCAGCTGGTAGGCGACGACCTGTTCGTCACCAACACCAAGATCCTGAAAGAAGGCATCGACAAAAAGATCGCCAACTCGATCCTGATCAAGTTCAACCAGATCGGCACCCTGACCGAAACCCTGGAAGCCATCCAGATGGCCAAGGCCGCCGGCTACACTGCCGTGATCTCCCACCGCTCCGGCGAAACCGAAGATTCGACCATTGCCGACCTGGCCGTGGGCACTGCGGCAGGCCAGATCAAGACCGGTTCGCTGTGCCGTTCCGATCGCGTCTCCAAGTACAACCAACTGCTGCGTATTGAAGAGCAGTTGAACGGCAAGGCCAAGTACAACGGTCGTGCCGAGTTTCGCGGTTAAGCGGTAGATGGTAAAAAGACACCGGATGATGTCAAAAAAGTCGCAATAGCGGCGGTTTTGCCTCTAATCTGATGCCTTATCAAGCACAAGCCTGGTTTTTCCAGGCTTCGTGCTATCAGACGCTTCAAAGTGTGGCATGGCTGTCTTTTTCACTGGAAACCTGAGATTCGATGCGCAGTCCCAATTGGTTGTTTCTTGTCTTGCTCCTGTTGCTGGCTGGCCTGCAGTACCGCCTTTGGGTGGGTAATGGCAGCCTGGCGCAAGTGGCGGACCTGACTCAGCAGATTGCCGAACAGCATGCCGAAAACGAGGCGTTGCTGGAGCGTAACCGGGTGATGGACGCCGAAGTCAGTGAACTGAAAAAAGGCATGGAGACCGTTGAAGAGCGGGCTCGCCATGAACTGGGCATGGTTAAAGAGGGCGAAACCCTCTACCAGTTGGCCCAATGAGTATCCGTTTGCCGGCCTTCTGGGCCGTGATTCCTGCCGCGGGCGTTGGAGCCCGTATGGCTGCGGACCGTCCCAAGCAATACCTGCAACTGGGCGGACGCACAATTCTCGAACACAGCCTTGGCTGTTTCCTCGATCATCCGACCGTAAAAGGCGTGGTGGTCAGTGTTGCCCACGATGACCCTTATTGGCCGACCCTGGCCTGCGCCAGCGATACACGCATCCAGCGCGTGGACGGTGGCGAACAACGTTCGGATTCGGTGCTCAATGCCTTGCTGCATCTTCACGGACAGGGTGCCGATGATCACGACTGGGTCTTGGTGCACGACGCCGCCCGGCCCAACCTGGCCCGGGACGATCTGGACACATTGCTCAGGGAACTGGCGAATGATCCGGTCGGCGGCCTCCTGGCTGTGCCGGCGCGTGACACCCTCAAGCGAGTCGACAAGCACGGCCGTGTAGTGGAAACCGTTGACCGCAGCGTCATCTGGCAAGCCTATACACCGCAAATGTTTCGTCTCGGTGCCCTGCACCGCGCCCTGGCTGACAGCCTGGTGGCCGATGCCATGATTACCGACGAAGCGTCCGCCATGGAATGGGCGGGGCAAGCGCCACGCCTGATCGAAGGGCGGGCCGATAACCTCAAGGTCACACGCCCTGAGGATCTGGAGTGGTTGCGCCAGCGTTGGGCGAATCGCCATTAAGTGGAATCGCCATCGCGATCAGGCTCGCCCCCACAAGGGACTTTGGCTGTACACAAAATTTGTAGCCGCTGAAGATCCAGTGTGGGAGCGAGCCTGCTCGCGATAGCAATCGCTCAGATAACATAAAGACCAGTGTTACCCCCGATACTCCGGCCGCTGCGCCAACCCCTCCTTCAAGTAATCCACCAACTTGCGCACCTTCGGCGACAAATGCCGTTGCTGCGGATACAACGCCCACACCGCTGTATTCGGCGGCTGGTGAGCCTCTAACAGCGATATCAACGCCCCGCTGTGCAAATGCTCCAACACGTAATAATCCGGCAACTGACACAATCCCACCCCTTGCAAAGCCGCATCCAGCACCGCCTGCCCGCTGTTACAACGCCAGTTTCCCTGCACTCGTTGGGAAAATTCCCGCCCGTTCTGCTCCAGTTGCCAGAGGTCGGAGCTGCCGATCAGGCAATTGTGGCGGCTCAATTCCGACAAGCTATGGGGGCGACCGTAGCGCTCCAGGTAGGACGCCGATGCGCACAGGTACATGCGCCGTGGCGCCAGGCGCGTGGCAACCAGGCGCGAGTCCTGCAAACGGCCCAGGCGAATCGCCAGGTCCAGGCCTTCGTGAACCAGATCGAGGGGGCGGTTGCTCAGTTCGATGTCCACCCGCAATTGCGGATAAAGCGTCATGAACCGTGTCACCAGCGGCACAATGAACCGCTCGCCGTAGGCCACGGCACAGGTCATGCGCAACATGCCCTTGGGTTCGCTGGTGAGGTCGCCCACCGCCCGCAGTGCTTCTTCGCGTCCGTCCTGCAGGCGCTGGCAATGCTGCAAGAACGTCTGGCCGGCCTCGGTCAGAGTGACCCGGCGGGTACTGCGATACAGCAGTCGTGTCTGCAGACGCTCTTCAAGCCGTACTATTTGTCGACTGATGTGGGAAGACGAAACCCCCAGGCGTTCGGCGGCGGCGGTGAATTGGCTGCATTCGGCCACGGCGACGAATTCGTCAATGCCCTCCCAGCGGTTATCGGACATGAATGATTATCCCTGTGCAGCAATAATGTTTTGCTTTTGGTTGGATTATTCATCGTCCGGTGAGGGATTACACTCCCTGTCTTGTTTTTATTTGCTGGAGACTCCCCATGATCAAGTCACGCGCGGCCGTTGCCTTCGAGGCCAAGAAACCCCTGGAAATCGTTGAAGTCGACGTCGCCATGCCCAAGGCGGGCGAAGTGTTGCTGCGCGTGGTGGCCTCGGGTGTCTGCCACACCGATGCCTACACCTTGTCGGGCGCCGACCCGGAAGGGATCTTCCCGTCGATCCTCGGCCATGAAGGCGGCGCTATTGTCGAGGCCATCGGCGAAGGCGTGACGTCGGTGGCGGTGGGCGATCACGTCATTCCGCTGTACACGCCGGAATGCGGGCAGTGCAAGTTCTGTAAGTCGGGCAAGACCAACCTGTGTCAGGCGATTCGCGCCACCCAAGGCAAAGGCTTGATGCCAGATGGCACCTCGCGCTTTTCCTACAAGGGGGAGACGATTTTCCACTACATGGGGACCTCGACGTTCTCCGAATACACCGTATTGCCAGAAATTTCCGTGGCGAAAATCCCCAAAGAAGCGCCGCTGGAAAAAGTCTGCCTGCTGGGTTGCGGCGTCACCACCGGTATCGGCGCGGTCCTCAACACCGCCAAGGTCAAGCCAGGTGACACCGTGGCGATCTTCGGCCTGGGCGGCATTGGCCTGTCGGCGGTGATTGGTGCGGTGAAAGCCAAGGCATCGCGCATCATTGCCATCGACATCAACCCGGCCAAGTTCGAAATCGCCAAGCAACTGGGCGCCACCGATTGCGTCAACCCAAAAGATTTCGACCGTCCGATCCAGGAAGTCATCGTCGACATGACGGACGGCGGCGTGGATTTTTCCTTTGAGTGCATCGGCAATGTGCAACTGATGCGCGCCGCATTGGAATGCTGCCACAAGGGCTGGGGCGAGTCGGTGATCATCGGTGTGGCCGGGGCCGGCCAGGAAATCGCCACCCGTCCATTCCAGTTGGTGACCGGGCGCGTCTGGCGCGGTTCGGCGTTTGGCGGTGTGCGCGGGCGCAGCGAATTGCCAAGCTACGTGGAAATGGCCGAGAAGGGCGAGATTCCGCTGGATACCTTCATCACCCATACCATGGGCCTGGAAGATATCAACAAGGCGTTCGACCTGATGCATGAAGGCAAGAGCATCCGTACCGTTATTCATTTCTGAGGTCGGTCATGAGTCTTGAAAACATTTCCTGCCAGAAAAGCTTCGGCGGCTGGCACAAGCGTTACCGGCATCGTTCCGAAGTGCTTGGTTGTGACATGGTGTTTGCCGTGTACCTGCCGCCCCAGGCCGAGCAGGGCGGCAAGTTGCCTGTGGTGTATTGGTTGTCCGGGTTGACCTGCACCGACGAGAACTTCATGCAAAAGGCCGGCGCCCAGCGCATGGCTGCCGAACTGGGCCTGATTATTGTCGCGCCGGACACCAGCCCGCGCGGCGCCGACGTGCCGGGCGATCCGGACGGTGCCTGGGACTTTGGCCTGGGTGCGGGGTTTTATCTGAACGCCACGCAGGAACCGTGGGCGCGGCACTATCGGATGCATGACTACGTGGTGCAGGAATTGCCGGCCTTGGTCGAAGCGCATTTCCCGGCCTCGGATAAGCGCGGCATCAGTGGTCACTCCATGGGTGGCCACGGCGCGCTGGTCTGCGCTTTGCGTAACCCAGGGCGTTACCGCTCGGTGTCGGCATTTTCGCCGATCAACAATCCGATGGATTGCCCGTGGGGCCAGAAGGCGTTTTCTCGTTATCTGGGGGAAGACCGCTCGAAGTGGCGTGAGTGGGATGCCTGTGCATTGATCGCCGAAGCTGGCGAAAAGCTGCCGTTGCTGGTGGATCAGGGCGATCGCGATGATTTCCTGGCCAACCAGCTCAAGCCCGAAGCTTTGCAGCAAGCGGCCAAGGCTGCCGGTCATCCGTTGGAGTTGCGCCTGCAACCGGGCTACGACCACAGCTACTTCTTCATCGCCAGCTTCATTGAGGATCACTTGCAACATCATGCCCACGCTTTAGGGGGCTCTTAGTCTGTTTCCCCTTGGCGAGGGAGCTAATTGAGGGCGCTCCCCACGCTGAATGCAGGTAGAATCACGCCCTGACAAAAATCGGGGCGTTTTTTTATGCGTATTGGCCACGGCTACGATGTTCACCGTTTCGCTGAAGGCGACTTCATTACTCTGGGCGGCGTGCGTATTGCACACAGCTTCGGGCTGCTCGCGCATTCTGACGGTGACGTCCTGCTGCACGCCTTGAGCGACGCCTTGCTTGGCGCGGCCGCGCTGGGGGATATTGGTAAACATTTCCCCGACACCGACCCGCAGTTCAAGGGCGCCGACAGCCGGGTGCTGCTGCGCCATGTGGTCTCGCTGATCCACGCCAAGGGCTGGAAAGTCGGCAATGTCGATAACACCATCGTCGCCCAGGCGCCAAAAATGGCGCCACACATCGAAACGATGCGTCGGTTGATTGCCGAGGACCTGCAAGTTGAGCTGGACCAGGTCAACGTGAAAGCCACCACCACCGAGAAACTTGGTTTCGTCGGTCGCGAAGAAGGCATTGCCGTTCATAGCGTTGCCTTGTTGCTGCGCCCATGACCGAACTGGAACTATTAGGCCCCCGTGCCTACGGCGAGTCGCTGGGCAGCGCAGTACTCAAGGCCACTGCTGAAGATTTTCAGGTCGACGAAGTGCTCGACATCCCGCTCACGGGCGAAGGCGAGCACCTTTGGATCTGGGTTGAAAAACGCGGTTTGAACACTGAAGAGGCGGCTCGGCGAATTGCCAAGGCCGCCGGCGTATCGTTGCGCACCGTCAGTTATGCCGGTCTCAAGGACCGCCAGGCGCTGACCCGCCAGTGGTTCAGCGTCCAGTTGCCGGGCAAGGCCGACCCGGACCTGTCGGCGGCCGAAAACGAAACGCTGAAGATCCTCAAGACCGGTCGCCATAAGCGCAAGCTGCAACGCGGCGCGCATTCGGCCAATGGCTTTACTTTGCGCCTGACCCAGTTCAAGGGCGACCCAGCGGCGATCGATGCGCGTCTGCAACAGATCGCCCGTCTGGGCATTCCCAATTATTTCGGCGCCCAGCGCTTCGGGCATGACGGCGGTAACCTCGTCGATGCCCGCGCCTGGGCGGCGCGCAAGGCTTTGCCGGAACAGCGCAATGTGCGTTCGCGGCTGTTGTCCACCGCCCGCAGTTTTCTCTTCAACCGGGTGTTGGCGGCTCGGGTGGCCGATGGCACCTGGCAGCACGCGCAGGTGGGCGACTTGCTGGCCTTCACCGACAGCCGCAGTTTTTTCCCCGCCGGCGAGGCCGAGTGCAGTGACCCACGCCTGGCGATTCTCGACCTGCACCCCACCGGGCCGCAGTGGGGCGAGGGACCTTCGCCTGCCGCCGGCGCGGTCCATGATCTGGAGCAGGCCATCGCCGAGGCGGAGGCCGATCTGCGCGACTGGTTGATAAACGCGGGAATGAGTCACGAACGTCGCATCCTGCGACTGCCCATTGGCGGCCTGTCGTGGCATTATCCCTCGCCTGACATTCTGCAACTGGAATTCGTCCTGCCGGCCGGATGTTTCGCCACTGTCTTGGTGCGCGAACTCGTCGATCTGGTGCCGGTGGGGCAGACGGACAGCCCATGCGTATTCTGATTTCTAACGACGACGGGGTGACAGCACCCGGCCTTGCCGCGCTTTATGCTGCGCTGGCGGATTTTGCCGAATGCGTGGTCATCGCCCCGGACCAGGACAAAAGCGGCGCCAGCAGTTCGCTGACGCTCGACCGACCATTACACCCGTGCTACCTGGATAATGGTTTCATCAGCCTCAACGGCACCCCGACCGACTGCGTGCACCTGGGCCTGAACGGCTTGCTGGAGCGCGAGCCGGACATGGTGGTTTCGGGCATCAACCTGGGGGCCAACCTGGGGGATGACGTGCTTTATTCCGGCACTGTGGCCGCCGCCCTTGAGGGCCGTTTCCTCGGGCATCCGTCGTTTGCCTTTTCGTTTGTTTCGCGGCAAGTCGATAATCTGCCTACTGCCGCCTACTTCGCTCGCAAGTTGGTCGAGGCCCATGGCGAGCTGGACCTGCCACCGCGCACGGTGCTGAACGTGAATATTCCGAACCTGCCACTGGATCACATCCGAGGCATCCAGCTCACTCGCCTGGGTCATCGTGCCCGCGCGGCCAAGCCCATGCAGGTGGTCGATCCCCGGGGCAAGGCCGGTTACTGGATCGCCGCCGCCGGTGATGCCGAGGATGGCGGGCCGGGCACCGATTTTCATGCAGTGATGCAAGGCTATGTCTCGATAACGCCGTTGCAGCTGGATCGGACCTTCAACGATGCTTTTCGAACGCTCGATGGCTGGCTGGAGGGGCTGCGCTGATGGCTCGCGAGCAAGACGATATACTGCGCCGCGGAATCGGCATGACCTCCCAGCGTACCCGGGAGCGCCTGATTCAACGGCTCTATGAAGAAGGCCTTTCCAACGCCCAGGTGCTGGAAGTGATTCGCCGCACCCCACGGCATTTGTTCGTCGATGAAGCCTTGGCCCATCGCGCCTACGAAGACACCGCATTGCCGATCGGCCACAACCAGACCATTTCCCAGCCTTATATGGTGGCCCGCATGAGCGAGTTGCTGCTGGAGGCGGGGCCGCTGGACAAGGTGCTGGAGATTGGCACCGGTTCGGGTTACCAGACGGCGGTGTTGTCGCAGCTGGTGGAGCGGGTATTTTCCGTGGAGCGGATCAAGGTGCTGCAGGATCGCGCCAAGGAACGCCTGGTGGAACTGAACCTGCGCAATGTGGTGTTTCGCTGGGGCGATGGCTGGGAAGGCTGGCCGGCCCTGGCACCTTATAACGGCATCATCGTGACCGCCGTTGCCACTGATGTGCCCCAGGCCTTGCTGGATCAACTGGCGCCCGGCGGCCGGCTGGTCATTCCGGTGGGGGCTGGTGAAGTTCAGCAGTTGATGCTGATCGTGCGCGAAGAACAGGGTTTTTCTCGCCACGTGCTGGGGGCGGTTCGGTTCGTTCCGTTGCTTAACGGGCCATTGGCCTGAGCATTTATAAACAGACGCTGAATTCCGTGGCGTGGGTTGTGTCTTACACCGGCGCTGATCAATTAACCGTTGATTGGTTAAACGGATTGCAACGGCGTCGAGCAAACGTGTGCGGCAGCGCCTCGCGCTTCATTAATAGAGGTGGGGTTGCGGCCAGCTGTATTTGTAATACCGTTGCCTGCACAGGCAGTTTCCAATTTTTCAACCACCACAAAGGGAGCGGCGGGTGAGTCTCACAGTCATTGCGCAGCGTATGGGTATCACGAGCTTTCAGCGCCTGGTGACTGGCCTTGTCTTGAGTACCTTGCTGGTCGGTTGCTCCAGTACCCCGTCGGGTAACGTCCGGGTTGTCGATCGCACCAACGCAACGCCTCAACGTCCTACAGTAACGACCGGTCAGTATGTAGTCCGTCGCGGTGATACGCTGTTTTCCATCGCTTTTCGCTATGGCTGGGACTACAAAGCCCTCGCAGCGCGAAACAACATTCCTGCGCCTTATACGATTCATCCGGGTCAGAGAATTCGCTTTGATGGGCGCAGTGGTTCAACGCCTACCGCGGTGGTGACTCAGTCCGGTTCGACGGCTTCGTCGTCGAGTAGAACCACGGTGATTCAACGTCCGGTCGGTGCCGCAACGGCAACAGTACCGTCCGTCGCGAGCAAACCGACACCTGCTCCTACCCCCGCGCCAGGCCCCAGCCCGAGCGGCTGGGGATGGCCTTCTAATGGCGTTCTTATTGGAAAATTCTCTTCAAACGGTAGTTTGAATAAAGGAATTGATATCGCCGGGGATTTGGGACAGCCTGTTTTAGCCGCGTCTGATGGCACGGTTGTGTACGCCGGGAGTGGTTTAAGGGGCTACGGCGAACTCGTGATCATCAAACACAGCGATACCTACGTCAGTGCCTACGGTCACAACCGCAGGCTGTTGGTTCGGGAGGGGCAGCAGGTCAAGGTCGGGCAAAAAATTGCCGAAATGGGATCAACGGGAACGGACCGGGTGAAACTGCATTTTGAGATTCGCCGACAAGGTAAGCCAGTCGATCCGCTGCAATTCCTGCCACGTCGTTGATTTGATTGTCAGCCTGTTCCGTCACGTAGAGGGAACAGGCTCCAGCGTTGCCAAGGATAAAGGCGTCGCTTGAGCTTGAGGTCGAACTCACCAAAGGACTATAACAATGGCTCTCAGTAAAGAAGTGCCGGAGTTTGACATCGACGATGAGGTTCTCCTTATGGAGACCGGCATCGCTATGGATTCGATGTCGAATGATGAAGGGGCGACTCCACCTTCCGTTCGTGCCAAATCCAGACACTCCGCTTCGCTTAAACAACATAAGTACATCGACTACACACGGGCGCTGGACGCCACTCAGCTGTACCTCAACGAAATCGGCTTCTCGCCGCTGCTCTCCCCCGAGGAAGAAGTTCATTTTGCGCGTCTGTCGCAAAGTGGCGACCCGGCCGGGCGAAAACGCATGATTGAAAGCAACCTGCGCCTGGTGGTGAAAATCGCCCGACGCTACGTCAATCGTGGCCTATCGCTGCTGGACCTGATCGAAGAGGGTAACCTGGGGCTGATTCGCGCTGTCGAGAAATTCGACCCCGAGCGAGGCTTCCGTTTCTCGACCTACGCGACCTGGTGGATTCGCCAGACCATCGAGCGGGCGATCATGAATCAGACCCGGACCATCCGGTTGCCGATCCATGTGGTCAAGGAGCTGAACGTCTACCTGCGGGCTGCCCGTGAACTCACCCAAAAGCTCGACCACGAACCCTCACCCGAAGAGATCGCCAACCTGCTGGAAAAACCGGTGGGCGAGGTCAAGCGCATGCTTGGGCTCAACGAGCGGGTTTCTTCGGTTGATGTCTCGCTGGGTCCGGACTCGGATAAGACCCTGCTGGACACGCTCACCGATGACCGACCTACCGACCCGTGCGAGCTGCTCCAGGACGATGACTTGTCCCAGAGCATCGACCAGTGGCTCTCGGAGCTCACGGACAAGCAGCGGGAAGTGGTGATTCGCCGCTTCGGCTTGCGCGGTCATGAAAGCAGCACCCTTGAAGATGTGGGCCTGGAAATTGGGCTGACCCGTGAGCGGGTCAGGCAGATTCAGGTCGAAGGACTCAAACGTCTTCGGGAGATCCTGGAGAAGAATGGCCTGTCGAGCGAGTCGTTGTTCCAATAACGGGAACGCACGCGTAATAAGAAAAGCCCCGACTGGTTCGGGGCTTTTTCGTTTCTTTGGCGGCTGTTGCAGCGCTTACTCTGTTTGCCGGCTTGGCGTGTAAGCTTTTGCCTAGTGTTGCGTAAGCGTTTGGTTTCCCGTCGAAGGGATAGACGACTATAAAGGCCGTCGTATTTTTCGTATGTTGTTGATATATAGCTATATTTTTATGTATTTCAGTCCTGTGACGAGGCACGGCGACGGCGTTTGGCCAATTGCACTCGCTGGGGAAAATACTAATATCAGTCCTGTGTCGACGGACAGACACACCTGTCACGGACGATGGGGAAGGAAGGACATCGCAGGATGCGATTCATCAGGACGATGAAAAGGATCAAAGGGATTAGGGAAAAAATGTGGGCGGGTCAAACCGCCCCTTTTTTTTGCCTGCGATTTATTGAATCCGAGAAAACAAAAAGGCCCGCAAGGGGCCTTTTTCAACGAGCGCAGGGTGATATCAGCGTTCGAGGTCTTTGAGCTTGTCTGGTTTGCCATCCCACTCTTTGGCGTCTGGCAACTCGTCTTTCTTTTCGGTGATGTTTGGCCAGATGTCCGCCAGTTCAGCGTTCAGCTCGATGAAGTTCTCCATGCCGGCCGGCACTTCGTCTTCCGAGAAGATGGCATTCGCCGGGCATTCCGGTTCACACAGGGCGCAATCGATGCACTCGTCCGGGTGAATGACCAGGAAGTTCGGCCCTTCGTAAAAGCAGTCCACCGGACAGACTTCTACGCAGTCGGTGTACTTGCACTTGATGCAGTTGTCGGTGACGACGAAGGTCATTTCTAATTCTCTCCTCAGGCGGCGGCAGCGGAACCCCTTCACGGTGGGCTCGCCAGGTTCGGGAGCGATAGTCTGCGGACCAGGCTAATAGTCCGCAGCATCCCAAACCGCGCGAGATTCTACCAGCTTGAACGCCAGTGCGTTAGATCCGTGTCTTCAATGAATAAAGCAATTCAAGTGCCCGACGTGGCGTCAGGTCGTCCAGATCCACTTTGGCCAGTTCATCAAGCACCGGATGCGGCAGGCTGGCGAACAGGTCGCTCTGCTGCGGAGCCGCCGGTTTGCCTTTGCTCGGGCGCGGTGTTTCGTGGGGCAGGCTGGTGGTTTCCAGACGGCTCAGATGCTCGCGCGCACGGCTGATCACTTCGCTGGGGACGCCGGCCAGTTGCGCCACCGCCAGGCCGTAGCTCTGGCTGGCCGGGCCGGGCAGCACATGGTGCAGGAACACGATGCGCTCGTTGTGCTCGGTGGCATTGAGATGCACGTTAGCCACCAGCGGCTGGCTTTCCGGCAGTACGGTGAGTTCGAAATAGTGGGTGGCAAACAGGGTGTACGCCCGCAGGTGCGCCAGCCGTTCGGCCGCTGCCCAAGCCAGGGACAGGCCGTCGAAGGTGCTGGTGCCGCGTCCGACCTCGTCCATCAGCACCAGGCTGCGTTCGGTAGCGTTGTGCAGGATGTTCGCGGTTTCGCTCATTTCCACCATGAAGGTCGAACGCCCGCCGGCCAGGTCATCGCTGGAACCGATGCGGGTAAAGATCCGGTCCACCAGGGACAATTCGCAACTGGCTGCCGGCACGAAACTGCCAATGTGGGCCAGCAGCACGATCAAGGCGGTCTGACGCATGTAGGTGGATTTACCGCCCATGTTCGGACCGGTGATCACCAGCATGCGGGTGTTGTCATCCAGGCTCAGGTCGTTGGCCACGAACGGCGTGGTCAATACCTGTTCGACCACCGGGTGACGACCCTGGGTGATGCGCATGCACGGCTCGCTGACAAACCGCGGGCAGTTGAGGTCCAGGTTCAGCGCGCGTTCGGCCAGGTTGCTCAGCACGTCAAGCTCCGCCAGGGCGCCGGCGGTGTCCTGCAGCGGTGGCAGTTGGCTGATCAAGTCTTCGAGCAGCGCCTCATAGAGCATCTTTTCCCGGGCCAGGGCACGGCTCTTGGCCGACAACGCCTTGTCTTCGAACGCCTTGAGTTCCGGGGTGATGAAACGCTCGGCGCCTTTGAGCGTCTGGCGACGAATGTAGTCAGCCGGCGCCTGTTCGGCCTGTTTGCTCGGCAATTCGATGAAGTAACCGTGGATACGGTTGTAACCGACCTTGAGGTTGGCCAGACCGGTACGGGCTTTTTCCCGGGCTTCGAGGTCGATCAGGAACTGCCCGGCGTTCTCGCTCAGCGATTGCAGTTCGTCGAGTTCGGCGTCGTAGCCGGTTTTCAGCACACCGCCGTCACGGATCACCGCTGGCGGGTTGTCGATAATGGCCTTTTCCAGCAGCGCAGCCAGCTCCGGGTAAGTGCTGGTGGTGCGCGCCAGTTGTTGCAGGTGCGGCGCTTCCAGGTCGGTCATCGCCACCTGAAGCTCGGGCAGGGCGCCGAGGGCATCGCGCAGGCGCGCCAGGTCACGGGGGCGGGCGTTGCGCAGGCCGATACGCGCCAGGATCCGCTCGATGTCCCCGATTTCCTTGAGCTGCGGTTGCAACTGCTCGAAGCGATAACGATCCAGCAGGCAGGTAATGGAGCTCTGACGCGCCAGCAGCACCGTCAGGTCTCGCAGCGGACGGTTCAGCCAACGGGTCAGCAGACGGCTGCCCATGGCGGTCTGGCAGCGATCGACCACCGATTGCAGGGTGTTGTCGCGCCCGCCGGCCAGGTTGGTGTCCAGCTCCAGGTTGCGTCGGCTCGCGCCGTCCAGCACCACGGTGTCATCCAGGCGCTCATGACGCAGGCTGCGCAAGTGGGGCAGGGCGGTGCGCTGGGTTTCCTTGGCGTAAGCCAGCAGGCAGCCGGCAGCGCCAATGGCCAGGGTCAGGTTTTCGCAACCGAAGCCTTTAAGGTCCTGAGTGGAGAACTGCTGACAGAGACTTTTCAGCGCCGAGTCGCGCTCAAAATCCCACGGCGCCCGGCGCCGAACGCCACGGCGTTTTTCCGCCGGCAGGTCTTTGGGCCAGTCATCCGGGATCAGCAACTCCACCGGATTGACCCGCTCCAGCTCCGCCAGGAGGTTTTCCCAGCCCTTGATCTCTAGCACCGAGAAATTGCCGCTGGTGATGTCCAGCACCGCCAGGCCGAACAGGCGCTCATCGCCCAGCACGGCGGCGATCAGGTTGTCCCGGCGTTCATCCAGCAAGGCTTCATCACTGACCGTACCCGGCGTGATGATCCGTACGACTTGGCGTTCCACCGGTCCTTTACTGGTAGCCGGGTCGCCGACCTGCTCGCAGATCACCACCGACTCGCCGAGCTTGACCAGCTTCGCCAGGTAACCTTCCGCCGCGTGGTAAGGAATCCCACACATCGGAATCGCCATGCCCGCCGATTGCCCACGCGCCGTCAGGGTGATGTCCAATAGCTTGGCGGCTTTCTTCGCGTCCTCGTAGAAGATCTCGTAGAAGTCGCCCATGCGGTAGAACATCAGCTGATCGGGGTGCTGATTCTTCAGGCGCCAGTATTGCTGCATCATTGGCGTGTGGCTGGAGAGGTCGTTTACGGCTGTATTCATGGGTGTCAGGGAGGCTCGTTGAAAGGTGTGGGGCAAAAGGAGGGGCATTGGCCCGGCTTTTCCGCGATGGGCGCAAGGTTAACATGGGCAGTCGGGGGGGACCCAGGGATGAGTGTTGTTGGGATCGTATGTATATCCGTTGCTGCGGTAACGGCCTCTTATGGTTCCGCCCTGACGGCGGGTCACTTTCGAAAAGCGCGAAAGTAACCAAAGCGCTTCTGCCCCACCACTCGGCACCTCGCCTAGGCTCGGTGTGCCTGAACGAAGGCATTACTCCGTGGGCCCGCCGCGAAGGGCCATCCATGGCCCAGCGCGGCTAACCCGGCATCCATGCCGGGTTGCCCACTGCGCAATACCTTCGTTCAGCCAGCGTGGTTAACGGGGCGCCCGAGATCAACGTCCTCCGCGAGGCGGCCTGACAGCCGGCCTGGTTCTTCCGGTCGTACACCCATCATATCTGTGGGAGCAAAGCTTGCTCGCGAGGCGGCCTGACAGCCGGCATGGTTCTCCCGGTCGTACTCCGATCCAATTGTGGGAGCGAGCCTGCTCGCGATGACGGCTGCCAATACAACTTAGTTGTAACTGGACTACCGCTATCGCGAGCAAGCTCGCTCCCACAGTGATTACTCGGGCTTCTCTTAGGTCTCGGCTTGCATCATGAATGCCTACCTCGGCTCAACCACATCCAGCGTCCGATTCGCCAGCAATTGCCCCAGTTCGATCATCTGCTGGACCCCCAGCGCGATATGCCGTCGCGAGCCCTCCAGGTCGAATGCCAGATCACTGACCATGGCGTTGGCCGAGGCCAGGGTTTCGCTGAGGTTGGCGAGCAGGCACTCGGCGTCGATGTTCGGAGCGATGACGTAAAGGGTATCGAGTGTGTCGGATGTTTCTTTGTCGGCTGGCGGCTTGAGGTAGTAGTCCAGAGCGCGGGTGGCGGCTTCGTCGAGTTTCTTGGCGTTGGCCGATTGGCTGCGGGATGTATGGTCTTTTTCAGGGGGATTCGGAGTTGGTTTGGTCATAGTCTTGGATCCTTAAGTTGGAGCCACTACCAATCCGCTACTAAACGAGATAGGCGGCAGCTGTACGCAGGTTAGTAGACCGGGGATCCAAGAAACCGGCGCGCCCGAGGGCGCCCTACGCACAGCTACCATTGAGCGTAGGTAAGAAATACCTGGCTGAATAGAGCAATGTTCGTCTTGGAATGCCGGGCTACTAAACCCGATCACTGATGGGCAGTGACAGGATCAAAAGTACCGATGGGCCCCAAGGCGCACAAGCCGGCGGATTCTGGCGTAGGTGTAGGCAGAGACGCAAGGCAACGTAGCCTTGCGTCACACATTTTGAAGGACGGGTTTGGAGCCTTTTCCTAGGGACGTGTAGGGCGAATTCCCTATGTGATCAGCAGGGGCATTAGATATGGAGCCAAGTTCCTGTGGCGAGGGGATTTATCCCCGTTGGGCTGCGTAGCAGCCCCCTAAGTGGCTGGTGCACCTGTAGGGCCGCTTCGCGCCCCAGCGGGGATAAATCCCCTCGCCACAGTGAGTCAAATGAGGCTTGAGAGAGGCGCATTGCCTATTTATGCAAAACAGCATTTGTCTTCTGCAAAAAGAACCCGCATCATGCGCGTTATGCAAAAACGCAACGTTTCTACCGTATTAAGGGCACTGCTCGATCAGCACGGGATCTCCCCCACGGAGCTTCACCGTCGTACCGGCGTGCCTCAGTCAACCCTGTCGCGGATTCTCAGCGGCAAGATTGTCGACCCTTCGGATAAACACATCTCGAAGATCGCCGAATACTTTGCCGTGAGTACCGATCAGTTGCGCGGGCGCGCGGACATTGCGTCTGCCGGCCATCCGCGCCGCGACGAGCCGCATTCCGAACTCAAGGACATAAGCCTGTGGGATGACGACACCCCCGTCGAAGAAGACGAGGTGTCGGTCCCTTTTCTGCGTGAGGTTGAATTGGCTGCTGGATCAGGAAGATTCGTCATCGAGGAAAGCGAGCGCTCAAGCCTGCGCTTTGGCAAGCGCAGCCTGCGTCATAACGGCGTGCAGTTCGACCAGGCCAAATGCGTGACGGTACGCGGCAACAGCATGTTGCCAGTGCTGCGCGATGGCGCCACGGTCGGGGTGAACGCAGGCAAGTGCGGGATCGGCGACATCGTCGACGGCGATCTCTATGCCATCAACCACAACGGTCAACTGCGGGTAAAGCAGCTTTATCGTTTGCCCACCGGCATCCGTCTGCGCAGCTTCAACCGCGACGAGCATCCGGATGAGGACTACACCTTCCAGGACATGCAGGATGAGCAAATCGTCATCCTCGGCCACGTCTTCTGGTGGGGCATGTACGCCCGTTAACCCCTCCGCTGTCAGATAAAACCCGCCATCGTGCGGGTTTTTTTACGCCTGTGAAAATCCCCTGACCCCTGTGTTTGCTGGGCTTTATGCGCCTATGCATTCGATGCGCATAAATAAATGCATTTACGCATTGACTGTATATGCATCCATGCATATTCTGTGTCCAAGCCGCTCGACAAAGCGGCTGGCAACGAAGCTCTTTAGTTCCACCAACAGGCAGCGATGAACCGGCCTTAACGGTTCAGAGGGTTGGCAACTGACCCGGGTGTGCAGCGTAAAGCACCAGAAGCAGTTATCCGGCGGGCAGGGACCGCGGTCGGAAAAACAATTTGAATGGATCCGTACCGCGCCAGTCGCGCCGAAAGATCAACTTCCTTCTGGCCATCGGCCAGGGAAGGCGAAGGACCGCATTACTGAAAAGCCCGGTTCACCCCGGGCTTTTTGGAATGCCTACCTCAAGAGACATCGTTTGAACCCAACACACATTTCTCATCCATCACCCCAGGAGGCGTGACATGACAAACGAGCAACAAGCGTTGCTGGACATGCCGATCTGGCTGGTCATCGTGCTCGCCCTGGTGGGCGGCGTGACCGGCGAGATGTGGCGTGCCGACAAAGAGGGCGCCCGCGGCTGGTCGCTACTGCGTCGCCTGGCCCTGCGTTCCGGCGCCTGCATGGTCTGCGGCGTCTCGGCGATCATGCTGTTGTACGCCATGGGCCTGTCGATCTGGGCCGCAGGAGCCTTCGGTTGCCTGACGGCGATGGCCGGGGCGGACGTGGCCATCGGGCTTTACGAACGCTGGGCCGCCAAGCGGATGGGCGTCAGTGAGCTGCCGCCGCGTGATTCCCGTTCCGACCAACATTGATCCCTCGCTGCTGATCTTCGTGCCGCCATAAAAAACAGGAGACCTTGATGCCTGCCGCCCTCGAAAAACCGTCGCAGCTGTTCTTCGCCATTGCCCAGACGCTACGCGCCACTTATCCCACTTTGAAAATCGGCAGCCCCCAGGAGTTCGATGGCACCGACGACCAACCCTGGGTGCTGATTGCCCTCGAGCGTGATGCGTCAGGCAACCGCGCCAACGACGGACGTATCGCCCATGTCCTGACGGTTTCCCTGCAAGTGGTCATGGCCGTTGCGGGATGGGAGGCGTGCGATCTGGCCGGTGAGCTGAAACATCTGGTGGTGGATAACCGCTGGGGGCTGTCGGGCGATCAATGTGATCTGCCCACGGAGATCGATGGCCTTGCATCCACGTTCACCCACGAAGCCCGGGCATACACCGCCTGGACCCTTTCCTTCACTCAAACCCTGTACCTCGGCCCGACGCTGCTGGAGGACCCGTTGGGCATCCCGAAATTTGCCCGGACCTGGGAAGTCTCGAACATCGATGACCCGGCTCAATACACCGCACTTGAGGGCTGACCCATGTTTGATGCGCTATTACGGATGCATCTGGGGCCGCTCATCGAGCGTCTGGCCGAGATGGAAACCGAACTGGAAGACCTGCATCGGCGCGCCGACAGTTTCTGTCGCATCGGTGTTTGTCAGGAAGTCGATGCGACCAGCAACACCTGCAAGGTCAGCCATGGCGAATTGCTGACCCCGGCGATCCGTTTTTTCAATCCCAGTGCTGGCGAACAGAGCGAGTCGCGGATTCCCTCCGTGGGCGAGCAGTGCCTGCTGCTGAACCATGGCGGCGGTGAGAGCGGTGGGCAGTCGGTGGCGCTGTTCGGCCTCAACGGCGGTCAATTCCCGCCCGTCTCCACACAGGCATCACTGACGCGCCGCCGCTATCAGGACGGCACGGAAAACGGCTACGACCACGCCAGCCATGTCCTGCACTGGCAAAACGGCCCGACGGCATTCACCGGTTCCCGTGAGTCCATCGACTTAAGCATTGGCCCGGCGAGGCTGGCGATGACGCCGCAGGCCATCGAATTGCAACTGGGCGCCGTCGGCATACGGCTCGACGCGTCCGGTGTGCACCTGAGCGGCCCGGTGGTGGATCACCAGGGGCGCGTCATCAGTACCGCATAAGAGATTTCCTCATGATTGGAATCGATCGAAATACCGGCGCCACGGTCGACGACTGGCTGCAGTTCGTGCAGCGCGCCACTCGTGCATTGACCACGCCGTTGGGCACTCGCCAGAAGCGCCCTCTGTATGGCTGCGCCCTCACGCAATTGCTCGGGCAGAACCTCGGCGATGACCTGCTGATCCTTGCCCAGAGCCACGCGGCCCAAGCGTTCTACAACCCGGACAACGGCATTGGAGACTTCGAGCCGCAGGTCATTGTCGCCAGCCGACAGGGTGCCGGTTTGTTGTTGCGCTTCGCCGGCACCTGGAAAAACCGCAAACAGACTTTCGAGGTGGTGACATGAGCATGTTGATACCCGGCCAGAACCAATTGGCCGAACCGGCAATCGTCACTGTCGAAGCGTTCGAAGACTTGCTCGCAGAGTTCAAGACCTTCGTGGTCGAGTACGTCGCCGCACGCTCTCCCGCCAGCGCGGCGAAGCTGGTGGACAGCCTCGAAAACGAAAGCGAATTGCTGACCCTGGCCCTGGAGGCGTTCTGCGTCCGCCTGCAAACCCACGAACGCAAATACAACGCCCGCATCAAGCAGATGCTGGCGTGGTGGGCCACGGGGACCAACCTCGATGCGCGCCTCGCGGACATGGGCCTCGAACGCCAGTTGCTCGATCCTGGCGACCCGGCAGCATTCCCGCCCATCCCTCCGGTTTACGAGAGCGATGATGACGCCCGCTTGCGCTATTACCTTGCGCCCCATGCCCCGGCGGCCGGCTCGCGCATGCAGTATCGGCGAGAGATTTTTACCTTGGGTGAACGGCCCGTCGTGAAGGTGGAAAACGCCTCGGCCGGTGTCGTGACGGTTACCTACACCTTCAACCCGGATGGCTATGCGGCGCAGGTCAAGGACGGCAACGGACGCCGCACCGCGCCGGGCGAAGTCACGGTCACGGTGCTGTCCCGGGAAGGCGATGGCACACCGTCCGAGACACTCCTTGAGGGTGTTCGTCAGCACTTCGCTCGTCCTGATGTACGACCGGAGACGGATCACATCATCGTTCAGGCTGCGCAAATCAAACCCTACAAAATCCGCGTCGTGGCGAAGATCAATGCCGGCCCGGATTCGGGTTTGACCCAGGTTGCGGCACAACAGCAGCTGCAGGCGTACGCCGAGGCCTGTCATCACCTGGAGGGCCGGGTGGACCCGAGCTGGATCGACTACACGCTGCACAGCGCGGGGGCGGTTCAGTTGCAGATTCTCGAACCGCTCGAGCCGATTGTGACAACGGCTTTTCAAGCCCCGTACTGCACGGGTGTCGAGGTCGAGGTGGATACGTTATGAGTGACGACACACCTCGCCCCAGCCTGCTGCCGGCCAACAGTTCGCCGCTGGAAAAGGCGCTCGATCTGGGTTTCGCCCGGCTGCTGGAGCGTATCGATCCGCCGTTTCCCGAACTGATGAACCCGGTGGCAACGCCCTTGGCGTTTCTACCGTACCTCGCGGCGGATCGCGGGGTCAGTGAGTGGAGCTCTGCGGCGCCCGAAGCTGAAAAGCGCCTGACGGTTGAACTGGCCTGGCCCACCGCACGGCAAGCCGGGACGCGAAGGGCGCTGGAAAACGCCGCCAAGGGTTTGCAACTGAGGCCTGAGGTGCGCGCTTGGCATGAGCAAACGCCCCCCGGCCCGCCCTACAGCTTTTCCGTCAGGGCGTTTACCGAACAGCCCTACAGCGAAGCTATCGACGCCCGTCTCGACCGCCGTCTGGCCGACGCCAAAAGCGAGCGCGACACCTTGACGGTCTCTGTCGGCTTGAGTGCGTTCGGCCGTCACGTCATCGGCGCCGCCACGGTGTGCGGCGAACTCACCACGGTTTATCCGATTGTCATCGAAGGGCTAGAAGCCTCGGGCCGGGCCTTCATGGCCGCCGCGCTCTACACCGTCGAAACCTCCACTATTTATCCACAGGGGTCCTAAATGGCCGACTATTACACCCTGCTCACCGATGCGGGGATCGCCTACGAAACCGCCTGCAAGGCGGCGGGCACACCGATCAAGCTGTCGCAGATTTCTGTCGGTGACGGCGGCGGCGAAGTTTACAACCCGGCCGCAACTGCCACGGCGCTCAAACGCGAAGTGTGGCGCGGGCCACTCAATGCGCTGTTCCAGGATGAGAAAAACCCGAGCTGGTTGCTCGCTGAAGTCACCATCCCGCCCGACGTGGGCGGCTGGTATGTACGTGAGGCCGGGATCTGGACCGATACCGGAATTCTGTATGCCATCGTCAAATATCCGGAGTCGTTCAAGCCGGTGTTGGCGACGTCAGGCTCAGGGAAAGAGTTTTATATCCGGTCGATTTTCGAGACCAGTAATGCTGAGTTGGTGACGTTGCTGATTGATGACACGGTCGTCAAAGCAACGCGGGCCTGGGTTGCCAGCTACGTCGCTGATGAGCTGGCCAAGCTCGACAGGAAGCAGTCTGTACGGGTGGCGACGACGGCTAACATTGTTTTGAGTGGTGCCCAGGCGATTGACGGTGTTGCCGTGGTTGCCGGGAATCGGGTGCTTGTTAAATCCCAGACCTTGGCGAAAGACAACGGCATCTACGTTGCCGCGAACAGCGCTTGGGTTCGGGCAAGGGATGCCGATGCGAACGCCGAGGTTACTTCGGGATTGATTGTCTCGGTGGAGGAGGGCACGACGCTTGCCAATACGATCTGGCAGTTGATAACGGATGGCGGGATTGTTCTGGGTACTACGGCGTTGGCGTTTCAGAACATCACTCAAGGGTTTGCGCCGATTAACTCTCCAGCTCTGGTAGACCCTACGGCAAACACACCATCGATTTTCGATAGCAGCAAGTTGCTGGCCACTACCGAATTTGTAGAGCGCGCAAAAGGGAACTATCGAGGATTCCTTAACGCAACATCCAATATGACGCTGGTAGCTTCTACGGCGTTCGGTTCTATGGTGTCCTGCCTTGGGACGTTTAACATCACTCTACCTGCTGCCAACAGCGGCGGTGCAGGCGGAACAGTAAGCCTTCGAAACCGGGGGACGGGTGTAGTAACCATTCTTTGCCCAGGGTCAGACAATATTAAGTCGGGCAGTCTTATTAAAACTACGATGGTTATGCCCGCGGGTTCCACGCTGGATCTTACTACTGACGGCACCAGTGGATGGTGGGCATCAGGTTCCGCCCAGATTGCAGATTCGACAGCCATTAACTCCCTAATTGGAAACTATTCGGGCGTCAAGATCATTACATCATCGACAGCGCTGACGGTAAACGATACAGGATGTCTATTTATCGGATCAGCTGGGTTAGCTGGTTTAGATGTCACGTTGCCAAAGTTGTCAACGACAACATCAGGCCAGTCAATCATTATTTCCGCAGGTGCAGGAAGTTTCAATTTACGAGCCTTTGCGGACGACCTGATATCTATCGGATTATCTGTTCTCTCCGTAGTCCCTATTGATGTTTTCGAAAGCATCATATTGGTTTCCCATGTTGGTGGATGGAGGGTGGTTTCGGGGACCGTATTGACTAAATATTCCAAGATGTTTACAGCAACGCTTGGATATGACTCCAGCCAGGCTTTACCCAGCGGGTGGCTATGTAAAACCGGGCACGGCTCAACCAATGGCACTGCTGGAGTAGCGTCGGTCACGTTTCCCGTCGCATTTCCTACTGCGTGCATGGCTGTGATAGCCAATTATGGCGGTGCCTCTTCAGCACAAAACCCTTCACTTTGTCAGGTCGGAAACCCTACCCGTACGGGTTTTACGGGATATCTCACGAGTGTGGTCAGCAATGCCGGTTCGGTGACAGCGGGTGGTTTTAATTGGGTGGCGATCGGGTACTAGGGGGAAAATATGTACGCTAAATGGATTGAAGAGGATGGTCGTTTTGCCTTCGAGCGCGTTGATAACGGAGGTATTGAGATTACAGATGATGAACACGCGGCGCTTTTTAAGTCGGACAGGGGATCTAAAGTCATCGTGCTTGGGCCTGATGGTCGTCCGGCCTTGCAGGATCCGCCGTTGCCCTCATTGGATGAGCTTGCGCTTGTTGAGCGTACGTGGAGAGACAAGCAGCTCGCAGTGACTGACGGCGCTGTTACACGCCATCGCGACGAAATAGAGGACGGTATCGTAACTACACTGACCTCCGATCAATACGGAGCCTTGCAGACCTACCGACGCGCCTTGCGCAATTGGCCGGAGACTGGCGAGTTTCCGCTGATCGACCATCGGCCGCCAGCGCCCGATTGGCTGGCGATGCAACCCTAATAAACGCCCCGCACCGATGGGGCGTTTTCTTACCTGTCAAATACCCAACAGCCCCTTCCTCAAGGGGCTTTCTCATATCTGGAGAAACAGAAATGGCACTACGCCAAACCTACACCGTGCTCCTCCCATTCCCCACCGGCGGTGGCCACTGGTCGAGCGTTGGCCAGGAACTCGACCTGCTCGACGTTGAGGCCAATGCCTGGCACAGCGCCGGTCGTCTGCAACTGAAAAAAACCGGAGCCGTCGAGTCGGCTTCCACATCCACCCCGGCCAAAAAGGCCACCACCAAAAAGGCTGAATAACCATGGCTGAGGTTTTGAACTTCGAGCACAACGGCATCACCGTCAATGCCACTGAATCTCCCGAGGCCATGGGTGGCCTGGGTGATAACGTCATCGGGCTGGTCGGCACCGCGCCGAATGCCAACCTGTTGATTCCGAAAAACACCCCATTTCGCATCAACAGCTTCACCACTCAGGCCCAGTTGGACCCGACCGGTGCTGAGGCGGGGACGCTGTTTCAGGCGGTTTACCAGATCCTCAAAGTGGTCAAGGTGCCGGTCTACGTGGTCATCGTCGAAGAGGGCGCCACACCGGCCGATACGCAGAACAACGTGATTGGCGGCATCGAGGCCGAGACCGGGCGCAAACTCGGTCTGGCGGCGCTCAGTGGGGTCGCTGAAGACCTGACCATCATCGGCGCGCCAGGCTTCACCGGCACCAAGGCGGTGGCGAGCGAGTTCGCCTCGTTCGGCAAGCGTATCAAGGCGCGCGTGGTGCTCGACGGCAAGGACGCGGCGGTTGCTGATCAAGTGACCTACAGCCAGGAACTGGGCGGCGCGGACCTCGGTTTCGATCGTTGCCTGGTGGTGCACAACATGCCAGCGGTGTACTCGAAAGCGGCGAAGAAAAACGTCTTCCTGGCCCCGTCGAGCCTGGCCATCGCCGCGCTGGCCAAGGTCAAGCAATGGGAAAGTCCGGGCAACCAGGTGACCTATGCCGAAGACGTCTCGCGTACCGTGGAATACAACATCCTCGACACCTCCACCGAAGGTGATCTGCTCAACCGCTACGGCGTTTGCTACTACGCCCGGACCATTCTCGGCGGCTTCTCGCTGCTGGGTAACCGCTCCGTCACTGGCAAGTTCATCAGCTACGTCGGCCTTGAAGATGCCATCAGCCGCAAGCTGGTGAAAGCCGGCCAAAAGGCCATGGCCAAGAACCTGACCAAATCTTTCATGGACCAGGAGGTCAAGCGCATCAACGACTGGCTGCAAACCCTGGTCGCCGACGAAACCATCCCCGGCGGCAGCGTGTACCTGCACCCGGAATTGAACAGCGTCGAGAAGTACAAGAACGGCACCTGGTACGTGGTCATCGACTACGGCCGTTACGCGCCGAACGAACACATGATTTATCAACTCAATGCCCGCGATGAAATCATCGAGCAGTTCCTGGAGGACGTTCTCTAATGTTTACCAACCGCGTAAGACAGGCCATCGCGGCCACCCTGCAAGGCCTGCCGTTGTCGGCGACGGTGGAAGAGTTCAGCCCGCCGAAGATCGAATTCGACATGGAGGCGATGGTCGGTGGACGCTTCATTGCCGAAGAAATGGCCAAGAGCGGCAAGGTGCTGAACGCTACCCTCGTACTGCAAGGGGCCGGTCCGGAAATCATGCTCGCCCTGGGTGTGCAACTGGGCGATGACATTCTGCTGAACGTGCGTGAAGCCGGTCAGGATCAGGATGGCAACACCTGGTTCACCTACCACACCGTCGGCGGCAAGCTCAAATCCCTGGAAGAGGCCAAGCTGAAGATGGGCGACAAACCCACCACGACACTTGAGCTGGCCTGCCGTACCTACAACCGTCTCGAAAATGGTGTCCCGGTGATCGACATCGACGTGCGCACCCAGAAGTTCGTGCTCAACGGCGTCGACATCCTCGGCGATGCCCGTCGTGCGGTGTTGTTGCCCTAAGCAAATGCCTGGCAACTGAACGCAATCCGGTGGGAGCGAGCCTGCTCGCGATAGCGGTGTGTCAGACACCTTGATGCTGGGTGTACCGCCGTCATCGCGAGCAGGCTCGCTCCCACAGGTTGCGTCCTCCACTGACCGGCACCGCGCAACTTCCCATGATTGACCAAGGAATTCACTTCATGTCCTGGACACCTCCTGTTCACGTCTTGCTGTCGCCGATCACCGGTGATGACGGGGCGCAAATCGAGCAGCTTCAGCTCAAGCCGCTGCACTACGCCGCACAGAAAGACGCCCTGGCCCGTGCCGGCGACGATGAGGACGACCAGTTTTTCGAGCTGGCCAAATTGGCCACCGGCCTGTCGGTCAAGGAGCTGGATCAACTCAAGCGCCCGGACTACGTGAGCATCGCGCAATACGTGCACGAAATGTCCACTCACCCGACGTCCCACTTCCTGGAATCAACGGATGGCGCGGCAGTCGACCCCGACCAGGTACAACTGCTCCAAACGCTCAACGTCGCTGGCCGCAGCCTGACCTCGCTGACCCTGGAAATGCCCGTACTGCGAGCGACCAAGGCGATGAAAAAACTGAAGACGGCCAAGGAACGCGCCGAGTTCATCACCGCCCATTGCACCGGCCTGATGATTCCCGATCTGGACCTGCTGACCGTGCCCGACTGGACACAGCTTCAGGTACGCATCGACGATTTTTTAAACAAACCGGCGGACTTCTTTCGGAGCGCGACATCGAAGTGATCCTCGATGTGGTGCCGCTCATTTACCCGATAAGTGAAGCGGAAATTCTGGAGTGGGACGTCGGCAAGGCATTACGTCGTTACGACATCGCGATGACTCGCCTTGGCGTGAAAAAGGAGTAGGGCCGGATGGCGGACGATAAATATTCGCTCAAATACGCAGCCTTCAATGAGAGCGGGCTGGCGTTCGGTAATACCAGCCTCACGAGTGGTGTGGCAGCGCAAGGTGCGTTCGCCGGGGATCAGCTGCTGAGCCTCGATCGGGTGCTGGACAAACTCGGGCTCAAACTCGGGTTGCTGACCACGGCGATCGAGTCGCTGACCGTGAAACTGTCGGCGCAACGATTGTTCTCCCAAACGATGGGCGCCGGCGCCAAGGGTGAGTCAGCCAGTGAGCCTAAGGGTAAGTCGGGTGGCGGTATCGAACCACCGGCGCTGCTCAAACCTGCGATAGCGATGGATTCGGCCATGGCCGATCTGAAAAAGGCCAGCCAATTCGGGCCGCGCCAGATTCAGCAGGTGGCTGAGTCAACCCAGCAGATCGCCACCGCACCGCTGGTGGCGGCCGGGGGCACCACGGCGGTTGAAGTGGTGAGGATGCAAAGCCTGGCGGCCAGGAAAGGCATCGGTAGCGACGTGCACGATGCCTCGGAGCGACAGTTGGTCCTGTCGAACTTCGCCTCGGATGCTGGCGTCACCGCGGCGGCGTTCGAGATGCCGGCCATGAAGGCCGCCGAAATGCTGGCCGACTGGCGCATCTCCATGAAGCTCAGCGGCGCGCAAGCCTTTGACCTGGCGGATGCCGCTAACCAATTGGGCAAATTACCCAACGGTGCGAAAGCGGCTGAGATCGGTGCGGTCTTGCAGCGTGAAGGTGCCGCTGCGACGACGGCGGGCCTGGCCCCTGCACAAGCCGCCGCGTTGACGGCGGCATTGCTCAATACCGGTACCCAACAAGCTGAAGCCGGGGTGGCGCTGGATAGTTTCACGACGGCCCTGGGCAAGGGTGACCAGGCCTCCGCCACCGAGCAAACGGCCTGGAAACAGCTGGGTCTGGCGCCCACGGCGGTGGCGAGCGGCTTGCGTGACAAGGACACGGCGTCTGGCACGGTGATGACGGTGCTGGCGGCCTTGAACGCGCAACCGGCCGACAAGCGCTCGGCCCTTGCCGGCACGCTCTTCGGCAATGGCGATGAGGCGGTGCTGCGCATGGCGCAGAAACTGCCTGATGTGAACGCAGCCTTCTTGCAGGTGAAAGACCCAGGCCAATATGCCACGTCGCAATTGGGCAACGACGGCTCGGTGCGGCAGGACGCGTTGGCGCTGTCGAAAACCCAACAAGGCCAGCTGAACATCCTCAACGCCCGTAGCGAGCGTTTGTCGGTGGCTACGGGAAATGCCCTGATGCCTTCGGCGGATACCTCGTCCCAGTGGCTGGGTTCGCTGGCCGATGGCATGAGTGAATTGGCTGAATCCTCACCTAAAGCCACCGCTGCAATTGTGCTTGTTGCCGCAGCGATCAAACCGCTGGTGGGTGTGCTGCTCAAGGCCGTAGTGGATGAAATGTCCAGTCAGGTGGCCAAGCGAGTGCTGGGTAGGGCCGCCCCGCACCTTCCCGGCCGATTGGGTGAGGTGATCTCCGAAGATCTCAGAAATCCTCGTGTGGGCAAGCTGGATACAAGCAATGCCAACCAGCGTCCCGAATCCACGAGAAGGCCACGAGGCTCACAGGGAGGCGCAGGGCGTTTTTCACTCGCGCCAACGGCCTCATTGCGCTCGATGACTCGCAAGGCGCCCGGCCCGTTGAAAGTCGTCGGCGCCGTCGCTGATGTAGCCGAGGGAGTGCTCACCGGCGACAAACGGATGATGGGCGCAGGCCTGGGAGCCGCAGGTGGCGGCTGGGCAGGCGCTGCCGCAGGTTCCGCGGCCGGTGCCGCTTTGGGCAGCGTCGTTCCGGTGATCGGCACTGCCATTGGTGGGCTGATCGGCGGACTGCTGGGCGGTTGGTTGGGGAGCGATGCCGGGGCGTCTCTGGGCGAAAAACTCGTCGCACCCACCGACAGACTCGCCGCTCCAGAGCAGGTCAGCAAAGACCTGACCAGCACCCCGACAAGCACTCATCAGAACACCATGACCGCAAACATCTACATCAACGGCCAGGACCAGGCCAGTGCCAGTCAGTTGGCCAACCTGGTTGTGCAACAGCTCTCGGGCCAGTTCGGCCTGACAACCATGCCCAACTCACTCGCCATGCGCAGTGATGCGGCGCTGACTGACGGAGGTACGTGATGCGTCAGCAAATGGCACTGGGCAGTTTCATTTTCGGTCTGTCCAGAAACTTCGCCTACCACTCCTTGGTCCGCACCTCGGATGGCGGTTGGAAAAGCATCGACATCCTCACCAGCAAACCCAAATCCAGTCAGGTCGGTCAAGGGCTGCAAGCGCTGACGATCACCGGCAAGTCGATGTACGCCACTGCCATGGACCGACTCGATGAGCTGCGTGCATTACAGGCCCGACGCGCTCCGGTGCCGTTGGTTGACGGCATCGGCCGCAACTGGGGCCTATGGCAGATCAACAAGGTGTCGGAAACCCAGACCGAGATCATTGATGACGGCACCGCGATGGTGGTCGGCTGGGTGATTGAATTGACGGAGTTCGCCAATGCGTAGGGTTCGAAGTATCGCCGGTGATTCGGTGAATCTGTTGCTGTACCGCGAGCTTGAGCGTTGTGACGATGCCGCCGAAGAGGCGCTCTGGCGACTCAATCCGAAGCTGGCCGAGTGGGGGCCGGTATTGCCGGCGGGTGTATGGATTGTCCTGCCGGAAGTGGATCTACAGCCCGTCGCACCCACACCGGTTTCGGCCTGGGATTAAGGAGGCAATATGTCACTGGGTTTCACGCCAGCGGTGGAAATCTACGGTGCGAACGCGGCGCTGCTCAACGAACGCTTGCTCAGTTGGACGCACATCGACGCGGCGGGGATTGAGTCCGATCAACTGACGCTCACCATCAGCCTGGAAGGGCTTGAAGGATTGCCCAGCCTGGGCGGGAAAATCGGCCTGCGGGTCGGTTATCTGGAGTCGGGGCTGGTGGATAAAGGTGAGTTCGTCGTGACCCGGCGCACGCCGACGCTGTTTCCCCTGCGCCTGACGCTTGTCGCGACGGCGGCGCCGTTCAGTGCGGCCGATCAGACCGGTTTCAAGCAACGGCGATCCGTCAGTCATGGTCCGACGACCCTGGGCGTGCTGTTTCGTCAGTTGACCTCCAGACACGGGTTTTCCCCGCGTGTGGCGCCGGACCTGGCGCTGATAAAAATCGAGCACATCGATCAGTCCAACGAAACCGACATGGGTTTTCTGACGCGACTGGCTCACCGTTATGACGCCGTCGCCAAGCCGGTCAACGAGCTGTATGTGCTGGCGCGCCGGGGGCAGGCGAAGTCTTTGTCGGGCAAAGTCCTGCCCGAGACAAAACTGTCGGTGACGACGAATAACCGCCCGGGCGACAACGCCTTTATCTCCGCCGTCCTGGATGACACCGCCCGGGCGAAATACCAGGGCTGCAAGGCCAGTTGGTGGGATGCGGCGGCAGGGAAAATGCGCGTCGAGGAGAGCGGCATCGCGCCGTTCAAGACCCTTCGCCAGCGCTTTCAAAGCGCCAACGATGCTCGCGCCGCCGGTGAAGGTGAGGTACGCCGGATGATGCGCGAAGCACTCAAGGTGGCGATCGAATGCCCCGGCAATCCAGGCTTGTGCGCCGAAGGCATCGTGCTGCTGGACGCCTCCTGGCCGGACTTCATGCGCGGGCGCTGGTCGATCGACAAAGTCACCGCCAGCGGCGATCGGGAAAAAAGCTATCGCAGCAGGATTGATGCAACCTGCCTGGATGCCAGGGCCTAAACACCACTCCCCTGTGGGAGCGAGCCTGCTCGCGATGAGGCCGTCATAGCCAGCATTGATGTTGCCTGACACACCGCCATCGCGAGCAGGCTCGCTCCCACAGTTCTGACTGCGCCTTCCCTACAACTGGAGCACCTCCATGAAGATCACTCCGATCCTCACGCAACTGCGTGGGCAATGTCCTGCGCTCGGCAATCGCGTGGCAGCAGGGTTTGACCTCGCCACGTTGCAAGCCGACACGCCGCTGCAAACCCCCTGCGCCTATGTCCTGCCAAGCGCCGACATTGCCAGCAAGAACGCCGCCCAGAACGCCACGCTGCAAGCGGTGCGTGACCGTTTCGACACCGTACTGGTGCTCGACGCCACCGATGCGACAAAAGCGCTGGATCTGTTGCACGACCTGCGCGCCGAACTGTGGCGGGCGCTGGTGGGGTTCAAGCCCGGTGGTGACTACACCGGCATCGAGTACGACGGCAGCGAACTGGTTTCCATCAACAGCAGCCGTGTGTTGTACCGGCTGCACTTTTTCGCCGAGTTCCAGCTGGGCCGCAATCTGGCGAGCCAGCCTGCCGAAAGCTGGCACGAGCGTGAACTGGACGGCTTGTCGTCCTTTACCGGGGCCACCGTGCGGGTCGATGCCATCGACCCGGCGGACCCCAACCTGAAACGTCCCGGGCCCGATGGGCGCGTGGAACTGACCTTCTCTGGAGACGTAACCCCATGAGCAAACGCATCACCGTGCTGCCGGCCCCGGGCCGTGCCGTACCGGACCCGGAAGCGGGCGATCTGTTGCCCCTCGAGGGCCGTGAAGTACCGGACAGCGCCTGGTGGCGTCGACGTCTGGCCGATGGCGATATCACTACCAAAACCGTGAAAGCGGCAAAACCACAGGGAGCCAAATAATGGCGATCGGATTCAGCAACATTCCCGCGGACATTCGTGTTCCGCTGTTCTACGCCGAAATGGACAACTCGGCGGCCAATAGCGCGTCGTCGGCCATGCGCCGTTTGATCGTGGCCCAGGTCAACGACAACGTGGCCCCGGCCGAGGTCGGTAAACTGGTGCTGGTGTCCAGCGTTGCGCTGGCCAAAAACATCGGCGGTCAAGGTTCGATGCTCGCCTCGATGTACGAAACCTGGCGCAAGACCGACCCGTTGGGCGAGATCTGGTGCCTGCCGCTGCACAACGTCGAAGGTGCCATTGCCCAGGGCGTGCTGACCCTGACCGGCGCCGCCACTCAAAGCGGCATGCTCAATCTGTATGTGGGTGGCGTGCGTGTTCAAGCGGCTATCGTCAATGGAGCGACGGCCGCTCAAGCCGCCACTGCGCTGGCCTTGAAGATCAACGCGGCGGCCGATCTGCCGGTGATTGCTGCGGCTGCCGAGGGTGTTGTGACCCTGAGCGCCAAATGGACCGGCGACAGCGGTAACGACATCAGCCTGCAATTCAATCGCCTGGGCAAGAGTAATGGCGAAGACACCCCGGCCGGCCTGACCACCGCCATCACGGCAATGACCGGTGGGGCCGGTGTACCGGACCAGACCGCCGCCGTCGCGGCGCTGGGTGACGAGCCGTTCGAATTCATCGCGATGCCGTGGTCCGATGTGGCAAGTCTCAACACCTGGCAAGCGGTCATGGACGACAGCACTGGTCGCTGGTCCTGGGCCAAGCAGTTGTTCGGCCATGTCTACAGCGCCAAGCGCGGCACCATCGGCACCCTGGTGGCGGCCGGTCAGGCGCGCAACGACCAGCACATGACTATCCAGGCCCTGGAATTGGGTGTGCCGCAACCGTTCTGGGTCCAGGCCGCTGCATTGGCCGCCCGTACTGCGGTGTTCATTTCCGCCGACGCCAGCCGTCCGACCCAGAGCGGCAGTCTGCCAGGCCTGGATCCGGCGCCGGCCAGCGAACGTTTCACCCTGACCGAGCGTCAGTCGCTGCTCAACTACGGTATCGCCACGGCGTACTACGAAGGTGGCTACGTGCGCATCCAGCGTTCGATCACCACCTATCAGAAGAACGCCTTTGGCCAGGCTGACAATTCCTACCTGGACAGCGAAACCATGCACCAGTCGGCGTTCATCGTGCGTCGCCTGCAAAGTGTGATCACCAGCAAATATGGGCGCCACAAACTGGCTGCCGACGGCACTCGTTTTGGCGCCGGCCAGCCCATCGTGACGCCGAGCACCATTCGCGGCGAGTTGATCGCCCAGTACGCCAAGCTGGAGCTGGAAGGCCACGTGGAAAACGCCGAGCTGTTCGCCGAGCACCTGGTTGTCGAGCGTGACAGTCAGGACCCGAGCCGGGTCAATGTGCTGTTCCCGCCGGACTACATCAATGGTTTGCGGGTGTTCGCACTGCTCAACCAGTTCCGTCTGCAATACGACGACGCCGCCTGAAAGTCGCGTTTGAACGTATGAACTGCGCCCACCTCGTGTGGGCTTTTTATTTGAAGGGAGAAACACCATGGGTCAACTGATTGCGGGCACCTGCTACGTCAAAGTGGACGGCGCTCAACTGACCATCAACGGCGGCTGCGAAGCACCGCTGATGTTTACAAAACGCGAAACCGTCGTACCGGGTTTCTACAAGGAAACCGACATTGCCCCGTCCTTCAAGGTGACGGCGCTGCACACCGCGGACTTCCCGCTCAAGCAACTGGTCGCTGGCACCGACATGACCGTCACCTGCGAATTCAACAACGGCAAGGTTTACGTACTGGCCGGCGCCTATCTGGTGGAAGAGCCGGTGTCCAAGGGCGACGACGCCACCATCGAACTGAAATTCGAAGGCATCAAGGGGACCTGGCAATGAGCGATGTCGTGACGCTGCGCGTGGCCATTGAGGCCCACGGCGAGCCGCTGAGCGAACTGACCCTGCGCCGTCCGACGGTGCAGGAGGTCCGGGCGATCAAGGCGCTGCCGTACAAGATCGACAAGAGCGAGGAGGTGAGCCTGGACATGGACGTCGCGGCCAAATACATCGCGGTCTGCGCCGGCATCCCGCCGTCGTCGGTCAACCAGTTGGACTTGGCTGACCTCAACGCACTGAGCTGGGCCGTCGCGAGTTTTTTCATGAGTGCGGCGTCGCAGCCATCGGCGACCTGATCGCAGCCGCCTATGACCTGGCCTGGTTCTGGAAGGTTGACCCCGAACAGATGATGGCCAGGCCACTGGATGTGCTCCGCGAGTCCCTGGAGCACGCGCAACGGATCAATGCGATGCAGCAGGTGCAGTGATGGCAGAGACACAAAAGGTAGAGAAAAAAGCAGTGCTGCTGACCGGCATCGATGAGCTGTCGCCCAAGCTTGCCAGTCTTCGAGCGAAGGTCGCCAGCTTCAAGCAGAACCTCGATGCCACGGGCCTTGGCAGCCTGGATATTTCCGCCCTGCTCCCCGAGGGCGGCCTGGCCAAACCGTTCATGGAGGGGCTCACGTCAGCAGAGGCTTTCAAAGGTGAAGTGGGCGCGGCGAACGCGGCGGCCAGCAGCTTGAAGGCACCTGAAGCGCCGCGTGTGGCGGCACAAAGCCTGGATGGATTGAAGACTTCCATCAGCAATGTGTCGGTGCAGTTCGGTTCGGCCCTGGGGCCGGCGGTCAACGCGGCGGCAGCCAGCTTGCAGCCGATGGTCACGGGTGTGGCCCAGGTGCTGCAGGATAACCCGCAATTTGTGCAGGGCCTGGCGACTGGCGTCGTCGCGTTCAATGCGATTCAAACGGCGGTCAGTGGTGCGAGCCAGGCGCTGGAAGTGGTCAACCTGGCCTTGAAGATGAACCCCATCGGCTTGATTGCCATGGGCATCGCCTTGGCGGCCGGAATGATCATCGCCCATTGGACACCAATCTCGGCGTTCTTCACCGGGCTTTGGCAGACGCTAGCGCCGATCGTCATGCCGATGGTCGAGTTCTTCAAGACGATGTTCGCCTTCACCCCGATGGGGCTGGTGATCAGCAACTGGGGCCCGATCAGCAGCTTCTTTGGCGCGCTCTGGAATGTCATCGTGGCGGCCGCAACGCCGGTCATCGGTTTCATGCAGACGCTGTTCGCCTGGTCACCGTTGGGTTTGATCATCAGCAACTGGGCGCCCCTGACCGGGTTGTTCGCAGCGATCTGGGATCTGCTCAAGGCGTTGACTGTGCCGGTAATGGACGCGCTGAAAGGTCTGTTCGACTGGACGCCACTGGGGCTGATCATGGCCAACTGGGGCACGATCGGGGAAGTCTTCGCCGGTATCTGGGAAGGCATTCGCAATCAGGTGTCGATCATGCTGGCGGTGTTCAGCGGTTTGTTCGACTGGTCGCCCATTGAGGGCCTGACCCGACAGTGGGGGCCGGTGGGTGAATGGTTCAGCCAGTGGTGGGACGAACTGCAGGGCGTGATTGCACCGATCAAGGCGTTCTTCAACGGCGGCTTCGGTGAAATCATCACCTCGTTCACCGGCAAGGTCGAAGGGTTGACCGAGGCGCAGCGCCAGACCAATGCCGAAGGCAAGGGCGAGCTGGCGCCGGCGTTTTTTGGTGGGGCCAGTGAGCCGCCTGCGGGCCTGTCATCCAGCCTTGCGCCGGCGTCCGGCAACCTGCCGATGAAAACCTCATTGACGCCAGGCGCATTGCCGCAAACCTCCAGCGCCCTGGTGCAACAAAGCGCCGCCAACAATCGCACGCAGCTCGAAGGCGGCCTGACCGTGCGCTTCGAAAATGCGCCGGCCGGTTTGCGCGCCGATCCACCACAGACCAATCAACCGGCCCTGGCGGTGAGTTCGCGCATCGGCTATCGCTCACTTTCCACAGGAGGTTCCAATGAGCTGGCGTGATCGTTTGTTGCCGGCGTCGTTTCGTGGTGTCGGGTTCTGGGTCGATCAGGCGAAAAACCCGGTCGGCCACAAGGGCCAGTTGCATGAATATCCCCAGCGTGACCAGCCGTTCTTCGAAGGTCTCGGTCAGCAAGCGAAGATTCATGAGCTGACCGCGTTCATCGTCGGCCCCGATTGCCTGGAGCAGCGCGACAAGTTGCTCAAGGCCCTGGAGCAGGGCAGCGGCGAACTGGTGCATCCGTGGTTGGGGCGCCTGCAGGTCAAGGTCGGTGAATGCGACATGACCCACACCCGCCAGGACGGTGGCCTGGTGACCTTCGCCCTGAAGTTCTATCCCGACCAGCCGCTGCAATTCCCGTCGGCCGCGATCAACAGCCAGAAACTGTTGCTGGTGTCGGCTGACAGTTTCCTGGGTGCGGCGGTGCGGCGCTTCGAAGACGCGATGACGCTGATCAAAGCCGCGCGGATCGGCATCGCTGACCTGCGCAACAGCCTCAAGGATGTCTACGGCGTCATCGAGCAGGAACTCAAACCGTTGATCGAGACTTATCGGCAACTCAGCGATCTGGTCAAGGCGGTGAAGGAGCTGCCCAAGGAAGTGGCGGCCGAGTTCAAAGGGTTGCTGGGGGACATCCGGGAATTGAAGGACTTTGCCCGTGACGGCTATCGCGGCGTGATTGCCAGCGTGTCGCAACAGGTCGAGGCGATTCGCAAGGCGGACGCCCCCAAACTCACCACTGGCAAGGACACCACGGCGGCGGCCCAGGCCGTAGCCGATCTGGTCCAGGACACGCTGCTGGTGCAGGCCGCGCAATGGATTGCGGCGATGCCGGTGGCCGCACCGGCGGTCAAGTTGGGCGCCACCCCATCGGTGGCGCAGCAGGCGGTGCAGCCGGTCCAGCGTCGTGACGTGCCGGTGGCCGACGATGTGCTGGCCCTGCGCGATGCCCTCAACGAGGCCATCTGGCAAGCCTCGCTCAAGGCCGATCCGGATCACTACCAGGCAATGAACAATTTGCGTCAGCAGATGGCCGCGCACCTGACGGCGGTAGCGTCGTCGGGCGTAAGGCTGATCAACCTGTCGTTCAAGCAAAGCCTGCCGGCGTTGGTGGTGGCGTATCAGCAATTTGCCGATGCTACCCGGGTCACCGAAGTGACCCAGCGCAATGGCGTGGCTCACCCTGGTTTCCTGCCGCCCAACGACCTGAAAGTCTCGGGGGAATAAACCATGAACGAGCTCGACAACGCTGTCTCGCTCACCGTCGGCGGGCTGGATTACGGCGGCTGGAAAAGCGTGGAAATCAGTGCGGACCTGGAGCGGCAGTTCCGCACCTTCAAACTCGACATCACCTGGCAATGGCCGGGGCAGACTCAGTCGGTGCCGATTCGACCTGGGGATGAATGTCAGGTGCGCATCGGTGCCGACCTGGTGCTCAGCGGCTACGTGTTCAAAGCCCCGGTCAGTTATGACGAGCGCCAGATCAGCCTGAGCATCGAGGGTGGTTCCAGGACCCAGGACTTGGTGGACTGCGCGGCGATCAATCGCCCGAGCCAATGGCGCGGGCAAACGGTGCTGAGCATCGTCCAGGCCCTGGCCTCGCAATATGGCGTGGGAGTGATCAGTGAGATCCCTGAAACCGCTCGGTTGAGCGAACACAGCATCGTGCCGGGGGAAACGGTCTTTCAATCCATCGACCGTCTGCTGACGTTGTTCCGGGTGTTTTCCACTGACGATGCCGAAGGCCGCGTGTTGCTGGCCAAACCCGGGAGTGGCGGGCGAGCCAGTGATGTGCTGGAACTGGGGAAAAACATTCTCTCGGGCAATGCACCGATGGACTACAGCCAGGTGTTCTCCGAATACCGGGTCATCGGCCAGCACAAAGGCAATGACCAGCAGAGCGGGGCGGCGGTGAGCGAAGTCTGCGGCACCGCGACCGACCTGGGCTTCAAGCGCAAGCGGGTCACGGTGATCAGCGAAAGCGCGCAATTGACCTTCGAGCTGGCCCAGCAACGGGCCGATTGGGAAAGCGCCATCCGCACTGGCAAGGCCCTGACCACGACCTACCGCGTGCAGGGCTGGCGTCAGGCCAATGGTGATTTGTGGCGACATAACACTCTGGTGCGAGTGATCGACCCGGTGCTGGGGTTTGACGGCGACATGCTGATCTCCAAAGTGACGTATTCACTGTCCGCCCAAGGCTCCGTCACCACCCTGCAAGTCGCCCCGCCCCATACGTTCGACGCGAACCCGGTGCCGCCCAAAACCTGAGCCCAACGCAAAACTCCTTGTGGGGGCGGGCTTGCTCGCGAAGGCGGTGGGTCAGCTTGCCTCAATGTTGAATGAGCCCAGGCCATCGCGAGCAGGCTCGCTCCCACAGGGGGATCTTTGCCGAATACAAAACTTGATCCACTGGATATCTCTTGTGGGAGCGAGCCTGCTCGCGATGGCGTCGGTACAGCCAACAGAAGTTATGGCCAATAAACACCGCTTTCAAACTTCCGATTCCGAAGGAAACCTCAATGAGCCTACTGACCCGCCTCCTGGCGCGCGGCACTGTCGTGCTCGCCAATTCGGCCACCAAGTTGCAATCGCTGCAAATGCGCCTCACCGCCGGTGAAGTGAACGACGACATGGAGCACTTCGAACCCTACGGCTTCACCAGCAACCCGTTGGCGGGTGCCGAGGGCATCGCCACGTTCCTGGGCGGTGACCGTTCCCATGCCGTGGTGCTGGTGGTCGCCGACCGTCGTTTCCGCCTCAAGGCCCTGGCCCCTGGCGAAGTGGCGATCTACACCGATGAAGGCGACAAGATCCACTTCAAGCGCGGTCGGGTCATCGACATCGACACCGCGACCTTGAACATCCGCGCCAGCAGCGCGGTGAATATCGACAGCCCGGTCATCAACCACACCGGCAAGTTCGTTTCCCAGGGCGACCAGATCGCCGGCGGCATCAGCCAGATCAAGCATGTGCACGTCGGCGTGCAGGCCGGTAACGGCCAGACCGGCGTGCCGGCGGGAGGCCAATGATGTTCATCAGCCAGAACCTGCACGCCGCGCTGACCCGCTCGGTGCTGATCAGCCTGTTCACCTGGCGCCGCGCCGCTGACGACGATGCCGTGGATGACGAGCAACGTTTCGGCTGGTGGGGCGACACTTTTCCCACCGTCGCCGACGACCGCATCGGTTCGCGGCTGTGGCTGTTGCGCCGGGTCAAGCTGACCCGGCAGACCCAGCTCGACGCCGAATTCTATGCCCGCGAAGCCTTGCAATGGCTGATCGACGACGGCCATTGCAGCGCCATCGACATCATCAGCGAACGCCTCGACGCCCAGCGCCTGAATCTGCGCACGGTTTTGACCCTGGCCGACGGCGAGCGCCTGGACATCAACCCCGATAACAGTTGGCAGGTGACCTATGCCGTTTGAAACCCCTTCGCTGCCGGTGCTGATCAAGCGCGCCCAAAGCGACCTGGCCAGCGATTCGCTGCGCCAGTCCGATGCCCAAGTGTTGGCCCGCACCCTGGGTGGCGCCGCCTATGGCCTGTATGGCTACCTGGATTGGATCGCTGAGCAGATCCTCCCGGACAAGGCCGACGAATCCACCCTGGAGCGCATCGCCGCCCTGCGCCTGAACCAGGCGCGCAAAGCGGCCCAGGTGGCCAGCGGCAGTGTCAGTTTCACCGCCACCGCGGGTGCGGTGCTGGATGTCGACACGCTGCTGCAATCCAGCGATGGGCGCACCTACAAAGTGACCAGCGCCCGCACCACCAGCAATGGCCTGAACAGCACCACTGTCGCCGCGTTGGACGCCGGTAGCCTGGGGAATGCCGATGCCGGCCTGGTGTTGACGCCGGTGCAGCCGATCCTTGGCATCGGCAACAGCTTCACCGTGCTCGCGCCCGGGCTGACCGGCGGTCTCGCCCGGGAAAGCCTCGAATCCCTGCGGGCCAGGGTGATCCGTTCCTACCGCATCATTCCCCACGGCGGTTCCGCGCAGGACTATGAAACCTGGGCCCTGGAATGCCCTGGCATCACCCGCGCCTGGTGTCGCGGCAGCTACCTTGGGCCCGGCACCGTTGGCGTGTTCGTCATGCGTGACGACGATCCACTGCCGATTCCCAACGCCGAACAACTGGAAGAAGTCCGGGCCTATATCGAGCCGCTGCGCCCGGTCACCGCCGAGGTGCATGTGCTGGCGCCAACCCAGGTGCCGGTGACCTACCGGCTGCGCATTACCCCGGACACCAGCGCCGTGCGCGCCGCCATCGAAGCGCAACTGCGCGACCTGCATAACCGCGAAGCTGGCCTCGGCGAAACGCTGTTGCTGACCCACATCGCCGAAGCCATCAGCAGCGCCACCGGCGAAACCGACCACAAACTCACCGCACCCATCGCTGACGTGGTCGCTGCCAGCAATCAGTTGCTGACCTTCGGAGGCTGCGTATGGCTGGAATAAGAACCGCCGAGCAGTACCAGGCCCAACTGCGCAGCCTGCTGCCCAGCGGTCCGGCATGGGACCCGGAGCGTGTGCCGGAACTGGAAGAGGTGCTCGAAGGCATCGCCCAGGAACTGGCGCGTCTCGACGCCCGCGCCGCCGACCTGCTCCACGAAATGGACCCGGCGGGGGTGAGTGAGCTGGTGCCGGATTGGGAGCGGGTGATGAACCTGCCTGATCCGTGTCTGGGCGCTACACCGCTGTATGACGATCGCCGGTTGGCGGTGCGTCGGCGGTTGTTGGCGGTGGGCAGTCAGACGGCGGCGTACTTCATCAATATCGCGCGCAGCCAAGGGTACCCCGACGCGACCGTAACTGAGCATCGGGCACCCCGGATGGGACTTTCGCGGTTTGGCGTAACGCATTTCGGAACCTGGCAAGTGCAGTTCATGTGGACGCTTAACACTGGCGGACGCCTCTCGCTCGGCCGCCGTTTTGGCGCCAGCTATTGGGGTGAACGCTTCGGCATGAACCCAGGCTCTGCCTTGGAATGCCTGATCCATCGTAGCGCACCGGCTCATGCGCAGGTGCACATCAATTATGACTAAGGAGTAGAAAATGGATTATCCAAAGAGCGTGCCCAGTGTTGGGTTGGTTAATGGCAAGTTTGTCGATGAAAATCCAGTTACTGGCGTACCAGGCTCATTGATTCCGGCGGCTTGGGGCAACTCTGTTACTCAAGAACTATTGGGGGTAATTACCGGGGCAGGGATGGTTCCTGATGAAGCTGATCTTGGACAATTGCTGTTGGCGGTACGCAAAATCAACCAGGCAGGATTGGTCGATTACGCATTGGATACTGGTACCGTCAATGCTTACAGTGCTACTTACAAACCTGCGCCGTCGGTTCTGGTTGATGGTTTGATATTGCGTTTCAAAGCAGCCCGTGCCAATACCGGTGCCAGCACTTTCGCCCCAAATGGGCTGCCGGCCAAGTCAATTGTGGGGCTTGACCATAACGCCATTCAAAGCGGGGAAATTACTGTCGGTGGCGATGTTTGGGTGCAGTGGAATAGCTCCATCGGAAGCGGCGCGTGGGTCATGATCGCCAGCACTGGGATGACCAAGGATACGGGCAGTGATGTAGGTGACATCAAAGTTGTAGCGACCGCGGAACCGCCCCAAGGCTGGCTCAAATGCAACGGTGCTTTGGTGTCACGTGCACAATATGCGGCGCTGTTTGCGGCGATAAGTACGCGGTTCGGTGCGGGTGATGGCAGCACGACCTTTGCCTTGCCGGATCTGCGTGGCGAGTTCATTCGAGGCTGGGATGACGGGCGGGGGGTTGATTCAGGAAGGGTTCTGGGTACAGGCCAAACCGGGCAGAACGCGTCACATATCCATACGGCAACGGCTGCTGACGCTGGGGCGCATACTCATGTATTAAGTGCCACTGCGGCGACCACTGGGGCACATACTCATACGCTGAGCGCTTCGGCTGCTTCTAATGGAGCGCACACACATACAATCAGTGGTACTGCAGCAAGTGCGGGAGAACATACTCATACCGCTCCGCGAGCCCAAAATAACGACGTGGGTGGTGGCAGCCCCAATTTTACAACCGCCAACTTGCAAAGTGGTGTAACCGCTCCAACTAACCCGGGTGGAGCACATACCCATACTATTAGCGGTACAGCAGCATCAGCTGGAGCCCATACTCATACTGTGTCGGGGGCGGCGGTGTCAGCGGGGGATCACACCCATACCATTTCCGGTACAGCAGCCTCTGCCGGAGATCACTCACATACTATCGCTGTGGCCGCTTCTGGTGGTAATGAGGCGCGTCCCAGGAACGTAGCGATGTTGTATGTAATTAAATACTAATAAACGAAATTCGCCCCTCTGATGGGGGGCGCATAACTGGAAATTCATTTAAGAGTGAGTGATGGAAAGTCTAAAAGTTTATTAGGGGAAGAGGCGTGTATAAAATTTAATAGCTGACTTGATATGACTGTTCCAGTTTCCTCTCCAGAGTGCATCGTCATGGAAAACCGCATTTTTATATGTCGCTAGATGCCAGGTGAGCAGGTTGTTGACCGAGCAACCTTGATCAACAGGTCTCTACGGTCCTGTCGATCTTTGAGGCTGATACCGAACACTGCATCAACCGACAGTTTGCTGATATCCCTGGGTTTCATCTAATCGTTCCGGACGCTATGAGCGGCTGATAATTACGATGTTTCACCAATGTCCGTAGCCCATTTAATGGATCCCAAGAATGTCCATCAATCGCTTTAAGGAGAGCGCCATGCCAATCACGCAAGCACAACTGCTGCAGATCCTCCCGAACGCCGGTGCCAATGCCAGCGTTTTTGCACCTGAGCTGAACGTAGCCATGGGGCGTTATCAGGTCATCGGATTGAAACGTGTTGCCGCGTTCATTGCCCAGGTGGGTCATGAATCCGGTCAGCTGCGCTACGTGCGCGAGTTGGGCAATGATGGCTATCTGTCGAAATATGACACCGGCCCATTGGCCCTACGCCTGGGTAACACACCGCAAGCCGATGGTGACGGCCAGAAGTACCGGGGCCGGGGTTTGATTCAGATTACCGGCCGGGCCAACTACCAAGCATGCGGCGAATCCCTGGGCCTGGACCTGGTCAGTGCACCAGAGTTGTTGGAGGAGCCACATTGGGCCGCTCATTCGGCGGCTTGGTTCTGGGCGGTCCATGGGCTCAATGCCCTGGCTGACGCAGGACTTTTCGACAAGATCACGCAAAGGATCAACGGCGGCCAGAACGGCGCGACGGAGCGTCGGGTTCTTTATGCACAGGCTTTGAAGGTGCTGGGATGAACCCCGTCGTCATGAGGTTCGTCCCGGTGCTTGTGCTGGCGTTTCTGCTGTCGGCGGCCGGTGTGACGTGGAAAGTTCAGGATTGGCGTTATGGCAAGGCTTTGACGGCGCAGGCCAAGCTCCAGGCCGAAACGCTGCGTCAGTTGACCTTGTCGGCCGCTACTGCGCAGCAGAACGAAAGAGACAAGCGCCTAGCCCTGGAACAACAACTCTCCGCCAGCGAACAATCCCATTACCGAGCCTTGAGCGATGCCCAACGTGATCAGGATCGCTTGCGCGATCGTCTTGCTACTGCCGATGTCCGGCTGTCAGTCCTCCTCGACGCCGACGATGTTGCCGCCGGTTGTGCAGTGCCTGCCACCGCCAGCGCCGGCGGCGTGGATCATGGCCCCCCACGCGCCCGACTTGACCCGGCGCATGCTCAACGAATTATCGCCATCACCGACGAAGGGGATCGCGGATTGATCGCTCTGCAGGCCTGTCAGGCGTACGTCAGGGCATTGGGGCGCTGATCCGGCGAGCCTTGCAAGCCTGGAATGCTCGTGTACGGTAGGGCCCTTGCATCGAATCAGGAGAGCATCATGGACGACATTACCGAATTGGCCGCTGAACTGGGCCGACGCCTGCAGCGGGTCAATGCCCATGTGAGCACGGCCGAATCCTGTACCGGAGGCGGGATTGCCGAGGCGATCACCCGCATTCCCGGGAGTTCGGCGTGGTTCGAGGCGGGTTATGTCACCTATTCCAACCGCCAGAAGACTCAGCAGCTGGGTGTGCCGGCCGAGCTGTTCGCAACGGTGGGGGCGGTCAGTCGCGAGGTGGTCGAGGCAATGGTGCGGGGCGCGCAGCAAAAAAGCCTGGCGCGTTTTGCCGTGGCGGTCAGCGGCGTGGCCGGCCCCGATGGTGGTACGCCGAACAAACCAGTGGGCACTGTATGGCTGGCCTGGGGCGTTGGCGAGACGGTCATCAGTGAGCAGCGATTCTTCCCGGGTAACCGCGACGAGGTCCGCCGACAAACGGTGAAGGCCGCGCTAGAGGGGCTGTTGCAACATGCCGCTGTAGAAATCTCAAATCAGGGGTAGGCGATCTGTAATCGCTGTGGAATAATACTGGCTACTTATACAGGTGTTGGCCGTCAGGCCTTATTGATTACGTGAGGACTTTAATGGACGACAACAAGAAGAAAGCCTTGGCTGCGGCCTTGGGTCAGATCGAACGTCAATTCGGCAAGGGTGCCGTAATGCGTATGGGCGATCAGGACCGTCAGGCTATTCCTTCCATCTCCACCGGCTCCCTGGGCCTGGACATTGCGCTTGGCATCGGCGGCCTGCCAAAAGGCCGTATCGTTGAAATCTATGGTCCTGAATCTTCCGGTAAAACCACGCTGACCCTGTCCGTGATCGCCCAGGCTCAAAAAGCCGGTGCGACCTGCGCCTTCGTCGATGCCGAACACGCCCTGGACCCGGAATATGCCGGCAAGCTGGGCGTCAACGTCGATGACCTGCTGGTTTCCCAGCCGGACACCGGTGAACAGGCCCTGGAAATCACCGACATGCTGGTGCGTTCCAACGCCGTTGACGTGATCATCGTCGACTCCGTGGCTGCACTGGTACCAAAAGCGGAAATCGAAGGTGAAATGGGCGACATGCATGTGGGCCTCCAGGCTCGTCTGATGTCCCAGGCCCTGCGCAAGATCACCGGTAACATCAAGAACGCCAACTGCCTGGTGATCTTCATCAACCAGATCCGCATGAAGATCGGCGTGATGTTCGGTAGCCCGGAAACCACCACCGGTGGTAACGCGCTGAAGTTCTACGCTTCGGTTCGTCTGGATATCCGCCGCACTGGCGCCGTGAAAGAAGGCGACGAGGTTGTCGGCAGCGAAACCCGCGTCAAGGTTGTGAAGAACAAGGTCGCTTCGCCGTTCCGTCAGGCGGAGTTCCAGATTCTTTACGGCAAGGGTATCTACCTTAATGGCGAGATGATCGACCTGGGTGTGTTGCACGGTTTCGTCGAAAAATCCGGCGCCTGGTATGCCTACAACGGCACCAAGATCGGTCAGGGCAAGGCCAACTCGGCCAAGTTCCTGGCGGATAACCCGGAAATTGCAGCAACCCTCGAGAAGCAACTGCGTGACAAGCTTCTGAGCCCAGTTGCGGACGTCAAGTCGGTGGCTAACCGCGAGACTGCAGACGACCTGGCTGACGCTGACATCTGATCGATTCGATGACCGTCGTACTCGATAACCTCGTCGCGGTGCGGCGAACCGCGATGGACCTGCTCGCCAGGCGCGAGCACGGTCGAGTCGAGCTGACGCGTAAGCTGCGTCAGCGCGGCGCTCCAGATGAGTTGATCGACACGGCCCTCGACCGTTTGACGGAAGAGGGCTTGTTGTCGGAGTCTCGTTACCTTGAGAGCTTTGTCTCTTATCGCGCTCGCTCTGGATACGGCCCCTTGCGAATTCGTGAGGAACTCGGTCAGCGTGGCTTGCAGCGCCCGGATATCGAACTGGCCTTGCGCGAAAGCGGTATCGATTGGCAGGCGCAACTGACGGACACCTGGCGCCGCAAGTTCTCAGGGCATCTGCCCATCGATGCTAGGGAGCGAGCCAAGCAAGGACGTTTCCTGGCATATCGAGGATATTCCATGGAAATGATCAACCGTTTATTCAGCGGTCGCGGCATGGACGACTAAACAACAACGGCCCGCTATTTTGATAGCGGGCCGTTTTTTTATGGACTCAGGTCACCTTGATCGGCTCCCAGGTGAGGGGTTGGACCTTGGTGGTGGGCTGGGCCCAGTTTTCCGACAGGTTGATGTAATCCACCAGTTCCCTCAAACGACCGTGATCGCGGGCATTGAAGGTAAAGGCCAGTCGGGTCAGATGGCTGAAACGGGCCTCGTCGTGTTCCTCGCCGGCGTAGGCGTGTTGATGAAAACAATCGTTGAGGCACAGGTCGGCAAACTCCGCCTGCAAATGCCCAAGGGCCTGCTCGTTCAGCTTGTGATTCATACGGATCACGAATTGATGTTTGAGCCAGCGGCTGGAGTGGAAGTTGCTGTAAAACTGATTGATCTCCTCTACTGCCTCTTGAGCGCTGTATACCAGGCGCATCAACTTCATATCGGTGGGCAGGATGTAGCGGTTTTCTTCCAGTTGCTCACGGATGAAGTGCAGGGCGCCTTGCCAGAACTTGCCCCCCGGCACGTCCAGCAGCACCACCGGCACCAGCGGGCTTTTACCGGTTTGCACCAACGTCAGGACTTCCAACGCTTCATCGAGGGTGCCGAAACCGCCCGGGCAGAGCACCAGCGCGTCGGCCTCTTTGACGAAGAACAGCTTACGGGTGAAGAAGAAGTGGAACGGCAGCAGATTCTGCGTGCCGTCAACGGTCGGATTCGCATGCTGTTCGAAAGGCAAGGTGATGTTGAAACCCAGGCTGTGGTCCCGGCCAGCGCCTTCATGGGCGGCCGCCATGATGCCACCGCCGGCGCCAGTGATGACCATCATGTCCGAGCGTGCCAACTCCGCTCCCAGTTCCCGGGCCAGGCCGTACAGCGGATGTTCGATGGGCGTTCGGGCCGAACCGAAGACCGTGACCTTGCGTCGGCCCTTGAATTGTTCGAGCGTGCGAAAAGCGTGCTCCAGTTCTCGCAAGGCCTGCAGCGTGATCTTGGCATTCCAGCGGTTGTGATCTTCCTGGGCCATGCGCAGGACGGTCAGGATCATGTCTCGGTAGATGGGGAGGTTCGGGCTGTTGGGGGAGACCAGGTTGAGTTGCTCTTCGACCTTACGGGTGAGGTCGTGTCCATGGTTCTCAAAATGACGACTCAGCAAGTCATTCGGTTTGTAAGGCATTCAGCTTCTCCTTCTTGGCAAAACCCCAGCCCGAACGAGAGATTCGTCAGGGCCACGACACTCCGTGTGTCGTTGTCAGCCCAGGACCGTGCCTGGACGTTCGACCTGGTTCGACGCGGCGTGCGACAGGCGACCAAGCCATCCTGCGGGTTCTGCGTTTCCCTTGTATGAAAGAACTGTCACGCGCAAAGGTGTCGGTAGGGCAGCCTCGTTCTGCCTGAAGCAAAGAGATACTTTTGAATCTAGTCCCTCGCGCGGATCTTCGCTGTCTTGATCATGGCGCTCAAAAAATATCGTTGGCAACCGCTCAAATGTCATGCCGCTCGTCAGATTGCCAACTAGGTGCGTGCCGCTCTGATTAACTGATTAGCAAGCATTCAATGCTATGGCGCGTCCAGGACTGGACGCTGCGCGATGGATTGAAGTGGATCGGGCATGGAGGCGGGACTGATGACCAGAGTAACTTTGGAGCTCGACAAGCAGTTGTACCTGACGCTGTTGGAAGCGGCTCATGCTAATCGGGTAAGCCTCGAGGAGGAGTGCTGTCGCCGGTTGGAAGGCCGAGCATGGCGCTCGCGCTACCTGCAGGCGCTGGTGGCGGAACTGCGCGCCGACGATGAGCAGCGGCGCGCCAGTTCGGGTTGATTATTTTTTGGTCTTGGCCGGTTTCGGGCAGTCGGATTCCTGGAAGCGCTCAGTCGCAATGGGGCGATTGGTCTTAACTTCGGTGAACTCGTAGCGCATGGTCGCGCCCTGGGCCATCAATTTGCGCAAGCCTGGGTTGGTACACACGGTGGCACCCAGCTGGAAATAGACGGCCTTGGGGTCGGCCCGCATTTTCTGGGCATGGCTGCTTTGCACGCTCAGATGATTGATCAGCTCAGTGCCTTCTACGGTGTAGCCCTGGTCGAGAATGTCCTCGTTGATTGCCCGGGGCGTGCCGGCGCTGCTTTGCGCGGCTACATTGCGCAGCATCTTGTTCAGTTCGAGTTCTTTCAGCGAAGCGGCCTGTGCGGTGACGGACGTCGCCAGTAGCACGGCAACGGTGGGGACGATAAGGCGCAGCATGAAACTCTCCTGGTTCAGTGACTGGTGGTTCGACCGGTCACATGGCTGTGCGTTCAGTGGTGGCGAATTATAGGGTAGGCCGGGTGGACGGTACAGGTTTGCGCGCTCTGGTAGACTGCCGGCCTTTATCCTGCCGAGTCTTGTTCGTGTCGATTTTCCCTGCCTGTCGGCGTCGCCTGCGATGAACCATGCCCCTAACGCCGTAGCCCGTCTGCGCGACCTGCGCATCGATGAAGGTATCAAGCCGATTCAGGCCCGTGGCTGGCGCGCGCCCCGTTGCAGCGCCTGCCGGGTGATCGAGAGCCATTGCCTGTGCGCCTGGCGTCCGAGCGTCGAGGCTCGTTCGGGTGTCTGCCTGATCATGACCAACAAGGAAGTGTTCAAGCCGAGCAACACGGGTTGGCTGATTGCTGACGTAGTGCGCGACAATCACGCGTTCATCTGGTCACGCACCGACGTCGACGAACAACTGCTGGCGCTGCTCAACGACCCGCAATGGCAGCCATATCTGGTGTTTCCCGGTGAGTATGTCGAACCATCGCGGGTCACACATACCGTCACCCTCGATCAGGGCAAGCGTCCGTTGTTCATTCTGCTGGATGCGACCTGGACCGAGGCGCGCAAGATTTTCCGTAAAAGCCCGTATTTCGACCGTTTGCCGATTCTGAGCCTGCTGCCCGACAGGCTGTCGCGCTACCGCTTGCGCCGCTCGACTCGCAGCGAGCATCTATGCACCGCCGAAGTGGCGGCGTTATGTCTGGAACTGGCTGGGGACAGTGACGCTGCCTCGGCCCTGGATGCCTATTTCGATGTGTTCAGCCAGCATTACCTGGGTGCCAAACGACAGCAGGAGATGGATGTGTCCACTGCAGCCCACGCTGAGTTGCAGCCCTTTATTCGTAAGGCGCAGCCAGTGTTGGCTTAATAGTGGCCCATACTGAACACGGTAGCGGCCGTGCTGCTTGACCACCCCGGTTTCGCTGGGCATGCTTGGCGCCGATTAGGGTACGGCCAAGGTTTGAAACGCCGTGTTTTTACGTGTTGGCGTTGAACGTACCCCTTTGATGCCGCGGCATGTCGGTATCTTGAGTTGCTTGGGCAAGGCGTGAGTGTATCAGGCCTGCCATTAAAAACAGGATCATTTGAAAAATGGCCACATACGAAATCCTGATAGCCGATGACCATCCGCTCTTTCGCAGCGCGTTACATCAGGCGGTGACCATGGGGCTGGGCCCCGATGTCCGACTCACGGAAGTGGCCAGTATTGCGGAACTGGAGGCCCGGCTGACTGAAAAGGCCGATTGGGATCTTGTGCTGCTGGATCTGAACATGCCGGGCGCCTATGGTTTTTCCGGGCTGGTCTTGCTGCGCGGCCAATACCCGCAAATTCCTGTGGTGATGGTATCGGCCCAGGAAGAAGCTTCGGTGATGGTCAAGGCCCGGGAGTTCGGCGCCAGTGGTTTCATTCCTAAATCCAGTTCCCTTGAGATGATCCAGGTAGCCGTCAAGGCGGTCCTGGATGGCGATGTGTCCTGGCCTCCCCAGGCATTCGAAGCTGTGAGCGTGTCCGACGAAGCCAAGGCCGCCAGCGAAGGGCTGGCCAGCCTCACTCCGCAGCAGTTCCGCGTGTTGACCATGGTGTGTGAAGGCCTGCTGAACAAGCAGATTGCCTATGAGTTGAACGTGTCCGAAGCCACCATCAAGGCCCATGTCACTGCAATCTTTCGTAAACTGAATGTGCGCACCCGGACCCAGGCGGCCTTGCTGCTGCAGCAACTTGAGTCTATTTCACCGCAATCGTAGCGTTTTGTTCACGCTTTTTTGACCGGGTTTGAATTAGCTTCTCCACCCCTTTTGATCAGTTGCCCACTTATGTCGCCTTTTAAAGGCCAAACCGGCCTGAAACGCATCCTCAACGCCTCCGGCTATTCTCTGGACGGCCTGCGCGCGGCCTTCGTCGGTGAAGCCGCGTTTCGTCAGTTGGTCTTGCTCGACGTCATCCTGATTCCGTTGTCGTTCTTCCTGAATGTCAGCCGTGTCGAGCAGGCGCTACTGATTGCGGTCTGCCTGCTGGCATTGATCGTGGAGTTGCTCAACTCGGCGGTGGAGGCGGCCATCGACCGCATTTCCCTGGAGCTGCACCCGTTGTCGAAAAATGCCAAGGACATGGGCAGTGCCGCTCAGTTCGTTGCTTTGAGCATGATTGCCTTGGTGTGGGGCCTGATTTTGCTCTAGTGCCCCGGCGCTCAGGCAATGGGGGGCAGGACGATTTCGTCGCTGCGCTGCACGCCAGCGGTGAATGCCCGGCACAGTTCGAGGAATTCGCGCATGGCCGACGTCTGGTATTTTTGTTTGTGCCAGATGAAATAAAACTGCCGGGCCAGGTCCATGTCCGGGGTTTCCACGGCTACGAGACTGCCGCGCCGGAAGGCGTCACGCAGGGCCAGGCGTGAAATGCAGCCAATCCCCAGGCCCGATTCCACGGCTCGCTTGATGGCTTCGGTGTGTTCCAGTTCCAGACGCACGTTCAGCGCACTGCGATGGTGACGCATGGCCTGGTCGAAGGTCAGGCGGGTGCCGGAACCTTGCTCCCGCAGAATCCACGCCTCATGGGTCAGTTCCTCCATGGTCGCCTGGCCGCGTTTGGCCAGCGGATGTTGAGGGGCGCAAAACACCACCAGTTCATCCTCGACCCAGCTCTGGACCTCGATGTCCGGATGGCTGCAGTCGCCTTCGATTAGACCCAGATCAATTTCATAGTGAGCAACCTGGTGCACGATATTGGCAGTGTTTTGCACATGCAGCTTCACCTGGCTTTCTGGATGACGCTGCATGAAACTGCCGATCAGCAAGGTCGCCAGGTAATTGCCGATGGTCAGGGTGGCGCCGACCGCCAGTGAGCCGAAACCGGACTTGCCGTTGAGCAGGTCTTCGATCTCCTTGGATTGGTCCAGCAGCGCCACCGCCTGGGGCAGCAGTTGTTTGCCCAAGGCATTGAGACTCAGGCGTTTGCCGGCGCGGTCGAACAATTGGCAGCTGGACTGGCGCTCCAGTTCGGTGATGGAGGTGCTGGCCGCCGACTGCGAAAGATTGAGCAGGCCCGCGGCACGGGACACGCTCTCTTGCTGGGCGACGGCGACGAAGACTTGAAGTTGACGTAGAGTAAATCGCATATCGATATAACCGATAACCCTTATCTTAATAATTCATTTAACAGATATTGTCGCCGCCATTAGAATGCGATGCAATTGCGCAAATTAACGACGCAGGCATCATTCCCAGGAGTCCCCGTACATGAGCAACATGAACCACGAGCGTGTCCTCAGTGTTCATCACTGGAACGACACTCTGTTCAGCTTCAAGTGCACCCGTGATCCGGGCCTGCGCTTCGAGAACGGTCAGTTCGTGATGATCGGCCTGCAGCAGCCCAACGGCCGCCCGCTTATGCGCGCTTACTCGATCGCCAGTCCGAACTGGGAAGAGCATCTCGAATTTTTCAGCATCAAGGTGCCTGACGGCCCGTTGACTTCCCAGTTGCAGCATCTGAAGGAAGGCGACGAGATCATCATCAGCAAGAAGCCCACCGGCACCCTGGTGCTGGACGATCTCAAGCCTGGCAAGCATTTGTACCTGCTCAGCACTGGCACCGGGTTGGCGCCATTCATGAGCGTGATCCAGGATCCGGAAACCTACGAGCGTTTCGAAAAAGTGATCCTGTGCCACGGCGTACGTTACGTCAATGAAGTGGCCTATCGCGAGTTCATTACCGAACATCTGCCGCAGAACGAATTCTTTGGCGAAGCGCTGCGTGACAAACTGATCTACTACCCGACCGTTACTCGCGAACCGTTCGAGAACGAAGGCCGCCTGACCGACCTGATGCGCAGCGGCAAGCTGTTTCGCGACATCGGCCTGCCGCCGATCAACCCGCAGGACGACCGCGCCATGCTGTGCGGCAGCCCGAGCATGCTCGACGAGACCAGCGAAGTGCTCAACAGCTTCGGCCTGACTGTTTCGCCACGCATGCGTGAGCCGGGTGATTACCTGATCGAGCGGGCGTTTGTAGAGAAGTAAGCCTCGGTTTATGCGGTGGTTGATCGATCGCCATCGCGAGCAGGCTCGCTCCCACAATGGAATATGTGGGAACACAAATCTTGTGGCCACTGAAGTTCAAAGGTGGGAGCGAGCCTGCTCGCGATAGCCGCAACCCGGTCTGCAGTTACCCATGAAAAAGCCCGCGCTACCTGAAGAAGGCAGCGCGGGCTTTTTCGTTTCTGGCTGTTACGATTTCGCCGGAATCACTTCCAGCACCTTGATCACCCCGGGCTGCGGATAATGCCAACGCACATCCAGATCCCAGAACTGTGCACCATATTCCCGTTCGGGCGTAGGAATCTGGTACGCCGGACGTGGGTCTTGGGCCAGGCACTGTTCGATCAGCTCCACCAGGGGTTCTTCCAGGCGCTTGGCGTGGTCGCGGGCCTGATGCAGGGCAGAGCTGGCCCATCGCACCGCAATCAGCTCAGGCGCTGCGCTGGCGATGTTGTTGTGCGCCGAGCCGATGATGTCTGCGTAGGGCACGTAGGGTTTGATATCCAGCACTGGGGTGCCGTCCAGCAAGTCGATGCCCGAGATCCACAGGCGCCCGGCTTCGACCCGCTCCAGTTTCACCACCGACTGGCCGATGCCGTTGGGGCGATGGGTGGCGCGAGTGGCGAACACCCCCATGGACTTATTGCCGCCCAGACGCGGCGGGCGCACTTTCAGCCGTGGCTTGTCTTCCAGAGCCTGGTGGAACAGGAACAGCAGCCAGACATGGCTGACCTGCTCCAGGCCCTGCACCGCATCGCCCTGATCGAATGGCGCCACCAACTCCAGCACACCGCGCGCGGCCGGGGCCAGTTGCGGTTGACGGGGAATGGCGAACTTCTCCTTGAAGCAGGAGCGGACGTAGCCGATGGGGGAGACGTTGTAGGTCATGGTTCGGCGGGAAATCAGCCGCGAACGCGCAGCGTCAGACCCTTGAGGAAGTTGCGCAGTAACTGGTCACCGCACGGGCGGTAGTTGGTGTGGCCGAACTTGCGAAACAATGCGCTCAGTTCCGGCTTGGACACCGGGAACTCCGCGGCCTTGAGGATGGCGTGCATGTCGTCTTCCTTCAGTTCGAAGGCCACCCGCAGCTTCTTGAGGATGATGTTGTTGGTGACCGGCACTTCGATTGGCTGCGGTGGACGGCTTTCGTCCTTGCCGCGCTTGAAGATCACCAGGCCGTCGAGAAAATGCGCCATGACTTCGTCAGGGCAGAACACGAAGCCTTCTTCCTCGTCTTTCTTGAGGTAACCCACCAGATCCGCCATGGGCACTTCCAGGCCACCCAGCTTGATGATCTCGATGACTTTTTTGTCGCTGATGTCGAGCATGTAGCGCACGCTGCGAAGTACGTCGTTGTGAACCATGTGTGCAATCCTGATCAATCGGCAGTGGGCACCGCAGCTCGGTGCGGCGCCGGAAAAAGAAACTAGAACTTCTCTTTGGTGGACAGGTAACGCCACTGGCCCAAGGGCACCTTACCGATGGACACGCCGCCAATGCGGATGCGTCGAATGGCCACCACCTTGAGGCCGACCGCCTGGCAAAACAGCGCGATCACCCCCGGTTGCGGGTTCTTCATGGCAAAGCGCAAGCGGTTCTCGTTCTGCCAACTGGCCTTGACCGCCGGCAACTCCTTGCCTTTGTAGGTCAGGCCATGGTTCAGGCGATTGAGGCCGTGGGCGACCATTTCGCCTTCGACTTCCACCACGTATTCCTGCTCGATCTTGGCGGCGTCGGCGGTGAGCTTGCGCAGAATCTTCCAGTCCTGGGTGAACACCAGCAACCCACTGGCGTTGGCCTGCAGGTCGGCACTGGCGGTCAGGCGCAGAAAGTGGCCCTTGAGGGGGCGCTTGCCGAAGCGGTGTTCTTCGCTCAGGGTCTGTGGTCCAAGGGACGCCATCGCCGTGTCTGCATCCATGCCCGCCGGGGCGTTCAACAGGAGGGTGACCGGCTCTGGCGCGGTGGCCTTGGCCTCGGGGTCGAGTTCGACTTTCTGGGTAGTGACCTTGAACTGCGGTTCGTCGATCACTTCGCCGTCCACGGTGACCCAGCCGCCCTCGATGAACAGCTCAGCCTCCCGACGGGAACAGCCGACGAGTTCGATGAGGCGTTTGGAGAGACGAATCGGGTCAGTCATGACAGGGCCGTAACAAAAAGAGGGTGGGCATTGTACCTGCCTGGCGCCGGTTAATCGCGGGTCCATTTGCCTTTTAGCCGCGTTGGGCCTTCAGGTCGGGCTGTTTGTAGCGCATGTGCAGCAACGGGTACGGCTGGTTCATGCCGTCCTTTGCCGAACGGCCGACCACTTCGAAGCCTTGCTTTAGGTAAAAACCCAAGGCTTGCGGGTTCTGTTCGTTGACATCCAGTTGATCGGCGTTCATGTGCTCCATGGCATAACGCAACAGCTGTTTGCCCAGGCCCTGGCCACGGTGTTGCGGGTCGATGAAAAGCATCTCGATCTTGCCGGCTGCGACGCCGGCGAAACCGGTAATGCGCTGGCGAGTGTCCCGGGTGCAGATGAGCATGACCGCGTCCAGGTAACGGGTGAGCACCAGGTTCTTCAACAGTTCGATGTAGCTGTCCGGCAGAAAATCGTGGGTGGCGCGTACCGAGGCCTCCCAGACCCGGGTCAGTTCCTGATAGTCGCTGGATTTCGGTGTGTGGATGACCGAATGCTGACGCATGCCCGCCTGCTCCTTGTGCTGGATATCTCCATACGATAGCTGCAAAAAAGCCTCGCATCTTGTGAGGATAGCGAGGCTCTTCAATTTTTCGGCCTGTGAAAGAACCTGTGGGAGCTCGGCTCCCACAGGTATCACACTGAGTCTGTGAAGCAGCAGCTCAACCGATCTGTTCAGCCCACAGATCGTATTCGTCAGCGTCGGTCACCTTGCACCAGACCTTGTCGCCCGGCTTGAGATTGCTGCCGTTGTCGATGAATACGTTGCCATCGATTTCCGGGGCGTCGAAGAAGCAGCGGCCCACGGCGCCTTGTTCATCCACTTCATCCACCAGTACTTCGATTTCACGGCCGATGCGCATTTGCAGGCGCGCCGAGCTGATGGCCTGCTGGTGCGCCATGAAACGCTCCCAACGATCCTGCTTGACCTCGTCCGGCACCACATCCAGGTCCAGGTCGTTGGCCGGTGCGCCTTCGACGGGCGAATACTGGAAGCAACCGACGCGGTCGAGCTGGGCTTCGGTCAGCCAATCCAGCAGGTACTGGAAGTCTTCCTCGGTTTCGCCAGGGAAGCCGACGATGAAGGTCGAGCGGATGATCAGGTCCGGGCAGATCTGGCGCCAGTTCTTGATGCGGGCCAGGGTCTTGTCTTCGAAAGCCGGGCGCTTCATGGCCTTGAGGACTTTCGGGCTGGCGTGCTGGAACGGGATGTCCAGGTACGGCAGGATCTTGCCGGCGGCCATCAGCGGGATCAGTTCGTCGACATGCGGATACGGGTAGACGTAATGCAGGCGGACCCACACGCCGAGGGTGCTGAGGGCTTCGCACAGTTCGGTCATGCGGGTTTTCACCGGCGCGCCGTTCCAGAAACCAGTGCGGTATTTCACGTCGACGCCATAAGCGCTGGTGTCCTGGGAGATCACCAGCAGCTCCTTGACGCCGGCCTTGACCAGGCGCTGGGCCTCGTCGAGCACATCACCCACCGGGCGGCTCACCAGTTTGCCGCGCATCGAGGGGATGATGCAGAAGCTGCAACTGTGGTTGCAGCCTTCGGAAATCTTCAGGTAAGCGTAGTGGCGCGGGGTCAGCTTGATGCCTTGCGGCGGCACCAGGTCGATCAGCGGGTTGTGGTCCTGGCGGGGCGGCACTACGTCGTGCACGGCATTGACGACCTGCTCGTACTGCTGCGGACCGGTCACGGCCAGCACGCTGGGGTGCACGTCGCGGATATTGCCTTCTTCCACACCCATGCAGCCGGTCACGATGACCTTGCCGTTTTCCTTGATGGCTTCGCCGATCACTTCCAGGGACTCGGCCTTGGCCGAATCGATGAAGCCGCAGGTGTTGACCACTACCACGTCGGCGTCCTGGTACGTGGATACGACGTCATAACCTTCCATGCGCAGCTGGGTCAGGATGCGCTCGGAGTCGACCAGAGCCTTCGGGCAACCCAGGGATACGAAGCCAACCTTGGGGTTGGTCGGCGCGGTAGTGGTGGACATGTCTAACCTCGGTGTAGGGGAGATCGTCTCTTGTGGAGACAGGACGCTTGACGCGCCTCTGATCAAAAAGTGCGCAATTCTAGCGGTGCTGGAAGCGCTTGACCAGCTTTATACGGGGAAAAACGACGAGTGCTGCGCTATGCTTCGCGCCGTCCAGCGCAACTGAATCTCTACAGTCAATCATTTGTCTGTAACAGGAAGTAAGGTGGCCTGGACGCAAGGTCAATCAGGGTGCTTCTTTCCAGCAGCGCGGATCAGGTAGTGGGAGTGTTGGATGGAGCAGGCAGAGAGTCAGGTGTCGGGTACCGGGCATGCAGCGGCCAGGCCCGTGGGAATGTTGGTGGCCGCCGCGGGGGTGGTCTATGGCGACATCGGCACCAGTCCCTTGTACACCATCAAGGAAGTGTTTTCCGGTCAATATGGTGTGCAGGTCAACCATGACGGAGTGTTCGGGATTCTGGCGCTGATCTTCTGGTCGCTGGTCTGGGTCGTCTCGATCAAATACGTGCTGTTTATCCTGCGCGCCGACAACCAGGGCGAAGGCGGCATCATGTCGTTGACCGCGCTGGCCCGGCGGGCGTCCACCCCTTATCCCCGGTTGCGTTCGGTGCTGGTGATTCTCGGGCTGATCGGCGCCTCGTTGTTTTACGGTGACAGCATGATCACCCCGGCCATTTCCGTATTGTCGGCCGTGGAGGGTCTGGAAGTGGCCTTTGATGGGCTGGATCACTGGGTTGTGCCGATGGCGCTGGTGATTCTGGTGGCGCTTTTCCTGATTCAGAAACACGGGACCGATCGGATCGGTAAATTGTTCGGGCCGGTCATGGTGCTGTGGTTCGTGGTCCTTGGCGGCCTGGGCATTCATGGCATTGTCCAGCATCCGCAGGTGCTCGAGGCGTTGAACCCGGCCTGGGGCGTGCGCTTTTTCATGGTGCATCCGGGGGGGGGCGTTGCGATCCTGGGGGCCGTGGTACTGGCCTTGACCGGCGCCGAAGCCTTGTATGCGGACATGGGGCATTTTGGCCGCAAACCGATTGCCCGGGCCTGGTTCGTCCTGGTGTTGCCAGGACTGGTGCTCAACTATTTCGGTCAGGGCGCCTTGCTGTTGGAGAACCCGGAGGCCGCTCGTAACCCGTTTTATCTGTTGGCCCCAGGCTGGGCGCTGGTGCCGCTGGTGGTGCTCTCGACCTTCGCCACGGTGATCGCATCCCAAGCGGTGATTTCCGGCGCGTTTTCCCTCACACGCCAAGCCATCCAGCTCGGCTATATCCCGCGCATGTACATCCAGCACACCTCCAGCGCCGAACAAGGGCAGATCTACATCGGCGCGGTGAACTGGGCGTTGATGGTTGGCGTGATCCTGCTGGTGCTTGGCTTCGAGTCGTCCGGCGCGTTGGCCTCTGCCTATGGCGTGGCAGTGACCGGCACCATGCTGATCACCAGCATCCTGGTGTCGGCGGTGGCGTTGCTGCTGTGGAAATGGCCACCTCTGCTGACGGTGCCGTTGCTGGTCGGTTTTCTATTGGTGGACGGTCTGTTCTTTGCCGCCAATGTCCCGAAAATCCTGCAGGGCGGCGCATTTCCGGTCTTGGCGGGGATCGTGTTGTTCATTCTGATGACCACGTGGAAGCGCGGGAAGGAACTGTTGGTAGATCGGTTGGATGAAGGCGCTCTGCCGTTGCCGGTATTTATCAGCAGCATCCGTGTCGAACCTCCCCATCGGGTCAAGGGCACGGCGGTTTTCCTCACTGCCCGCCCGGATGCCGTGCCTCACGCGCTGCTCCATAACCTGTTGCACAACCAGGTGCTGCACGAGCAAGTGGTGCTGCTGACGGTGGTGTACGAAGACATCCCCCGGGTGCCGCCGCAACGGCGCTTCGAGGTGGATTCCTACGGCGAAGGTTTCTTCCGGGTGATCCTGCACTTTGGTTTCACTGACGAACCGGACGTGCCACAGGCGCTCAGGCTGTGTCATCTGGATGAGCTGGACTTCAGCCCGATGCGCACCACCTATTTCCTCAGCCGCGAGACGGTCATCGCTTCCAAGCTTGAAAGCATGGCCCGTTGGCGCGAAGTGCTATTCGCCTTCATGCTGAAAAACGCCAACGGCAATTTGCGCTTTTTCAATTTGCCGCTGAACCGGGTGATTGAACTGGGGACCCAGGTGGAAATGTAGCCCAAACAAAAAAGCCCCCGTTGCCTTGTGGCAGCGGGGGCTTTTTGGTGGGCGTGGGGTTGAGTGGACAACAATTTGTGGCGAGGGGATTTATCCCCGTTGGGTTGCGAAGCAACCCTCTGGATTTTCCTGGGTTCATGACCTGTGCGAGTGCTTCGCACTCGAGCGGGGATAAATCCCCTCGCCACATTAGGTTCGCAGGGTTCACAAAAAACCAGCCTCAGTTCACTGTTCGGCGTTCTTGTTCTGGCGCTTGTTGATTTCGTCCACCAGGCGCTTGGCCAGCGCCGGATAGTTCTCGTCGAAATGATGACCACCAGGTAGCTGGATGGCTTCGCCCACCGCGGTCTTGTCGGTACAGCCACTTTCAGCCGCTTCTTCTACGCCGTAGATGCACACCACTTTGTCGGCGGGCAGCTTGGCCATTTCCGGGCCCGTGGCGGCTTCGGTGCCGGCATTGCCGAGCCAGCCTTCGACTTCGATCTCGAAGCTGCCGGTGCGCGCGAAGGCCAGCAGGATGATTGCGTCGACCCCTTGCTGTTCGCTGGCCGGAAGGCGATTGTAGATTGCGGGCAGTACGTCGGCGCCGAAGGAATATCCGGTCAGGATGAAGCGCTTGGTGCCCCAGACCTGACGGTAGTGCTGCATCAGTTCGGTGAGGTCCTGGGCGCTTTGTTCCGGACTCTTGTGCTGCCAGTAGTAGCGCAGGGTGTCGATGCCGACGACCGGGTAACCGATCTTGGCCATTTCTTCGGCCACGTCCCGATCCAGGTCCCGCCAGCCGCCGTCTCCGGAGAGAAACAGCGTCACGGTGTCCCGGGCCTGGCTGGCCGGCACTTCCACTACGGGAATGCTCAGGCCGCCCTGGTCGGTGCCTACCAGGATCTTGTGCAGTTCGTTGTTCAGCACCTGTGGCAGGTTGATGTCGTAGTTGCTGATGCTGGTTTCAGCGTTCGGTTGATCCCGTACGAAACCGGCGCTGGTGTCGTCGGGGTTGTCATTCCAGGCCACCAGCCAGTGGCCGTGGGCCGCGCTTTTAGGCAGCAGGTGGGTGCAGCCGGGTTTTTCCAGGGCCAGGTCCACCGAAACGGCCTGGGCCTTGTCGTTCTTCTGCTCCGCCAGCCAGCGCCAGGCCAGCACGGCTCCGGGGCCGATACCGCTGACCAGCGTTGCCGGCCCCTGGAGCTGCTTCAGGCCGGCCTGCAGGGCACGGCCTTGCAGCATGCAGTCCTTGGGCAGGATCACCTGGACGATCTGCGCCGAGCCGCTGCGGCTGAGGGTCAGCAATTGCGTGTCGCTGAGTTTCTGCTCTTCGTTGACCGCCACCAGCACCTGGGCGCGGGGCGGGGTGCCGGGAATGATCCGGGTCATGGGGGCACCGTCGACCGGCGTCAGCTGTTCAAGGGTCGGTTGCGGGGCAGGGCGGTTCCAGTACCAGTAACCGCCACCGAGAATCACCGCCACCACCAACAGGGTGGCCACTACGTATCGCCAGGAGCGTTGCATCATCAGCGTTTCACCAATCCAGTCAGGCCGCCTGCAATCAGGGCGGCGGTATCGGCCAGAGCTACCAGCGGATCGAGTCCGGCGGGCACGGCCATGTAACGAGGTTCCCAGTCAGGCTGGAATTTATCTTTGAAACGGCGCAGGCCCTGGAAGTTGTAGAGCTGTTCGCCACGGCGGAACACCATCGAACCCAGACGCTGGGTCAGCGGTGCGCCGCGTCGCGGTTGCAGGCCCGACAGGGGGACCATTCCGAGGCTGAAGCGGGCATAGTCATGGGCTTTGTAATGCTGAATCAGCCCGACCATCATGAATTCCATGGTCAGTTTCGGGGCGTCGGGATGGGCGCGCATCAGGTCGAGGCTGGCCAATTCATGGCTGTGCGTCTCCAGCAGATTGGCGAACGCCACCGGGCGGCCTTCGAAACGAATCACTGCGATGCGGAAATGCTTGAGGTAGTCATCGCTGAAGCGGCCAAGTGAAAAGCCTTTTTCCCGCACGTTCTTGCCGGTCAGCCAGGCGTCGGAAATGACCTTCAGCTCATCCATCGGCGCCTGGCCCGGTTCGTGGATCTCCAGCGACAGGCCGTCCCGGGTACCGCGGTTCCAGGTGTAGCGCAAGTCCTTCATCTCTTTGCCCTTGGCTTCGAGATCGAAATGCTTGAGGTCGACCCGTGCTTCTTCACCCAGCTTGATCGCGGTCAGGCCGATGTCCATGTAATACGGCAGGTTCTCGGCGCGAACCTGATAGAACACCGGGCGCGCATGATGGATATCGCAAAGGTCGCGGAACTGCCAGATCATTTCTGCGCGTTGCTGGGTAGGGCCGATCGGGTCGTACAATGCCACCAGACTGCGGCCACGGCGGGCATACATCAGAAATGCTTCGTCGTTGGGATGAAACAGCAATGCCTTGTCACCGGTCAGGGCCAGGCCGCCGTCGGGTTGTGAAGAGGCCATGAGAATCTTTTTGGCTCGCTCCAGTTCTTCTGCCGCCGGCAGCTGGATCACCGGGCGGGCGGTACGCAGCAGCCAGGTAAGGGACACCACCACCAGCAGCACCGCCGCGCCCAGCAGTGAGCGCAGACCACGAGGTGCGTCGGCATCGAGGGTGAATTGCCACCACAGTTCATGGCTGTAGGGCACGTCCTGGTATGCAAACAGCAGCAGCCAGATTGACGCGCCGAGCACGCATAGGCTGGCAATCAGAAACAGCGGCGAAAATGGCAACTCGGTCAGGCGACTCGGACGATAAAACGAACGCCGGAACACCGCCAACAAGCTGGCCGTCAGCGTCAGCAGCGTGGCCTCTTCCCAATCGAAGCCCTTGAGCAGTGAGAGCAGGGCGCCCACCAACAGTAAAACGGTGGTCAGCATCCAGGCAGCAGACAAGCGACGGCGCAGACCCTGGGCGAGCAACAGGCACAACACGCCCACAAGGCTGGCGCCCAGGTGCGAGGCGTCCACCAGCCGATGAGGGATCAGGAAACCAATGTGCTCCAGGCGAGTATCGATTTCCGGGGTCACGCCGGAAAACAGCAGCACCACGCCCGAGAGGAACACCAGCACCGCCAGGATCGGCGCCGCCAGGCCCGACGCTACCCGCAGGGACTGGCGGGCCTGGAACAGCCGTTGCGCCTCATTGATCAGCAACAACACACAGGCCACCAGCATCGGCAGCAGGACATAGATCAAGCGATACAAAAGCAGGGCGGCGGCCAAAGGCGCGGCCCCCAGTTTGTCGGCGAAGGCCGCCAGCAGGATCGCTTCGAACACCCCGACCCCGCCCGGTACATGACTGAGTACGCCGGCTGCCAGCGCCAACAGGTACACCAGCAGGAAGGCGCCGAACGGTGGTGTTTCGGGCAACAACAAGTACAGCACCGTGGCGGCCGCCGCGACATCCAGCGTGGTGATGATCAGTTGCAGGAGCGTCAAGCGTCGGCCCGGCAGGCGCAGGGTGCGGCGCCCGGCCTTGATCAGCAGGCTGTCCCGATAGGGCTGTTCTGGCAGGCGCCGACGGTAGATGCCGATAGCCAGCGCACAGGTGAGCAGGAGCACCGCCACGCAGATCGCTCCCAGCCAGGTGGCCGGCAAGTGCAGGGCGGCGGAAGCGGCGGGCAGATCACTGAGGGTTGCCAGGGCTGCCAGCGGCGGCAGTGCACAGCCCAGGGACAGGCTGGCGAACAGGGTCATGTGGGCGACATCTGTCGCGCCCAGGCCATGGCGGGCATACAGCCGGTAGCGAACCGAGCCCCCCGACAATAACGAGAGCCCGATGGCGTTGCCGATGGCAAAAGCGCTGAATCCGCCCAGGATCAGCGTTTTCGCGGGCAATTTCACACCGGCATAACGGCTGGCGGACCATTCATAGCCCAGCAAGATGACGAATCCGACGACCGTCGCGGCGACTGCGCCGAGCAGGGCTGAGCGCGGCACCTGCATGATCGAGTCGTGCAGAGCGTACAGATCGAGCTCGCTCAGCAGGTGGCGACAGGCAATCAATGCAAGGGCGAACAGCAACAGCGTGACAGCGAGGCCGATAGGCTGACGGTACTGACTGATACGCTCCAGCCAGCGCAAGCGCCCGGCCTTGATCGGTTGTACCGCAGTAACAGTGTCTTGTGGGGCAGACGAGTGAGCGCGCATCAATCACCTCTTGAACTATGCGCGACAGGATGGGGGCAACCCGCTCAGTTACCAATCCCTGCCGAAAAAAATAATTACAAAATATTTGTCATGAAAGCTTTTTTCGACAGGCACAAAAAAGGCCACTCTTTCGAGTAGCCTTTTTTGATGTTTGGTTGCGGGAGCCGGATTTGAACCGACGACCTTCGGGTTATGAGCCCGACGAGCTACCAGACTGCTCCATCCCGCGTCTGTGTGGCGGCATTCTACAGGCGAACGCCTGAGTGTCAACCGTTAAAAGGTGGTGAGGTCAAATAAACGGCCAATTCGTCGCCAACCGAGCTAAACACAAGAAATCAAAAGGAAATTGTCCTACAAGCAGGCAGTCTGCATTGCGTCGCCGTGGGGTTGGGCGAGGTTCGCAGGTCTTCTCTTCACGGCGCCTTGCTCAAAAACAAACGGCCACAAAAAAGGCCACTCTTTCGAGTAGCCTTTCTTGATGTTTGGTTGCGGGAGCCGGATTTGAACCGACGACCTTCGGGTTATGAGCCCGACGAGCTACCAGACTGCTCCATCCCGCGTCTGTGTGGCGGCATTCTACAGAGGATCGGCTGGCTGTCAACCCTGGCGCCAGGAAAATCTGTTCAGCTTCAATTGCTTAGCCTAAGTCCTGGGCATTGTGACAGCGCTGTGACGCAAGCCTGGCAAGGGCTGGCGCTCTATTGGACGCTTCGCAACGATTGAAGAAATAAATTCACGTAGGCTTTTTCCAGTCGCAGTGAAGGATCTTTTCAACTACTGGTGCTATATACAGTTGTCGGTGCGATACTGGCGTCCCGACTTGTCGCACATCCGCTTCTCTTATGACGCAACGCAAAATCATCCACGTCGACTGTGACTGCTTCTACGCCGCTATCGAGATGCGCGATGACCCGCGGCTGGCCGGCAAACCCCTGGCGGTCGGTGGTTCGGCGGACCGGCGCGGGGTCATCGCGACTTGTAACTACGAGGCTCGGGCCTACGGTGTGCGCTCGGCCATGTCATCCGGGCACGCCTTGAAGCTCTGTCCTGACTTGACCATCGTCAAGCCGCGGATGGACGCCTATCGGGAGGCGTCGAAGGAAATTCATACGATCTTCAGCGATTACACTGACTTGATCGAGCCGCTGTCCCTGGATGAGGCCTACCTGGATGTCTCCGCAAGTGCCCATTTCGGTGGGAGTGCCACCCGCATCGCCCAGGACATTCGTCGGCGGGTTTCCAATCAACTGCACATCACGGTGTCCGCCGGCGTCGCCCCCAACAAGTTTCTGGCCAAGATCGCCAGCGATTGGAAAAAGCCCAACGGCTTGTTCGTCATTACCCCGGATCAGGTCGAAGACTTCGTTTCGGCCCTGCCGGTGAGCAAGCTGCATGGGGTGGGTAAAGTGACCGCCGACAAACTGAACAGGCTCGGCATTGTCGATTGCCTGCAGTTGCGTCAATGGGACAAGCTGGCGCTGGTGCGCGAATTCGGCAGTTTCGGTGAGCGCCTCTGGAGCCTGGCCCGTGGGATTGATGAGCGTCTGGTGCACAATGACAGCCGTAGACAGTCCATCAGTGTGGAAAACACCTACGACGTCGATCTGCCTGATCTGACAAGCTGCCTCGATAAACTGCCGGAGCTGATGCAGTCCCTGAGTGGGCGCATCGCCCGGATCGACAGTAGTTATCGACCGGGCAAGCCGTTCGTCAAAGTGAAATTCCACGACTTCACCCAGACCACCCTGGAGCAGGCCGGGGCAGGGCGCGATCTGGGCAGTTACCAGTTGCTATTGACCCAGGCATTCAACCGCGGCGGCAAGCCGGTGCGTTTGTTGGGGATAGGGGTACGGCTGGAGGATCTGCGAGGCGGGTTTGAGCAGTTGGAATTGTTTGAGCGGTGAGGCTGCCACTTACATGAAGGCTTTGCCGGCTCTTGTGGCGAGGGAGCTTGCTCCCGCTGGGCTGCGCAGCAGCCCCAGAAACAGTTTATTCAACTTGTCTGGCACACCGAGGTGGCAGGCTTGAGGGCCGCTGCGCGCCCCAGCGGGAGCAAGCTCCCTCGCCACAAGGTTTTGCTGCTAGTTCGCTCCTGGATCCGCCACCAGGCGCCCGCCATCCTTGGTCAGGGCTTTGAGGAATTCGGTCTGTAACTCCGGATCATTGCGGGTCAGTTCGATCAGGCTCTGTTCCAGCTCGCTGGCCTCTTCTTCAAGCCCCAGCTCCGACAGCCGCTTGACCCGATGAACCCACTGGCTCACCTCGTCATCTTCCAGATCGTCGTAGATCAACCCATGGGCTTCCACCAGCTTGCCGCGCAACGTGCTGCTGATGCTCAGGGACGAGTCGGTGTGTACCTCGTCCAGGGCGTCCGTCACGCTGATCTGCAACTTGCCGAAGTGGCTCAGATCATGCTCGGCGAACGGGCTTTCCAGCAGATTCAAACGCAACACGCCATTGCGGTCGGTGCTCAGTTCGAAGGTTTGCCGGGCAGCCTTGACCTGTACCGGGCGTTCGCTCCAGGGCAGGCTCGTGTGTTCGACGCGTTTGTCGCGTTGCACTTCGTCGATTCCGGCCAGGTTCTGCTGGGCGCGGCCATGGGACGGCACGTTCATGAATGGATTGAGCCCGGCGAAGCCGTAGCTGATCCAGTCTCGAGTCGCGCTCTCTGGGAGGTTGCCAAGAGCGAACACATTGACCACATTGGCGCCGACACCCGCCACCACTGCCACCGCGCCCAGCGGAATTTCGTAAACTTCGCGCCAGGGCTGATACGGCGTATAGCGATCATAATGGCGGGTGACTTCGAATTCGGTGACTTCGAAGGTCTTCTGCTCATTGATCCGCACCCGACGTTGCGGCAGTTCGAGTACTTTGGGCTCGCCCACTTCGATATGCAGGCTATGGTCGAGCAGTTTGCGCTCGACCCGCTCTTCGTGCTCGCTGCGTTGCGACATTTGGTTGGCACAGCCGCTGACCAGCAGGGCGCCGCACAGCGCGGCGCCCCCGAGGCCTAAGGTGTTTCGCTTGAACATGACGTCTCTATCTGGTGTCAGCGGCGGATACGGGCCTGGAGGAACGACAGCACGTCAGCGACCGGCAGCGCTTGCGGCTCGGCCTCGGTGCGACTTTTGTATTCCAGGTTGCCTTCGGCCAGGCTGCGGTCACTGACGACGATCCGATGCGGGATGCCGACCAGTTCCATGTCTGCGAACTTGATGCCGGGGCTGGTTTTTTTGTCGCGGTCGTCCAGCAGCACTTCGAAGCCGGCCGCCGTCAGTTCGGCGTAGAGCTTGTCGGTGGCTTCGCGAACCAGTTCGGTCTCGTAGCGCAGCGGCACCAGGGCAATCTGGAATGGCGCCAGGGCGTCGCTCCAGATGATCCCTTTCTCGTCGTTGTTCTGCTCGATGGCCGCGGCGACCACGCGGGATACGCCGATGCCGTAGCAACCCATTTCCAGGGTCACCGGCTTGCCATTCTCGCCCAGCACTTCGCACTTCATGGCTTTGCTGTACTTGTTGCCCAGCTGGAAGATGTGCCCGACTTCAATGCCGCGCTTGATTTCCAGGACGCCTTTGCCGTCCGGGCTCGGATCGCCGGCCACAACGTTGCGCAGGTCGGCCACGGCCGGAACCGGCAGGTCGCGCTCCCAGTTCACGCCGAAGTAGTGCTTGTCATCGATGTTGGCGCCGATGGCGAAATCGCTCATCAGCTCCACCGAGCGGTCGATGATGATCGGCAGCGGCAGGTTCAACGGGCCGAGGGAGCCGGCACCGGCGCCGATGGCGTCGCGCAGCTCGGCGTCGGTGGCCATGACCAGGGGGCTGGCAACGCCAGGCTGGTTGCCGGCCTTGATTTCGTTCAGCTCGTGATCGCCGCGGATGATCAGGGCGATCAGCTTGCCTTCTTCTTCGGCGCGCACGATCAGGGTCTTGATGGTGCGTTCGATCGGCAGGTTGTAGCCTTCCACCAGTTGAGCGATGGTCTTGGCGTTTGGCGTGTCCACCAGGCGCAGTTCTTCGGTCGGTGCAGGACGGGAGGTTTCCCGTGGCACGGCCTCGGCTTTCTCGATGTTGGCGGCGTAGTCGGAGCCGTTGCTGAAGACGATGTCGTCTTCGCCGGACTCGGCCAGTACGTGGAACTCGTGGGAGCCGGCGCCACCGATGGAACCGTTGTCGGCTTCAACCGGACGGAATTTCAGGCCCAGGCGGGTGAATACGTTGCAATACGCCTGGTGCATGCGGTCGTAGGTGGCTTGCAGCGACGCCAGGTCGGTGTGGAACGAGTAGGCGTCCTTCATGATGAATTCGCGGCCGCGCATCAGGCCGAAGCGTGGACGGATTTCATCACGGAATTTGGTCTGGATCTGATACAGGTTGATAGGCAGTTGCTTGTAGCTGCTCAACTCGTTGCGCATCAGGTCGGTGATCACTTCTTCGTGAGTCGGGCCTGCGCAGAAGTCACGACCGTGACGGTCTTTGATGCGCAGCAACTCAGGGCCGTACTCTTCCCAGCGCCCCGATTCCTGCCACAGCTCGGCCGGCTGGGTGCCCGGCATCAACACTTCCAGAGAGCCGGCGGCGTTCATTTCTTCGCGAACGATGGCTTCTACCTTGCGCATCACACGCAGACCCATCGGCAGCCAGGTGTACAGGCCCGAGGCGAGTTTGCGGATCATGCCGGCGCGCAGCATAAGCTGGTGGCTGATCACGACGGCGTCGGAAGGCGTTTCTTTCTGTGTGGCGAGCAAAAATTGACTGGTGCGCATGGTTGGCCGTTGTCGGTTGCTGATGACGAGAAGTGACGGAGCATTGTACGGGCGAGATGCCCTGGCGTACAGGCGCGTGGCCGGTCGCCAGGCATGAGCGCCGGTTTCGCCGGCGCTTGCTGGAAGTTTCCTAAGATTCTTGCGCAGGTCGCGTGGGTGTCGGTTCCGGCTCCGAAGCCGAGCCTGAACCCTGGCGGCGGTTTTCCTGATACCAGTGCAAGGCAATCAGTAACAGGGTCGGAACCCCCAGCAAGGCGGTGATCAGGAAGAAGTCGTGATAGCCGAATTTCTCCACCATCACCCCTGAGTAACCGCCGATCAAGCGCGGCAGCAACAGCATGATCGAGCTGAGCAGGGCGTATTGGGTGGCCGAGAACTTCAGGTTGGTCAGGCTCGACAAGTAGGCGACGAACGCCGAAGTGGCCAGGCCGGAGCTGAAGTTGTCCAGGGAGATGGTGACAACCAGCATCTGCAGGTTGGCGCCCATGTCGGCGAGCATCAAAAACAGGATATTGGTGCCGGCGGAGGCAACGCCGCCGATAAACAGGATCGGCAGGATACCGAAACGCACGATCAACAAGCCGCCCATGCCGGCGCCGACGAGTGTCATGATCAGCCCGAAAATCTTGCTGACGCTGGCGATCTGGTCCTTGGTGAAGCCTTGGTCGATGTAGAACACGTTGGCCATGACGCCCATGACCGTGTCGGACATCCGGTAGGTGGCAATCAGCCCAAGCAGCAACAGGGCCTGCCAGCGGTAACGCAGGATGAAATCGTTGACCGGTGTCAGCACCGGCGCCAGCCCGCGGCGCCCCATGGCCGAAAGGCACAGGGCTGTCAGGGTGATATAGAGAATGGCCCGCAGGAAGGCACGGTCTTCGAGCAGCAGGTCCAGCAGGCTGACGCCTTCGAACAGGACACTGGCAAAGTCGGTGTTATAGAGCTGGGTGAACATCGCCGGTACCGACACCAGCAGCACGATGAGTACGAACACCGAGGCCAACTGGTGGACGAAGCTATAGCGACCGGCCTGCAACTGGGTGCGTAGCGGCACCGGCGGTTCGCGCATGAATAGCGAGGTGAGCAACGCAGGGACCATCAGCACGCCGAACAACAGATAGGTGCCTGCCCAGGCCGAGTGCTTATAACTGAAACCGGTGGAGCCGAACCCTTCGGCGAAGAACAGTGCGCCCGCGGTGGCCAGCAATGCCGCGATTCGGTACCCGGACATGTAGCTGGCGGCGAGGGCCGCCTGGCGGGTGTCGTCGGCGATCTCCAGGCGATAGGCATCGACGGCAATGTCCTGGGTGGCCGACGCGAAAGCCACGATCACGGCGATGGCGATCAACCATGACAGGTGCTTTTGCGGGTCGCAGAAGCCCATGCCGATCAGGCCGAGGATCACCAGGGCCTGGGAGAGCACCAACCATGAACGCCGACGGCCGAGTTTGCCCAGCAGCGGCAGGCGCCATTGGTCGAGCAGGGGCGACCAGACCCATTTAAAGGCATAGGCCAGGCCGATGAGGCTCGCGTAGCCAATAGTCTCGCGGGCCACGCCAGCTTCGCGCAACCAGACCGAAAGCGTGGAAAACACCAGCATGTAGGGCAGGCCGGCGGCGAAGCCAAGCAGCAACAGCACGAGCGTCGAGGGACTGGCATAGGCGGCGAGGGCGGCGCGCCAGGTTTTACGGGGCATGGGCTGGAGTCTGCCTCAAAAATTGCGAAAACAAAGCGCGCACTCTAACCGCTGTGCTCTACCGGGCGCCAGCCATGGCGCTGAATATCAACACGATTATTCAGGACACTCACCCCTTCCGTGCGCAGGCGCGCGCGTTGTTCATCCCCTGAGGCGCTGCCGGCCGGCAGGCTGATCCGACCGCCGGCAGCCAATACTCGATGCCATGGCAGCTTTGTGTCGTTCGGCAACTGACTGAGGGTACGCCCTACCCAGCGCGCCGCTCGGCCCAGACCGGCCATCTCGGCTAGCTGACCATAGGTCACGACCTTGCCGGCCGGCACTTGTGCCAGGGTCAGGTACAGGGTGGTGCGGCGGATCTGGGCGGCGTTCTCTGGGGCCGCGGGAGCATCAGTCACGTTCAGGTGTCCTGGGCAAGGGCGTATTGCCGTTTGTAGATTAAATCCCGCAAGGTTGGTTGAGAAATGAACTCATTACAAATACTTCGGTCAGTCCTTGCTAAGGTGTCGTCCCGGGGGATAATGCCGCCTTTTTACCGCAAACTTGAGCTCTTTATACGCTTATGTTGTCTAGAACCCTGCTATGCCTAGCTGTCACCAGCGCCTCCATGCCATTGCTTGCCGATACCGTCTGGTTGAAGAACGGCGACAAGCTCAGCGGCAAGATCACCGTTTTCGATGGCGGCAAGTTGCTGATCCAGACCGATTACGCCGGCGCGATTCCCATCGACTGGAAACAGGTCAAGACCCTTGAGAGCGACCAGCAATTGCTGGTCAAGCAGGATGCCTACACCGGCGAAAAAGCCAAGGCGCTGCAGGCTGCCGAGGACGGCAAGGTGACCCTGGCCAACGGTGACGGACCCAAAACCGTCGAGCTGGCCAGTATCCAGCAAATCCTCAAACCCAAACCGGTGGTCGAGGATCTGGTGTGGAAGGGCAATATCGACGCCGCACTGGATTATCAGCGCGCGGAAAACGATACCGATGACTACGACATCGATTTCAAGACCTCGGCACGCCACGGCAGATGGCGGCATACCGCCGAAGGCGAATACAACCGTGAGTTCCAGGATGACGTGGTTTCCACCGACAACTGGAGGTTGGAGTATTCCCTCGACCGCTTCCTGACGGAAAAATGGTTCTGGCAAGGGCGCCTGAATTACAAGCGCGACAAAGTCGAAGAGCTGGCTCGCCAGCGCGTGGTGGGTACCGGTCCGGGCTACCAGTTCTGGGATGACGAGCTGGGTGCTTTCTCGTTGGGTTCGCTGTTCAACCGCACCGATTACGAATACCGCGACGGTGGCACCGACAACTTCTATTCCATCGCCATGAAGTGGGACTACAACCGCTACCTGATTGGCAAGCGCGTCGAATTCTTCACCAATGGCGAAGTCGGCAAGCCGCTGTCCAGTGTTGCCGAATATGCCTACGACGCCGAGGTGGGGCTGCGCTACAAAGTTACCGACTGGGCTTCGCTCAACCTCAAGGCCGAGAAAGATGTCATTGAGGGCACCGAAGACAGCGACTTGAGCAAGACGCGCTACACCGCCGGGTTTGGCGTGACCTGGTAATCCCGGTCTAGCAACCAACCCGTGTGGGAGCGAGCCTGCTCGCGATAGCGGCGGATCAGCAACATCAACGTTGACTGACACGCCGCTATCGCGAGCAGGCTCGCTCCCACATTTTTTTTGTGCGTGGGCAAAAACACACAGGCACAAAAAAGCCCCGCTTTTGAGGGCGGGGCTTTTTACTAAAGCAAGGACAAGTTAGATAACTTGAACTTCTTCAGCTTGCATGCCTTTCTGACCGCGGGTAGCGATGAAAGAAACCTGTTGGCCTTCTTTCAGGCTTTTGAAGCCGTCGGATTGGATTGCTTTGAAGTGAACAAACAGATCGTCACCGGATTGTGGAGTGATGAAGCCGAAGCCTTTTTCATCGTTGAACCACTTAACGGTACCAGTTTGGCGATTAGACATGGTGTAACTCCTTGAACAAAGATAACTGCGACTCAGGAAGAACCCTGGCCGAGACTGAGTGCAAAGAGCAGGAAAAATTCTTGTAGATGGTTGGATCGAAATTCAACATATCGTGTAGAGATTCTCAGTGACACAAGCAACACAGTGACGTCACCTTAACCCTTTTTCCTGAATGTGCCAATGGTCTTTGCGAAGGTTTCTCGGTTTTGGTGACTGACGGCCAGCGGTATTGCCGTCAGGACCAGGAAATCAAGGTGGATCGGCGAGATTTACGTCCCGCACTTTGAACCCGGCCTCGCGCCCCGGTAAGATGCCGGACGTATTTTTTCCACCTCGCTATTTCAGGAAACCGCCATGAGCATCAAATCGGACAAGTGGATTCGCCGCATGGCGCAAGAGCACGGCATGATCGAGCCCTTCGTCGAGCGCCAGATGCGTGGCGAAGGCGCCGATCGGCTGATTTCCTTCGGCGTCTCCAGCTACGGCTACGATGTGCGCTGCGCCGATGAATTCAAGGTGTTCACCAACATCAACTCGGCGACCGTGGACCCGAAGAACTTCGACGAGAAGAGCTTCGTCGACGTCAAGAGCGACGTCTGCATCATTCCACCGAACTCATTTGCCCTGGCACGCACCGTCGAGTATTTCCGTATCCCGCGCAACGTGCTGACCATCTGCCTGGGTAAAAGCACGTACGCGCGCTGCGGCATCATCGTCAACGTCACGCCGCTGGAGCCTGAGTGGGAAGGGCATGTGACCCTGGAGTTCTCCAACACCACGACCTTGCCGGCAAAAATCTATGCCAACGAGGGTGTGGCGCAGATGCTGTTCCTTGAGTCCGATGAGGAATGTGAAGTGTCCTACAAGGATCGTGGTGGTAAATATCAGGGCCAGCGCGGCGTAACGCTGCCGCGTACCTGATTCTGACGAACAGTTTGAATTCCTGGGCGGGCAGGCACTCTATGGGGTGTACTGCCCGTTTTTTTGCCTCAGCGCAGCGGGCCTTCGCCCAGGAGTTGCTCTATGAAGATCGATCCGCGAATCAGTGCCGAACTGGCAAAGCTTGAGCCCAATCAGATCGGTGTCATGGCTTGGTCATTGCTGGCCCACCCTGCCGAAGCGGCGGGCGGTATTCCAGGCCAGCCTGATCCCGATACCCCCAACGAACAGCCCCTAGAACCCAGCGAACCCGGTGAACCCACCCTGCCGGATGAGCCGCCTCCTGCGCCTGTTGCCTGATCGCAAAATGGCCCGTCTGTGGAAAGCACGTGTGCTTCAACTGACGGGCCATATTTCGTTATCCCCAATGACAAAGATCCTGCAGTCATTGTCCTGTTCGACCCGATGACCCCCTGTGAATGCGCCAAAGGCCGGTAGCAGGCTGATGTCGCTGGCGAGCCGGAAGCAGGCCAGGCGCAGCCGTTGCCGTCCTTTGCCGCTCAGGTGGTAGACGGGATGGACATGGCCCGCCAGGACGTGGCGGCTGGGATGCGGATCGGGCTCATGTTGTACGGCGAAAGGTCCGAGCAACAAAGGCTCCGGCACGACCCGGATGTTCAGCGCTGGCGGCGGGTCGCCGGCACGTTTGTCGTGATTGCCGCGAATCAGCGTCATGGCCAGGTGCTGATGTCGTTCACGCCAGCTACAAAGGGCCTTCAAGGTGCCTGGGGCATGGGAACCTGGACCGTGGAGAAAGTCGCCTAGGAAGATCAGTTGGCGACATGGCAGGCTCGCCAGTAGCCCGTCCAGCACGGCGATGTTGCTGGCCGTCGTGCCATGGGGCACCGGTTGGCCTAGGCTGCGATAAGCAGCGGCCTTGCCGAAATGCACATCGGCGACCATCAGGGTTTGCTGGGCAGGCCAGTACAGGGCTTTTTCCGGCAATAACCAGAGTTCTTCGCCGGCCAGGCTGACGGGATAGGGCGCCGGCATCAGGCGTCACCACGATCAGCGGTCGTTTCCAGTTCGCTGACCATCCGCCGGATGCGATCGGCGAGCTTCTCCGAACTCATGCTTTCCCTGAATCGCTCCACCAGCAAGGGGAATCCCAGTGGGGTGGGCCGTTTAATGGCATGCAGGTCGAGCTTCAAGGTATTGAGGCGTTCCAAGGTCTGCTCCAGTCGGCGTATATCCAATTCTTCACGCAGGACTTCTTCCCCGGCCTGGGCCAGCAAGAGGTTGTCGGCGTCGTATTGCTTGAACACCTGAAAGAACAACCCGCTGGACGCCTGGACTTGGCGGGTGCTTTTGGGTGCGCCGGGATAGCCGGCAAATACCAGTCCGGCGATCCGGGCGATTTCGCGAAAGCGTCGAAGCGCCAGCTCTCCGGCGTTCAGGCTCGCCAGCACATCGCCCAGCAGGTTGTCGACGCTCAGGAGTTCCGGCCCCAGGTGCTGCGTCCAGTCCAGTGTCGTGGCACTGAGCAGTTCCAGGCCGTAATCGTTCACCGCGATGGAAAACGTCACCGGCTGTTGTTGGCTGACGCGCCAGGCCAGCAGGCTCGCCAACCCCAGATGAACCTGGCGCCCGGCAAAGGGATACAGAAACAGATGCCAGCCCTCGCGGGATTTGAGGCGCTCGGCCAACAATGTTTCTTGCGTGGGTAAACCGGACCAGCGTTGTTGAATCGATAACAAGGGCTGTACGGTGCTCATCTCCGGGCCCTCGAAGCGGCCTGTGGCGGCCTCGCTCAGACGGGCCACGACGGCGCCGGCCAGCTCGCTGGAAAGCGGCATCCGCCCACCGTTCCAGCGCGGCACGGCGGCTTTTTTGGCCTGGCTGCGTCGCACGTAGGCGGTCATGTCTTCGACGCGGACCAATTCCAGCAAGCGTCCGGCAAACAGAAAACCATCTCCAGGCCGCAAGCGAGCGATGAAGCCTTCTTCCACGCTGCCCAAGGTCTTGCCGCCACCGCCTTTGCTCCAGAACTTCAATTGCAGGCTGGCGTCGCTGACGATGGTGCCGATGCTCATGCGATGTCGTCGGGCCAGTCGCGCATCGGGGACTCGCCACACGCCGTGTTCGTCCGGCTCGACCCGCCGGTAGTCGGGATAGGCGGTCAATGACAGCCCACCATGGCGCACGAAGGCCAGGGCCCAGGCCCATTCGGCTTCGTTGAGGTCCCGATAGGCCCAGGCGCCGCGCACTTCCTCAAACAGCTCGTCAGGCAGGAAACCGCCGCCCAGGGCCATGCTGACCAGATGCTGGACCAATACATCCAGCGGCTTGTGGGGCGATTCCCGGGGTTCGATGCGCCGCTGAGCCACGGCGTCTTGGGCGGCGGCGGCTTCGATCAGCTCCAGGCTGTGGGTCGGCACCAGCGTGACCCGCGAGGTCCGCCCCGGCGCATGACCAGAACGCCCGGCGCGCTGCATCAGCCGCGCCACGCCTTTGGCCGAGCCAATTTGCAGGACCCGTTCGACTGGCAAGAAGTCCACCCCCAGATCCAGGCTGGAGGTGCAGACCACCGCTTTGAGCTGCCCTTCCTTGAGGGCCTGCTCTACCCAGTCGCGAGTTTCCCGGGACAATGAACTGTGATGCAGCGCGATCAGCCCGGCCCAGTCCGGCCTGGCTTGGAGAATGGCCTGATACCAGATTTCCGATTGCGCCCGGGTGTTGGTGAAAACCAGGCAACTGCTGCTGGCGTCTATTTCAGCAATGACCTGGGGCAGCATCTTCAGGCCGATGTGGCCGGCCCACGGAAAACGTTCGAGGGCCGGGGGGAGCAGCGTATCGACCCGTAGCGCCTTGCCGTTGGCCCCCTGCACGCTGATGCCATTGCCTTGCGGGATTAATACCTGTTCGGCGTGGGCCTGGTTACCCAAGGTGGCGGACACACCCCAGACGATGAGTTGGGGATGCCAGCGCCGCAAGCGCGCCAATGCCAATTGCAACTGCACCCCCCGTTTGTTGCCGAGCAACTCGTGCCATTCATCCACCACGACCATGCGCAGCGTCGAGGTAGCCGTTTGCGCATCGGCACGGGCGAGCATCAGGGTCAGGCTTTCGGGCGTGGTGATCAGCGCGGTGGGCAGACGCCGACCCTGGCGGGCGCGTTCGCTGGCGCTGGTGTCGCCGGTGCGCAGGCCGACGCTCCATGGAATCTGCAGCTCTGCCAGTGGTGCCTCGAGGGCTTTGCCTGTATCGGCGGCCAGCGCGCGCATCGGCGTGATCCACAGGACCGTCAGCGGTTCGGTCACTGGTTTGCGTTTACGGGGTTTATCCGGCGGTGGCGCCGCGCGGGCGAACCGGTTAAGCGCCGCGAACCACACGGCGTAGGTCTTGCCGGCCCCGGTGTTGGCGTGCAACAGCCCGGATTCGCCGCGTTTGACCGCAGCCCACACTTGTTTTTGAAAGGCGAACGGCTTCCAGCCGCGGGCGCTGAACCACTGGTTTGCGTAGTTGTTGGATGTCGCCATACCCGCCGCGTGCGCCCTGAAAGTCCTCTTTCAGTGACCGCGGTGAGGGATGAAAGGTTTAATGAAGAAAATCGTGGCGAGGGCGCTTTTGTGGCGAGGGAGCTTGCTCCCGCTGGACGCGCAGCGTCCCCAGCAGTGTGTCATCCAGCGCCTGGGGGCTGCTTCGCAGCCCAGCGGGAGCAAGCCCCCTCGCCACAGAAGCAGTCTTTCAGGTTTGTCGGGTTTATTTCAGGTTGCCACTGAGAAACTGCTGGAGCCGCTCGCTTTTGGGATTGCCCAGCACGTCTTCCGGCGCGCCTTCTTCTTCCACCAGGCCCTGGTGCAGAAACAGCACCTGATCAGACACCTTGCGAGCGAAGCTCATTTCGTGGGTCACCATGATCATGGTCCGGCCTTCTTCGGCCAGGCCCTGAATCACCTTCAAGACTTCTCCCACCAACTCCGGGTCAAGGGCCGAGGTGGGTTCGTCGAACAGCATCACCTCCGGCTCCATCGCCAGGGCGCGGGCGATGGCCACGCGCTGTTGCTGACCACCGGAGAGGAACGCCGGGTACTGCTCGGCCACTCGCGCCGGCAGGCCGACCTTGTCGAGATAACGACGGGCACGGTCTTCGGCTTCCTGCTGACTGACGCCCAACACCCGGCGCGGCGCCATGGTGATGTTTTCCAGTACGCTCATGTGGCTCCACAGGTTGAAGTGCTGGAAAACCATGGCCAGGCGGGTGCGCAGGCGCTGCAGTTCCTTTTCGTCGGCCACGCGCATGCCGTGGCGGTCGTTGATCATGCGGATCGCCTGGCCGTCCAGGCTCATTGCGCCGTCGTTAGGTTGTTCCAGAAAGTTGATGCAGCGCAAAAAGGTACTTTTGCCCGAGCCGCTGGCGCCGATCAGGCTGATCACGTCGCCGGTCCTGGCCTTGAGCGAAACGCCTTTGAGCACCTGATGTTCGCCATAGCTCTTATGCAGGCCTTCGATGGTCAGTTTGTACATGGGGCATGCATCCTCAAGGCGAAAGTAGGTAGCCGCTGCGGTAGGCTTCGGCGCCGGCGACATGGGCGATCACCATGCCGGCAGTGGCCATGCGACGCAGCGAGCGGGCGTACAGCAGCCCGGCATTGCAGCAATGAACGGGGGTGACGGTGTCGTTGATGGGGTCGATGATTTGCGCCACCAGTTGCCCCGCCTCCAGGTACTCCCCGGGCACGGCGCTGTAGACCAGCAGGCCGCCGACCGGTGTCGCCACCGGCTCCACGCCGGCCAGCGGCGTAGCCGGGTAGGGCAGGTCGGGCAAGGGCATCGGTTCGCCGTCAATGGCACCGAAGCGGATCAGGTATTCGATCAGGGCCTGGCAGTCGAGACTCGCCAGGTCGTGGGTGACGTCGCCCTGGCCGCGCAGTTCGACGGTGACCGAAAAACTGCCCAGGGGAATCTCGAATTGTTCGCCGAAGCGCTCCTTGAGTTGCCACCAGAGCAGGGTGAAGCATTCATCGAACGACTGACCGCCCGAATCCGTTGCCAGCAGGCTCGCTTCGGCGCCGATGTAGCGGGCCAGCGGCTCGACCTGGGGCCAGGCTTCGGGGGTGGTGTAGAGATGAGCGACCGCTTCGAAATCACAATGCAGGTCCAGCACCATGTCGGCGTCGCAGGCCAGCCGTTGCAGAACCAGGCGCTGGGATTGCAATTGCGTGCTGGCGGTCTGGCGGGCGAGGGCGTCGCGCAGGTGTTCGCGGATCAGCATCAGGTTGTGCTGTGGATCATCCGTGAGCTGGCCTTCGATCTGGTTGCCGATCTCTTCGCTCAGGTCGACGAACCGGCGGTTGAAATTCTGCCCGCTCTCCATTTCGTAGCGGCCCAGCGGCACGTCCATCAGCACTTGTTCCAGGCCGATGGGGTTGGCCACGGGCACCAGCACGATTTCGTGCCGCAGGTGACCGGATGCCTCAAGCTCGGCCAGACGCTGCTTGAGGTGCCAGGCCACCAGCATGCCGGGCAACTCATCAGCGTGCAGGGACGACTGGATGTAGATTTTGCCGACGGCTTCTTCCGGGCCGAAGTGAAAGCTGTGGATCTTGCGTGCGGTCCCCGGCAGTGGGGCCAGCAGGTCATGAATCTGGTGGCGCATTTGCGTGTATGTCCTGGAACAGAAGCCCTAGTGAGTCGGCCCGAGAAAGGCCAGCCAGCGGCGTTCGGCGAGGCGGAAAAGGCCCACCAGTGCAAAGGTCACGGTCAGGTAGATCAACGCGGCGATACCGAACGACTGGAAGGTCAGGAAGGTGGCCGAGTTGGCGTCCCGGGCGACTTTGAGCACGTCTGGAACGGTAGCGGTGAACGCCACGGTCGTCGAGTGCAACATCAGGATGACTTCGTTGCTGTAGTACGGCAGCGAACGTCGCAACGCCGACGGCATGATCACGTACGCGTACAGCTTCCAGCCCGTCAAGCCATAAGCCTTGGCCGCTTCGACTTCGCCATGGTTCATGCTGCGAATCGCCCCGGCGAAGATTTCCGTGGTGTAGGCGCAGGTGTTCAGGGCGAAGGCCAGGATCGTGCAGTTCATCGCATCGCGAAAGAAGCTGTCGAGCAGGGGCTGGGCGCGCACGGCTTCGAGGCTGTAGATGCCGGTGTAGCAGATCAATAGCTGTATGTAGAGCGGCGTGCCGCGGAACAGGTACGTGTAGAACTGCACTGGCCAGCGTACGTAGACTTTGGGGGAGACCCGGGCGATGGACAGCGGGATCGAGATCACGAAGCCGATCAGCAGCGAGGCGCTGAGCAGCCACATCGTCATGGCCAGGCCAGTGATGTGATTGCCGTCGCTGTAGAGGAACGGTCGCCAGTATTCCTGAAGAAGTTCGATCATCGCACCGCCTCCCGTGCACCGGCGGCGTAACGGCGTTCAAGCCAGCGCAGCACGACATTGGACGCGCTGGTGATCAGCAGATAGATCAGCGCCGCGAGCACGAGGAAGTAAAACAGTTGGTAGGTGCTTTTGCCGGCATCCTGGGCTGCCTTGACCAAATCGGCCAGGCCGATGATCGACACCAGCGCGGTGGCCTTGAGCATCACCATCCAGTTATTGCCGATGCCCGGCAGGGCAAAGCGCATCATTTGCGGAAACACCACGAACCGGAAACGCTGGCCACGCTTGAGGCCATACGCCGTGGCGGCTTCGACCTGACCCCGGGGCACCGCGAGAATCGCCCCGCGAAAGGTCTCGGTGAAGTACGCGCCATAAATGAAGCCCAGGGTGATGACCCCGGCGCCGAATGGGTTGATCTCGATGTATTCCCATTCCATGAAGTCGGTAAAAGAGGTCAGCCAGGTTTGCAGGCTGTAGAAGATCAGCAGCATCAGCACCAGGTCCGGCACGCCGCGAATCAGCGTGGTGTAGAGCTGGGCCGGGATACGCAGCAGTTTGACGCTGGACAGCTTGGCGCTGGCCCCCAGCAGGCCGAGCAAAACGCTCAGTAACAAAGACAGGACCGCCAGCTTGATGGTCATCCAGGTGCCCTGCATCAGCAGCGGGCCGAAGCCCTGCAGGCTGAAGGCGCTGAGCCCCAGATTTTGTAGGAGTTGTTCGAACATGGAAGAGGCCTTTGGCAGAAAAAAAGCGCCCATCCGAGGCCGGATGGGCGCTGCGCATTATTTGCCGCTGTACAGATTCAGATCGCCAAAGTGTTTCTTCTGGATCTCGGCGTACTTGCCGTCTTCGTGTAACGCTTTGATACCTTTATCCAAAAGAGCCTTCAGCTCTTTGTTACCTTTCTTGATACCGATGGCGGTCTTGGAAGGCAGCAGTTCGCTGTCCACGGGTTTGCTGACTTCATAGTCACCACCTTTTGGCGATTTCAAGAAGCCCAGTTCGGCCTGCAGCATGTCCTGGATCGACGCATCGAGGCGGCCGGAGGTCAGGTCGGCATAAACCTGGTCCTGGTTCTGGTAGGCCTGGGTCTTGACCCCAGCCTTGTCCAGTACGGTTTTGGCATAGGTTTCCTGGATGGTGCCTTGCTCGTAACCGACGGTCTTGCCTTTGAGGGACGCGACATCTTCGCTCAGGCCGGAACCCTTCTTGAACACATACGAGGTCGGGCCGGAGAACAGCTCGTTGGAGAAGTCGATGACTTTTTCCCGGGCCGGGGTCACGGTCATGGACGAGATCACGCCGTCGAACTTATTGGCCTTCAGGCCAGGGATCATGCCGTCGAAATCGCTTTCGACCCAGCGGCACTTGACCTTCAATTCTTCGCAGATTGCATTGCCCAGGTCGATATCGAAACCTACCAGGCTACCGTCGGCGGCCTTGGATTCAAACGGGGCATAGGACGGGTCGACACCAAAACGCAGTTCCTTGTATTCCTTGGCCGTGGCGACGCCGGCGGCCATGCACAACGCCAGTGCAGAAAGGGTCAGCAGTGCTTTTTTCATTATTCAATCCCTAAAACCAATATGAGCGCTTGTGGCGCGTAAGTATTGTTACCGGTGAAGGCGAGAACGGTATGACGGCATAAAGGTAGCAATTTCCGAACCAGAGTGCCGAACAAGCGTTTTAAAAACTTTGGCGGCAGCCAGCGGGACGTGATGGTGCGCGGGGATGAGCAGGCATTAAAAGATGCACCAGGATGGCGCGGACGCTGCTGTTTTTTCACGCCTCGGTATCAGGTCTCAATACCGGACCGCTGTGCGAGGGGGTGTTGCTAAGCGCTCGGCCAAGGGATTGCCCGGTCATTTCGACATATCGGTAGGTGAACATCGACACCAGGACTACCGATCCCGTTACCAGCAAAGCGATGAGGTTGTTGAGCAGTACATTACCGAGGTCCAGGTAGCGAGTCCCGTCGATCACCGGTGCAATGTCAACGCCAACGATTTTCTTCGCCACCATGAATGCCGACACTACGCAAAACAGAACGGCCGCGTGGGTCAGGTAGATGGAATAAGACAACTTGCCGAGAAAACCGAAGCCACGGCCCGCCAACAGCCGCGACACGGCGCCACGATCAAAGGCGAATATCACAACGATGACAGCGAACAACGGACTGGCCCACAACTGCTTGCCTGCAAAATCGTTGATCACGAAAATCAGCGCCACTGTCACAGCCGCCACTTCAAGCGTGCTCAATAACCAGGTCTGGGCCCGGCTGGGCTGAGGGAGCCTCAGGTACACGGCGTAAGCCAGACAGCCAGTGAAAAAGTAAGCGAGGCCGCGCAGCGACTCGATGGTGAAGAAGGTATTACCGGCATACATCAGCGCCAAGGCCAGGAGCATCACCGTCGCCCATATCCATGTCCTGATGCCGAAAGCGATACACACGATCAGGGCGAAGATCATGTAGGTGTAATACTCGATACTGATGCTCCAGGACGGATAGTTGAATGACAGTGGGTTAGTCAAATGCGTCCAGGATTGCAACAGCAGTGCATTCGGCAGGATTTCAGAAGGGGCGAACTTTCCTGAGAATGGCGCATTGTTGAAGTCCATGCCTTTTTGCGCAGCCCAATATCGACCGCACTCTAACAGTATAAAGACGCCCAACATAAAGAGGTGCAAGGGAAGCAAGCGGAAGGTTCGTGAAATGAAGAACTTTCTAAAGTTAAATTTTACCGAGCTGCCATAGGCGTGCGTCAATACAAAGCCACTCAATACAAAAAAGAAAGATACAAATACTTCAGCGTGACGGAATAACAACCATTCGGTGAAACTACCGCTGACGCGCAAGTGATAGAGCATTACTGAAATGGCCATCAATCCCCTGAAACTGTCCAGTGAATGAAACCGCTGCTCTGCGCGCATGTCAGGCTCCCTTGCTTGTACGATTGGCACGTCTTGGGTTTCACTCCGGTCGCCACGTCATTGGGGCAGCACCCTGGGAGGGCGGCTGCCCACTCCCTGAATGAGGGTATCCCCGTCACTGTTGCATGAAGGGCCTGGCGCAGGATCTGGACGGTTTAAGACACTTAAATAAATAGTGGGCTCTGATGTCACGTTAGCATTGCTCTTTAAAAGAGCAAGTCGGTTTTTTATTGTCGTGATAGATACCCTGATGACGCAATTACGGCGTCAGAAAAACTGCTAGTGGGCGGGACATCAATAGTTTTTTTAGAAGCGCATAAAACGCCATCTGAATACATATCTTCAAATGCCGTTCATCGACGATTCACACTATTTTTCTCACGCCTGTTACACAGCGACTACTGTATAGAGCGATGATGGCAGAGCGCCAACGCGCCTCAGTTAGATGGTGAAAAGGACATTATGAAACGCATCGCCGTGATATTAACGCTGGCGTTCAGCAGCCTGGCCCAGGCCGCGCCAATGCGCTGGGGCGATGTGCGTGACGGCAGCCTCTATTTGCAGGCAGGGCGCGATGACACCTTGCGCGTCAGTTGGGTGCCGGCCTGGCAAACCGACGCTAATGAAGAACGCATCTACTTGCTCGACGGCCAGGGGCAACTGCGCGACGAGCGTTTTATTCCCGCCAGCGAAGGGAGCGGCAAACAAGACTGGGCATTGCCCGCCAGCGCCGCCAGTTACCGTGTCGAAGTCCCCGGCTATAGCTTCAGGCGCTATCGCTTCGAGCACGACGACAAGACCGTCGCCCTGTTCGCGCCGACGAAAGTGCACTTCAGCGTCGAGACCGCCGCCAACGTCGAGTTGTATTTCAAGGTCCGCGGTGGCGAGCAGGCGATCTTGGCAGGCAAGTATTTCGGCGGCGTCAGAGCTCTGAATGCCGAGCGCCTGGGCGATGGCAAAACAGTCGAACTGAGGCTCAAGCCCTACCAGGAGTACCCGAAGTTCGACCAGGTTGCCTTACCCGTCAGCGATAGGGATCAAGACTGGCGCCTGCGCCTGCAAGGTAGAGGCAAAGCGGCCTTCTGGCTGGACGGCACCGCCAACCTGTTCGCCCAGCGCCCGCAGCACCTGCAGCCGCTGCGGCAGGACAGCGGCCGCACCGAACTGGCCCTGCACCCCGACATGCTGGGCCCCACGCCGCGCCTGGGCTTGGCCTTGCCCTACCTGCTTCCACCGCCGGCAAGCTACAGCGCGCTCGACGCGCTCAAGCCCCGTGCGGGCAGCTTTTACAGCGCCGTCGACATCATGGCCGCTGACCCCCATTACGAAGATGCCTTCAGACGTTTTTATCTGGAACGCGGTGGCATCGATACGAACATCACCTTGCTGGCCGCCACTGGGCGTAAGGCCGACCTGAAGGCCAACAGCCAGAGCAACGCCGGCCTGAACGCCTGGCTGGCGGCCACCGTAGCCCTGGGTAGCGGCACGCACTACCTCTCGTTTGCCGACGAACCCAACTACAACTATCCCGACTATGCGACGTACAAGCACTTCTTCGACGCCATGTATCGTCAGGTGCTCGACTACCCGGGGGCGCGGGAGGCCGGTGTGCGCATCGCCATGCCCGCCAGCTCGCGTTTCGTCAACGGACCGTTTACGCGACGAGGCGCCCAGCACCGTGGCATCGACTGGGCTCGGCGGATGCTCGACGAATCGGCGGCACAGATCGATGCCTTGGCCTGGCACGAGTGGATGATTCGCGACCTGCTGGCCACACGGGTCTACCGCGACTCCGTGCGCCGGGCTGCCGAAGTCGTCGGCCTGCAAGCCAATGGCCGGCCACGCAAGGCGCTGTTGCTGGACCAGACCAATATCTCCAGTGGCTCAAGCGTGAGCCCCTACGAACAGGAGACGCACTTCGCATCGCTCTGGTGGGCCTCGGTTGCGATCAACTCAGCCCAGGATGGTTTGCTCGACGTGCTCAACTGGTTTCAGGCCGCTGACGATCCGCACCACCTCAAAGGCATGATCCGCCTGCCAGGACCCGATCGCTTCGAGCTCAAACCGGTAGGCTTGGCGCAGCAATTCATCCAGTCGCACTGGCTCGATCAGGTTCTGCGTATGGACAACAGCGCGTTCGAGGTCGATGCCCTGGCGATGGCCCGTGGCAACGAACGCAGCGTGCTGGGGGTGAACAAGGGCGACCGTCTGCAACGGGTCAGCCTGCAGGGCGCAGGCACTGCCTGCCCATCCCTCGCCCTTTTCGGTCCTGATAGCCGCCAGCGCGATGCCCCTGTCCAGTGCCGGGATGGACGCATACGTTTTGAAGTACCGGGTGAAAGTATTTTCGCCTTGATGTGGAGGGCGTCATGACACGGGCCGACGCTGGCCCTGTTCGGAGGAGAACGGTCAACCTTTCAACAGATCCTGAAGCGTCGCCAGCGTGTCAGCCTCCTCGACGCTTTTGTCCTGGCGCCAGCGCAGCATCCGCGGGAAGCGCACGGCGATCCCGCTCTTGTGGCGTTTGGACAAGGCTATACCTTCGAAGCCCAGCTCAAAAACCAGGGTCGGCGTGACGCTGCTCACCGGGCCGAACTTTTCCACGGTGGTCTTGCGCACGATGCTGTCGACCTGACGCATTTGTTCATCGGTCAGCCCCGAATACGCCTTGGCGAACGGCACCAGTGTGCGTTCGCGGCTGCCCGGCGGGTTGTCCCAGACGGCGAAGGTGTAGTCGCTGTACAAGCTGGCGCGGCGGCCATGCCCGCGTTGCGCATAGATCAGTACCGCGTCGACACTGAACGGGTCGATCTTCCACTTCCACCACACGCCCATGTCCTTGGTCCGGCCAACGCCGTACAGCGCGTCGCGGGCCTTGAGCATCATGCCTTCGACGCCGAGGCTGCGGGACGCTTCGCGCTGCCGGGCGAGGTCGAACCAATCCTTGCCGGTGATGATCGGGGAGGGCAGCAGCACCGCGCTGCGGCAGTGGGCAATCAGGGTCTGCAGTTGTTCGCGGCGCTCGGTCTGCACACGACTGCGCCAGTCCTCGCCTTGCCATTCCAGCAGGTCGTAGGCCATCACCACCACGGGGGCGTCTTCGAGGACTTTCTTGCCCAGGGTTTTGCGGCCGATGCGTTGTTGCAGCAGGGCAAAGGGCTGCACCCTCGGTTCCAGCGGCGTATCCGGATCGAAGGCATCCGCAGTGGATGGCGGCGCGGCTTTCCATACCACGATTTCGCCGTCGATCACCGTGCCGTCGGGCAACGCCTGCGCCAGGCTGTGCAATTCGGGAAAGCGCTCGGTGACCAACTCTTCGCCCCGGGACCAGACCCACAAATGGCCATCGCGCTTGACCACCTGGGCGCGGATTCCGTCCCACTTCCATTCCACCTGCCAGTCACTGGCCGGTCCCAGCGTCGTGTCGAATTGCTCCACCGCTTGCGATAACGCATGAGCCAGGAAGAACGGATAAGGCTGGCCGCCGCGCTGGGCGTGCTCATCAGCGGATTCGGCAGCGATGAGCTTGAGGTAGCCTGCAGCGGTCGGACGATGGGACAGGTCGGTATACCCCACCAGCCGCTGGGCGACCCGTTTGCTGTCCAGCCCGGCCATGGCCGCCAGCGCGCGCGTGACCAGCAACTTGGACACGCCCACGCGGAAACTGCCGGTGATGAGTTTGATGCACAGCATCAGGCTGGCTCGGTCGAGTTGCGCCCACAACGCCGGCAACCGCACCGCCAGCACCTCGGGCGATTCACCGCGCAGCGGCAGGAGTTTCTCTTCGATCCACAGCGCCAGGCCTTCGTCGGAACGTTGAGGTGATTCTGGCAGGACCAGTGAGATGGTTTCAGCCAGATCACCCACGGCTTGATAGCTTTCTTCGAACAGCCACAGCGACAACCCGGATATCTGCACCGCCAGTTCCCTCAAGGTCTTGACCGGTACCAGTTGTCGCGGGCGCCCTCCAGACAGGAAATACACGGCCCACGCTGCGTCCTGGGGCGGGGCCTTGGTGAAGTAATCCTGCATGGCGGCGAGCTTGGCATTGCTGGAGGTGGTGGCGTCCAGTTCGGCATACAACTGGGCGAAGGCTTTCATGACGCGTCCTCGTCGGTGGCGCTGCCTGAGTCTTCTTCATCGTCACCGTATTCGGTGCTGAAGCCTTGGGCATCCAGGCCTTGCTCGCACAAATGGCGCACCAGTACGCCCACTGAACCGTGGGTGACCATCACCCGCTCGGCGCCGGTCTGTTCGATTGCCCAGAGCAAGCCGGGCCAATCGGCGTGGTCGGACAGCACAAAGCCGCGATCCACGCCGCGTCGCCGACGGGTGCCCCGCAGGCGCATCCAGCCGCTGGCGAAGGCGTCGCTGTAGTCACCGAAACGGCGCATCCAGGTGCTCCCACCGGCAGAGGGGGGAGCGATGATCAGCGCCTGGTTCATGATTGGGTCGTTCTTTTTGATGTCGCCGGCATAGATCGTCGCTGGCAAACGGATCCCGGCCTCGCGGTAGACCCGGTTCAGGGGTTCTACCGCACCGTGGGCCAGGATCGGACCCAGGCTCGCGTCGATTCCGTGGAGGATCCGCTGGGCTTTGCCAAAGGAATAGCAGAACAGCACGCTGGCCCGGCCGACGGCAATGTTGCCGCGCCACCACTGATTGATTTCGTCGAAGACCTGCGCTTGAGGCTGCCAGCGATAGATCGGCAGGCCGAAGGTGGATTCGGTGATGAACGTATGACACTTCACCGGTTCGAACGGCGCGCAGGTGCCGTCGGGTTCGACCTTGTAGTCCCCGGACGCCACCCAGACCTCGCCTTTATATTCCAGGCGCACCTGGGCCGAACCCAGCACGTGGCCGGCAGGATGAAAACTCAAGCTCACGCCGTGGTGCAGCAACCGCTCGCCGTAGGCCAGGGTTTGCAGGTTGATGTCCTGGCCCAATCGCGAACGCAAAATGCCTTCGCCGGGGGCCGCTGCCAAGTAGTGTTGGTTGCCACCACGGGCGTGATCGCCGTGGGCGTGGGTGATGACCGAATGTTCCACCGGACGCCAGGGGTCGATGTAGAAATCTCCGGGCGGGCAGTACAGGCCTTCGGGGCGGGCAATGACAAGATCCATGCATTCACCGGGAAGATGGGCTTGTCTGGTAGAGGCGGGGGCGGGAGGAGAAGTTCTATCGGGTTTGGTGCGGCAGGATCAGGTGGCAGGGCGGACAAATGTGGCGAGGGGGTTTAGCCCAGCGGGGATAAATTCCCTCGCCACACCGGACAGCTTATTTACCGGGGACCAGGGTCAAGCGCGCCTTGCCGTACGCCCGCTCAAAGTTCTGCGGCTGCAATGGCAGATTCTGATAGTTCCCCTTGATCCACGGATCAATGCCATTGACGTAGTTCGGGCTGGCGGGGTTGCCAGACTGGCCGGTGCCGCCCTGGATCATCAACGGCTCGGGCTGGCCGAAGTCGACGATGAATCGCATGGCCGGTGCCTGGGTGGTGTTGAAATTCTCGCCCCAGGCGAATGCCGAGCTGTTGAGCGTGGAGGCATCGCCGCCGGCGGGCAGGGGGCCGCGCACGATTTGGCCGCTGCTGTTCTTCCATTCGTAGCGATGCAGCTTGCCCCACTGCCAAGCCTTGTGGTCACCGCCCAACTGGCTGTCGCCAGCAGTGATGGCCGCTGCCAGGCTGCGGGCCAGGATCACGGATTTGTCTTCCTTCTGCGGTGTGCGCACGTCGTCCCAGAACGGGCTGTCTTCGCGACCGAGCAAGTGATCGGCCTGGGCCGAGTAGGATAACTGACCGTTGGCGAGTAGCGCTTTCCACGCCGGGCTGCTGTCCGGGCCCAGTTCGTCGAGGAAGATCTGCTTCATGCTTTCCTGCAGAAACAGTTCATAAATCGCCGCGTCGGCGGAGCCTGGGCTGAGCCGGCCATCGAAAGCCATCAGCCGGGTATAGGCCTCGCGAGCCTTGGCCCGGTCCGCCACTGTTAGCGCATCGATCGCCTGCTTGAGCGGTTGGGCCATGCCCGGGGCTTCGAAGACTTTCTTGAGCTTGGCGGCAAAGGTCGTGGTCTGGTCATATTGCATGGCAGTCAGGCTGCGGCTGTCGTGCCTGCCGGCCCCGGCCAGCTCGGCTATACGCTCGCCGCGCTCCGGTGCGCCCCAGGAATTGGACAACTGCATGCCGTAGCCGTCGGGAATGACTCGCTGGTTGGCGGCGCCGAGCCAGCCCTGGGCCGGATCCTGATCGTAGGGGTGCAGCATCGGGTCGGCGTAGCCATCCCAATCGTAGCGACCTTCCCAACCGGGCGATGGCAACAGGCCTTCGCCTTCGCGGCGGTTCGGATAGCGCCCGGTAACTTGCCAACCAATGTGGCTGGCGTCGGCAAAGATCATGTTCACCGCGATGGCGCGGATTTCACGGCTGGCATCGGAAGCTTTCTCGACATTCTGCGCTCGGGACAAGTCGAAGAACGCGTCCAGGGTTTTGTCGTCGTTAAAGCTTGGCGTCTGCAAGGCCAGGCCAAGACCGTTGGCCATGGCCGAGCCCTGGACGCTGTTGAGCAGCGGGCCGTGGCGGGTTTCGTACACCGCTTCGCGAATCGGCCGCTGGCCTTTGATGAAGTAGGTTTCGTTGCGGACCATCACCGGCTGCCATTTGCCGTTGACCTCGTAGGACAGACCATTGCCCTGGCGTCGGATTTTTTCCAGGAACAGGTCCTGGTTGTCGCCCAACACGCTGCTCATGCTCCAGGCCACTTTGCCGTTGAACCCCGCCAGAATCATTGGGATGCCCGCCACGGAAACCCCGGCGGCCTGATACTTGGGCGCACGAATCTGCACGGGAACCCACAGTGACGGCACGCTCAATGGGCCATGGCTGTCGCTGGCCAGCAGACTCTTGCCGTTGCGGCTGCGCTGCGGGGCGATGGCCCAGTTGCTGGAGGAAGCAATATTCAGCAAATTCAGTTCGGACAACTGAGCGCTGGCCTTGCTGACTTCGTTGAGGCCCGGGACCTGACCGCTGAGCCGCAGGCCCTGGAGCTTATCGGCCTCGGCCATCGGCAGTTGTTCATCCGGGTACGAGGGGCTCAGCCAGGCCAGTTTGTCCTGGGTGACCGTCTGGGCCAGCACCAAGGCGGCGATTTCTTCCGGCAGGTTGGCCGATTGGCTGAAATTGAGCAGGCAAAACATCAGCGCCGAATCTTGCGGTTTCCAGTATTCGGGTTTGTAGCCGTTGGCGGCCAGGTCCGGCGGCAACTTGTCGCGATAGCGGAACAGGTACGCGTTGACGCCGCGGGCATAGACTTCGAAGAAGCGTTTGAGCCGCGGCGAGGAGGCTTTGTACAGCTCGTCGGCGCTTTTCTTCAGGTTGACCGCACGCATGTAGCGATCGACGTCCAGTCGTTCGGCGCCGGCCATTTCTGCCAGACGACCCTGAGCCAGCAGGCGCATGGTCACCATCTGGCTGATGCGGTCGCTGGCATGGACGTAGCCGAGGCTGAACAGGGCGTCATGGAAATTGTTGCTCTCGATCAGCGGCATACCCATGGCATTGCGTCGAACCGAGACGTTCTGCGCCAGCCCCTTGAGCGGTTGCACGCCGGACGTCGGAGGAACCGTGTCCTGGGCGTTCCAGGTCTGGCAACCGCTCAGACCGAGCACACTGGCCACTGCGGCGGCAACGCCGAGCCGGGGGAAGGGAAAAATAGAGGCTGGCGAGGCCATGGCAAAGCTCCTGCGGGAGGGGGGGACACCGATAAAGGCGCTACGTTAGTGAGCAGGAGGAGGGCGCGCAAGCGGGGGCAGGGGTTATTTGTTGATTTGGCGATGAAAGCCTGCTGTGAGGCTTACCCACAGCAGGGTTTTGGGTGTATCAGGAGGGCTCAGGGCTTGGGCGGGTTGACCTTGTCCACCAGGGCATAGGCCTTGGCAGTGGCCGGGCGCTCCTTGATGCGATTGAACCAGCGCTGCACGTTCGGGAAGTCTTCCAGCCGCTGGCTTTGCCATTGGTGTGAAACGGTCCAGGGATAAATCGCCATGTCGGCAATGCTGTACTCGTTGCCCGCTACAAATTCACGGTCCGCCAGGCGGCGATCCAGCACACCATACAGACGAGCGGTTTCGTCGACATAGCGTTTGATCGCGTAGGGGATTTTTTCCGGGGCGAACCGGCTGAAGTGATGATTCTGCCCGGCCATCGGCCCCAGGCCGCCCATCTGCCAGAACAGCCACTGCAACACTTCTTGCCGTCCGCGCAAATTCTCTGGAATGAACTGGCCGGTTTTTTCCGCCAGGTACAGCAGGATCGCGCCCGACTCGAACAGCGAAATCGGCTCGCCACCATCGGCGGGTTTGTGGTCGATGATCGCCGGAATGCGGTTGTTGGGGGCGATTTTCAGGAAATCGGGCTTGAACTGCTCTGCCTGGCCGATGTTGATCGGGTGCACCTTGTAGGGCATGCCGGCTTCTTCAAGGAACAACGAGATTTTATGGCCGTTGGGCGTGGTCCAGTAATACAGGTCGATCATGGAGGGCTCCAGATAAGACAGCGTGATGGATGGACAACACATGACGGCGGGAGGTCGTCCTGATTGCCGAAAGGCTTGCCTGTAGGAAGAGGTGATGCTCAAGTGTGGAAAATTCAATGACCGAACACGAGAAAACCGGCATGGAGTTACAGAAAAACGCAGCGTTGATTCTTATCGATCAACAAAAAGGCATCCTTCACCCCAGGCTAGGCCCTCGCAACAACCCCGATGCGGAGCTGCGCATGCTCCAGTTGCTCGATTTCTGGCGACAATCGGCACGGCCGGTGATTCATGTCCACCACCTGTCCCGCTCGCCGGACTCAGTGTTCTGGCCCGGGCAATCGGGCGTGGAGGTTCAGGAGCGGTTCGAGCCGTTAGCCGGGGAAAGGCTGGTTCAAAAGCAGGTGCCGGATGCGTTCTGCGGCACGCGCCTGGAGACAGACTTGCGGGAAGCGGGGATTGAGCAATTGGTGATCGTGGGCGTGGCGACGAACAACTCGGTGGAGTCCACGGCGCGTACGGCCGGCAATCTGGGATTCGACACCTGGGTGGCCGAGGACGCGTGTTTTACCTTCGACAAGGCTGACTATTTCGGCCATGCCCGTTCGGCTGGCGAGGTGCATGCCATGTCGCTGGGCAACTTGCATGGCGAGTATGCGACGGTGGTCAGCGTGAAGCAGATTCTTGCGGCGGGTTGAAACCGAGCCGGTATGGATTAGCCTCAAACGCCCCATCGCGAGCAGGCTCGCTCCCACAGGGTTCAGTGGTGAATCCGGATTTTGTGATCGCCGCAGGCCCCTGTGGGAGCGAGCCTGCTCGCGAGGACGATTCAACAGGCGAAGATAATCTTCGCCCGGATCATCAAGCGCCGTGGCACTTCTTGAATTTCTTGCCATTGCCGCATGGGCAAGGGTCGTTGCGGCCGACATCCTTCAGGGTGTTGCGCACCGGTTCCTGGTGGGCGTGGCCACAGTTGGGGCCATGGACATGTCCGTGATCATGATCGTGGTGATGGTCATGATCGTGGTTGCAGTCAGGGCCATGGACGTGGGGTTGCTGGGTCATCGGGGTTACTCCGCAATAAAATCGGCGGCGATTATCACGCCATTGCGCCTCAGGTGCACGTAGTGGGCGATGAATAAACCGGTTTCCAGCTCACCTTCCAGGCGATAGGGGATCTGCTGGCGGGGTTTTTCGAGCATTTTCACCAGCTTGCGTACCTGCGGCCACAGGTTGGTGCGGATCGGAACCCTGAAGTAGCGGCTATGCCCGGGACGCACCGTGAACCAGTGCTCGTGCTCTCCTTCGGTCAGCAACAGGTCGCCCAGATGAATGCGGTAGGTTATGCCGCGCACGGTCAAATCACTGTCGTCGGGGTTGTCCACACGAAAGTGCAGCATGAACTTCTGCTCCACCAGCCGCGCCCGTACCACCTCGACCTTGGTCAGATGCACCTGCGGTTCAGGGGCCTCATCACCTCGCCAGGACGCACAACTGCCGAGCCCGATGAACAGCAGCAGGCAGGTGATGCGCAGCAGATGTGATGAAAGGGTCATGTCCGTGCCTCTGGTTTATCCCAGTCTAGCCTGCTGGCGAGCGCAGCAGTGTCGGACGATTCCGATATCAGCGATTAAAGTAGCCTGCGCAGCACTTCTTGAATTTGTGCCCACTGCCGCACGGGCAGGTGTCGTTGCGTCCGGTCTTGACTGGCACTGTCGGGTCGATGAAGTACCAGCGTGCGCCGTTCTGTACGAAGGATGACTGTTCGCGGTGGCTATGTTCCCCCTGGCCGTCGTGCCAGCGCGCGGTGAAGGTGACAAAGGCGTGTTCGGGTTGGCCACCGAATACTTCGCTGCTTTCCACCTCCAGTCCGAGCCATGTGCTTTTGGCGCTCCACTCGCTGATGGATTGGCGATCCAGGCCGTCCTGCTGGGCGGGCAAGGTCGTGGCCACCAGATAGTCCACCAATCCCAGCACGTAGGCACTATAACGCGAACGCATCAAGGCTTCGGCGCAGGGCGCCGGGTGACCATCGTGGTAATGGCCGCAGCAGGCGTCCAATGGGTTGCCACTGCCGCACGGGCAAATGGTTGTGTGCATGCTTGTGTTCACGGCTACCACCAGTATTTTCCAAAGTTTTCCGGGTTGGCCCAAAAGCGTGAGTTGAGCCAGTCAGGGACTTGTTTGTATTCAAGCAGATCGTAGGTAAACAGGGTCAGCACCTGCTCCTCGCGCTGGAATCGCTCACTGGCCTGCAGGGCCAGGGAAAAGAAATCAGTTTCTTGCCAGCCGCAGGCATTGAGGTCCGCCAGCACGGCGATACGGCTGGCGTTGAGATTGCGGATGCCACCCAACAGGTTCAGACCGTCACGTTTGGGCAAATGCTCCAGGCAATCAAGCGCCAGGGCCAGGTCGAAACGCCGCGCCGCGACGTCCGCCGCTAGGGCGCCAGGGGCGGCGTGGACTACTTCAGTATCAGGATGCGCTTGCTGGAACGCCTCAAGGGCAGGGAAGCTGCTGGCCCCGATCAACAGCAGTTTTTTCGGGGCATAACGGTCCAGCACGGCAGCCAGGGCTTGCTGGGGCGTACGGGAAGAAATGGCAACGGTCATCGAAGTTCCTCTGTCAGAGCCGCCACGATAGCCTGCGCGGACCCCATGGCCTAGAGCGGTTTGTGCTTAAACGTATCGATCTACGGCAAATAGGGGGCAAAAACCGCGATAGCGTGATGCTGGCGCGGATGCGGAGTCGGGTCTTTACTCCCCTGAATCGGCGCAAAGCCGATCCCTCAAGGAGAAAACCCAATGAGCATAGTTCGCACAGCGTTACCCTTGGTTCTGCTGACCGGTGTGTTGACTGGTTGCGCAGGTTTGCAGAAAACCGATTGGCCGACCTGCGCGGCGGTTGGCGGTGTGACGGGCGCTGGATTGGGCGCCATCGAAAGCACCTCCTGGGCCGGCGGTGGTGCATTGTTTGTCGGCACCATGGCGGCGGCTTATTGCTGGGTGCATGGCGACGGCGATGAGGATGGCGATGGCGTGCCGGACAGTCGCGACAAATGCCCGGGCACGCCTAAGGGCGTGCAAGTCGATGCCGACGGCTGCCCGCCACCGGCACCGGCGCCGATGGTTGAAGAAGTCGTGGTGGTCCAGGAAGAAACCATTGTTATCCGAGACGTGCATTTCGAATTCGACAAGGCCACGCTGACGGCGGCAGACAAGGAGGTCCTGAGCACGATTGCAACCCGACTCAAACAGGAAACGTCCACCGCGCAACTGCGCGTCACCGGCCACACCGACAGCGTCGGCAGCGATGCCTATAACCAGCGCCTGTCTGAACAACGGGCCAACGCGGTGGTGCAATACCTGGTTGAGAGCGGCGTGCCCCGTTCCAGCTTCGTTTCGGTGGAGGGTGCCGGTGAGAGCCAGCCGGTGGCGGACAACAGCACCGCCGATGGTCGGGCCATGAACCGCCGCACGGAGATCAAGATAAATCGCTGAAGCCCCCGTCATCCGCGGCTTGTACAGTCGCGGATGCGGGTCTTTACTCCTGTGTGACCGGTATGGGCCGGTAACACAGGAGCATTCACCATGAAGGTTCTACTCGGGGCCGCCTTACCGGTACTGCTGGCGGGCAGTCTATTGTCAGGTTGTGCCACTCACAGCGATGGCGGCGCACCGCTTAATCAACGCACCTGGCCAGTCTGTAGCTTGATCGGCGGTCTGGTTGGCGGCGGCTTGGGGGCCCTCGAAAGCAGCGGTTGGGCGGCGGGCGGTGCTGCGCTGGGGCTGTTGACCGGCGGCCTGATCTGCTACGCCCAGGATGGCGACGAGGACGATGACGGCGTGTTCGACCGCCGTGACCGTTGTCCCGACACGCCGGCCAATACCCCGGTTGAACATCATGGTTGCCCGTTGCCGCAATACCCGGTCAGCGCTCCGCCGGTTGAACCTCAGGCACCGGCCACTGAAGTGATCACCCTCAATGATGCCGGCAAGGTGCTGTTCGACTTCGATAAATCCGATCTCACTCAAGACGCGCGAAGCCAACTCGATGGGCTGATGAGCAAATTGAGTCATGCCAATGTCGCCAGTATTCGCGTGGTGGGGCACACCGACAGCGTCGGCACTGACGCCTACAACCAGGGGTTGTCCGAGCGTCGGGCAAGCAGCGTGGTGGAATATCTGCTTACCCAGGGGCTTTCACCGGACAAGCTCACCAGTGAAGGCAAGGGTGAAAGCGAGCCGGTGGCCGACAACGAGACCGATGAGGGGCGGGCGCAGAATCGTCGGGTTGAGTTGCATATCCAGCGCTGAGCCGCTTGCCAGAGCCGTCGGGTCGCCAGTGGGGCGACCCGACGAGCCGAGGTTTGCGTCAGATTAAATTTGCCCTGGCCTCTGGCTTATTCTGCGCGCAAGCCGTTACTGTGCGTGCAAAGAATAATACTTACCGGGGGGATGTATGAAGCTGTTATGGGCGCTGGGGCGCTTGTTGACCCTGCTGTTCTGGCTGGTGGTGCTGGTCAACCTGGTCATGCCGTTCGTTCATCCGCTGCATCTGCTGGTCAATTTTGGCGCAGCGATGTTGCTGGCGATCCATTTGCTGGAACTGGTGTGGTTTCGAGCCAGCTTGCGCGGCCGGCCAGCTTCAGGCCGTGATCGCCTGCGAGTGCTGCTGTTCGGCATCTTCCACCTGCAAACCCTCCCGATCGCCGCCGAGGCTTCCCATGCGTAAATTGTGTCTGCTTGTCGCACTCGTGTGCCCCTGGGCCAGTGCCCAAGTGATCCAGGTCGAAACCCATTCCTTGATGCGCCTGCCCAATACCACCAGCGCCCTGACACTGGAACGGCTGGAGGTGGCCGATTACGGCACGTTGCTGGTGCCTGCCAACGTCACTGAGTTGACCATTGGCCAACTGCACCTGGGGCGCGAAGCACGCATCGCCATCGTGCCTGGGCAACAGGCACTGCAGATAAAAGTTGCCGAGGGGGAGCTGGCCGACGGCAGTCAGATCACGGCTCGGGGCGCGCCCGGAACCTATACCAAAGCGGCACGACCGGGGCGTGATCTCAATCTGCGCTTCAATGCCTTGAATGCGCCATTGTTGTCGGTGGATGCCCGCGGTGGAACCGGTGCGCCAGGTTACGTGGGCCTCGACGGCGCCAACGGCCAGGCGCCGGGTTGTACGTGGGGGGCAGCCGGTCGCGGTGCCGACGGCAGCAATGGCAGCGATGGCCAGCCGGGTGCGGCGGGTGCGCAGGTGCGTCTCGAACTGCCCCGTGATTATCCCGATGAGCAGATCAAGGTTACGGTGGAGGGTGGCGCGGGCGGCGCCGCTGGAGCCGGAGGTAAACCCGGCGCTGGCGGCAAGGCCAAGGGGTGCTTCGTCTATACCGCCGACGGTGGCAAAAGCGGTCGCCCTGGTGCCGATGGCCAGCCAGGACCAGCCGGAGCAGCGGGGGCGGTGACGGTGCAGCGATTCTAAGAGAACTGAGCTCGAGACCTGTGGGAGCGAGCCTGCTCGCGTTGGCAGGGTATCAGTCAACCTTGATGTGACTGACCCACCGTTATCGCGAGCAGGCTCGCTCCCACCAGGGGATACGCTAAGTTCAGAACATCGGCCGCGCCGCGCCAATCGCCACCACCAGCAACCCGATCAACAGATTAATCCCCACCAACTGCCGGATTTTCCCCAGTACCGCCGCGCCCGTCGGCCAGTCCTGGGCTGCTACGGCCTTGCGCAGGGCCGGCAATTGCAATCCCTGGATGCGGATAAACAGCGCCGTCATCACCACATACAAGCCGATCATGATCTGCACATAACGTGGCGCGGTCTCGAAGCCGGCAAAGCGCATGTGGATCAGGCCCACGCCGCTGATCGGCAAAAGCACCACTGCGACCCAGACCCAAACGAAAAAACGCTGAAACACTTCTGTCCATAATTTGAGCCGGGCCGGCCCCTCAAGGGCCGCGATTGCGGCGGGGCGCAGGATCATCCAGGCGAAGAACATACCGCCGACCCAGACCAGGGCCGCCAGTAAATGCAGGGTGTAGACGAGGGCAAAGGGTGTCATTGAGTTACTCCGTTCTGCGCAGGATTGATTAGCGGGGTATGATAGCCGCCGATCCGAACCACTGAAAATTTATCCAGCGTTTTTAGCGCCCGACCATTCATGATCAGCACCGAACTCAAAACCACGATCCAGGGCGCCTATTCGCGTTTTCTCGAAGCCAAGAGCCTCAAGCCGCGATATGGCCAGCGCCTGATGATTGCCGAAGTGGCAAAAGTCCTGGGTGACATCGACACCGACGACGAAGGCCGGCGCAGTGGCGAGCCTGCCGTCGTGGCGGTGGAGGCCGGCACCGGCACCGGCAAGACCGTGGCCTACAGCCTGGCGGCAATCCCCACCGCCAAGGCCGCCGGCAAACGCCTGGTGATCGCCACGGCCACGATCGCCTTGCAGGAGCAGATCGTTTTCAAGGACCTGCCTGACCTGATGCGCAACAGCGGGCTGAATTTCAGCTTCGCCCTGGCCAAGGGCCGTGGGCGCTACATGTGCCTGTCCAAGCTCGACATGTTGCTCCAGGAAGGCCAGGCGCAGACCGCCACGGCCCAGTTGTTCGAGGAAGAAGGCTTCAAGATCGAAGTCGATGAGGCCAGTCAGAAGCTGTTTACCAGCATGATCGAAAAACTGGCCGGCAATAAATGGGACGGCGACCGCGACAGCTGGTCCACCGCCCTGGAAGACGCCGACTGGTCACGCCTGACTACCGATCACAGCCAGTGCACCAACCGTCATTGCCCGAACTTCGGCCAGTGCGCCTTTTACAAGGCCCGCGAAGGCATGGGCAAGGTCGACGTCATTGTCACCAACCACGACATGGTCCTGGCCGACCTGGCCCTGGGCGGTGGCGCGGTGCTGCCGGATCCGCGTGACACGATCTATGTGTTCGACGAAGGTCACCACCTGCCGGACAAGGCCATCGGCCATTTCGCCCATTACACCCGGCTGCGCTCCACCGCTGACTGGCTGGAAACCACCGCCAAGAACCTCACCAAGCTGTTGGCCCAACACCCGCTGCCGGGTGACCTGGGCAAGTTCATCGAGCAGGTGCCCGAGCTGGCCCGTGAAATCAAGACGAACCAGCAGTTCATGTTCAGTGCCTGCGAACAAGTGGCGGATTTCAAGCCCGGCGAAGACGTCGAGGGTCGTGATCGACCTCGCCATCGCTTTGTCGGCGGCGTCATACCCGAGCACATGCGCGAGATGGGCATCGAGCTCAAGAAAGGCTTTGCCCGTCTGACCGACCTGTTCACCCGTTTGACCGACCTGCTCAAGGAAGGCATGGATGGCGAGGTCAATATCGGTATCGCCAGCAACCAGGCCGAGGAGTGGTACCCGTTGTTCGGCAGTCTGCTGTCCCGCTCCCAGGGTAACTGGGAGTTGTGGACCGCGTTCACGACTGAAGACCCGGAAGACAACCCGCCGATGGCGCGTTGGTTGACCCTGGCCGAAAGCGGCTCGCTGTTCGACATCGAGGTCAATGCCAGCCCGATCCTGGCGGCGGAAATGCTGCGTCGCAACCTGTGGAATGTCGCCTACGGCGCGCTGGTGACTTCCGCCACGCTGACCGCCCTGGGCACGTTCGACCGTTTCCGCATGCGCGCCGGCCTGCCGAAAAAAGCCGTGACCGCCGTGGTTCCGAGCCCCTTCCATCATGCCGACGCCGGCGTGCTGCGGGTCCCGGACCTCAAGGCTGATCCGCGGGATGCCGCCGCCCACACCGCGGCGATTATTCGCGACCTGCCGGAACTGGTGGAAGGCTCGCGGGGCACCCTGGTGCTGTTTTCCTCGCGCAAACAGATGCAGGACGTGTTCGACGGCCTCGACCGCGACTGGCGCAAGCAAGTGTTCATCCAAGGCAACCTGTCCAAGCAGGAAACCCTGAACAAGCACAAAGCGCGGGTCGATGGCGGCGATTCCAGCGTGCTGTTCGGCCTGGCGAGTTTTGCCGAAGGCGTGGATTTGCCCGGTGCCTACTGTGAGCATGTGGTGATCGCCAAGATCCCGTTTTCGGTTCCGGACGACCCGGTGGAAGCCGCGTTGGCCGAATGGATCGAGGCCCGCGGTGGTAACCCGTTCATGGAGATCTCCGTGCCGGACGCCTCGCTGAAACTGGTCCAGGCCTGTGGTCGATTGCTGCGCACCGAAGAAGACCGCGGCACCATCACCTTGCTCGACCGCCGACTGGTGACCCAGCGCTACGGCAAGGCGATCCTCAACGCCCTGCCACCGTTTCGGCGGGAGATATCCTAGCCTCCCGGTGATTTTTGACTGAGGAGGTCTCTGTGGCGAGGGGATTTAGCGAAACGGGCAATGTCAGTCCGGTCAGCCGTCTTGCGGCGGTTCCCAAAAGCCTCAATGGCTGAAACAATGCAGGCCACTTCAAAAAAGTGTTTGTTTCAAGGGAGTTGCGGGTGCAGATTCAAGGCCATTATGAGCTTCAATTCGAGGCGGTGCGTGAAGCCTTCGCCGCGCTGTTCGACGATCCTCAGGAGCGCGGCGCGGCGTTGTGCATTCAGGTTGGTGGCCGCACGGTCATCGATCTGTGGGCCGGCACGGCCGACAAGGATGGCAGTGAAGCCTGGCACAGCGACACCATCGCCAATCTGTTTTCCTGCACCAAGACGTTCACCGCCGTCACCGCCCTGCAACTGGTGGCCGAAGGCAAGCTGCAGCTGGACGCCCCTGTCGCCCGCTACTGGCCTGAGTTCGCGGCAGCCGGCAAGCAAGCCGTCACGCTCCGTCAGTTGCTTTGCCACCAGGCCGGGTTGCCGGCGTTACGTGAATTGCTGGCGCCCGAAGCACTTTATAACTGGCAGACCATGGTCGATGCTCTGGCCGCTGAAGCGCCCTGGTGGACGCCGGGAGACGGTCACGGCTACGCGGCGATCACTTATGGCTGGCTGGTCGGCGAACTGCTGCGCAGGGCTGACGGTCGTGGGCCGGGGGCATCCATCGTGGCCCGTATTGCCAAGCCGTTGGGCCTGGATTTTCACGTCGGCTTGGCTGATGAAGAGTTTCATCGCGTGGCCCACATCGCTCGCGGCAAAGGCAATGTGGGGGATGCGGCGGCCCAGCGCCTTTTACAAGTAACGATGCGCGAACCCACGGCCATGACTACCCGGGCCTTTACTAACCCGCCCTCGATCATGACCAGCACCAATAAGCCAGAGTGGCGGCGCATGGAACAACCGGCGGCCAACGGCCATGGTAACGCCCGTAGCCTGGCCGGGTTTTATGCCGGCCTGCTGGACGGCAGCCTGCTGGAGGGCGAAATGCTCGACGAACTGACTCGCCAGCACAGCTTCGGCGAGGACAAGACATTGTTGACCCAGACCCGTTTCGGCCTGGGTTGCATGCTCGATCAGCCGGATGTACCGAACGCGACCTACGGCCTCGGCCCTCGGGCATTCGGTCATCCTGGGGCAGGGGGCTCCATCGGTTTTGCCGACCCGGAGCACGATGTGGCTTTTGGCTTTGTGACAAACACCCTCGGGCCATACGTTTTGATGGATCCGCGGGCGCAGAACCTTGCGCGGGTACTTGCCACTTGTCTATAAAACGTTAGCGAAGGCGGCGGGCACAGGAACCTCGTGTTCCTTTCAGTTTCCAACCGTCTGTTTATGCGGCCCGAACATGGCCTTTGTTTTTTTTACATCATTTTGTGGATATCCAATGTCATTGAATAAATCTTTCGCTCTGGCGCTGTGCTTCGCTATCACCGGTTGCGCACAAACCCCACAAAATGATGCCGAGGGCGGCAGTGGCTGGTGGCCGTTCGGCGCCTCCGACAAGGTCGCGGCCAAAGAACCGACGTCAGCGGCGCCGCTGAAACCGGCTGCCGTCGCGCCACAAGCCAAGGCCGAGGGTGCCACTCACTGGTGGTGGCCGTTTTCTTCCGATGACGCCGCCGACGGCGTCGCCAAAAAAGTCGACGCCAAACCTGAAGTCAAGACGCCGGTTACCGTCGCCAAGGCTGAAGCTGAAAGCAACGGCAAGTGGTGGTGGCCATTCGGCGGTAAAGATCAGGAAACCGCCAAGACGGTGCCGATGCCGGATCCGAAAGTCACCCAGGCTTGGCTCGACGACTACGAGCCGAAATTGCGCACGGCCATCAAGGACAGCAAGCTCGAACTTGAACGCCGCGACGACGTGCTGGTGGTCACCGCACCGGTGGACGGCTCCTTCAACCCGGATCGTCCGGCCATGCTGCTGCCGGTGAGCCTCGGCCCGTTCACCCGCGTTGCGAAAATTCTGGAAGCTGATCCGAAAACAGCCGTGCTGATCCTCGGCCACGCCGACACGTCGGGCGCCGCGCCGGTCAACCTGAAGCTCAGCCAGGAACGCGCCCAATCCGTGGCGGCGATTTTCCGTCTCAGCGGCTTGCAGCGTGATCGCCTGATGCTGCGTGGCATGGGTTCGGTTGCGCCCCGTGCCGCCAATGACAGCGTTGAAGGTCGCGCTTTGAATCGTCGTGTCGAGCTGCTGGTCACGCCGCAAAACACCATGGTTGCGCTGCTGAGCAAGTACAACATGCCGGCCCCGGCGCCAGTAAGGTTGGTGGCGGTCCAGGACGTGAAACCTGCGGCTTTGGCGCCAGCGCCCGCGCCGGCGGCTAACAAGTCCAAGGCTGTTGCCAGCAAAAAAGCGCCGGCCAAGAAGGCTGTCGCCAAGGCTCCTGCCAAAAAAGCCCCGGCCAAGAAAGCGCCGGTGGCGAAGAAGCAGCAACCGACCAAAGCCGCTACCGATGCCAAGAAAGTCGCGGCTGCCGATGCATCCAAGCAGTGATGGGCTAACTACAAGGAACGCGCCATGACCCAGACGCTGGCTGATATGCGCCGCGACTACACCCGCGATGGCCTGACCGAGGCGCAGGCCCCGGCCGAGCCGTTCGCGCTGTTCCACCAGTGGTTCGCCGACGCGGTGAAAACCGAACAGGCGCCGGTGGAGGCCAACGCCATGACCTTGGCGACCGTGGATGCCGATGGGCGCCCGCACTGCCGGATCCTGCTGCTCAAGGGGCTCGATGCCCAAGGCTTCACGTTCTTCACCAACTACGAGAGCGCCAAGGGTCAGCAACTGGCCGCGAACCCGTTCGCGGCCATGACATTTTTCTGGCCGACGCTGGAGCGTCAGGTGCGTATCGAGGGCAAGGTGCAGAAGGTCACGGCGCAAGAGTCGGACGCCTATTATCAGGTACGGCCATTGGGCAGTCGCCTCGGGGCCTGGGCTTCACCTCAAAGCCGGGTGATTGCGGGTCGAGGTGAGCTGGAAGACTTGCTCAAGGCCACCGAACAACGCTTCAGTGACAGCCAGCCTCACTGCCCGGAGCATTGGGGGGGCTATCGTCTGCTGCCCGAGCGTATCGAATTCTGGCAGGGACGGGCCAGCCGTCTGCATGATCGCCTCAACTACCGCCTGCAAGAGGCGAGCTGGATCCGCGAGCGTCTGGCGCCTTAGCCCTGGGTATACCCTGCCGCCGCGGCCTGAAGCCATTGCGGCAGGTCGCGCCGCTTGATCCCTTGCTTCTGGGCGTGGGCCAATTGTTGCAGCATGTAAGTTTTTTTCAGCTCATCCTGCCCCGCCAAAGACAGCGCCAGATCGCGGTCCATCCAGCGTTTGATCCGCACGTACAGCCACCAATGAAAGTACAAACCGGCGACGGTGGTAGCGGCTATGATGAAATAATCCATGAGAAATCCTCAGGCCAGTGACGCGGATAGCGGAAATTGGCGCTACTGTTTGGGTGAATTTTTCGGGCGAGTCTGTATCCCACCTGAATGAAAACAATTTTATCCCGGCGAGGCCGTGACAGGCGTCAAGCTGCGGAGTTTAATGAATACCTGTCTTTTGGAGTTTGATGCTATGCGTAAGTCTGTTTTGCTGGTTGCTTCCTTTTCCACGATGGCGATGTTGCTCACTGGCTGTCAGTCGAGCCTGACCGGTGACTCCTATTCCCGTGACGAAGCGCGTCGCGTGCAGACGATTCGCATGGGGACCATTGAAGCCTTGCGTCCGGTCAAGATCGAAGGCACCAAGACCCCGATCGGCGGCGCGGCGGGTGCGGTGGTAGGTGGTGTGGGTGGCAGCGCCATCGGTGGTGGCCGTGGCAGTATCGTTGCTGCCGTGATCGGCGCCGTGGCCGGCGGCCTGATCGGCTCCGCGACCGAAGAAGGCCTGACCCGTACCCAGGGTGTGGAAATCACCGTTCGCGAAGACGACGGCAGCATGCGCGCCTATGTGCAGCAGGTTCAGGAAAACGAAGTGTTCCGTGTGGGTGAGCGGGTTCGTATTGCCACTGTGGATGGTACGAGCCGCGTATCGCACTAAGCTGGAATCGCTAAGAGAAAATCGCGCTTTTTTCTGAATGGGGAGGCGCGATTTTTTTATGGCTTCGTTTCGGTGGGGGGGGCGGCGTGTATATCCGTTTCTTCGGTAACGGCCACTGGCGGTTCCGCCCTTACGGCGGGTCACTTTCGAAAAGCGCGAAAGTAACCAAAGCGCTTCTGCCCCACCACTCGGCACCTCGCTTAGGCTCGGTGTGCCTGAACGAAGGCATTGCTCCGTGGGCCCGCCGCGAAGGGCCATCCATGGCCCAGCGCGGCTAACCCGGCATCCATGCCGGGTTGCCCACTCCACAACGCCTCCGTTCAGCCAGCGTGGTTAACGGGGCGTCCAAGATCAACGTCCACCGCGAGGCGGCCTTATAGCCGGCCTGATTCTTGGTGGGACCGCGTTTCTCCTGTGGGAGCGGGCTTGCTCACGCAAGCGGTATCACAGTCGATGAAGATGTTGGGTGTGTTGGCCTTTTCGCGAACAAGCCCGCTCCCTCAGTGGTTCTGTGTTGGATATAAATTTGTGCTCACTGAAAGATCGAATGTGGGAGCGAGCCTGCTCGCGATGACGGCATCCAATTCAATCGCTATGTAACTGAACTATCGCAAGGCTGAGAAGGCGGCTACACAGTTGACGAAGATGTTGCATGTGTCGACCTCTTCGCGAGCAGGCTCGCTCCCACAGGAAAAACGCGATCATCAAAAAAACAGGTCGGCTATAAGGCCGCCTCGCGGAGGATGTTGATCTTGGACGCCCCGTTAACCACGCTGGCCGAACGCAGGCATTGTGGAGTGGGTATCCCGGCATGGATGCCGGGATAGCCGCGCTGGGCCATGGATGGCCCTTCGCGGCGCGCCCACGGAGCAATGCCGGAGTGAGGGCACACCGAGCCTAGGCGAGGTGCCGAGTGGTGGGGCAAAGCGTTTTTGGTTACTTTTGGCGCTCTTCCAAAAGTGACCCGCTGTAAGAGCGGAACCATAAGTGGCCGTCATCGAAGAAACGGATATACACACCAATATGCACACCAATAAACACACAACAAACATCACCCCGATCAGGTAATTTTAGTTGGCTTTAAATGCTGTCTGCTTACGACTAGCCGCCGCTGTCACCGCATAACCCAGCAACGCCGCCAGGATCGAGCCAGTGAGAATACCCATCCGGTCCATACCGGCATACTCACTGGTACCGGGCGCGAACGCCAGGGAGCCGACGAACAGGCTCATGGTGAAGCCGATGCCGCACAGGATTGCCACGCCCAGTATCTGCCCCCAGTTGGCGCCGGCGGGCAGGCTGGCGATACCGATCTTGACCGCCAGCCAGGTCAGGCCGAAGACACCGACGGTCTTGCCCAGCAACAGGCCGATGGCGATGCCCATCGGCACGTGATGGGTGAAGCTCTCGACGGTGACGCCGCTCAGGGACAAGCCGGCGTTGGCGAAGGCGAAGAGCGGCAGGATGCCATAGGCCACCCAGGGGTGCAGGGCATGTTCCAGGGTCAGCAGCGGCGAGGTCTCGGCATTTTTTGTGCGCAGCGGAATGCAGAATGCCAGGGTCACCCCGGCCAGGGTGGCATGGACGCCGCTCTTGAGTACGCAGACCCAGAGAATCAGGCCGACAACCATGTAGGGGCCGAGCTTGACCACTCCCGCGCGGTTCATCGCCACCAGCGCGGCGATGCAGGCGGCTGCCAATACCAGTGACAAGGTCGACAGGGCGCCCGAGTAGAAAATGGCAATGATGATAATGGCGCCCAGGTCGTCGATGATCGCCAGGGTCATCAAAAACAGCTTGAGCGACACGGGTACCCGTTTGCCCAGTAGGGCCAGCACGCCAAGGGCGAAGGCGATGTCGGTGGCCGTTGGAATCGCCCAGCCTGCGAGGGCGGCCGGATTGTCGCGGTTGAGGAACCAGTAGATCAGGGCGGGGACGACCATGCCACCGATCGCTGCCGCACCCGGCAAGACGATCTGCGAGGGTTTCGACAGCTGTCCGTCGAGAACCTCACGTTTGACTTCGAGGCCGATGAGCAGAAAGAACATGGCCATCAGGCCGTCGTTGATCCACAACAACGCCGGTTTGGCGATTTTCAGCGCCCCGATCTGGGCCACCACAGGGGTGTCCAGAAAGTCCGTATAGAGCCACGACAGCGGTGAGTTATTGAGTATCAGGGCCAGCACGGCGGCGGCGATCAATAGCAGGCCGCTGGCAGCTTCCAACTGAAGGAAACGGGTCAAAGTATTACGTAGAGGCACGGTTGCTCTCCATGGATCAAATCAAAAAGATGGTCCACCCTAACCGGTACTGTTAGTTGTTAAAACAAAAGTTATATTCTTTTTTGTTATATGTCGTTACAACGCATGCAACGCGTGGTCAGGCAGTGACAGGCCATATTGGACCTTAGCTGTACCTGTGCGCGATGTCGGTTTTTTCCTAAGCTGGCGACTGGTTTTTCCGAGACAAGTCGTGCCTGCCTGTACGTCAGGTTCCTCGCGTCGCATTGATCCAGTGAGAAGACACCATGAATGACCACCGCCAGTGGGCGCGTGAAGCGATCCGTATCATCGAGGCTGATTTCCAGCGCAGCGCCGACACCCATCTGATTCCACTGGCGTTGCCAGGGCTGCCGGGTATCGAGTTGTATTTCAAGGATGAGTCCAGCCACCCCACCGGCAGCCTCAAGCATCGACTCGCCCGCTCGCTGTTCCTCTACGCCCTGTGTAATGGCTGGCTCAAACCCGGTGCCCCGGTGATCGAGGCTTCAAGCGGATCGACGGCCATTTCCGAGGCTTACTTCGCGAGGCTTTTGGGCTTGCCCTTTATTGCGGTGATGCCGGCGACCACGTCCAGGGAAAAAATCGCACAGATCGCCTTCTATGGTGGCCAGAGTCACCTGGTGGACGATCCTACGCAGATCTACGCCGAGTCCGAGCGTTTGGCCCGTGAGCATGACGGCCACTTCATCGACCAGTTCACCTACGCCGAGCGCGCCACGGACTGGCGCGCCAATAACAACATTGCCGAATCGATCTTCCAGCAGATGCGTTTCGAGCGGCATCCGGAGCCGAGCTGGCTGATTTCCAGCCCCGGCACCGGCGGCACCACCGCGACCCTGGGTCGTTACGTACGCTACCGCCAGCACTGTACCCGTGTGCTGTGTGCCGACGCCGAGCGTTCGGTGTTTTTCGACTATTACCGCAGCGGCGATGCGAGCCTGCGCCTGGATTGTGGTTCGCGGATCGAAGGTATCGGCCGGCCAAGGGTCGAAGCGTCGTTTTTGCCCAAGGTGATCGATGCGATGGTCAAAGTGCCGGATGCCCTGTCGCTGGCGGCCATGCACTACCTGGCCCAGCGATTGGGCCGACGGGTCGGCGGATCCAGCGGCACCAACCTGATCGGCGCGCTGATCGCCGCCAGGCAGATGGTGCAAGCAGGTGAGACGGGCTCGATCGTGGCAATCTTGTGTGACGGCGGTGAGCGCTATGCCACGACCTATTACGATCCGGCGTGGCTCAAGGCCCAGGGCTATGAGCTGAGTGGATTGATGGACGCCGTGGCGGCGAGTGTGGAGCGGGGTGAGGCGCTGCCGGAAAGTGTGCTCCGAGCCAATATCTGAACACTGGAAAACACTGAATTTCCTTGTGGCAGCGAGCTTGTGTGGGAGCTGGGCTTTTCCGCGATAGCATCACCTCGGTTCACCTGATAGACCGAGTTGCCTGCATCGCGGGCAAGCCCAGCTCCCATAAAGCTTCTCCCGCAGTGGGTAGGGGTCAGGCCTTGAGGCCCAGGATATCCCGCGCCACCGCCTCGGCAATCCGGATTCCGTCCACGCCCGCCGAGAGAATCCCGCCCGCGTAGCCGGCGCCTTCGCCAGCCGGGAACAAGCCCTTGACGTTCAGGCTTTGCAACGTTTCGTCGCGGGTGATGCGCAGCGGCGACGAGGTGCGGGTTTCAATGCCGGTCAGCACGGCGTCGTGCAGCGAGTAGCCGCGAATCTGCTTTTCGAACGCCGGCAGGGCTTCACGGATGGCTTCGATGGCGAAGTCGGGCAGGGCCAAGGCCAGGTCGCCCAAAGACACACCCGGCTTGTAGGACGGCTCGACGCTGCCCAGCGCCGTAGACGGTTTGCCGGCAATGAAGTCGCCCACCAGTTGTGCCGGGGCTTCGTAGTTGCTGCCACCGAGCACGAAAGCGTGGGATTCCAGACGCTCCTGCAATTCGATGCCCGCCAAGGGGCCGCCCGGGTAATCCACTTCAGGCGTAATGCCCACCACGATGCCGGAGTTGGCGTTGCGCTCGTTGCGTGAATACTGGCTCATGCCGTTGGTCACGACGCGGTTCGGCTCGGAGGTGGCCGCCACTACGGTGCCGCCCGGGCACATGCAGAAGCTGTACACCGAGCGACCGTTCTTGGCGTGGTGCACCAGTTTGTAATCGGCGGCGCCAAGCTTCGGGTGGCCGGCATATTTGCCCAGGCGCGCGCTGTCGATCAGCGATTGCGGGTGTTCGATGCGGAAACCCACCGAGAACGGCTTGGCTTCCATGTACACGCCGCGGCCGTGGAGCATGCGGAACGTGTCCCGGGCGCTGTGGCCCAGGGCCAGAATCACATGTTTTGAATGAATACGTTCGCCACTGGCCAGTTCAACACCGACCAACTGGCCGTCCTCGATCAACACATCCGTGACCCGCTGCTGGAAGCGAACTTCGCCGCCCAGGGCGCGAATCTGCTCACGCATGTTTTCCACGACGCCTGTCAGACGGAACGTACCGATGTGCGGCTTGCTGACGTAGAGGATTTCTTCCGGCGCGCCGGCCTTGACGAATTCGTGCAGGACTTTGCGACCCAGGAACTTGGGATCCTTGATCTGGCTGTAGAGCTTGCCATCGGAGAACGTCCCCGCACCGCCTTCGCCGAACTGCACGTTGGATTCGGGGTTGAGCACGCTTTTGCGCCACAGGCCCCAGGTGTCCTTGGTGCGCTGGCGCACTTCGGGGCCGCGCTCGAGGATGATCGGTTTGAAGCCCATCTGTGCCAGCAACATGGCGGCGAAGATCCCGCACGGGCCGAAGCCGACCACGATCGGCCGTTCGCTCAGGTCAGCCGGTGCCTGGCCCACCACTTTATAACTGACATCCGGCGCCCGGTTGACGTTACGGTCATCGGCGAACTTGCGCAGCAAGCCGGCTTCATCGCGCACCGTCAGGTCGATGGTGTAGATGAAGCACAGTTCGGAGGACTTCTTACGCGCGTCGTAGCTGCGTTTGAACAGGGTGAAGTCGAGCAGGTCATCGCTGGCGATGCCCAGGCGCTGCACGATGGCTGGGCGCAGGTCTTCTTCGGGGTGGTCGATCGGCAGCTTGAGTTCGGTGATTCGTAACATGACAGGATCCGGTTCGCGGGACGCACAACTGCGCCAGGGCGTGAGCCGGCGATTATAAGCCAAAAACCTTCGAATCAGTCGTTACGCGCACCGCCGAAGTAAGCGCATCCGCGCTGGACCTGACCGTTGACCCGCAGCTCGGCGCTCATGTGTTGCACGCTGCCGGTCACGCTGTCGACGCAGCGCTGGGGAGTGACCCAAAGCTCGACCTTCTGGCCGTTGGCTTCGGTGCCGAGATTGAAGCGGCCATCGCCCAGTTGTTCCTCAACGAAAGGCACTGCCAGAGGCGGCTGGCCCTCACGTTCGAGCACCAGGCCTTTGCCGCTGGCGTTCAGATTCCACTCGGGGCCATGGCCGGTGGCGCGCAGGAGCAGCCGCTTGAAGTCGGCGTCGTCGCAAGCGCTGCCCGAACGCTCCAGGCGATACAGCTGCTCAAGATTCAACTGGCTGTCGGTACCGGCCGCTGCGCTGGTGACGATATGGCCGCGCACATCGGCAAACAGTTTGCCCTGATCATCGGCCAGGCTGGCGGCCTGTTGCAGTACGCTGGTGCCGCCGCTGTCGTTGACGATGTAGCGACGCTGCTCCTGGCAGGGCTGGAACACCAGCTTGCCATCGGCCGCCGTAAGTTCGCCCTGCATGCGCATCTGGCCGGCATGGGAAACGCTCTGGGGTGGAGTGTCGAGCAACTGGCAGCCGGCGAAAAGCGGCAGGAGGGCGACAAACAGCAGGGAACGGGCGGCACGCATCATTGAGTCTCCAGACAAGTGCCGCCACGTTACGCAGACTGATCCTGCATCACAAGAGGTCAACCGACGTGAAAGGTCTGGCCAGTCTGCAGGCCTTCGACACTCTTGGCGTAGGCCAATGCGACATCGGCGGCTGGTACCGGCTTATAGCCACGGAAGTACGGGGCATAGTTGTCCATGGCTTCGAGCAGCACGTTCGGACTGACCGAGTTGACCCGCAAGCCCCGGGGCAATTCGATTGCCGCGGCACGCACGAAACTGTCCAGGGCACCGTTGACCAGCGCCGCCGACGCACCGCTTCTGATCGGATCGTGGCTGAGCACGCCAGTGGTGAAGGTGAAGGACGCACCGTCATTGGCGAATTCGCGGCCGATCAGCAGCAGGTTGACCTGGCCCATCAGTTTGTCTTTCAAACCCAGGGCGAAGCTGTCCTGCGTCATCTCGTCCAAGGGCGCAAAGGTGACGTTGCCCGCGGCGCAGACCAGTGCATCGAAGCGACCGGTTTTCTCGAACAGGGCACGGATCGAAGAGCTGTCACTGATATCCACGTGCAGGTCGCCGCTGTGACGGCCGATGCGGACAATCTCGTGACGCGGCGACAGTTCTTTATCAATGGCCGAACCGATGGTGCCGCTGGCGCCGATCAACAGGATTTTCATTAGCTGTTCCTCAATGGGCTGGATGAGATTGCAGTCTAGAGAGGTTCTTTCTCTTGATAATCGTGGTAATAGGCAACCTTTGGTTTTCAATTGGAAACAATCCGATGAGCGAAATGGACGACCTGGCGGCGTTCGCCGTGTTGATCGAGGCCGGTAGTTTCACCCTGGCGGCCCAGCAATTGGGCTGCAGCAAGGGCCAGTTGTCCAAGCGCATCAGCCTGCTGGAGAGTCGGTTTTCGGTGGTGTTGCTACAGCGCACCACGCGGCGCTTGAGTCTCACGGCAGCGGGGGCGGCGTTATTGCCCCAGGCCCAGGCGTTGTTGGTGCAGGTGCAAAGAGCGCGTCAGGCCCTGGCTCGCCTGAAGGATGACATTTCCGGGCCGGTGCGTATGACGGTTCCGGTGTCGTTGGGCGAAACCTTCTTTGAGGGTTTGCTGACGGAGTTCGCCCAGCGCTACCCCGACGTGCAGATTGAACTGGAACTCAACAATGGCTACCGGGATCTGTCTCGTGATGGTTTCGACCTGGCGATCCGCTCCGACGCTGCCCTCGATGAGCGCCTGGTGGCGCGTCCGCTGCTGGCCTGGCATGAGCTGACCTGCGCCAGCCCGGCCTACCTCGAACACTACGGCGAACCCCTGACGCCCCAGGGCCTGGTCGAACATCGTTGCCTGCTCAACAGTCATTACAGCGGCCGCGAAGAATGGCTCTATCACCAGCAACACGAATTGTTGCGGGTGCGGGTATCGGGACCGTTCGCCAGCAATCACTACAGCCTGCTGAAAAAAGCCGCCCTGGCCAACGCCGGGATCGCCCGGTTGCCGTCCTATCTGTTGCATGAGGAATTGGCTGACGGACGTTTGCGCTGGTTACTCAGGGATTTTCAGACCCGTCGCATGCCGATGTACCTCGTGCACCCGTACCAGGGCGGTTTGCCCAAGCGCACCCAGGTGCTGGCCGATTATCTGATCGACTGGTTCAAGCGCAGTGGCGAGGCGCTGGATCGGCTTCAGCGATAGCAAGGCATCACACGAACCTTGTGGGAGCGAGCCTGCTCGCGATAGCGGTGGGTCAGGCAACAATTGTGCTGAAGCTGACACTGCTATCGCGAGCAGGCTCGCTCCCACAGGAGTCCCGATCTTGATCAGCGAGCGTAGTGCCTGGCGATCAGATGGTCGAGTGACAGCTTGCCCGGCCCGCGGGCCATCAGATAAAGCAGTACCGCCGCCCAGGTGCCATGGGTCGGATAGGCGTCGGGGTAGACGAACAGTTGAATGGTCAAGGTCATGCCCAGCAAGGCCAGGGCCGAGAAGCGTGTCGCCAGGCCAAACAGGATCAGGATCGGGAACACATGCTCGGCCGCTGCCGCCAGATGCGCTGCCAGTTCTGGCGACAACAGCGGCAAGGCGTATTCGCTTTTGAACAGGGGAATGGTTGAATCGGCCAGTCGCGGCAGGCCGAGCTGGAAGGTACCGTCGATCAGGTCGATGGCCAGGCCTTCGATTTTGGTTTGGCCGGATTTCCAGAACACCGCCGCGATGCAAAAGCGCCCAACGAAGGCGATCAGGCTGTGAGGGATTTTATCCAGCCATTCAATGGAGCGAGTGATCAGGGCGTTCATGGCAATACCTGCTCGGCTAACAGATGGGTGACGGCTTGATGGCTGATGAGCTGCGCCAGGGTGTGCTCCAGTTCCAGATCGCTGTCGCGCCTGGTTGCAGCATCAAAGGCCGCGCCCAGGAAACAACCTTGCAGCAGGTCCTTGAGGAAATCATGGGCGCCGGGACTGATCGCAAACACCTCCACGTCCAGGTTGTTGCGCAGCACCAGGGCGCATTGCGGCGTGAAGGGGTCGACCGGCATGACGGGCTCTTGCTGATGGGCGGCCCAGATCGCCACCACGGCGAAGGGCGATTGCAACAGGTGCAGTGACGGGTGAAGACCGACCCTCAGATGATCATGGGATGCCGGCGATGACAGCACTTGCATGACCTGTTGTGCATCCATGGGCCGGGCGTCGGCGGCGTGCCAGGCTTGCACCTGCAGGCGCTCCAGTCGGGCGACATCCGCCAGATACGGCACGCTGGCGGCGGGTTCGAAATGTTCGATGAACCCGGCAAAGTCGGCACCGTAGTCACTCATGACTGGGCTTCGCGGTGCGGCGCACTGGGCGTACATTCCGGCCATCGCGCCGAAGAACTCCTCGCCCACCAGTTGTGCCACCACCGGATAGTTGTCGGCCAGGGCGTTGATCAATGAGCTGAGCACGTTGTTGCGATACACCGCGAACCGGCTCTCTGGATCGGCGCCGGTGGCGCAGGTCAAACCCTGCGGACAAGATTTGCGCGGGTCGAGCAGGGCGGCGGCGAATTCGCTGTAGCGGCTCATGGCTGGACCCTGGCGGCGTTTAATAGTTGGTCGGCCTGACCGGCTTCGGCCAACAGCACTGCCAACGCCGGGATGCGGTTGTCGCGCTCGATCAGCGTGGCGACTGGCCCGGTCCGCGCCAGTACCGTGCGATACAAGCGCCAGACCTCGTTGTCGATTGGCGCACCGTGGTCATCGATCAGCAAACGCTCGCCCAGGCTGTCGGAGTCTTCGGCAAACCCGGCCAGATGAATTTCGCCGGTGGCCTGCAGGGGCAGTGCGTCGAGGTAAGCCTGGGGATCACGGCAATGGTTGATGCACGAAACGTAGACGTTGTTCACATCCAGCAGCAGTCCGCAGCCGGTGCGACGGATGACTTCACTGATGAAGTCAGGCTCGTCGAGGGTCGAGTCCTCGAACGCCAGATAAGTGGCCGGGTTTTCCAGCAGCAGTGTGCATTTGAGGCTGGACTGGACCTGATCGACGTGTTCGCAGACGCGCCTGAGCGTCGTTTCATCGTAGGCCAGGGGCAGCAGATCGTTGAGAAACACCGGGCCATGGCTGGACCAGGCCAGGTGTTCGGAAAAAGACTGGGGCTGATAGCGTTCGATCAGTGTGGCCAGGCGCTGCAAATGCGCAACATCCAGCGGCCCCTCTCCACCGATCGACAAACCGACGCCGTGCAATGACAGCGGATACTGTTCGCGTATCCGCCCCAGAAAGTAATGAAACGGCCCGCCGGCCACCATGTAGTTTTCCGCGTGCACTTCGAAGAAACCCAGATCCGGTCGGGTCTGGAGCACTTCACGAAAATGCTCGGTCTTGAGCCCCAGCCCCGCCCGCGGCGGTAGCCGGGTATCGAAGGCGAGGGAAGCGGTGTTCGACATGGCGGCAGGCCTCAGGCGATGCGATCAGGACTTGGCTTTATAGGCTTCAAGCTGGCCGAAGCCGGTGGGCGAGGTTTCGCTTTTGAGGGTGGTGCAGGTGCCCTTGGGGACCGATTTCCAGGCGTTGGCCTGATAGTCCATTTTCGCGGTGCCGGCACAGGTGGTGCCAGCGCCGGCGGCGCAGTCGTTCTTGCCTTTGAGAGCGACACCGAAGCATTTTTCCATGGTGTCGTCGGCGGCATGGACAGTCGAGACGCCTGTCATGCTCAAGGCAGAGCCAAGTGCCAGGGCCAGGGCGGCGGCGGACAGGGTGCGGGTCGAAGCAGTCATGATGATTCTCCAGTTTCAGGAAATGAACCGGCGTTAGCGCCGGTCTGTTGAACTAGAGAGGGGGTGGAGGAATGCGTTACAGCAGGTTCTCGATTTTTTTTGTTTGTTTCGAAATCCATTGTGGCGAGGGGATAAATCCCCTCGCCACAACAGCATTCACTTGAGAACTGGGCAAAAAAAAACGGCCCGAAGGCCGTTTTCTCATGCAGCAACAGACTCAACCGCCCAGATACGCCTCGCGTACTTTCGGGTCGGTCAGCAGCGCCTCACCCGTGCCTTGCATCACCACGCGGCCGTTCTCCAGCACGTAAGCCCGGTCAGCGATTTTCAGCGCCTGGTTGGCGTTCTGCTCCACCAGGAATACCGTCACGCCATCCTTGCGCAGTTGTTCGATGATGTCGAAGATCTGCTGGATGATGATCGGCGCCAGGCCCAGGGACGGTTCGTCGAGCAGCAACAACTTGGGCTTGCTCATCAGCGCACGGCCGATGGCGAGCATTTGCTGTTCGCCGCCGGACATGGTGCCGCCGCGCTGGCTAAAGCGTTCTTTCAGGCGGGGGAAAAGGTGCAGCACCTTGTCCATTTGCTCCTGAAAATCACCCTTTTCGGTGAAAAAACCGCCCATGGCGAGGTTTTCTTCCACGGTCAGTCGGGCAAATACCCGACGGCCTTCCGGCACCACGGCGATGCTCTTGCGCATGATTTGCGAAGAGTCCTGGCCCACCAGTTCCTCACCCATGTAGCGGATGCTGCCACTGTGGGCTTGGGGCGAACCGCAGAGCGTCATCAGCAGGGTGGATTTGCCGGCACCGTTGGCACCGATCAGCGTCACGATTTCGCCCTGGCGGACTTCGACGTTGACGCTGTGCAGGGCCTGGATCTTGCCATAGAAGGTGGAAACGTTTTCGAACTGCAGCATTTACGCTTCCCCCAGGTAGGCTTTGATCACTTCAGGATTGTCGCGGATCTGTTCCGGCGAACCGTCGGCCAGCGGCGTGCCCTGGTTGATCACGACGATATGGTCGGAAATGCTCATGACCAGCTTCATGTCGTGCTCGATCAGCAACACGGTGACATCGTGCTCCTCGCGCAGCACGCCGATCAGCGCTTTGAGGTCTTCGGTTTCCTTCGGGTTCAGGCCGGCGGCCGGTTCGTCGAGCATGAGGATCCGCGGGCGGGTCATCATGCAGCGGGCGATTTCCAGGCGCCGTTGCTGGCCGTAGGCCAGGGTGCCGGCGGTACGGTTGGCGAACTCCTTGAGATTGACCTTCTCCAGCCAGTACTCGGCGAACTCCATGGCCTCGCGTTCGCTCTTGCGGAACGCCGGGGTCTTGAACAGACCGGCAAAGAAGTTGGTGTTCAGGTGGCGATGCTGGGCGATCAACAGGTTCTCGACCGCCGTCATGTCCTTGAACAGCCGCACGTTCTGGAAGGTGCGCACCACACCCTTGCGGGCGATGTGGTGACCAGGCAGGCCCTGGATCGGCTCGCCGTCCAGCAGGATCGTGCCGCCGGTAGGCTGATAGAAGCCGGTCAGGCAGTTGAACACGGTGGTCTTGCCCGCGCCGTTCGGCCCGATCAATGCAACGACCTGTTTCTCTTTCACGGTCAGGGCCACGCCATTGACCGCCAGCAAGCCGCCGAAGCGCATGCTCAAGTTTTCGACTTTCAGGATCTCGCGGCTCATTTGCGCAGCTCCATGTGCGGGCGTTGCATAGGCAGCAGACCTTGAGGACGCCAGATCATCATCAGCACCATCAAGGCGCCGAACATCAACATGCGGTATTCGCTGAATTCACGCATCATTTCAGGCAACAGGATCATCACGATTGCCGCCAGGATCACACCCAGCTGCGAGCCCATCCCGCCCAGCACCACGATGGCGAGGATGATCGCCGACTCGATGAAGGTGAAGGATTCCGGCGTCACCAGACCCTGACGGGCAGCAAAGAAGCTACCGGCGAAACCGGCGAAGGCGGCACCGAGGGTGAAAGCCGAAAGCTTGATCACGGTCGGGTTCAGACCCAGGGCACGGCAGGCGATCTCGTCTTCACGCAGCGCTTCCCACGCACGGCCGATAGGCATGCGAAGCAGGCGGTTGATGACGAACAGCGCAGCCAGGGCCAGCAACAGCGCAACCAGGTAGAGGAAAATCACCTTGTTGATCGAGTTGTAGGGCAGTCCGAAGTACTCGTGGAAGGTCTGCAGGCCTTCGGCGGCTTTGCGTTCGAAGGTCAGGCCGAAGAACGTCGGTTTCTCGATATTGCTGATGCCGTTCGGGCCACCGGTGATGTCGGTCAGGTTGCGCAGGAACAGACGGATGATCTCGCCGAAACCCAGGGTCACGATTGCCAGGTAGTCACCGCGCAAGCGCAGCACCGGGAAACCCAGCAGGAAACCGAAGGTGGCGGCCATCATCCCGGCAATTGGCAGGCAGATCCAGAAGCTCAAGCCGAAGTAATGGGACAGCAGCGCGTAGCTGTAGGCGCCGACGGCATAGAAGCCGACGTAACCCAGGTCCAGCAGACCGGCCAGCCCTACCACGATGTTCAGGCCCAGGCCCAGCATCACGTAGATCAGGATCAGGGTGGCGATGTCCACCGCACCGCGAGAGCCGAAAAACGGCCAGACCAACGCGATGACGATCAGGGCCAGGATGATCCAGCGCTGGGTAGTCGGCAGGGTCAGGAAGTTGCTGGCCTTGGCCGGGACTATCGGCAGGCCGGGCGAGGCCTTCCAGGCGGCGCTGATCTGCGTGCTGAACAGCACCCGCAGGAACATCAGCACCGAACACACGGCGATGGTCGCCAGGATGGCGGGGCTGGTGCCGTGCACTTCAAGATCGATGCCCACGATGGTCAGTTTCAGGCCGAGTACCGGGTACGCGACCGCCCAGACCAACAGCGCGCTGAAGAGCGCCGATTTAAGATGTTTAGTCATACCTTCTCAACCTCCGGACGGCCCAGGATGCCGGTCGGCCGGAACAGCAGCACCAGAACCAACAAGCCGAACGCTACGACGTCCTTGTATTGATCGCCGAAGATGTCGGCACCAAAGGCTTCCGCCACGCCCAGCACCAGCCCGCCGAGCATGGCTCCGGGGATGCTGCCGATGCCGCCCAGTACCGCGGCGGTGAAGGCCTTCAGGCCCACGAGGAAACCGGCGTTGGGGTTGATCACACCGTATTGCATGCTCAACAGCACGGCGGCGATGGCCGCCAGGGCCGCGCCGATGACGAAGGTCAGGGCAATGATGTTGTTGGTGTTGATGCCCAGCAGGTTGGCCATCTTGATGTCCTCGGCGCAGGCGCGGCAGGCGCGGCCCAGGCGGGAACGGGAGATGAACAGCGTCAGGCCGAGCATGGCGACCAGGGTCACCACGAACACCACGATTTGCATGTAGGAAATCAGCACTTCCTGTGCCCCCCCTGGCCCGAAGGTAAAGTTACCCGGAATCAGGTTGGGAATGGATTTGTCCTTGGAGTCTTGCGACAGCAGAACGGTGTTCTGCAGGAAGATCGACATGCCGATGGCCGAAATCAGCGGGATCAGACGGTTGCTGCCGCGCAAGGGGCGGTAGGCGATCCGTTCGATGCTGTAGCCATAGGAACTGGTCACCACGATGCTCGCGATGAACGCCGCGGTCATTAACAGCGGGACACTGTCGAGTCCCATCATGGCCAGCCCGGCGATGGCGATGAACGCCACGTAGGAGCCGATCATGTACACCTCGCCGTGGGCGAAGTTGATCATTCCAATGATGCCGTAAACCATCGTATAGCCGATGGCGATCAGGGCATACGTGCTGCCAACGGTCAGGCCGTTAACCAGCTGTTGGAAGAAGTGATAGATGTCAGGCATTACAGCGCTCCTAAAAACCTGATACGCATTTCACTGGTGGAGTCATTTTCCCGCCCGGCCCCGTGGATCTGCATCCACTTCGAGCACGAGGTTTGCCAGCGAACCGCTGATGACGGTTTTGAGATTTTCAGGTGGGGAGACTGGCGGATCACGCCAGCGCGGCCCAATACATTTAAAACAAAGCCCACGGCACGCCGTGGGCTTTATTGGCAGTCAGTCAGGCCAGGCCTTACTGAGGCGAAGCTTCGGTTTTAGGTTTGCCGAAATGCCACTGGTAAACCACAAACTTGAAGTCCTTCAGGTCGCCCTTGTCGTCGAAGCTCAGGTCACCGGTCGGAGTCTTGAAAGTACCGGCGTGGATGGCTTCAGCCACTTTTTCCGGGTCTTCGCTCTTGGTTTCGGTGATGGCCTGGGCAATCACTTGAACGGCCGAGTAGGACGGGAACACGAACGGACCGCTCGGGTCTTCCTTCTTGGCTTTGAACGCGTCAGCCAGGGCGATGTTGGCCGGATCCTGGTCGAAGGATTTCGGCAGGGTCACCAGCAAACCTTCGGAAGCTTCCTTGGCGATCTGCGAGATCGAGTCGTTACCCACGCCTTCCGGACCCATGAACTTGGCGTTCAGGCCTTTTTCCTGGGATTGACGCAGGATCAGGCCCAGCTCCGGGTGGTAGCCGCCGTAGTAGACGAAGTCGACGTTGGCTTGCTTGAGCTTGGCGATCATCGAGGAGAAGTCTTTGTCGCCGGCGTTCACGCCTTCGAACACGGCGACTTTCACGCCTTTCTTCTCAAGGGTCGTTTTCACGGCACTGGCGATACCTTCGCCGTATTGCTGCTTGTCGTGCAGGACCGCAACGACTTTCGGCTTGACGTGGTCGGCAATGTAGTTACCGGCGGCAGGGCCCTGGGCGCTGTCCAGGCCGATGGTGCGGAAGATCATCTTGTAGCCGCGAGCGGTGATGTCCGGGCTGGTAGCGGCTGGCGTGATCATGATCACGCCTTCGTCTTCATAGATGTCCGAAGCCGGTTGGGTGGAGCTGGAGCACAGGTGGCCGACCACGAACTTGACGCCGTCGTTGACGACTTTGTTCGCCACCGCGACCGCTTGTTTTGGATCACAGGCGTCATCGTATTCAACGGCAACCAGTTGCTTGCCGTTGACGCCGCCCTTGGCGTTGATCTGCTCGATGGCCATTTTGGAGCCACTGAATTGCATGTCGCCGTACTGGGCTACGGGGCCGGTCTTTGGGCCGGCGATGCCGATCTTGATGGTGTCGGCGGCGAACGAATGGCTGGCAACCCCGGCCAGAACCATAGCGGCAAACAGTTTGGAAATCTGCTTAGTAGCCTTAGTCATAGTGCTCCACTCATGCTGTTGTAGTTTTTATAGTCCTGGCGCCGAAGCAGCAGAACCGGGTCAGATATCTTGGATATCCTCGCGGAAAATGCCCCCGGCAACTGTACCGGTACAGTGTAGAGCGCCGATTGTTGGCAAGGGAAGCTGGCGCTTGGGGGCAAAACCTGAGGGTGTCGCTTAATTGAAAGAAAAAGACAGAATGGCGGCGGGGTTCGTCCGGACAAATCGGCAATCCCTGGCTTTCCTGCGCTTTCCAATCGGTACTCCAATTGCTACCGGGTTTTTCTGCCAGACCACCGACGTTATCATTCGCGCCGATTTCTTTTCCGGACAGCTCCCATGAATCAAGAACCTAGCACCCTCTATGCCAAACTGCTTGGTGAAACCGCATCCATCACCTGGAAGGAGCTGGAGCCGTTCTTTGCCAAGGGTGCCCTATTGTGGGTCGACCCGGCCCTGGATCTGATCGCCGCGGCCGAGGCCGTTGCCCAGGACGAAGGTACCAAAGTCGCCGCCTGGCTGGCTGCCGACCAGTTGGCCAAGCTGTCTGAAACGCGGGCGCTGGACTTTTTCGAACGCGATCCGCAGCTATGGGCGGTGGTGGTTTCACCGTGGATTATGGTCCAGGAAAGGGCATCGGTTTGATGCCTGCACCAAGTTGGTTCGTATTTTCTGCGGAGTAAAAGTGTGTAGGTGAGTAGCGTGATGGCATCCTGCCGTGGTGAAACGCCACAGCGGAGGGTGACGTATACGTAACGGGAACAGTTTATTGGGCAGCCGTTGGGCTGCTTAATTGTTTCTGAATGTTGATTTTGTGTTTTGGTCAAGGCCGCCAATCGCGAGCAGGCTCGCTCCCACAGTGAACCGCGTTTCTCAGAAAGAACGCGATTAATGTGGGAGCGAGCCTGCTCGCGATTGGCGCGACGCGGTCCTGCGCCTGCCTCAATAAGTCTTGCCCGTATGGTTATTCAGGGAAATAACCTTGGTCTTGCCGATGCGGTGACGGTAGATCTCACGCAAATACTTGATCGCCTTTTTCACGCAGTCGCGGGACAGGCGGATGTCATTGATCGAGACAAACTTGTCTTTGTCGCTGATCAGCTCGCGGTATTTCTTCTCGTACATCGGCTTGATCGCGTACCAGTTGGTGTCGAGGATCTTCGCCGGGTTTTCGAACTCGTTGAGCAGATCGTCGATGCGCTCTTCGTCGAAGTCTTCGTTGATGATGAAGTCCAGGATCGAGTTGTCCAGGGTGTCATCGAAGCGATACGGGGTGCGGGCAAAACAGCGCTTGATGAACGCCACGATCAGGGTCAGGAAGTCATCCGACAGGCAGGGGCTCTTGGCGATCAGGGTGGTCAGCGACAGGTTGGCCGAGGCACCGATCACCAGCGCGTAACGCTTGAGGGTGGTGTTGGGGAACAGGCTGTTGAGGTGGGTCTTGAGCCGGTTCAGGTCCATGTAGGACAGCTTGTAGTCCTTGGGCAACGAGACGATCGACACCACCGACGAGCAGTTCTTGAAGAAGTGCAGGTCATGCAGGGCCGCGGCGTCGTAGCCGGAATTCTTGTACTGCTCCAGCGAGGCGCGGTAGCGCTTGGATTCGATCGGCAACAGGCTGATGCCTTCGATGGCCTGGGTGACTTTGTTGAAGTGCGGCAGGTCGATGGAGCGGAAGAACAGGTCGTCGATGTTCAGGCGCGGCGGCTCCTTCTCGAACACCTTGAACTTGTCGCCGCTGGGCGCTGGGGTTTCCGGAACGACGGACTCGGCGTAGGCAATCGCCACCGGGCCGGCCAGGCTCATGAACAGGTCGTTGGCGTCCAGGCGAATGGTTTCGCCAATGTCGATGCCGGCACGACGGAAGTAGTTCTGGTCGTAGTCGGTGGTCACCGCCTGGGCGGTCAGGATGTTGAAGATCTGCTGGGAGATGTACTGGTTGGCGTGCTTCTCCATGGCATTGACATCGATGTTCTGGATGTTGCCGTCATCGCTCTCTTCGGCGTAGCGCATGATGTCGTTGGAGATCAGCATCATCGCGTTCCAGGGGCGGATGCGGCCCATCACGCTGGCTTCGCTGCTGTCTTCGTTGGCGAAGTTGTACGAGAAATCCCATTCTTCCGACAGGTACTTGCACAGCAGGCGTCCGGCGTTGATGTGCAGCGCCTCGGACATTTCGCTGCGGTGATCGGAAATGTTCGGCAGTACGCAAATGCCGCTGGTGAAGATCGGCTCGAAGACGAAGGAATGACCGCTCTTGCTGTCGTGTTCGTCCATCGGCTTGGTGTCGAACGTCTTGTTCATGTACGAGTACTGCTGAGCCAGGCCGAACTCCGAGGCCATGCCCGAACCGGTACCGCCACCGGCACTGAAGATCGAGAAGTACAGGCGCGACTGGTTGGCCTTGATGCCGCAGCTGTCGATCAGGTACGAGTGGATCATTTTCCAGTCGGGGCTGGAGAAACGCTGGGTGTCCTTGTTCAGGATGATCTTGGCCAGGTACTGGCCCAGGATCGGCGCGTTACCGGCGCCCCCGGCATGGACTTCCGACAGGTCCATGATTTTCATTTTGCTGTAGTCGCGCAAAAAGCCGCTTTTTTCGCCTTTGCGCGAAAAACGGATGCGTCCGGCGATGTCCTTGTCCAGGTCGCCGAGCATCACCAACGGCTCGACCAAAAACACCGGCTTGCTCACCTTGCTGGTGCCCAGGCGCAAATTGTTGCGGATCCACTGCGCCGGGCTGTAACCCTTGTCGCTGTAGCCCTTGTCTTCGGCATTGAACTCGTTGAGGTAGAACTTGCGGGCGTTGTACACCAGCTCGGCTACGTCCAGGGCGATGTTGGAGCCACAGCGACCCAGGCCGATCAGGCATACGGACGGGAACTCCTGCTGATCGCGTTCGCTTTCGTCGTCCACCAGGTGCGGCGGGCGCGGGAACACGCTGTCACGCAGGCCGTCGAGGTTGTCGAGGATGCGGTCGGTGTTGGTTTCGGTGAAATACAGATACTGCTGAGTCGACAGGGAACGTGAGCGCCTCGGCGGCTTCGGGGTTTCAGGACCGTTGGCGGCCGGGCTCAACGTAAGATCGGATACTGCAGTGGCTGTTTTTTTAGAGGTCATTGTGCGCCATATGCCTGAACTGGTCGGTTCGATGACCACTGTCATCAAACCATCGCGGATGGGAGCTCGCGTCCTTGACGGCGCGAAGGTCGGCCCAAGCGTTCAGGGGGGGCAGCCTGAGCAGCGCTCGGGAAAATCTTTCCTGATAGGTTGAATCGGCCATCAGAAGGCGATCTTTAGTCGAAATAAGGCAAAATGATGTCAATTGCTTCAGGGAATTGACCATAGTCACTAAACACGCCGCCCGCCATGGCCGGGTATCAGTCATGCGAATGATTGGAGACAGCCTGCGCGCCGCTGTCTAGATTGCAGACTCCGGGTTCGGATGCCTCGCCGTGCCCCATAACAATAAAGAGACGGACCCATGCAGAACTCGACCCAAGCGGCGAATGCCTGGCGCATTCTGTTCCTGCTGTTCCTGGCCAACCTGTTCAACTTCTTTGACCGCACCATCCCGGCGATCATCATCGAGCCGATCCGTATGGAGTGGAGCCTCAGCGACTTCCAGATCGGCATCATCGGCACCGCCTTCACCATCGTTTACGCCATCGCCGGGCTGCCGCTGGGGCGCATGGCCGATACCGGTTCGCGCAGCAAATTGATGGGTTGGGGCCTGGCGACCTGGAGCGGGCTGACGGCGGTCAATGGCTTGGTGGGCAGTTTCTGGGCGTTTCTGGTGGTACGCATGGGCGTAGGGATCGGCGAAGCCAGTTACGCGCCAGCGGCCAACTCGCTGATCGGCGACCTGTTTCCGGCCCACCGTCGGGCGCGGGCCATGGGCATCTTCATGCTGGGCCTGCCTATCGGTTTGCTGCTGGCGTTCTTCACCATCGGGGCGATGGTCAAGGCCTTCGACAGCTGGCGCGCGCCGTTCTTTATCGCGGCGGTGCCGGGGCTGGTGCTGGCGGTGTTTATGTTTTTCATCAAGGAGCCCAAGCGCGGCGCGGCGGAAGCGGTGCAGATCTCCCAGGAAAAAATCGACAAGCCAATCCGTCGGGTGCTGGCGATTCCTACTTTTCTGTGGCTGGTGTTGGCGGGGCTGTGTTTCAACTTCGCCACCTATGCCTGCAACTCGTTCCTGGTACCCATGTTACAGCGCTATTTCCTGATGCCGCTGCACGACGCGGCGGTTGCCACCGGGATCATGGTGGGCGTGACCGGGCTGTTCGGGTTGACCCTGGGCGGCTGGATTGCCGACAAGATTCATCAACGGGTGCCCAACGGACGCCTGCTATTCGCCGCGTTCAGCCTGGTGATCTCCACGGCCACCACCGCTTGGGCGTTGTATGCCGGGCGGATTGAAATTGGTGTGTTCGTTGCGGTGTTCAGTGTCGGCTGGCTGTTTGCCTATACCTTTTATACGTGCGTATACACGGCGATCCAGGACGTAGTCGAACCGCGTCTGCGGGCCACGGCGATGGCGTTGTTCTTTGCCGGGTTGTATCTGTTGGGTGGCGGCATGGGGCCGGTGGTGGTAGGCGGCTTGTCTGACTACTTTGCCCATGCGGCCATGGCCGCGACCGGCGCCTCGCAGATGACCGAGGCGTTCAAGGCCATTGGTTTGCATGACGCGATGTTCCTGATTCCGGTGGCGCTGTTCCTGACCATGGTGTTCCTGTTCCTGGCGTCGCGCTGTTTCGTGCGCGATGCCAAGCGGATGAAGGATGGGATGAGCGCGGTGGCGCCGCTGGAGGGAGTAGTGGCGCCGGCTTGATAGCATCTGCGGGAGCAAGGCTTGTGTGGGAGCAAGGCTTGCCCGCGATGAAGGCGATGCGGTCGTTCAGAAAACCGAGGCGCCTGTTTCGCGAGCAAGCTTTGCTCCCACAGATCTCCCACCACAGGTTATTTGTGCATTCTGACTAGCGCGCCTTGTCATCCCGCCCACGCAACACGCGATTGGGCATCGCCACTGCCGCCGCCAGCCCCAACAACGACACCGCGGCGCTGATCAGCAACAAATGCCGGAACGTCGTCTGCAATTGCTGACGCAAGGCGTGTTGTGCTTCGCCGGGGGCAGCGTTCAAGCCATCCAGCAAAACATTGCCGGAATGCCCTTCACCCAACGGCGACGAACCGGCGAGTTGGGCAACGCTTGAGTCCTGCAGCAAAGCCAGCAGCAACGCCGACATCAGCGCCACGCCCACGGCGCCGCCGAGGGAGCGGAACAGATTGGTGGTGCTGGTGGCGACCCCGATGTCCTGCTGTTGCACCGAGTTTTGCGACCCCACCAGCGAAGTCGGGAACTGCATGCCGGAAGCGATACCGCTGAGCAGCATGAACAGGCTGCTGAGCCAGAACGCGTCGGGCGGGGTGAAGGCCATGCCGAGGATCGCAAACGGGAAGAGCAGGGCGCCGCTGAGGATCATCGGTTGGTAGTGGCCAGTGATCGAGGTACGGCGTCCGGCGAAATACGCCCCCATGGGCAACCCCATCGCCAGCGGCAACAAGTGCAACGCTGCGCTGTCGGCGCCAGCCCCGGTCACGCTCTGATAGCGCAACGGCACCAGCACGGTCAGGGAAATCGCCTGGAAACTGGTGAAAAACACCGTGCACCAGCACAACACGGCGTTGCGGTTGACGAACAGGTGCATCGGTAACAACGGTTCCCGAGCCCGGCGCTCCTGCCAGATGAACACTGACAATGCCACCACGGCGCAACCCAGCAGCCCCAGTACCTCTCTGCTGTGCCAGGCGTGGCCCTGGCCAACCTCGGTGATGCCCAGCAGCAGCGCGGTCAGGCCGATGATCAACAGCACGGTGCCCAGGTAATCGATGATTGGCTTACGGTGCGGCACCGGCAACCCGACGAGGGTGCGCCGGGCAATCAGCCAGGCCCCCAGGCCCAAGGGCAGGTTGATCAGGAACACCCAGCGCCACGACAGGTACTCGGTCATGTAGCCGCCCAATACCGGCCCCGCCACACTGGCCAGCGCATACATGCTGCTGAAATAGCCCTGATAACGGCCACGTTCGCGGGGCGGCACGATGTCGCCGATGATCGCCTGGCTCACCGAGATCATCCCGCCGGCGCCGATGCCCTGGAAAATGCGCGCCAGCACCAGTTGCTCCATGTTTTGCGCCAGCCCGCAGAACAGTGAGGCGAGGGTGAACAGCCCCATGCCGAACAGCATCAACGGCCGCCGACCGTAGAGGTCACCGAGCTTGCCGTAGATCGGCACCGCCACGGTCATGGCGACCATGTAGCCGGAAATCACCCAGGCCAGCAGGCCGACATCACCCAATTGGGCGGAAATGGCCGGCATCGAGACGGCAACGATGGTTTGATCCAGTGCGCCGAGAAAAATCGCCAGCATCAGGGCCACCAGCACACTACGGATGGCAGGCTGTGGGGCTTGGGAGGTATGGAGTTGAGTCAAGGCAGAACCTGCGGGCATCACGCCTGGGGGGCGAATAGGACTGCCCGCAGTTTAAGTCGTTAGCCGGCTATTCGATAGCCTCGTAAGGAAGTCCGACGTAGTTTTCCGCGATGGTTTTTCGACCCGCCTCGGAGTCGACGAAATATTCCAGCTCCGCTTCGCTGATGCGCTGGTTGAAGGCGTCGTCGTCGAAGCGGTGCAGCATGGACGTCATCCACCAGGAGAAACGCTCGGCTTTCCACACCCGTCGCAGGCAAATGGCGGAATATTTTTCCAGCAAGTCCGTACGGCCGTCGCGATAGACCTTGAGCAGAATGTTGAACAGCGTGCTGACGTCGCTGGCCGCCAGGTTCAGCCCCTTGGCGCCGGTGGGCGGAACGATGTGGGCCGCGTCCCCCACCAGGAACATCCGTCCATACTGCATTGGCTCGACCACGAAGCTGCGCAGCGGCGCGATGCTTTTCTCGATGGAGGGACCTGTCACCAGGGCTTGGGCCAGGTCGGCTGGCAGGCGGTTTTTCAGTTCAGACCAGAAGCGCTCGTCCGGCCAATCGGCCACTTGCTCCTCGGCGGGCACTTGCAGGTAATAACGGGTGCGAGTCTTGGAACGCATGCTGCACAGGGCAAAACCGCGTTCGTGACGGGCGTAGACCAACTCCTCGTGAACCGGTGGGGTGTCGGCCAGGATGCCGAGCCAGCCAAACGGGTAGACCCGCTCGAAGACCTTGAGTTTTTCCGCGGGGATCGACTGGCGCGCCACACCATGGAAACCGTCACAACCGGCAATGTAGTCGCAGTCCAGGCGCCAGGTTTGCCCTTGGTGCTCGAAGGTCACGAAGGGGGTGTCGGTCTGCATGTCGTGGGGCTGGGCATTGCCGACCTGATAAAGCGTGCGGGCGCCGGCGGCTTCTCGGGCGGCCATCAGGTCGCGGGTGACTTCGGTCTGGCCGTAGATCATGACGTTTTTACCGCCGGTCAGCCCCTTCAGATCGATGTGCACCCGACGACCGTTGAGCGCCAGCTCAAAGCCGTCATGGGGCAATCCCTCGGCGTCCATGCGCTGACCGACGCCGGCCTGGCGCAGTAATTGGGCCATGCCTTGCTCCAGCACACCGGCGCGGATGCGGCTCAGCACATAGTCCGGGGTCTGGCGTTCGAGGATCACCGTGTCAATTCCAGCGTTGTGCAACAACTGGCCGAGCAGCAGCCCAGAAGGGCCGGCACCGATAATGGCAACTTGGGTCTTGAGGGTTTTCATTGTTGTTATGACTCGCACGAAGCACCTGACCAGGGTCGGTGTTGATTGGGGTGCTTGCATTTTTCGCTTGCGGACCTGTCAATTGAAGGGGAAAACTGAGCCGATACCTGTACTTTCTACCAATCGGTGCGATTATCGCCCGCAACCCAGGCCGATCCTCGTGATGAAAAAAACAGACCTGCCTTCAATCCCGGTATTCAAGCTCTACGGCGAGAGCCAGGATTGGCCGACTCCGGACCTGCTGCACTGTGAAACCATTTCCAAGCGCAGCCGAGAGCACCAATGGGAGATCAAACCCCATCGGCACGCCGATCTCTGTCAGTTGTTGTTTGTCTTCAAGGGCCAGGCGGAGCTGGAAATCGAAGGCCAGCGCACACAGCTCGACGAGCCGGCGGTGCAGATCCTGCCGCCGTTGTCGGTGCATGGCTTCCGTTTTTCCGAGGATGTGCAGGGTTACGTGGTGACCCTGGCCGCACCGCTGGTGACGCACCTGCAATCGCAGCTGGGTCATTCGGTCAACGTGCTGGCCCAGGCCGAAAGCTACCCGGCCCTGGAAGATGCCGAGTACCTCAATAGCCTGTTCAGCGCCCTGCAGGCTGAATACGGTGGGCATCAGCCGGCCCGGGAAATGCTGATGCATGCCTTGGTCAGCGTGATCATGGTCTGGGTCAGTCGTCAGGTGATGCAGCGGCGCACGCAGGCCCAGCGCCCACAACGCGCGCGGGAGTACCTCAACGGGTTCATTCAGTTGGTGGAAGAAACCTATCGCCAGCATGTCAAGGTCGAAGACCTGGCCCATCGTCTGGGCATCTCCGTGTCGCACCTCAACGGCACCTGTCGGGAACTGGCGGGGCAGCCGGCCCTGCAGATCATGCATGAGCGCCAACTGCTGGAGGCCAAACGGCTGCTGACCTACACCGGCATGACCATCTACGAGATCTCTGAAATGCTCGGCTTTTCCGACCCGACCAATTTCACCCGGTTGTTTCGCCGGCGGGTTGGCATCTCTCCCAAGGCATTCCGGGACCGGCTCAAGACCGATCAACCGGACGACTGAACACGCCTCAGCGCAAGGCGTTCAGGGTCGCGGTGTGAGGAATGCAGCGTTCGAAGTTGCAACTGGCGTATTCACGCGGCAACTGCCTAGTCTGTTCGACCCGATAGGCCGCCGTGCCATACAGCGCAAGCGTGGCGGTGCAGGTGATAAAAATGGCGAGGCGTCTTCTTGTTTTAATGTTCATGGCGATGACCTCTGAACGAATACCCGTGGGTACTACTTTCAGCATAGGTCAGCCGTAGCGGGTTGCCAGCCAGTCAGTGGTTTGATGTAACCGATATTCAGGACGCTGATAACCCTTTGTGGGAGCGGGCTTGCTCGCGAATGCGGTGGGTCAGCCCCCATTGATGTTGACTGTTGCACCGCTATCGCGAGCAGGCTCGCTCCCACCGGGAATTGGGGGGCTTTGAACCAGGTTACTCCAGGTGTTCAGGCTTCATCGGGTCGCCCGGCTTGACGTCCAGTTGCTTGCGTACGTCTTCGAACATCTCGTCGTAGTACTTGTGCATCGAGCCGATGCTGGCGGTCTTGGGCAGGCCGTATTTCTGGGCGATGCGCGTGGCATGGCGGGCGAAGTCGAAGGCTTGGTCCTTGGCCAGGAAAAATTCTTCGTCCACAGGCTTGTCTTCAACGGTGCCATGCACCCGGAACGACATGCCCGTGCCCTCTTTTTTGTTCTGGTCGACCTTATAGTCGATGCACAGGTTATAGCTGAAATCATCCTTGTTCAGTGCATGGCGTTCCATGTGCAGGTGACCGGGTTCGAACATGGCCATAAACGACTCTCCTTCGAAGGCGTGGGTGTAGGGCAGACCGTGAATCTGCCCCGCAAGTTTCCTGTTATCGATAAGCGATGCCAAGTTGGGCCGTGCTGATGCGGGTGCCGGCGGTGCCTTGGACGATCGCTTCGATGTCCGAGAGTGAGCCGATCACCGCGACCTTGCCAGTGTTGCGGGCAAATTCGCAGGCGGCCTGGACTTTCGGCCCCATGGAACCGGCGGCGAACCCCAGCTTGTCCATTTCATCGGGGTGGGCCTGGGCAATGGCTTTCTGGGTCGGCTTGCCGAAATCGACGAACGCGGCGTTGACATCGGTGGCAATCACCAACAGATCGCTTTCCAGTTGTTCAGCCAGCAGCGCCGAGCACAAGTCTTTGTCGATCACCGCTTCCACGCCCCGTAGCTTGCCGTCGGCGTCGTACATCGTCGGGATACCACCCCCGCCAGCGCAGATCACGATGCTGCCTTTTTCCAGCAGCCACTTGATCGGGCGGATTTCGAAGATGCGCTTGGGGCGAGGGCTGGCGACCACGCGGCGGAACTTGTCACCATCCGGGGCGATGGACCAGCCTTTTTCAGCCGCGAGTTTTTCCGCCTCAGCCTTTGTGTAGACCGGGCCAATGGGCTTGGTGGGGTTCTGGAAGCCTGGGTCGTTGGCGTCCACTTCGACCTGGGTCAACAACGTGGCGAACGGCACTTCGAAGTCCAGCAGGTTGCCCAGTTCCTGTTCGATGATGTAACCGATCATGCCCTCGGTCTCGGCGCCGAGCACGTCCAGCGGATACGGCGAGACCGAGGTGTAGGCCGCGGCCTGCAGCGACAACAGGCCGACCTGGGGGCCATTGCCGTGGGCGATGACCAGCTCGTTGCCGGGGTGGATTTTGGCGATCTGTTCGGTCGCCGTGCGGATGTTGCTGCGTTGGTTGTCGGCGGTCATGGGTTCACCCCGACGCAGAAGGGCGTTGCCGCCCAGGGCTACGACGATGCGCATAATGCTGTCCTCTGACAGAGAAATAATGGACGACTCGGCCCCCTTGTGGGAGCTGGCCTGTGGGAGCATGGCTTGCCCGCGATGGCATCGCCTGGTCCATCAGCTACACCCAGGTGTCTGCATCGCGGGCAAGCCTTGCTCCCACAGTTCTGCTCCAGAACGCGCGAGTTGCCTGAGGTTCTAGATATCCGCCAGCGCCGACACCAGGATCGCCTTGATGGTATGCATGCGGTTTTCCGCTTGCTCGAAGGCGATGTTGGCCGGGGATTCGAACACCTCCTCGGTCACTTCCACGCCGTTGGCCAGGTTCGGATAGCGCGCGGCGATGTCCTTGCCGACCTTGGTTTCGCTGTTATGGAACGCCGGCAGGCAGTGCATGAATTTCACCCGCGGGTTGCCCGAGGCCTTCATCATTTGCGCGTTGACCTGGTAGGGCAGCAGTTGCTCGATGCGCTCGTCCCAGGCTTCCACCGGCTCGCCCATGGAGACCCAGATGTCAGTGTGGATGAAGTCCACACCCTTGACGGCTTCCTTCGGGTCCTCGGTGATGGTGATGCGTGCGCCGCTTTCGGCGGCGAAGGCCTGGCACTGGTCGATGAAATCCTGGTGCGGCCACAGGGCCTTTGGCGCACCGATGCGTACGTCCATGCCCAGTTTGGCGCCGATCATCAGCAGCGAATTGCCCATGTTATAGCGGGCATCGCCCAAGTAGGCGTAACTGATGTCGTGCAGCGGCTTGTCGCTGTGCTCGCGCATGGTCAGGGTGTCGGCGATCATTTGAGTGGGGTGGAATTCAGCGGTCAGGCCGTTGAACACCGGCACGCCGGCGAATTTGGCCAGCTCCTCGACGATCTCCTGCTCGAAGCCGCGATACTCGATGGCGTCGAACATCCGTCCCAGCACCCGGGCGGTGTCTTTCATGCTTTCCTTGTGGCCGATCTGCGACGACACCGGGTCGATGTAGGTGACGTGGGCACCCTGGTCATGGGCCGCGACTTCGAAGGCGCAGCGGGTGCGGGTCGAGGTTTTCTCGAAGATCAGCGCGATGTTCTTGCCCTTGAGGTGCGGTTGTTCGGTGCCGGTGTACTTGGCACGCTTGAGGTCGCGGGACAGGTCCAGCAGATAGTGCAGTTCGCGGTTGGTGTGGTGCATCAAGCTCAGCAGGCTGCGGTTGCGCATGTTGAAAGCCATGATTTGGATCTCCTTGGGTTTCGGTTATCCCCTGGGCCGGTATTGGGTAAATACCGGCCCAGGCTCAAAGGTCAGTAGTCGATCGGGTCGCGAATGATCGGGCAGGTCATGCAGTGACCACCGCCCCGGCCGCGGCCCAGTTCGCTGGCGCTGATGGTAATGACTTCCACCCCGGCCTTGCGCAGCAGGGTGTTGGTGTAGGTGTTGCGGTCGTAGCCGATCACCACGCCCGGTTCCAGGGCCACCACGTTATTGCCGTCATCCCATTGTTCGCGTTCGGCGGCAAAGCTGTTGCCGCCGGTTTCCACCACCCGCAGCGCCGGCAGCTTGAGGGCCGCGGCGACGGTGTCGAGGAAGCTGCCTTCTTCGCGACGTACATCGATGCCGCCGGGCTTGCTCTCGTCTGGGCGCAGGGAGAAGGCGACGATCTGGCTCACCACTTCCGGGAAAACCGTCACCAGGTCGCGATCGCAGAAGCTGAACACGGTGTCCAGGTGCATGGCGGCGCGGGATTTCGGCAAGCCGGCGACGATCACCCGTTCCACGGCCTTGTGCTTGAACAGGTTCAGCGCCAGTTGACCGATGGCCTGGCGCGACGAGCGTTCGCCCATGCCAATCAGCACGACGCCGTTGCCAATGGGCATCACGTCGCCGCCTTCGAGGGTCGCGTTGCCGTGATCCTGGTCCGGGTCGCCGTACCAGATCTGGAAGTCGGCCTGGGTGAACTCCGGGTGGAACTTGTAGATGGCGCTCGCCAGCAGGGTTTCCTGGCGGCGTGCCGGCCAGTACATCGGGTTCAGCGTCACGCCGCCATAGATCCAGCAAGTGGTGTCGCGGGTGAACTGGGTGTTGGGCAGCGGCGGCAGGATGAAACTTGAGTGCCCGAGAAAGTCGCGGAACATCTGGATGGTTTTGCCGCCGAAGCTGTCCGGCAGGTCATCGGCCGAGACGCCGCCGATCAGGAATTCGGCGATATGGCGTGGCTCCAGGCTGCGCAGCCAGGAACCGACTTCATTCACCAGGCCCAGGCCCACCGAGTTGGCGGTGATCTTGCGCTGCAGGATCCAGTCCAGGGCTTCGGGGATGGCGACGATGTCGGTCAGCAGGTTGTGCATTTCCAGCACGTCGATGTCACGCTCGCGCATCTTGGTGACGAAATCGAAATGATCGCGCTTGGCCTGGTTGACCCAGATCACGTCGTCGAAAAGCAGCTCGTCGCAGTTGTTCGGGGTCAGCCGCTGATGGGCCAGGCCTGGGGAACACACCATGACTTTACGTAATTTACCGGCTTCGGAATGAACGCCGTATTTCACTTTTTCCGTGGTCATTACAAATCCTCCAGTTAAGACAATCAGCCAGCTACAAGGTCAGGAAGCCGTCGTAGAGCCCATAGGCGGCCACCAGGGCGCCTGCGATCACTGCGGCGAAAATCAGCTTCTCGACAGAGGTGAAAATCGGTTTGCCCAGCTCGCGCTTGGCCTTGGCGAACAGGATCGCGCCGGGGGCGTAGAGCAGGGCGGAGAGCAGCAGGTATTTGATCCCGCCGGCATACAGCAGCCACACCGCGTAGATCAGGGCGATAGCCGCCACGGTCAGATCCTTGCGGCGGTCGGCCAGGGCGTTTTCGTAGGTCTCGCCGCGTACCGCCAACAGCACGGCGTAAGCCGCCGACCACAGGTAGGGCACCAGGATCATCGAGGTGGCGAGGTAGATCAGTGACAGGTAAGTGCTGGCCGAGAACAAAGTGATGATCAGGAACAGCTGGACCATCGCATTGGTCAGCCACAGGGCGTTGGCCGGTACGTGGTTGGCGTTCTCCCGGCGCAGGAACTCGGGCATGGTGTGGTCCTTGGCCGCGGCGAACATGATCTCGGCGCACAGCAGCACCCAGGACAGCAGGGCACCGAGCAGCGAGATGATCAGGCCGACGCTGATCAGTACCGCGCCCCAATGGCCGACGACGTGCTCCAGCACGGCGGCCATGGACGGGTTCTGCAACTTTGCAAGTTCAGGCTGGGTCATGATGCCCAGGGACAGCACGTTCACCAGTACCAGGAACAGCAGCACGGTGATGAAACCGATCACGGTCGCCTTGCCTACGTCTGTGCGTTTCTCGGCACGGGCGGAAAATATGCTTGCCCCTTCAATGCCGATGAACACCCACACGGTGACCAGCATCATGTTGCGCACCTGATTCATCACGCTGCCCAGGTCCGGGTTCTTCAAGCCCCAGATATCGGCGGTGAAGATATCGAGCCTGAAGGCGAACACCGCGATCAGCACGAACAGCAACAGCGGCACCACCTTGGCGATGGTGGTCACCAAGTTGATGAACGCCGCTTCTCTGATGCCCCGCAGGACCAGCCAATGCACCGCCCAGAGCAGCACTGATGCACCGATCACCGCCGCGACGGTATTACCCTCGCCAAACACCGGGAAGAAGTAGCCCAGGGTGCTGAACAACAGCACGAAGTAACCGACGTTGCCCAGCCAGGCGCTGATCCAGTAACCCCAGGCCGACGAGAAGCCCATGTAGTCACCGAACCCGGCCTTGGCATAGGCATATACACCCCCGTCCAGATCGGGTTTACGGTTGGCCAGGGTCTGGAATACGAAAGCCAGGGTCAGCATGCCGACGGCGGTAATGGCCCAGCCGATCAGCACGGCGCCGACATCGGCACTGGCCGCCATATTTTGCGGCAAGGAAAAGATTCCGCCGCCGATCATCGAACCGACGACCAGGGCGACCAGTGCACCCAATCGAAGTTTTGCGGGGGTATCAGACATTTGCGAGACTCCAGCGCAGGAGAAGAGAATCAACAGACTAAGTCGATTTGAAAGTTGAATAGCTGATCTGGATCAGTGCATAACAACATTCCATTGTTAATGAAGGCGTTAACGGCGTCCGTAGGCGTCTGTAGTTGCGCGAAAGGCCCACTCTATGGGGCGTTCGGCAGGGGAATATAAAGTTTCCTTCCCTCGGGATTATTCACGCTAGTTGATTTTCAATGAGTCGCAACTATTTTGTAGGCTGCTGACATGACAAAAATAATCTTGCCACATGGACTTTTTAATTGATGCCATTGGACAATGGTCGGTCCATAAGTATTTGGACTTTTCGTGGATGGCGTTATTCAAAAACGTTATGTCGCTTTATTTACTTATTTAAATAGTGAGAGAACATGCCGCAGCCCATCGAAAAGTTACCCCTCGGCGCCCTGATCGCATTGGTGGTGGGGTCGATGATCGGTGGAGGGATCTTTTCCCTGCCGCAAAACATGGCGGCTCGGGCGGATGTCGGAGCGGTGCTCATTGGCTGGGCCATTACCGCCGTCGGCATGCTGACCCTGGCCTTTGTGTTCCAGACCCTGGCCAATCGCAAGCCGGAACTGGACTCGGGCGTGTATGCCTATGCCAAGGCCGGGTTCGGTGACTACATGGGTTTTTCGTCCGCCTGGGGGTACTGGATCAGCGCCTGGATGGGCAACGTCGGTTACTTCGTGCTGCTGTTCAGTACCTTGGGCTATTTCTTCCCGGTGTTCGGCCAAGGCAATACGCCGGTGGCCATCGGCTGTGCATCGTTGCTGCTGTGGGCGGTGCATTTCCTGGTGCTGCGGGGCATCAGAGAAGCGGCGTTCATCAACCTGGTGACCACCGTGGCCAAGATCGTGCCGCTGTTGATGTTCGTTGTAATGGCCGGGGTGGCCTTCGAGGCCGAGATTTTCACCCGCGATATCTGGGGCACACTGAGCCCGGACCTGGGCAGTGTGATGGACCAGGTCCGGCACATGATGCTGGTCACGGTGTTCGTGTTCATCGGTATCGAAGGCGCCAGTGTGTATTCGGCGCGGGCAGAAAAACGCGCGGACGTAGGGCGTGCGACAGTGATCGGATTCCTCGGGGTGTTGGCGTTGCTGGTGCTGGTGAATGTGCTGTCCCTGGGGGTCATGAGCCAGCCTGAACTGGCGCAGTTGCAAAACCCATCCTTGGCCGGCGTCCTGGAGCATATCGTCGGGCCGTGGGGCGCGTTGCTGATCAGTGTGGGACTGGCGGTGTCACTGCTCGGCGCGCTGCTGTCCTGGGCGTTGTTGTGCGCGGAAATTCTTTACGCCACCGCCCGGGACAAGACCATGCCGGCATTCCTGACCAGGGAAAACGCCAACCATGCGCCGGTCAATGCGCTGTGGCTGACCAATGGCATGATCCAGCTGTTTTTGTTGATCACGCTGTTTTCCGCCGGTACCTACACCAGCCTGATCTATCTCGCCTCGTCGATGATTCTGGTGCCGTATCTGTGGTCGGCGGCCTATGCGGTGCTGCTGTGCGCCCGTGGGGAAACCTATGAACAGGCCTCGGCTCGGCGCATGAAAGACCTGTGCATCGGTGGCGTTGCCCTGTGCTACGCGGTGTGGTTGTTGTATGCCGGTGGCGTGAAATACCTGCTGTTGTCGGCGCTGTTGTATGCGCCCGGGGTGATCCTGTTCGCCCAGGCCAAGCGAGAGCAGGGGCAGCCCTTGTTCACTCACGTTGAGAAGGGGGTCTTTGCCTGTGTGATGGCCGGGGCGGGCATGGCGGCTTATGGGTTGTACAGTGGGTTTTTGGCGCTTTGAGGCGAAGGTCAGCTTTTTGGGGGCGTTGAGGGATTTATGTGGGAGCAAGTCTTGCTCCCACATAAATCCCCTCGCCACAACGGACGGTCGTCACCACCGGGCCCGATGCGCGCCCAACTCCGCCGCCGGCAAGGTCCATTGCAGTGGTGTTCCGGTGATTTTCAAGGGCACCTGCAGGCGATGGGCCGGTCCCCACGGCGTCTGTTCGACCACCAGTCCCTGATCATCCTCGGCCTCGGCCCGCAATGAGGTCGGATCCCCCGCGCCACGTTCGATCAACAGCTTCGCCGTGCGCGCCAGTGACAAGCGTGCCGAGCCGCCCTGGCCGCTCATCAATCGTCGGGACAGCAACACAATCGCGCTGGCGGCCATCAGGTATCCGGTGCCGTGGTCCAGGGCCTGCACCGGCAGCGGGGTTGGCTTGTCTGTGTGTTTCCAGCCCATGCCGGCTTCGGCGATGCCGCTGCTCATTTGCACCAGGCTGTCGAAGCCGCGCCGGTTCTGCCAGGGGCCGCTCCAGCCGTAGGCGTTGAGGCTGACATCGATCAGACCAGGGGCGATCCGCTGGCGTTGTTCGGCACCGTAGCCCAAACGTTCCAGGGCGTCGGCGCGGTAGCCATGCAGGAGGATGTCGGTCTCCTTGAGCAGAGCCTCGAAAGCCACGCGATCTTCAGCTCGGTGCAAATCCAGGCGGGCGCAGCGTTTGCCGAGGGTGACTTCCGGCACCACGCCGGGCTCGTTCCAGCTCGGTGGGTCGATGCGCAGCACGTCGGCTCCCAGGCCTGCGAGGAAACGGCTAGCGATGGGGCCTGCCAGTACGCGGGTCAGGTCCAGTACCTTGAGGCCCGCCAGTGGCTGGGTAATGGAGCCGAGCCAGGGCTTGCGCTGCTCTCCAGTCGTTTCACTCAGGTGCACCAGCGGCTCGGCATTGACTGCCAAGCCTTGAGGGTGGGTTTGCCACGCTTGCCATGAACGCATCTCGGCGGCGCAACCGCCCGCCTCGACCACCGCCTGCTCCAGCTCGGCCTTGTTCCAGCGAGCCACCCTGGCCGCCATGTCGGCGCGGTCGGTGCAGGTGCCGAGGACTTTTTCCGCGGCAAGGCGATGATGCGGCGCATTGGTGTGCAGGCGAATCCAGCCGTCGGTGGTTGGGTAGTCGCCGGCTACCGGATCCCACATCGGCGGTACGCTCCAGCCGATGGGGCGCAGGGAGGTGGAGAACCAGAACGACGCCAGCCGTCGGTCGACCTCCAGGGCCGGCAGACGGCCGGTTTGTTGGTGGATGAGCTCGGCGGCGGCTTGGCCGGCTGCGGCAATACTGGCGCAGGCCAGCTCCGTGACGGCGAACGCCGACGGCAGGGCACCGACGCCGGTGAAGGTGATCGGGGTCGTGGGCAAACCAAGCGCGGCTTGCATGGACGTGAGCAGATCTGACATCGAAAGCCCTCCGGAACGAGAGGGCGATCATAGTTCAAAATCGCGTTGGGGGCCGCTTTGCGGCCCAGCGGGAGCAAGCTCCCGCACTTGTTCCGGGCGGAACCAGATCCACAGGTTACCCAGGACCATGCCGGCCAAGGCCAGATACACCGGCCAGCCGTGGTCGAGCATCACCAGCATCAGCCCGGCGCAGAACAGCATGCTGGCGGTGGCACCGACCTTGGTCCGGCGCGGGATGACCTTGCCGTTGCGCCAGTTGTGCAGCATCGGCCCGAACAGCCGGTGACTTTCCAGCCAGGCGCTCAGTCGCGGTGAACTGCGGGTGGCGGCCCAGGCTGCCAACAGGATGAACTCGGTGGTCGGCAGGCCGGGCACGACGATGGCGACCAGGCCGATGGCCAGGCTGGTGTAGGCGAGCAGGGCGAAGAGTAGTTGGGCGGTTTTCGAGGCTGGACAGTTCATGAACTTCTTTCAGGCCTACGCATTTCCTTGTGGGAGCGAGCCTGCTCGCGATAGCTGTGTGCCAGGCGCCATCATTGGAGGCTGACACACCGCAATCGCGAGCAGGCTCGCTCCCACAGGCAGTGGTGGTGAATTTCAGGCCAGTTCAGCTTCATAGGCGTGCTCGAGCAACACCGTAAACCGATTGAAGGCATCCAGCGCGCCTTTGTCCGCTTCGGCTTCCTGTTGTTCAGTGAAGGCCAGGCCGTCGAGGGTGCGGATGAAGGTTTTCCAGCCTTCAGCACGACCGCCGGCAGGTTCTGCCAGGTGCCGAGCGCCGAAGGTTTCGCTCAGGCCCAGGCCGACGGCGCGCTTGATCAAAAATGCAGCACCGAGCTTGGAGCCTTCGGAGACAAACAGCCAACCCAGGGCCTCGGCCTGGGTCGGATTTTTTACCGCGCCGGCTACTGGCGCGGGGACGTCGGTGTCCAGGTCCGCAAGATCTGCCTTGGCCGCTTCTGCCCGGCAACGGGCCGGCAGGTCGGGGATCAGGCTGGACAGTTCGGCGTCGTTGTACAGCGCCACCAGTTCCGATTGGAACAGGTACTGGGCCACGACGAAGCGGGCGAAGTTGGCCTTGGTTTCGAACGGGGCGTGGGCCTTGACCAGTGCATCGAGCCTGCTGTGGGGCTCGTGGGTGATCTGGTTCAAGCGTTGGGAGCGTAAAACGGGGTGTTGGGTAGTCATGAAAAACTCCTTCGAATGAGCACATTGTGGCGAGAGGCTGTGGGAGCAAAGCTTGCTCGCGAACAGGCGCCTCGATTCCTGGAAGACCGCATCACCTTCATAGCGGGCAAGCCTTGCTCTCACATGACGCTCCTCGCCACAGGTATTTGTTTTGCCTGGCAACCGAGTCAGATATCCCAGATCAGATTGACCGCGAAATTACGCCCGGGCTGGGTCAGACGGTCGAGGTTGGCGGGGCTCAGCACCGCTGCTTCGCCAACGCTGTCGTAGCCACGCACGTCATCCCACAGCCAGTACTTCTTGTCGGTGAGGTTGTAGAGACCACCGCTGACGGTGACGTCGTGGGTCACCTTGTAGAAACCGGTCAGGTCGAGGATGCCGAAGCCCGGGGTCTTGAACTGGCTGCTGACGCCATCGGGCGAGTTGAAGTTGCTGTCGTCGACGCGGTCTTTTTTCTTGACCAGGGTCCAACTGAGCAACGTGCCGAACCGGTCCTGCTCGTAACCCAGGCCGAACACGCCGGTGAGCGGGTTGACGCTGTTGATCGGCTCGCCTGTGTCGTTATTGCGACCGTAGGCATAGGCCACCGAGCCTTGGGTGTACAGGCCTTGCGGTGCGCCGAACAGATCCAGGTTCAGGCGTCCCTTGACCTCGGCGCCCTTGATGGTGGCGTGCTTGATGTTGTTGCTCTGGAAGGTCAGCGCATCGGCCCCGGGTGTGATCGCATCTTCGTTGATGAAGTCGCGATACTTGTTGTAGAACACCGCCACATCGAACGAACCGGAGTCGAAACGGCCCCGCAGGCCAGTCTCATAGCTTTTGCTTTTTTCCGGTTCCAGATCGGGGTTGGGTTCCACGCTGTAGCCGGCGCCGGGATTGTCAAAGCGACCATACAGCGCCTTGGCGGTTGGCGTGCGGAAGCCTTCGGCGTACTGGCCGTACCAGGTGTACTGGTCGCTCAGGGCGTAGGTCAGGCCGAATTTGGGCGAGACGCGATGCCAGGTCTTGTTCTTGTCGCTGACTTGACCGCCGCTGGTGGGGTCCACGGTGTTGAGGAATGCCTCGGTCAGGTGCGGCTTGAGCCGCGTGTAGTCGTAACGCAGGGCCGGCGTGAAAGTCCATCGGTTCCAACGGATCTGATCCTGGGCGAACAGGCTGTAGGTGTTGATGGTCGGGTCCGGGAAGTCGCTGGCTTTTTCCAGCACGTCCCGGGTGCTGATGGCACCGACGGCTGAGCAACCCACGCCGACGGCCAGACAGACGCCATTGCCACTGCGCGAACCGGTGACTTTCTGCTGCTTGATCGTGGTGCCGTAGGTCAGCGCGTGATCGGTGTCGGCGAGGCTGAAGGCCTTGTCCAACTGGGCGTCGAGAACCCACTGTTTTTCTTCGTAGAGGGTCTCTCGTGTGCGTAGCACCTGGCGGGTGATGGGGAAGTAAAACTCGGCGGTGCTCTGGTCGGTCTTGGCGATCTGGTGGTTCAGGCTCCACTTCACGTGGTCGGCCAGGAGGCTGTCGAGGGCGAAGCTGTGCTCCAGGCCGAAGCGTTCGCGGCTGATGGTGTCGTTACCGGTGCGCCACTGATACATGCCGCCGGGCAATACAAAGTCAGGAATTGCCGGCTGGCCGTCGGAGTAGGGGCCGCCATAGGCACTTTTCAGATCGGTGTCCCGGTCATCCTTGTACTTCTCGTAGACCAGACCCAGGCGCGAATCATCGTTGTAGTTCCAGCCGAGCTTGGCCAGCACATTGTGGGTGCGCACGTCTTCGGGGTTGGCCGCGGTGCGGTCTAGGCCGGTGCCGTTGTTATTGCCGTAGGATTGGGTTTCATGACCGTCGCGCTGGCTGTAATGCAACAGGCCGTCGAACGGCCCACTGCGACCTGCGAGGGTGGCGGATTTGAGCCAGCTTTCGTCGGCGGAGCTGTAGCCGGTCTTCAGGCGGGCGCCGACGTCGTTACCCGGTTTGATGATGTCGTCCGGATCAAGGGTGAAATAACTGACGGCGCCGCCGATGGCATTGCTGCCGTACAGCACCGAGGCCGGGCCGCGGAGGATCTCCACGCGCTTGACGATTTCCGGGTCCACGTAATTGCGCTGGGTCTTGGCGTACGGGCCGTTGAAGAAACCCCCGGGAATTTCCACACCGTCGACCTGCGTCAGCACCCGGTTGCCGTCGATTCCGCGAATATTGTAGCCGCTGATGCCGCCGCGCTGGCCTGCCCCACCCACTGAAACGCCGGGTTCATAGCGCACCAGATCCTTGAGGGTGTTGACGTTGTTGCGGTCCAGTTCCTGCCGGTCGTAGACGCTGACGCTGCTGGGTACGCTGACGATGTCCTGTTCCTGGCGTGTGGCGCTGATCGTCACCTGTTGCAGGTTCAGTACGCTGCTGGTGCTGTGCTTTTGCAGAACAATGCTGGTGTTGCCCAGTTTGCGGTAGCTCAGGTTGGTCCCCACCAACAGGCGCTCCAGGGCTTTTTCCGCTGGCAGCGAGCCGTTGACGCCCGGCGACGCGACGCCTTCGGCCAGTTCTGCGGGCAAGCCGACCTGCCAGCCCGTGACGGCGGTGAACGCATTCAGTGCCGAGACCAGCGGTTGCTGGGCAATGGCAAAAGTGTAATCACCAAGATTGCGCGCAGGCGGCTGCGCGGTGGTGGCGGCGAGGGCGGTCGGCGCGGTGCCGGCGATCAGGATGGCGGCGGTCAGCAATGACAGCGTGCACGCAGGGGCAAGGGACCGGCGGGTAAGGCGAGAGGACATCGATAGCGCTCCGTGTCGCATCTGTTATAGGTGCAGATGATGTCGCTGGATGCGAATCAATTGCATTGGCTATAACGAGACGAACCAGCGAAGCCTATCGAGTAAAAATAATTCTCATTTAGTTCAGGATCACCAGCGCCGGGAATTCCTGGAGGCGCGCAGAGGTGATGTGGGCCAGAGAACGGACCACGTCCAGCGGCTGGTCGAGGCGATAATTGCCGGTCACTGCGACCTGGGCCAACTGTTCGTTGTTGTTGATGATCCAGCCAGGGTAGTAGCGTCGCAGCTCGGCCAGTACCTGGTTCAGCGGTCGATTCTCGAACACCAGTCGTCCCTGGACCCACGCCAGATCGGTGCTGGCATCCATCCGGGCAGGGCGGTCGAAGCCGTTGGGGCCGATGCGGATGCTTTCCCCGGCCGACAGCCTGACATGGGCGTCATAACGCGTGGCCCGCAAATCCACATCACCGCGCTGCACCTGCACTTGCGTCACGCCATCGAGGTAGCGCACCGCGAAGGTGGTGTTGCTGACGCTGGCGATGACCGGCCCGGCGTCGATTTGCAGAGGCAGGGTGCGTGTGTCCGGGACTTCGAAAAACGCCTCGCCTTTGTACAACCGAGCTATGTGCCGTTGGTCGTTGAACGTGCTGGAAAAGGCCGAGTCGGTGTTGAGCAGGACCTTGGAGCCATCCTCCAGTTGCAGGCGCTGGCGTTCACCGACCACGGTCAGGTGATCGGCCTGCAGACGCAGGGGCAGGTCGCTGAAGTTGAACAGGCCCAGAAACAGCACGGCAGCGGTGGCCAAGGGTTTCCAATGGGCGCGCAAGCGTGACAGTGCACTGGCTTGGGGGCGGCCTTTGAGTTGCCGGGCGCTTTGCATCACTTGCGGGCCGTTCCAGATCGCCTGGGCCCGCTTGAATGCCTGACCATGGCGCGGATCGGCCGCCAGCCAGGCCTGGAACTGCCGGGTCTGCTCCTCGCTGGGGTTGTCCAGCAGAATGAGCCAGTCCAGCGCCTGTTCCATGGCATGGGCGGTGTCCTGCGCCGCAGCGTGCTCAGGGGCACGTTGTTTGTCTGTCACGGTGGTTCCTCGCAGTGTCTTTTGCACGGCTATTTAGCGTCAGCGACCAAGCCTAGCAGGGTCGCAGGCCAGCGCAATCGGCGACGGCCTCTTAGAGAAAATCCTTACAGGTTCAGTCGCCACCAAGGCGTTCGGCCACGCCCACACAGATCGCCATGATCAGCTTCAGTTCCTTCTGCACGGTGCTCAGCGACACGTCCAGCCGTTTAGCGATGTCCTGGTAACTGTGACCGTGCAGCCGGCTGAGGATAAAAATCTGCTGCTGTCGCGGGCTCAGCGCTTGCAGGCGGAGATTGAGGCGTTCGAGCATCTGCTCGGCATGGGCCGCGTCTTCGGCGCTGCTTTGGGGGGCGACCACGTTGTGGACAACTTCCTGCGGCACGTCGTCCAGCAGGGTCCGGGACTGAATACGCCGCGCACGCAAGTGGTCCAGCGCCAGGTTGCGGGCGGTCTGGAAAACGAAGGGTTCGAGGTGCTCGACCGTGCGCTCGCCCAAGGCGCGAGTGACACGCAGGTAGGTTTCCTGAAGCAGGTCTTCGGCGGTGCTGGGGTTGTTGACCATGCGCTGGAGGGTGCGCAGCAGTGGCGTGCGCTGGGCAAGGAAGACGTGATGAAAGCGCGATTGACTCACGGTAGGGCCCGATTCGATTTGACTAGATGATAATGCTTATCATCTAGTTGATGGGTCAAGCCCTCATTTCACCACCCCGACTCCATGTGGGAAGCAAGCCTGGGAAGCAGGCCTGTGGAAGCAAACCTGTGGGAGCAAACCTGTGGGAGCAAAGCTTGCTCCCACATTACCGGCTGCGCGGTGAGTTACTCGGCGTTACACAACGCCAGGCAGTTATCCAGCATGCGGTTGGAGAAGCCCCATTCGTTGTCATACCAGGCCAGTACCTTGAGCAGCTTGCCGCTGGCCTTGGTGTGGTTGGCGTCGAAAATCGACGACAGCGGGTTGTGGTTGAAATCGCTGGAGACCAGCGGCAGGGTGTTGTAGCCGAGAATCTTCGAATGCTGGCTAGCCTGGCGCAGCAGTTCGTTGACTTCTTCGGCCGACGCTTCACGCTTGAGCTGCACGGTCAAATCCACCAGCGACACGTTGATCACCGGCACGCGCACGGCCATACCGGTCAGCTTGCCCGCCAGTTCCGGCAGCACCAGGCCCACGGCCTCGGCGGCGCCGGTCTTGCTCGGGATCATGTTCTGTGTGGCCGAACGGGCGCGGTATGGGTCGCTGTGGTAGACGTCGGTCAGGTTCTGGTCATTGGTGTAGGCATGGATCGTGGTCATCAGGCCGCTTTCGATGCCCAGTTCGCGGTGCAGCACCTGGGCCACCGGGGCCAGGCAGTTGGTGGTGCACGAAGCGTTGGAGATGATCTGGTGGGACTGGCGCAAAATATCGTGGTTCACGCCGTACACCACGGTGGCGTCGGCACCCTTGGCCGGGGCCGAAATGATCACCTTGCGGGCGCCGGCGCTGATATGGGCGGCGGCCTTGGCGCGGTCGGTGAACAAACCGGTGCATTCGAACACGACGTCGATTTTTTCGGCGGCCCAGGGCAGTTCGGCCGGGTTGCGGATGGCGCTGACCGAGATACGGTCACCATTGACCGTCAGGCTTTCGTGATCGTGCTGCACGTCGGCATCGAAGGTGCCGTGAACCGTGTCGAACTTGAGCAGATGAGCATTGATTGCGCTGTCGCCCAGGTCGTTGATGGCGACGATCTGCAAGTCGCGACGATAACCTTGGGTATACAGTGCACGGAGGACGTTGCGGCCGATGCGGCCAAAACCATTGATTGCGATTCGAAGAGTCATTAACTGCGCCGCCGTCGATTTGTTGTTGGAATTACAAGATTATTCGCATAAAAATAGAAAACAAGCCTTTTTAGTGGCAATATTTTGTTTTATCTACAACGATTGACCTGAATCAACTGGTCCGAATGGTCAAGAAATCCGCTGTCGCCCAATGCGTGGCGGGGTTTTGACCAGCATAGACAATCAGGTCGCCACACCCGTTAGCCTGGAGTTCTACACATGCATCCCCGCGTACTTGAGGTCACCGAACGGCTTATCGCCCGCAGCCGCGCCACGCGTCAGGCTTACCTTGCATTGATCCGCGGTGCAGCCAGCGACGGTCCGATGCGCGGTAAGTTGCAATGCGCCAACTTCGCCCACGGCGTGGCCGGTTGCGGCACCGAAGACAAGCATCACCTGCGGATGATGAACGCCGCCAACATCGCCATCGTGTCTTCCTACAACGACATGCTCTCGGCCCACCAGCCCTACGAAACCTTCCCGGAACAGATCAAGAAAGCCTTGCGCGAGATCGGCTCGGTCGGCCAGTTTGCCGGTGGCACGCCGGCCATGTGCGATGGCGTGACCCAAGGTGAGGCGGGGATGGAACTGAGCCTGCCGAGCCGCGAAGTGATCGCACTGTCGACGGCGGTCGCGTTGTCCCACAACATGTTCGACGGCGCACTGATGCTCGGCATCTGCGACAAGATCGTGCCAGGCCTGATGATGGGCGCGCTGCGTTTCGGTCATTTGCCGACGATTTTCGTGCCAGGCGGGCCCATGGTCTCAGGCATTTCCAACAAGCAGAAAGCCGACGTGCGTCAGCGCTATGCCGAGGGCAAGGCCACCCGCGAAGAGCTGCTGGAGTCGGAGATGAAGTCCTACCACAGCCCCGGCACCTGCACCTTCTACGGCACGGCCAACACCAACCAGTTGTTGATGGAGGTAATGGGCCTGCACTTGCCGGGTGCCTCGTTCGTCAACCCGAACACGCCGTTGCGTGATGCGCTGACTCGCGAAGCGGCGTTCCAGGTCACGCGCCTGACCAAGCAGAGCGGCAACTTCATGCCCATCGGCGAAATCGTCGACGAGCGGTCGCTGGTCAATTCCGTTGTCGCGCTGCACGCCACCGGCGGTTCCACCAATCACACCTTGCACATGCCAGCCATTGCCATGGCCGCAGGCATCCAGCTGACCTGGCAGGACATGGCCGACCTCTCCGAGGTGGTGCCGACCCTGAGTCACGTCTATCCGAACGGCAAGGCCGACATCAACCACTTCCAGGCGGCGGGCGGCATGTCGTTCCTGATCCGCGAATTGCTGGAAGCCGGCTTGCTCCACGAAAACGTCAATACCGTGCTGGGTCACGGCCTGAGCCGCTACACCCAGGAACCGTTTCTCGAAGACGGCGAGCTGGTATGGCGCGAAGGCCCGATCGAAAGCCTCGATGAAAACATTCTGCGCCCGGTGGCCCGCGCGTTCTCGGCCGAGGGCGGGTTGCGGGTGATGGAAGGCAACCTGGGGCGCGGCGTGATGAAAGTCTCGGCGGTGGCCCTGGAAAACCAGGTCGTCGAAGCCCCGGCCATGGTCTTTCAGGATCAACAGGACCTGGCCGATGCGTTCAAGGCCGGCCTGCTGGAGAAAGATTTTGTCGCGGTGATGCGCTTCCAGGGCCCGCGCTCCAATGGCATGCCGGAGCTGCACAAGATGACACCGTTCCTCGGCGTATTGCAGGATCGCGGTTTCAAAGTGGCGTTGGTGACGGACGGACGCATGTCCGGCGCGTCGGGGAAAATTCCGGCGGCTATCCACGTCAGCCCCGAAGCCTACGTCGGCGGCGCATTGGCCCGCGTGCAGGAGGGCGATATCATCCGCGTCGATGGCGTCAAAGGCACCTTGGAGTTGAAGGTGGACGCCGAGGAATTCGCCGCACGCACACCGGCCAAGGGCTTGTTAGGCAACAACATTGGCACCGGTCGCGAGCTGTTTGGTTTCATGCGCATGGCCTTCAGCTCGGCAGAGCAGGGCGCCAGCGCCTTCACTTCTGCCCTGGAGACGCTTAATTGAAACTGGCTTTGGTCGGTGACATCGGTGGGACCAACGCCCGGTTCGCCTTGTGGAAGAACCACAACCTGGAAAATATCCAGGTGCTGGCGACCGCGGATTACGCCTGCCCCGAAGATGCCATCAAGGTTTACCTGAGCGGCGTGGGCCTGAAGCCGGGTTCGATCGGTTCGGTGTGCCTGTCCGTGGCGGGGCCGGTCAGCGGCGATGAGTTTCGCTTCACCAACAATCACTGGCGCCTGAGCAATCTGGCCTTTTGCAAGACCCTTGAGGTCGAGAAGCTGCTGCTGGTCAATGACTTTTCGGCCATGGCCCTGGGCATGACGTGCTTGCGTCCCGATGAATACCGGGTTGTCTGCGAGGGCACGCCGGAGCCGTTGCGTCCGGCGGTGGTGATCGGTCCTGGCACCGGGCTGGGTGTGGGCACGTTGCTGGATTTGGGCGGCGGTCGTTTCGCGGCATTGCCGGGGGAGGGGGGCCATGTCGACCTGCCCATGAGCAGCCCGCGGGAAACCCAGCTGTGGCAGCACATTTACAACGAGATCGGTCATGTCAGTGCCGAAACCGCCCTGAGCGGCAGTGGGTTACCTCGGGTGTACCGCGCCATCTGCGCGGTGGATGGCCATACGCCGGTGCTCGACACGCCCGAATCCATCACCGCCGCCGGCCTGGCCGGAGACCCCATTGCCCTGGAAGTGCTCGAGCAATTCTGCCGCTGGCTGGGGCGGGTGGCCGGTAACAATGTGCTGACGGTGGGTGGGCGTGGCGGTGTATACATCGTCGGCGGGGTGGTCCCGCGATTCGCCGATTTTTTCCTTGAAAGTGGTTTCGCCCGTTGCTTCGCCGACAAGGGCTGCATGAGCGATTATTTCAAGGGTATTCCAGTCTGGCTGGTGACGGCGCCGTATTCCGGGCTGATGGGCGCGGGTGTGGCGTTGGAGCAGTCGAACCCGGTTTAAAGTTGAAGTGTGGCCTCCCCCTGTGGGAGCGAGCCTGCTCGCGATAGCGGTGTATCAGCCAACATTCGTGGCGACTGAAACACTGCTATCGCGAGCAGGCTCGCTCCCACAAGGTTTTGCAGTGTTTGTAGATTCCGTCCTTCAGGCATAATCCGCCCAACCCAAACAACAAGGACGAGGCCCCGTGAGTTCAGTGAACAAATCGATTTTGTTGGTCGACGACGACCAGGAGATTCGCGAACTGCTGGACACTTACCTCAGTCGCGCGGGTTTTCAGGTACGTACTACCCCTGATGGCGCCGGGTTTCGCCAGGCACTTAACGAAGCAGCCAGCGATCTGGTGATCCTCGACGTGATGTTGCCTGACGAGGACGGCTTCAGCCTTTGCCGCTGGGTTCGTCAGCACCCGCGCCAGGCCCACGTACCGATCATCATGCTCACGGCCAGTTCCGACGAGGCCGACCGGGTTATCGGCCTTGAGCTGGGGGCCGATGATTACCTGGGCAAACCTTTCAGTCCGCGTGAACTCCAGGCGCGCATCAAGGCGCTGTTGCGTCGTGCGCAGTTTGGCCAGGAACGCTCCGGCGGCGAAGTGTTGGCCTTCGACGAGTGGCGGCTGGACATGGTCAGCCATCGGCTGTTCCACACCGACGGCGAAGAAGTGATCCTCTCCGGCGCCGATTTCGCCTTGCTCAAGCTGTTTCTTGACCATCCCCAGGAAATCCTCGACCGCGACACCATTGGCAACGCCACTCGCGGTCGGGAGTTGATGCCCCTGGACCGAATCGTCGACATGGCGGTCAGTCGTCTGCGCCAGCGCCTGCGTGACACCGACAAGCCACCACGGTTGATCCGCACGGTGCGCGGCAGTGGTTATCAACTGGCGGCCAGTGTGATTGCCAGCAATGGTCATTGATTGGATCAAGAAAATAGCCCGCCGGGTGCCGGTGCCGCGTTCGTTGCTTGGAAGAATGCTGCTGCTGACCCTGCTGGTGGTGCTGTTCGCCCAGACCTTGTCCAGCCTGATCTGGGTCTCGCAACTGCGCGCCACCCAGCTCGAAGGCCTGGTCACCAGCGCCCGTAGCCTGGCCCATTCGATGACCGCCAGTGTCAGCTATCTGCGCTCGTTGCCGGTGGCTTACCGGCCATTGGTGCTGGATCAATTGCGCAGCATGGGCGGCACGCGGTTTGTCGTCACGCTCAACGACAAACCCCTGGGCATGGACGTGCTGCCGGTTACGCCGCGCAAGTTGGCGGTGCTCAAGGCGGTGGACGACGTACTGCGAAAATCCCTGGGCAACAGCGCCGACATCTCGGTGAAGTTTGTCAGTCCCGAAGACCTGCGGATTTTCAACGGCGGCCTGAAGCTTGATGAATTGCCGCGCTCCTGGGCCCACTACGCCTTGACCCTGGAACCGGTGAACCCGCCGGTGCTGGTCACGCAAATCCAGATGGCGCCGGGCGAATGGCTGTACATCGCTTCGCTGCTGCCCGAGCCCTACACCAGCCTTGAAGAGCAGAGCCTGCCGACGCAGCAGGTCGGTTTCATCGTGCTGACCAGCAGCCTGTTGTTGCTGTTCATCGGTTTGCTGGTGCATTGGCAGAGCCGGCCCCTCAAACGCCTGGCCCGCGCGGCACGCGACATGTCCCTGGGCGCCGAAGTGGAACCGGTAGCTGAAGGCGGCGGCAGCGAAGTGGTGGAAGTGGGCAGGGCATTCAATGCCATGCGTGAACGCATCAGCCGTTACCTGACCGAACGCAGCCAATTGTTCAGCGCGATTTCCCATGACTTGCGCACGCCGATCACGCGGCTGCGCTTGCGGGTCGAACTGCTGGAGGACGAAAACCTGCAGGCCAAGTTCGGCCGCGACCTGGACGAGCTGGAGTTATTGGTCAAAGGTGCGTTGCAATGCGTCAAGGACACCGACATTCACGAAAACATCGAGCCGGTGGACCTCAACCATGTGCTCGATTGCCTGGTCGAGCCGTACCTGGCGCCCAATGGCAATGGTCGGGTGACCCAGGATGGCCGCGCGTTGGCGCCGTATCCTGGCAAGCCACTGGCCCTCAAGCGCTGCATCGGTAACCTGATCGACAATGCGCTGAAGTACGGGCAAAACGCCCATTTGCACATCGATGACGATGACACCGCGTTCATCCTGCACGTCGACGACGAGGGGCCAGGTGTGCCGGAGCAACGTCTGGAGCAAGTCTTCGAACCGCACTTTCGCCTGGCCGGGCAGCAGCAGGGCTATGGCCTGGGCCTGGGCATCGCCCGCAACATCGCCCATAGCCATGGCGGCGAAGTCAGCCTGCAGAACCTGCGCGAGGGTGGGTTGCGGGTGACATTGCAGTTGCCTCGCAGTGTGGATTAGTCGGACCGCGTTCTCGTTGATCGCGAGCAGGCTCGCTCCCACAGGGCTCGGTGGTGACCACAAAAATTGTTTATTCCCTGGCGCCAATGTGGGAGCGAGCCTACTCGCGATGATGCCGTCAGCTTCAGCACATCGCTCAAGTGAATGTCACAAGTCGGTGACATAACTCGCCCCTTTCGTTACCTGCCACCCGCCATCCCTTGTTTAGACTCCCTGCGTCAAAACAACAAAAAAAGGTACTCCCATGGACACCTTCCAACCGGCCTTCAGCAGTTGGCTGAATGCGCCTGCCCACCAGCAATGGCTTGCCGCCGAAGGCTTGCGTCTGCTGGCGTTCGCCAAGGCCTCGAAGCTGCCGGACGGCTTTGGCAACCTGGACGAGCAGGGTCGCCTGCCGGACGATGCCCGGGCTGAAACCATGAACACTGCACGCATGACCCATAGCTTCGCCATGGCCCATATCCAGGGGCTGCCGGGGTTCTCCGAGCTGGTGGACCACGGTGTCCAGGCCCTCAGCGGCCCTCTGCGGGACGCCGAGCACGGCGGCTGGTTCGCCACGGCGCAACCCCATGAGAACGACACCGGCAAGGCCGCCTACCTGCACGCATTTGTCGCCTTGGCGGCCAGTTCCGCAGTGGTGGCCCAACGTCCTGGCGCCCAGGCGTTGCTGGATGAAGCCGTGCGGGTGATCGATACGCACTTCTGGAGCGAAGAGGAGGGCGCCCTGCGCGAGTCCTTCAACCGCGACTGGAGCGACGAAGAAGCCTATCGCGGCGCCAACAGCAACATGCACGCCACCGAAGCCTTCCTGGCCCTGGCCGATGCCACGGACGAGCCCCGCTGGCTGGTCCGCGCGCTGCGTATCGTTGAGCGGGTAATCCACGGCCACGCCGCCGCCAATGACTACCTGGTGGTGGAGCATTTCGATCGTCACTGGCAGCCGCTGCGCGAGTACAACCACGACAACCCCGCCGACGGTTTTCGCCCTTACGGCACCACGCCCGGCCATGGTTTCGAATGGGCGCGGCTGCTGTTGCACCTTGAGGCTGCACGGGTGCAGATTGGCATGTTGACCCCGGGCTGGCTGGCCCAGGATGCGCAGAAACTTTTTGACCAGAACTGCCGCCACGGTTGGGAGGTCGACGGCGCCCCAGGCCTTGTCTACACCCTGGACTGGGACAATCGCGCGGTAGTTCGCCATCGCCTGCATTGGGTGCATGCCGAAGCAGCGGCCGCCGCCAGTGCCTTGCTCAAACGCACCGACGAGGCGCAATACGAAGCCTGGTACCGGCGGTTCTGGGAGTTCTGTGACAAACATTTCATCGACCGTTGCAGCGGCAGCTGGTACCACGAGCTCGATCCGCAAAACCGCCCCAGCGCCGACATCTGGCCGGGCAAGCCGGACCTGTATCACGCCTGGCAGGCCGTGCTGATCCCGCGTTTGCCCCTCGCCCCCAGCATGGCGACGGCGTTGGCGAAACTCTCCAGTCCCGCGCCTGTGTAACCATGCCGTGACATTTACGCGTCCCTTCGTTACCTGCGAAGGGATTTCCCCTGTTTAGAATCCATGCAGCGCAAGCACCAGACTTGCATGCATAACAACAAGAAAGGTACTTCTAGATGAATGCGATTTCTCGCCTCGCTACTGTCATTTCTCTTGCTTCCCTGCTTCCCGTCGCAGCATTCCCTGTCAGCGCCCTTGCCGCCGAATCCAAAGGCAGCGTGGAAGTCGTTCACTGGTGGACGTCCGGTGGCGAAAAAGCCGCGGTCGATGTGCTCAAGGCCCAGGTAGAGAAAGACGGCTTTACCTGGAAGGATGGCGCTGTTGCCGGTGGTGGCGGCTCAACTGCCATGACCGTGCTCAAGAGTCGTGCCGTGGCCGGTAACCCACCGGGTGTGGCCCAGATCAAAGGCCCGGACATCCAGGAGTGGGCGTCTACCGGACTGCTCGACACCGACGTCCTGAAAGACGTTGCCAAAGAAGAGAAGTGGGACAGCCTGCTCGACAAGAAAGTCTCCGATACCGTGAAGTACGAAGGTGACTACGTTGCCGTGCCGGTGAACATCCACCGCGTCAACTGGCTGTGGATCAACCCGGAAGTCTTCAAGAAAGCCGGCATCACCAAAAACCCCACCACCCTCGAAGAATTCTACGCCGCCGGCGACAAGCTCAAGGCAGCAGGCTTCATTGCGCTGGCCCACGGCGGCCAGCCTTGGCAGGACAGCACGGTGTTCGAAGCCGTGGTGCTCTCGGTCATGGGCGTCGATGGCTACAAGAAAGCCCTGGTCGATCTGGACAACAAAGCCCTGACCGGTCCGGACATGGTCAAGGCGTTGACCGAGCTCAAGAAAGTCGCGACCTACATGGACGTGGACGGCAAGGGGCAGGACTGGAACCTGGAAGCGGCCAAGGTCATCAACGGCAAGGCCGGCATGCAGATCATGGGTGACTGGGCCAAGAGCGAATGGACCGCCGCGAAGAAAGTCGCCGGCAAGGACTACGAGTGCGTAGCTTTCCCGGGGACCGACAAGGCCTTCACCTACAACATCGACTCCCTGGCGGTGTTCAAGCAGAAAGACGAAGGCACCGCGGCCGGTCAGAAGGACATCGCCAAGGTCGTGCTGGGTGAGAACTTCCAGAAAGTCTTCAGCATCAACAAGGGTTCGATCCCGGTGCGCAACGACATGCTGGCCGACATGGCCAAGTACGGTTTCGATTCCTGCGCCCAGACCGCTGCCAAGGACTTCCTGGCGGACGCCAAGTCCGGCGGCCTGCAGCCGAGCATGGCGCACAACATGGCGACCACGTTGGCAGTACAGGGCGCGTTCTTTGACGTGGTGACCAACTTCATCAACGACCCGAAAGCCGACCCAGCCGACGCCGCCAAGAAACTTGGCGCAGCGGTTCAGTCTGCCAAGTAACCGTTAGCACCGCGACCCCCTGTGGGAGCGAGCCTGTTGGAGCAAAGCTTGCTCGCGATGAACGATAACGCGGTCATTCGAAAGACCGTAGCGCTTTCATCGCGAGCAAGCTCAGCTCCCACACAAGCCCGCTCCCACAAGGGATGCGAGTAGTCTTTTTCTCAAGTACTGGATCTTCCCATGAGTTCTGTTGCTGTGTTCAGCAAGGCCTCGCCGTTCGATGCATTGCAGCGCTGGCTCCCAAAACTGGTGCTGGCGCCGAGCATGTTCATCGTTCTGGTGGGCTTCTACGGTTATATCTTGTGGACGTTTGTTCTGTCGTTCACCACCTCGACCTTTCTGCCGAACTACAAGTGGGCGGGCCTGGCGCAATACGCGCGGCTGTGGGACAACGACCGCTGGTGGGTGGCGAGCAAGAACCTGGCGCTCTTTGGCGGCATGTTCATCGGCATCACCCTGGTGATCGGCGTGCTGCTGGCAGTGTTTCTTGACCAGCGCATTCGTCGTGAAGGTTTCATCCGCACCATTTACCTGTATCCGATGGCGCTCTCGATGATCGTCACCGGTACGGCCTGGAAGTGGTTGCTCAACCCGGGCATGGGCCTGGACAAATTGTTGCGTGACTGGGGCTGGGAAGGTTTTCGCCTGGACTGGCTGATCGACCCGGACCGTGTGGTGTATTGCCTGGTGATCGCCGCGGTGTGGCAGGCCTCGGGTTTCATCATGGCGATGTTCCTGGCCGGCCTGCGTGGGGTGGATCAATCGATCATCCGGGCTGCGCAGATCGATGGCGCGAGCATGCCGCGCATCTACTGGAAAGTGGTGCTGCCGAGCCTGCGTCCGGTGTTCTTCAGCGCCGTAATGATCCTGGCGCACATCGCGATCAAGAGCTTTGACCTGGTGGCGGCGATGACAGCCGGCGGCCCGGGTTACTCCTCTGACCTGCCTGCCATGTTCATGTACTCCTTCACATTCAGTCGCGGCCAGATGGGCATGGGCTCGGCCAGTGCGATTCTGATGCTCGGTGCGATTCTCGCAATCATCGTGCCTTACCTGTACTCCGAGCTGAGGACCAAGCGTCATGACTAGTCTCGCTGCCAAACCTTCCATCAGCCTGAGTCGCATCGCGATCTACGCGGTACTGATCCTTGCCGTATTGCTTTACCTGGTGCCGCTGGTAGTCATGCTGTTGACCAGCTTCAAGACCCCGGAAGACATCAGCACCGGCAACCTGCTGAGCTGGCCGACCGTGGTCACCGGCATCGGCTGGGTCAAGGCCTGGGCCACGGTTGACGGGTATTTCTGGAACTCGATCAAGATCACCGTCCCGGCGGTGCTGATCTCCACCGCGATCGGTGCATTGAACGGCTACGTGTTGTCGATGTGGCGCTTTCGCGGTTCGCAGTTGTTCTTCGGCCTGCTGCTGTTCGGCTGCTTCCTGCCGTTCCAGACCGTCTTGCTGCCGGCTTCGTTCACGCTCGGCAAGATGGGCCTGGCCAGTACCACCACGGGGCTGGTGTTCATACATGTGGTCTACGGCCTGGCGTTCACCACGCTGTTTTTCCGTAACTACTACGTGAGCATTCCCGATGCGCTGGTGAAAGCGGCGCGACTGGACGGTGCGGGTTTCTTCACCATCTTCCGGCGGATCATCCTGCCGATGTCCACCCCGATCATCATGGTCTGCCTGATCTGGCAGTTCACCCAGATCTGGAACGACTTCCTGTTTGGCGTGGTGTTCTCCAGCGGCGATTCGCAGCCCATCACGGTGGCGCTGAACAACTTGGTCAACACCAGTACCGGGGCCAAGGAATACAACGTTGATATGGCGGCGGCGATGATCGCCGGGCTGCCGACCCTGCTGGTCTATGTGGTGGCAGGCAAGTATTTCGTGCGCGGTCTGACGGCCGGCGCAGTCAAGGGGTAATCATGGCAACGCTCGAACTTCGCAATGTAAACAAGACCTATGGTGCCGGCCTGCCGGACACCCTGAAGAACATCGAGTTGTCGATCAAGGACGGTGAGTTCCTGATCCTCGTCGGCCCTTCGGGCTGCGGCAAGTCGACGCTGATGAACTGCATCGCCGGCCTTGAAACCATTACCGGCGGCGCGATCATGATCGGTGACCAGGATGTCAGCGGCATGAGTCCGAAGGATCGCGACATCGCCATGGTGTTCCAGTCCTACGCGCTGTACCCGACCATGAGCGTGCGGGAGAACATCGAGTTCGGTCTGAAGATTCGCAAGATGAGCCAGCCGGCCATCGACGAAGAAGTCACCCGCGTGGCCAAGCTGTTGCAGATCGAACACCTGCTCAACCGCAAGCCCGGCCAGTTGTCCGGTGGCCAGCAACAGCGCGTGGCCATGGGCCGGGCGCTGGCGCGGCGGCCGAAGATCTACCTGTTCGACGAACCGCTGTCCAACCTCGACGCCAAGCTGCGGGTCGAGATGCGCACTGAAATGAAACTGATGCACCAGCGCCTGAAGACCACCACGGTCTACGTCACCCACGACCAGATCGAAGCCATGACCCTGGGCGACAAAGTGGCGGTGATGAAGGACGGCATCATCCAGCAGTTCGGCACGCCGAAAGACATCTACACCAACCCGGCCAACCTGTTCGTGGCGAGCTTCATCGGTTCGCCACCGATGAACTTCATCCCCCTGCGCCTGCAACGCAAGGACGGCCGTCTGCTGGCCTTGCTCGACAGCGGCCAGGCTCGTTGTGAGCTGCCGATGGGCATGCAGGATGCGGGTCTGGAAGACCGTGAAGTGATCCTCGGCCTGCGCCCGGAACAGATCATGCTGGCGGGCAACGAGCCCAATGGTTTGCCGACCATTCGCGCCGAAGTCCAGGTCACCGAACCTACCGGACCGGACACGCTGGTGTTCGTCAACCTGAACGACACCAAGGTCTGCTGCCGCCTGGCGCCGGACGTGGCGCCGCAGGTGGGGGAGACCCTGACGCTGCAATTCGATCCTTCGAAAGTGCTGCTGTTCGACGCCAAGTCCGGCGAACGCCTGGGCGTGGCCGGCCAAGTGCAGACAGATGCCCGGACCGCAAACGTAGCGCAGTTCAAAGGCCGATGAAGAACAAATGGGGGAGGGGGCTTTGCTCCCAAACAAGCTCTCTCCCACAAGGGAGTATGCGGTGAGTGGGGGACCATTCGCCGCAATCGTTGTAAACCGCGTTAGATAAAAACAGTTAATAACAATAAAGACGAGGATGTAGGGATGAAGAAGAACAACAACGCCCGGCGTGTCTGCCAATTGTCCGCTGTTGCGGCGATGATGCTGGCCGGTAGTGCGCACGCGGCCGAGGCTTTCAGCGCCGATTCGCAGTGGATGACGGGCGACTGGGGTGGCGAGCGGACCAGGCTGATCGAGCAAGGTATCGATATCAAGGCTGATTTCGTCGGTGAGATGGGGGCCAATCTCGACGGCGGTTACAACGATGACAAGACTGCGCGTTGGTCCCAGCAGTTTGGCTTGGGTGTAGCCCTCGACCTGGAGAAACTGGCAGGTTGGGGTGATACCACGGCCAAGATTCAATTCACTCGCCGTGACGGTCGCAACATCTCCAACGACCGTATCGGTGATCCACGTGCCGGCACCCTCAGCTCTTCCCAGGAAGTCTGGGGCCGTGGGCAAACCACCCGTCTGACGCAGTTGTGGATCAAGCAGCAGTATTTCGACAGTAAGCTGGATGTCAAAGCCGGTTATTACGGGGTCGGTGAAGATTTCAACAGTTTCCCGTGCGAGTTCCAGAACCTGGCGTTCTGCGGTTCGCAAGCGGGTAACTGGGCAACCGGCATCTGGTACAACTGGCCGATCATGCAGGCGGCGATTCGCGTCAAGTACAACCTCACGCCCGAACTCTATGCGCAGATCGGTGCTTACAACCAGAACCCTTCGCAGCTGGAAAACGGAAACCGCTACAAGCTCAGCGGCAGTGGCACCAAGGGCACGCTCATTCCGGTCGAGTTGGTCTGGTCGCCCAAGCTCAATGGCCTGCCAGGCGAATACCGTGTCGGTTACTACAAAAGTACGGCCAAGGCTGACGACGTGCGCGAAGACGACAATGGCCAGGATGCCGCGACAACCGGTAACGCCTACCGCAGCCACAGCAGCAAGGATGGCTACTGGTTCGTGGTGCAGCAACAGCTCACCACCCACAACGGTGATGCATCGCGCGGTCTGAACATTGCGGCCAACGCCACCTTCCATGACAAGGAAACCAACGTCGTCGACAACTACCAGTCGCTGATGTTCGTGTACAAGGGGCCGTTCAATGCGCGTCCTAAAGATGACGTCGGGATTGGTTTTTCCCGCATCCATGTCAACGAAGATGTGAAGAAAAACGCCGAGCTGGTCAACGCGGCCAATGGTGTCAGCGACTACGACGATCCGTTGTTCTCGCCGTTGCGTGGCACCGAATACAACTACGAAATCAACTACGGTTTCCACGTGACCAACTGGCTGACCGTACGCCCTAACCTGCAATACATCACTCATCCGGGTGGTGTGAATGAAGTCGACGACGCGCTGGTCGCCGGTCTGAAAATTCAGTCGGTGTTCTAACGCTGTTGCGATAAGCTCCTCTCTATGTGCGCATATTTGCGGATGGCCAAGGCTGTCCGCTTTTTTTTGTGAGGCCTACAGGCCTGCGGGGATAAATCCCCTCGCCACAAAAAGCTGTCGCATCAATCCAGTTCAATGATTTCCAGGACCGCAGCTCATGCATGAGCATCCGCTACAACGCTTTTTCAGATCCTTGCGCGAGCGCCCGGTGTTTGCGTGGGAGCGCTATCAGCAACGTGATGTGTTGGTGATCGATCATCCTCTGTGCCAGGCGGTGTTCAGTCGCCAGGGCGCGCAGCTATTGCACTTTCAGCCGCGGGGGCAGAAACCCTGGTTGTGGTGTGCGGCCAGGTGGCCACAAGTCGGTGCGATCCGCGGCGGTGTGCCGGTGTGCTGGCCGTGGTATGGCCGTCATCCCAGCGAAAATGCCTGGCCGTCCCATGGCTGGGCACGGTTGATCGACTGGAAACTGCTCGACAGCCGCAGCGATGAATACGGTGTGCACCTGCACTGGCAGCTCCAGTTGTGCGACTGGCAGGTCGATCTGTACGCCGATCTGGGCGAACGCATGGAATTACGCTTGAGCACCGAGCATCAAGACAGCCTGCCGTGCCAATTGAGCCAGGCTCTGCACGCCTATTGGCGTATTGGTGACGTGGGTGAGATAGCGCTGTCTGGGCTTGAAGGCGCGCTGGGCTACGACCAGTTGAACCGTGCAGCCTGCCAGCAGGAAGGCGATTTGCGGGTCGAGGGCGGTTGTCAGCGGGTGTTCCAGCATGAGGGTGAACTGCAGCTTAAAGACCACGCCTGGCAGCGTGAGCTGTGCATCGACACCGGCGCCAGTGCCGATACCGTGGTGTGGCATCCCGGTGCCCGGCCTTTGCTGGGGGTGAGCTGGGATGAGGTGTCGGAGTTCGTCTGCGTCGAAGCGGCCAGCGGTGGCACTGACAGCCTGTGCCTGGCGCCGGGGGAGCGGGCGCATTTGAGTTTGCAGGCGCGGGTGGGGGCTTGATCAAGGGGGGCAGCTGTTGGCCCCATCGCGAGCAGGCTCGCTCCCACAGTGGATCTTCATTGACCGCAGATCCATTGTGGGAGCGAGCCTGCTCGCGATGACGGCCTGTCAGGCGCTCAATTACCCAAGCCAGTTCAGTTGAACTCATCCCCCACCGGATACCGGCTGGCATTGAGGCTTTCTTTGATCTTGCGCAGATGCGGTTGGAAGTCCACACCGCGGCGCAAGGTCATGCCGGTGGCGAGCACGTCCAGCACAGTGAGCTGGATGATCCGCGAGGTCATCGGCATGTAGATGTCGGTGTCTTCGGGCAGCGGGATGTTCAGGCTCAGGGTGCTGGCCTTGGCCAGGGGCGAGCCTTCGGCGGTCAGCCCCAGTACCGACGCGCCGTTCTCCCGGGCGATGCGTGCGACTTCCACCAGCTCGCGGGTACGGCCGGTGTAGGAAATGATCACGAACAGCTCGCCCGTGTGGGCCACTGACGCGATCATCCGCTGCATCAGCACATCGGCGTGGGCGGTCACCGCCAGGTTGAAGCGGAAGAATTTGTGCTGGGCATCCAGCGCCACCGGTGCCGAGGCACCGAGGCCGAAGAAGTGGATCTGCCGGGCCTGGATCAGCAGATCCACGGCACGACTGATCAAATTGGGATCAAGGGCCTGGCAGGCGCTGTCCAATGAGGCAATGGCACTGCCAAAGATTTTTCGGGTGTAGGCTTCCGGGTTGTCATCGGCCTCCACTGCGCGACTGACGTAAGCGGCGCCGCTGGCCAGGCTTTGGGCCAGTTGCAGCTTGAGTTCCGGGTAGCCGCTGACGCCGAATGAGCGGCAGAAGCGGTTGACGGTCGGTTCGCTGACCGAAGCGGCCTGGGCGAGGGCGGCGATGCTGAAGCGGGTGGCCTGCTGTGGGTTGAGCAGGATCACTTCGGCCACTTTGCGTTCTGCCTTGTTCAGGTCTTCAAGGCGACTCTGGATCTGTTCCAGTAAATTTCGCACGCGGTCCATACAAGATTCCTAGAAAGACGGGTCTTTGATACGACCCTTTGCGGTGGCCTATCCTACTGATGGCTCCGGTGTACCACCACTCGGAATCGGTATTTTCGAAAAATGTTGTGGTTATTACTACATTTTTCCTTGAGTGATGCCTTGAAAAAAGGTATTTGTAGCTTAACTTGATAAAAGAACAAACATCATGCATTCGATTACGGTTGAACCGTGCACCTTCGCCTTGTTCGGCGCGTTGGGCGACCTGGCCTTGCGCAAGCTGTTTCCTGCCCTTTATCAGCTCGATGGCGCGGACCTGCTGCACGAGGACACGCGGATCATTGCCCTGGCCCGGGAGCCGGGTAGCGAACAGCAACACTTGGCGTTCATCGCCGCGGAGTTGCGCCGCTACGTGGGCGACAAGGATCTGAACGAGACCGTGGTTGAACGCTTCCTGGGGCGCCTGACTTATCTGCACGTGGATTTCCTCAAGGCCGAGGACTATGTCGCCCTGGCCGAGCAGGCCGGTTCAGCCCAGCAAGTCATTGCCTATTTTGCCACCCCTGCGGCGGTGTATGGAGCGATCTGCGAGAACTTGGCGAAGGTCGGTTTGTGCGAAAACACCCGCGTCGTGCTGGAAAAACCCATCGGCTCGGACCTGGAATCGTCGCGCAAGGTCAACGACGCCGTGGCGCAGTTCTTCCCGGAAAACCGCACCTACCGTATCGACCACTACCTGGGTAAAGAGACGGTCCAGAACCTGATCGCCCTGCGGTTCGCCAACAGCCTGTTCGAAACCCAGTGGAACCAGAATTACATTTCCCATGTGGAAATCACCGTCGCCGAGAAGGTCGGCATCGAAGGCCGGTGGGGCTATTTCGACAAAGCCGGCCAACTGCGCGACATGATCCAGAATCACCTGTTGCAGTTGCTCTGCCTGATTGCCATGGACCCGCCGGCCGACCTGTCCGCCGACAGCATCCGTGACGAGAAGGTCAAAGTGCTCAAGGCCCTGGCCCCCATCAGCCCGGAAGGCCTGACCACTCAGGTGGTGCGCGGCCAGTACATCGCCGGCCACAGCGAGGGCAAGTCGGTGCCGGGTTACCTGGAAGAGCCCAACTCCAACACCCAGAGCGATACCGAAACCTTCGTGGCCCTGCGCGCCGACATTCGCAACTGGCGCTGGGCCGGGGTTCCGTTTTACCTGCGCACCGGCAAGCGTATGCCGCAGAAACTGTCGCAGATCGTCATTCACTTCAAGGAACCGTCCCACTACATCTTCGCCCCCGAGCAGCGCTTGCAGATCAGCAACAAACTGATCATCCGCCTGCAGCCGGACGAAGGGATTTCCTTGCGAGTGATGACCAAGGAGCAAGGCCTGGACAAGGGCATGCAATTGCGCAGCGGTCCGTTGCAACTCAACTTTTCCGACACCTATCGCAGCGCGCGGATTCCCGATGCCTACGAGCGGTTGTTGCTGGAAGTCATGAACGGCAATCAGAACCTGTTTGTCCGTAAAGATGAAATTGAAGCCGCGTGGACGTGGTGTGACCAGTTGATTGCCGGATGGAAGAAATCCGGCGATGCGCCCAAGCCGTATGCGGCCGGGTCCTGGGGGCCAATGAGCTCCATTGCACTGATCACGCGGGACGGGAGGTCATGGTATGGCGATATCTGAAGTGAAACTACCGCAGGGCGTCAGCGCCCACGAATTCAAAACCCCGGTGCTGCTGGCCGAGGGCTTGGCGTTGAAGGTGGCCGAGCAATTACGCGAGGCCATCGAGGCGCGCGGCACGGCGACCCTGGTGGTCTCCGGTGGTCGCAGCCCCGTGGCGTTTTTCCAGAGCCTGGCCAAACAGGCGCTGGACTGGTCGAGCGTGGTGCTGAGCCTGGCCGATGAGCGCTGGGTGCCGGTTGAGCACGCTGACAGCAACGCCGGTCTGCTCAAGCGTTACCTGCTCCAAGGTGCGGCGGCGAAGGCCCAGTTCCTGAGCCTCTACAGCGCCAGCGCCGACCTGGAAGCCGCAGCCGAGCAGGCCGATCGTTTGCTGGCCGAGCTGCCGCCCATCGACGTACTGATATTGGGCATGGGCGATGACGGGCACACCGCCTCGCTGTTCCCCGACAGTCCGAACCTGGCTCAAGCCTTGGATGCCAATGGTGCTCGCCGCTGCTGGCCGATGCTGGCGCCCACCGTGCCGCACCAGCGCCTGACCATGAGTCGCGCTTTGCTGGCCTCGGCGAAACACAAAGTGCTGTCGATTTCCGGTCAGTCGAAATTGACCACCCTGAACGCTGCGGTGGCCGGTGACAATGTCGCCGAAATGCCGATCCGCGCGTTTTTGCAACCTACGTTAGAGATTTACTGGTGCCCATGAACCAAGGATCAGCCGCTATGACAAACCCATCCCCGACCGTTTCCATGGCGGACAAAGTTACCCTGATCGACAGCCTCTGCGCCAAGGCGCGGATTCTGCCGGTGATCACCATCGCCCGTGAGCAGGACATCCTGCCGCTGGCCGATGCCCTGGCCGCCGGCGGCCTGACGGCGCTGGAAGTGACCTTGCGTTCCCAATACGGCCTCAAGGCCATCCAGGTGCTGCGCGAGCAACGTCCGGAACTGGTGACCGGGGCCGGTACGGTGCTGGACCGCCATATGCTGGCCGCTGCCGAGGCTGCCGGTTCGCAGTTCATCGTCACCCCAGGCATCACCCGTGATCTGCTGGAAGCCAGCGTCGACAGCCCGATCCCGTTGCTGCCGGGCATCAGCAACGCCTCCGGCATCATGGAAGGCTACGGCCTGGGTTATCGCCGCTTCAAACTGTTCCCGGCGGAAGTCAGCGGCGGTGTCGCGGCCATCAAGGCCCTGGGCGGCCCGTTCGGCGAAGTGAAATTCTGCCCGACCGGCGGCGTAAGCCCGGCCAATATCAAGAGCTACATGGCGTTGAAAAACGTGATGTGCGTGGGCGGTAGCTGGATGCTTGATCCTGAGTGGATCAAGAACGGCGACTGGGCCCGCATCCAGGAGTGCACCGCCGAGGCGCTGGCGCTGCTGGACTGATTGTCTTACCGAACCTTCGTTGGGTGTTCTACGGTTTTACGGTGCGCTTGGTCGGCGCGCCGTTTTTTTTGCCTGGGTTTTATCGTACCGCGCTGGATGAACGCTGGATTTGTGGCGAGGGGATTTATCCCCGCTGGGGCGCGCAGCGGCCCCGAAACCTGACATCTCGGTGCGTCAGATAGGTTAAGTCCTCCTTGCTGGGCTGCTGCGCCGCCCTGCGGGGATAAATCCCCTCGCCACAACTACATTCGGCTCAGGTTAATCAGCGCCGCAGTCAACCGCTCGATATCCTTCGCCAAGGTGATCAACCCTGGGGTAATGCGAATACACGGCCCGACACTGGTGTTGCGCACCACGGTGAAGATCCCGTAGTCATTGAGCAGTCGATCGGCCATCGCCTGTTGATCGGGCTGGGCGCTGAAGCGCATCGACGTGATGCCACAGTACAGGCGCGGATCGTCCGGCGTCATGATTTCGATCCCCGGTACATCACGCACGGCGTTCACCCACAGGTCGCGCAGATAACTGAGCCGCACGCCCTTGGCCGATGCGCCACCCAATGAGCGGTGCTCCTCCAGGACCAAGGGCAGGGTGAGCAAAGCCGGGATATTGGGCGTGCTGTGGGGCGTTCGCGAGCGCACGTCTGCGGCTGGATAATGATCTTCGTCCATGTCCGGGTCGATGTCGGCCAGCCGTTGCGGTGCGATGTATAAAAAGCCCAGGGCCAGCGGCCCGCCTATCCACTTCTGCAGGTTGAACCCGGCGAATTCGATACCGAGCTTCTTCAGATCGAAATCGATCTGGCCCAGGGCGTGGGCACCGTCGAGAATGATATCGACGCCAAACTCACGGGCGGTTTCGGCAATGGCCTGGACCGGCATCACCAGCCCAGTGAGGTGGTTGACGTAGGTCAGCGCCATCAGCTTGAGGCGCGGGTAACGAATGAACGCTTGGCGATAAGTGCCCACCAGGCTTTCGAAACTGGCGGGGTGCGGGTGGACGAGTTCAATCACCTCTACGCCACGCTGCCGGGCCAGCCAGCGCATTGCGCTTTTAACCGACGCGTATTCCAGATCACAGATCAGCACCTGATCGCCAGGCTTGAGACCGTTGTAGTTGCGAATCAGCGTTTGCAGGGCGTCTCCGGCACTGTTGGCCAGCGCTACGCTAGCGGGGGACGCGTGGATCAGTTGCGCCACTTGCTGGCGAATCGCTTCGCCATGGTCCCGGTCGAAATGCTGGCGCACGTACACCGAGTTACCGCGATTGACGAACTCAATATTGCGTTGGTACTCCTCGACCACGGTCCGGGACATGCGGCCGAAGTAGCCGTTTTCCAGATTGAGCGGCCCATTGGGGTCGACATCGTAGCGACCCACAAAAGTTTCCCAGAAAGCTTCATCGTGGGCGCGCAGGGTGTTCTCGGGCATGGCGTGGCTCAATCAATGTTGGGGCTTGGGTTTGCCGTGTTTGGCACGCAGGGGGTCAAGCAGATCCGACAGACCGTTGTGGTCGATCTCCTGCATCAGCGCCAGCAAACCGCCCAGTTCCCCGTGAGGAAAACCCTCGCGAGCGAACCAGTTCAGGTATTGCCCGGGCAGGTCGGCCAGGATTCGGCCTTTGTATTTGCCGAAGGGCATCTGGCGTGTCACCAGCAGTTCGAGCTTTTCCGGGTTCATGGTAGGGGTCTTGATTCAGTCAGCCTGGAAAATACAGGCATTCTGCATGCAGGCCAAATGACAGATCATGCAAAGAACACGGATACAGTTATCGAGCGATTGATTAAGTTATTGATTTTTAGTGATTTTATTTGTGAATGCGGCTGGCACGACCGATGCAATATTCCTTGTAGGTTTTTTATTCACCAAGCAAAGGAATTGAAAAATGACCGACATCAACAAAGAATCCATCTCCGTCCTGAACGACCTGATCGAAACCAGCAAAGATGGTCAGGAAGGTTTCAAGACTTGCGCTGAAGACATCAAGCATCCACAACTCAAGTCGTTGTTCGTCCAGCGCGCCGCAGACTGCGCCGCCGCCGCGGCTGAGCTGCAAGCTGCCGTACGGGCGCTGGGTGGCGACCCGGAAACTTCCACCAGCGTTGCCGGTGATATGCATCGCCGTTGGGTGGACGTGAAATCCATGTTCACTGGCAAGGACGAAGAAGCAGTGCTCAACGAAGCCGAGCGCGGTGAAGACCATGCCCTTAAGGCTTACAAAGAAGCCATGGAGAAAATCAGCAAGCACAACCTGGTAGGTATTCGCGACCTGGTTGAGCGTCAGTTCCATGGCGTGCAGCGTAACCATGACCAGGTAAAAGCCCTGCGTAATCAGGCGCGCGCCAGCTAAACACGCGCGCTGTACAAAAAAACGCCAGCCTGTCTGGCGTTTTTTTATGCCGATCATGTAACCGTGGCTCTGGACTCAAATAGATAGCCAGCTAATAATTGCACCCTCCATCACCCTTTATTGCATCTATCGTTACTGCGTCCCCAGAAGAGTTTTTCGCGTGCCCATTACTTTCCAGGCCCTGTTCGCTCCCGACCGCCTCGCTGTGCAATTCGCCGTCAAGACCGTGCTTGGTGGTGGCTTGGCGCTTTGGCTGGCCTTGCGCTGGGGCCTGGAGCAGCCTTCATGGGCGTTGATGACCGCGATCATCGTGGCGCAACCGCTGTCCGGGATGGTGGTGCAGAAAGGTTTGGCGCGATTGGTCGGCACGCTGGTGGGCACCGTCATGTCGGTGGTGTTCATGGGGCTGTTTGCTCAGGCACCGTGGTTGTTCCTACTGGCGCTGGCCGTGTGGCTGGGCTTGTGCACGGCTTGCTCCACACTGCTGCGCAGCGCCTGGTCCTATTCGTTCGTGCTGGCCGGTTACACAGTGGCAATCATTGCCTTGCCGGCCATTTCCCATCCGCTGGGGGTGTTCGATCAGGCCGTGGCGCGCTGTACGGAGATCAGTCTGGGCATTGTCTGCGCCACGGCGGCCAGCGCGTTGCTCTGGCCGTTGCGGGTCGAGCGGCAATTGGCCGATCAGGCCCGTGTCGCCTGGCAGAGCGGCATGCAGGCGGCCCGTGCCACCCTGACGGGCGACGCCCAGGCCCGTAAAGGACTGTTGGAAATCCTCGGCAAGATCGTCGCCGTGGACGCCCAGCGTGAACACGCCTGGTTCGAAGGCAGCCTGGGTCGGCAACGGGCTCGGGCCATCAGCGCTCTGAGCCAGAAACTGTTGATGCTGCTGCGCATCTCCCGCTCGGTTCGGCGGCAATGGAAACAACTCGATCCTGAGGAAGCCGAGGCCCTCAAGCCGTGGATGAGCGAGGTGCAACAAGCCCTCGACGCCGACAGCGCGACCCTGCAAGCCTTGCGACCACGGGTGCTGGATGCATCCCACGATCCACTGATCAGCCCGGCGCAAAGTTATTGCCTGGCCCGCTTCGCCTTGTTGCTCGATACCGCCCTGGCTGCCTGCGCAGCCTTGAAGGCGGTGCAAGAGGGCAGGGAGGCGGTGGATCCGCCTCGCACCCTGGCGCCCCATCGTGACCTGCCCCTGGCCATGGTCTTTGGTGCGCGTAGCGCCCTGGCGTTTCTGGCGGTCGCCTGTTTCTGGCTGGCGACTGCCTGGCCCGCCGCCTCAGGCGCGCTGGTGCTCACCTGCGTGGTGTGCAGTCTGTTCGCCAGTCGCGAAAACGGCGCGCAGATCGGCATGAGTTTTCTTCGGGGAATTCTGTTGGCGGTGCCGACGGCGTTTGTCATCGGTGAGATTTTGCTGCCGCAGTGGAGCAGTTTTGCGATGTTGTGCATGGCCATGGGCGTGCCGCTGTTCCTGGGAGCGCTGGGTATGGCCAAGCCGCAGATTTTCGCCACGGCCACCTCGTTCTGTCTGCATTTCGTGGTGCTGATATCGCCGCTCAACGCCATGAAATATGACGTGGCGGCGTTCTTCAACAATGCTCAAGCGATGATGATCGGTGTGGGTGCGGCGGTGTTGGCCTTCAACCTGCTGATTCTGCGCGATCCGGCCTGGCATAGCCGGCGCCTGCTGGCCGCCACGCTGGATGATCTGGTGCGGTTGACGCGCCGTAGCCTGCGGGGCGCCGAGAGCTGGTTCGGCGGACGCATGGCTGATCGGCTGTTGCAACTGGCGCGGCATTATCCCGAACTGCCGGTGCCGGCGCGTAGCCGTTGGGATGACGGATTGCTTGGCCTGGACATGGGTGACGAGTTGCTGCACCTGCGTTTGAGTCTGGCCGTCGCCCAAATGCCCGACAACCGGGCCCAGCGCCGTTACTTCGATGCGCTGGAGCAGGTGCTTGAGCGCGGCCCGGCAGTTGATCAGGCCGAAGCACTCGGCCCGGCGAGCGACGAGTTCCTGAAGGTGTTGTCGACGCAACCGCCCGGCGATGCGCTGAAACTGGCCCAGGGTGCGGTGGTGCAATTGCAGAACAGCTGGCGCGCCTGGTGCCGTCAGCACGAACCTGAACAACGGGAGCAGAGCCATGGGCTTGCGTGAGTGGTCGATAGGCGGGGTATTGCTCAGCCCGTTCTTGATTTATGTGGTGCTGGCCTTGCTGGTGACCGGTGGGCTTCGCCTGTTGCTCAGCCTCGTGCCGGCCGGGCGCTGGATCTGGCATGAAGCCTTGTTCGACTGCGCCCTGTATGTCTGTGTCCTGACTGTTATTACCGTGGTCCTCGGACCGCTATAAGGAGTTGAACATGCGTACTTCCGTACGTGTTGCCGTCACGCTGAGCGTGGTGGCCGTGGCGATCTTCGCCGGGTTTCATCTGTGGCAGTACTACATGCTCACGCCCTGGACCCGGGATGCGCGGATTCGCGCCGACGTGGTGGTGATCGCCCCCGACGTGTCAGGTTGGGTGCGCGAGCTCAAGGCGGTGGATAACCAGCAGGTCAAGGCCGGCGATGTATTGCTGAGCATCGACCGCGAACGTTTCGAGGCCGCGCTGGAGAAAGCTCGGGCGGTGGTCCAGACCCGGCAGCAGCAACTGAGTTTGCGTGAACACGAAGCCAGTCGACGCGCCGCTCTGGGGCCCCAGGCTATCAGCGCCGAGTTGCGGGAAAACGCCCAGATCAACGCCGGCATCGCCCGGGGCGAACTGCGCGAGGCCCAGGCCGAGGCCAAGGTCGCCGAACTCAACCTGGCCCGCAGCCAGGTCCTGGCCCCACGGGGCGGCCATATCACCAACCTGCGCCTGGCCGAGGGCAACTACGTGAATGCCGGACAACCGGTCATGGCGCTGATCGACGATTCAACGTTTTATGTGCAGGCCTATTTCGAAGAAACCAAACTGCCCAGGATCCGCGTGGGCGATCCGGTCAAGGTCTGGTTGATGAGCGCCGGTCATGCCCTGCAAGGCCACGTCGAAAGCATCAGCCGCGGCATTACCGACCGCAATACCAATCCCGATGCGCAGTTGCTGGCGGAGGTCGAGCCGACCTTCAATTGGGTGCGCCTGGCCCAGCGGATTCCGGTGCGGATCAAGCTGGACAAGGTGCCTGAAGGGGTAAACCTGAGCGCGGGGATGACGGCGAGCGTGCAGGTGCGTGAAGACTTGCAATAACTTTGTGGCGAGGGGATTTATCCCCGCTGGGGCGCGAAGCGGCCCCAATATCTCAAGACCTCTGAGGTGTGTCTGCCCGAGTGCAGGGGGCTGCTTCGCAGCCCAGCGGGGATAAATCCCCTCGCCACAGGTCATTCACTTTAGATAGTGGTAATCAACCGACAGTAATCGCCGGCAGCGTCGGCAAGGTCACGGTCTGCTGCTTGCGTGGCGCGAGGATTTCCGCTTCGCCGTCCACCACCAGCTCGTCGCGCTGATTGAACACGCGAGTGGCAATGCGTACGCGAAATTTCGGCAGTTTCTCAAGGATCTCCAAGCGCACGGTCAGGGTGTCGCCAATCTTCACCGGCTTCTGGAAGCTCATCTGCTGGCCGATATAGATGGTGCCCGGCCCAGGCAGCTCGCAGGCCACCGCCGCGCTGATCAGCGCACCGCTGAACATGCCATGGGCGATGCGCTCCTTGAACATGCTCGCCGCAGCGAATTCGGCATCCAGGTGCACCGGGTTGTGATCGCCCGACATGGCGGCGAACAGCTGGATGTCGCGCTCTTCGACGGTCTTGCTGTAGCTGGCGGTCTGGCCGACTTCGAGGGCTTCGTAGGGGATGTTGGTAACCTGGGTCATCTATCAAATCCTGTGACGAGTAAAGGAAAACGCTGCAAACCTATTCGCTGCGTGGCGGTCGCTTGTGACTCAGGGCCTGGGCAATCCAGGCCAGCACGTCGGCCGTCACTTCATCGCGGTTGGTTTCATTGAACAGTTCGTGCCGGGCTTGCGGGTAAATCGTCAATTGCAAGTGCTGGCTGCCGGCGCCGCGCAGGGCGTCGGCCAGATCCTTGAGACGTTTGCCTTCACTCACCGGATCACATTCACCGCCGATCACCAGCAGGGGCAGGCCCGGATCGATCTGGGCGAGATTGGACGCTTTGCTGATCTGCTGCAACCCGCCGAGCAGGTCGACCCACAACTGATTGGTGCAACGAAAGCCGCACAGCGGGTCGAGGCGGTACTTGTCGACCTCGGCCGGGTCGCGGCTGAGCCAGTCGAAGGGGGTACGCGTGGGTTTGAATTTCTTATTGAAACTGCCGAAGGACAGCCACTCGATCAGGGCGCTGCGGCCCTTTGGGCCCTGGCGCATGCGCTCGAAACAGGCGATCAGGCGCGCGGCACGATAGAGCGCCACGGGCTGGAAATTCGAACCGCTGAGAATCGCCCCGTGCAGACTGGCGCTGTGATGTAACAGGTAACCCTGGGCGATGTAGCTGCCCATGCTGTGACCCAGCAATACAATGGGAACATCGGGGTGTTGCTGGCCGATGTGTTGATTGAGGCTGGCCAGGTCGCCGACCACCTTGGCCCAGCCATCCTCGTCGGCAAAATGGCCAAGCGTCGCTGCTTCGCCGGTTTTGCCATGGCCGCGCAGGTCCGGCGCGTAGACACCGTAGCCTGCATCGCACAGCGCCCGGGCCAGACGCGCGTAGCGGCCGCTGTGTTCGGCCATGCCGTGGGCCAGCATGATCACCGCTTCAGGGGCGGTTTCAGGCAGCCACTGATTGACGAACAGGCGGGTGTGGTCGGTGGCGGTGAGCATGAACGTTTGGTGGATCATGGTCATTCCTTTACTCACGGGCATACACAAGGGCAAACACAGCGTCGCTGCATTGTATAGCGCATCCGTTGCGTCTCGCCTGATCAAGTCACGTTACGTTACGTCGTGGCAGGTAGATTCACACAATCTATGAAGCAGGTTGCCATATTTGCCTGATTGGCCATAGCTGCTAGTGTCCCAAGAGCACCGCCTGTGCAAGAGCCACAGAAGCGGCCCGGACACGTTCAGGTAAAGAGGATAAAAACAATGCAGCCTGATTTCTGGAATGACAAACGCCCGGCCGGCGTGCCCCTGGACATTGACGTGGGGGCCTACAAATCGGTGATCGAGGTGTTCGAGCGTTCCTGCAAGAAATTCGCCGACCGTCCGGCGTTCAGCAACATGGGGGTTACCCTGACCTATGCCGAACTCGAGCGCTACAGCGCTGCCTTCGCCGGCTACCTGCAAGCCCATACCGACCTGGCGCCTGGCGATCGTATCGCGGTGCAGATGCCCAATGTCCTGCAATACCCCATCGCCGTGTTCGGTGCCTTGCGCGCCGGGCTGATCGTGGTCAACACCAACCCGTTGTATACCCCGCGGGAAATGCGCCACCAGTTCAAGGACTCCGGCGCCCGGGCACTGGTGTACATGAACCTGTTCGGACAGAAAGTCCAGGAGGTGCTGCCCGACACCGATCTGCAGTATCTCATCGAGGCGAAGATGGGCGACCTGATGCCAACTGCCAAGGGCTGGCTGGTCAATACGCTGGTGAGCAAGGTCAAGAAGATGGTCCCTGACTATTCGCTGCCCCAGGCCGTTTCCTTCAAGAGCACGTTGCGCCTGGGGCGGGGCCATGGCATCAAACCGCTGAAAGTCAGCCTCGAGGACATCGCGGTGCTGCAATACACCGGCGGCACCACCGGCCTTGCCAAGGGGGCGATGCTGACCCATGGCAACCTGGTAGCGAACATGCAGCAGGCCCGGGCATGCCTGGGCCAGTTCGGCGACGACGGCCAACCGTTGCTGCGCGAAGGCCAGGAGGTGATGATCGCGCCGCTGCCGCTGTACCACATCTATGCCTTCACGGCGAATTGCATGTGCATGATGGTCACCGGCAACCACAACGTGCTGATCACCAATCCGCGGGACATCGGTGGCTTTATCAAGGAGCTGAAGAATTGGCGTTTCTCGGCGCTGCTGGGGCTCAACACGCTGTTCGTGGCGCTGATGGACCATCCGGATTTCAAGACCCTGGATTTCTCCAGCCTCAAGCTCACCAACTCCGGTGGTACTGCGCTGGTCAAGGCCACCGCCGAGCGTTGGGAACAGCTCACCGGCTGCCGGATCACCGAAGGCTATGGCCTGACCGAAACCTCGCCGGTGGCCTGCACCAACCCTTATGGCACCAAGTCCCGGCTGGGCACGGTGGGGCTGCCGGTGCCGGGCACGCTCATGAAAGTGGTCAGCGACGACGGCGCCGAACAGCCACTGGGCGAGCGCGGTGAGTTGTGCATCAAGGGCCCGCAAATCATGAAAGGCTACTGGAACAAACCCGAAGCCACCGCCGAGGTGCTGGACAGCGAAGGCTGGTTCAAATCCGGTGACATCGCGGTGATCGACCCGGACGGTTTCGTGCGCATCGTCGATCGCAAGAAAGACATGATCATCGTCTCGGGTTTCAACGTATACCCCAACGAAATCGAAGACGTGGTGATGGCCCATCCGAAAGTTGCCAACTGCGCGGTGATCGGTGTGCCGGACGAACGTTCGGGGGAGGCGGTGAAACTGTTCGTGGTGCCACGCGAAACGGGCGTCAGCCTTGAGGAGCTCAAGGCTTACTGCAAGGAGAACTTCACCGGCTACAAGATACCCAAGCACATCGTGCTGCGAGAGTCGTTGCCGATGACGCCAGTGGGCAAGATATTGCGGCGGGAGTTGCGGGATATCGCCTGAGGCCGGCCATCCTTTGGAATAAACCCTGTGGGAGCGAGCCTGCTCGCGATGGCGGTGTATCAGTGACAGAGATGTCGACTGAGGCGCCGCCATCGCGAGCAGGCTCGCTCCCACGGTTTTTATGTATTCGCAGTGATTAACCAGTGCTTAGTATTTTTACTCTAAAAATGACCACTGCATATTCTTGAGTCATATTTATGACTATAGGGGCCACTTTTGGCTCTAGGCGACCCTTGGCAAAGCTGCTACTCTCGGCGCGCTTTTGTGACTTCTCGGCGTTGAATTAGGCCAGATTCACCAATAAACACACACCAATAATAATCGCATCAAATGCGGTGAGAATTCGCGTTGCTGAGGAGTGGGCTTCCATGATCGAAGACTTTTGGAAGGATAAGTACCCAGCTGGGATTGCTGCCGACATCAATCCAGACGAGTATCCGAATATTCAGGCGGTGTTGAAGCAGTCCTGCCAACGCTTCGCCGACAAGCCGGCATTCAGCAACCTGGGCAAGACAATTACCTACGGGGAACTGTATGAATTGTCCGGTGCCTTTGCTGCGTATCTGCAACAGCATACCGACTTGCAGCCTGGCGATCGAATCGCCGTGCAACTGCCCAACGTTCTCCAGTACCCGGTTGCCGTGTTCGGTGCGATTCGCGCCGGCCTGATCGTGGTCAACACCAACCCGCTGTACACCGCGCGGGAAATGGAACACCAGTTCAATGACTCCGGTGCCAAGGCGCTGGTGTGCCTGGCGAACATGGCGCACCTGGCCGAGGCTGTGGTGCCCAAGACGGGCGTCAAGCATGTGATCGTCACCGAAGTTGCCGATTTGCTGCCGCCACTCAAGCGTCTGCTGATCAACAGCGTGATCAAGTACGTCAAGAAGATGGTCCCCGCTTATCACTTGCCCAAGGCCATCAAGTTCAACGATGTGCTGAGCAAGGGCCACGGCCAGCCAGTGACCGAAGCCAACCCCACCAGTGACGACGTGGCCGTGTTGCAGTACACCGGCGGCACCACTGGCGTGGCCAAGGGCGCGATGCTGACCCATCGCAACCTGGTGGCGAACATGTTGCAGTGCAAGGCGCTGATGGGGTCCAACCTCAACGAAGGTTGCGAGGTCCTGATCACGCCGCTGCCGCTGTATCACATCTACGCTTTCACCTTCCATTGCATGGCGATGATGCTGATCGGCAACCACAATATCCTGATCAGCAACCCGCGCGACCTCCCGGCGATGGTCAAGGAACTGTCGAAGTGGAAGTTCAGCGGTTTTGTCGGTCTCAACACGTTGTTCGTGGCCCTGTGCAACAACGAAGCCTTCCGCAACCTGGATTTCTCGGCAATGAAGGTGACGTTGTCCGGTGGCATGGCCCTGCAACTGGCGGCGGCCGAGCGCTGGAAAGAGGTTACCGGCTGCCCGATCTGCGAAGGTTATGGCATGACCGAAACCAGCCCGGTCGCCACGGTCAACCCGATCCAGAAAATCCAGATTGGCACCATCGGCATTCCGGTGCCGTCGACGCTGTGCAAGATTATCAATGACGCCGGCGAAGAACTGCCATTGGGCGAAATCGGTGAACTGTGTGTGAAAGGTCCACAGGTCATGAAGGGCTACTGGCAGCGCCAGGACGCCACCGACGAGATCCTCGACAGCGAAGGCTGGCTCAAGACCGGCGATATCGCGCTGATCCAGCCGGACGGCTACATGCGCATCGTCGATCGCAAGAAAGACATGATCCTGATCTCCGGTTTCAACGTATACCCCAACGAGCTGGAAGACGTGCTGGCGACCTTGCCGGGCGTCCTGCAGTGCGCGGCCATCGGTGTACCGGACGAAAAATCCGGCGAGGCAATCAAGATTTTCATTGTGCCCCGCCCGGGTGTCACGCTGACCAAAGAGCAGGTGATGGAACACATGCGCGCCAACGTCACGGGCTACAAAGTGCCCAAGGCGGTGGAATTCCGCGACGCGCTGCCGACCACCAACGTGGGCAAGATCCTGCGACGCGAGTTGCGTGATGAAGAACTGAAGAAGTTGGGTCTGAAGAAGTAAAACCGCTGCCAACAAAAAGCCCCGCCAGTGCGGGGCTTTTTGTTTGGTATTGCCCTGGCAGGCCCCAAAAATCTGTGGCGAGGGGATTTATCCCCGCTGGGTTGCGCAGCAACCCCCCTGCGTCTTGTATGACAGATTGGTGTGGCTCATGAAAGCGTGGGGCTGCTTCATAGTCCAGCGGGGATAAATCCCCTCGCCACAGGAAGCCCGGCAGCTTATACGGATTGGTTACAACCGAAACTGCGCAAAATCCAGGTTGGTGCCACCCGGGCGCATGTCCTGCAGGTACGAATCCTTGTCGGCGCTCAGCTCCAGGCTCAGGGCCGCCTTGCGCTTGCCCTGGTTGCGTACTTCCAGGCCTTCCATTTTTTCGCGCAGGAACACGGTCGGTACCTTCAGGTGCAGCAGCTCATCGGTGGCCGGCGTGTGCAGCAGCAGGTGGATCCATTCGTACTGACCGATGGCCAGGCGTGCCACCGGGATATCGAACCAGAAGATGTTGCGGTTGCGGTTCAATTCGCTGAAGTGGCAGTTATTGACGCCCAGTACGGCGCCGCCCAGTTCCTGGTTTCTGCGGGCGATGGCCTGCTTTTTATCGAGTTTCATAACGTTCCTACGAGATTGGAGCTTCAGGTCGCAGCCTGAATACGTGGGGCATTCTCGGGGGTGGATCGGCAAACATAAAGCGCAACCTGCATCTGACGATGAAATGCGCTGCTGAAAAAATGAAACTCCCCGCAAACGGCCTCGGTCAACCCTTATGTAATGACTTTTCGTACAGTTGTTCACAGGAGAGACATCATGGGTAGCACGAGCGATAAAGTGAAGGGCGTTGCCAACGAAGCCGTCGGCAACATCAAGCAAGGCGTCGGCAAGGCCACCGACAATGACCGCATGCGCGCTGAGGGCGTGGTCCAGGAGAAAAAAGGTGAGGTTCAGCAAAACGTGGGCAAGGCCAAGGACGCAGTCAAGAAAGGCGTTGACGAGGCATAACCGGCCTGTTGAATAACCGATTGGAACGGCCATCCGCGGGTGGCCGTTGTCATGTCTGCTCGAACTTGCACCGGGGAAATTGTTCCAAAGTCGCCAAACAGGTTACTTTTGTCTTGGATAGCAACCCCGAGAGTCGCCAGGCGACCTTCCTTTTTTGCGGCGAAAGGAGACGCACATGATGTTCCCGGCCTTGAAAGGCTTACCCTTGCATCGTGTGATGATGCGTACCGTGACCGAGTTTCTCGACGACGAGATGTCGACCTACGCCTCGGCATTGGCCTACCAGATGCTGTTTTCGCTGTTCCCCTTCATTCTGTTCCTGATCGCACTGATCGGTTTCCTGCATTTGCCGGACTTCTTCTCCTGGCTGCGCCTGCAATCGGAGCTGGTGTTGCCACCCCAGGCCCTGGAGCAGGTCAACCCGGTGATCGACCAGCTTCAGCAATCCAAGGGGGGGTTGTTGTCGGTGGGTATCGTCATTGCGTTGTGGACTGCCTCGGCCGGTGTCCGGTTGATGATGAGTGCGATGAACGCCGCCTACGATGTGGTAGAGGGCCGTCCGATCTGGAAGCGCTTTCCGCTGTCGATTTTCTACACCATCGGCATCGCCGGCATGTTGTTGGCCGCCGCGGCGCTGATGGTGCTCGGGCCGCAGGTGATGGGCTGGATCGCGGCCCAGGTCGGGTTGGAGGAGTTCATCGTCACACTCTGGACCATCGTGCGCTGGCCGGTGATCGTGTTTTTGCTGATGGTGGCTGTGGCGTTGATCTATTACGTGATGCCTGACGTCAAACAGGAGTTTCGCTTTATTACACCGGGGTCGGTGCTGGCGGTGGTGGTGTGGATCATCGCGTCCCTGGGCTTTGCGTTTTACGTCAAGACCTTCGCCAACTACAACGCCATGTATGGCAGTATCGGCGCGATCATCGTGCTGTTGCTGTACTTCTACATTTCTTCGGCGGTGCTGTTGCTCGGTGCGGAGATGAACGCGGTGATCGAGCACATGTCCGCCGAGGGCAAGGACCGTGGTGAAAAGAGCCCGGGCGAGCACGAAAAACAGCATGTGTCGGGCCTGGGCCGTGACCATTCCATTCCTCACCCCCACACTGACGAAACCTGACCATGATTCGTGAAATCCTGAAAATGGGCGACGAACGCCTACTGCGTATTGCCCCGCCGGTGCCGCCGGAAATGTTCGACAGCCCAGAGTTGTGGCAGTTGATCGACGACATGTTCCAGACCATGGAAAGTGTGGGCGGCGTCGGCCTGGCCGCGCCGCAGATCGGTGTCGACCTGCAACTGGTGATCTTTGGCTTCGAGCACAGCGAGCGTTACCCGGACGCCGAGGCGGTGCCCCAGACGATCCTGATCAACCCGCTGATTACGCCGTTGGGCCCACTGATGGAGGAGGGGTTCGAGGGCTGCTTGTCGGTGCCGGGCCTGCGCGGTGCGGTCGATCGCTATCAACACATTCGCTACGAAGGCTTTGACCCCAAAGGCGAAGCCATTGTGCGCACGGCCTCGGGCTTTCATGCGCGGGTAGTGCAGCATGAGTGCGACCACCTGATCGGGCGGCTGTACCCCTCGCGCATCACCGATTTCAGTAAGTTCGGCTTTACCGAGGTCATGTTTCCGGACCTGGACCCGGCGGCGGACGACTAGCCTACGCAAACCCTCTGTGGGAGCGAGCCTGCTCGCGATAGCGGTGAGTCAGCTATGAAGCTGTTGACTGACACGCCGCTATCGCGAGCAGGCTCGCTCCCACATTGGATTGTGATGCGCTTCAGGAGAGTGTTTTAGGCTCCATCCCCATCGCAATCATCGGCTTGCTGCGCGCATAGCGACTCAGGCGCTCGGCCATCGCATAAGGCAGCACGGGGTCGAAGCTGAACCCCAGCCGCTCATAAAAGCCGCGCAAATCAGGATGGCAGAACAACCAGACCGGTCCTTCCACGCCTTTCACCGCTTCGTCGATCAAGCGCGCCGCGATCCCCTGCATGCGATACGTCGGGTCGACAAACAACCCCGTCAGCCAATGCCCACCCGACACCGCTCGCAAGCACAGGGCCGCGATGATTTCATCCTGCCGCGCCACCCACAACTGCGCTTCACGCACCGCTTTCATTGAAGATTGGTGGGCGCGATAAAACTTGTTCATCAGCGGCCACAAGGGTTCGTCGAGCCGCGTGTAGTGGATCTGGGACATGGCAAAGTCAGGGGGCGGTGAAGGGGAGGGTGATTATAAAAGAACATGTCTGCGGCGATAGGTGTATACCTGACTTCACATCCCGTATGAGTGGAGTACGTATCATGGCCAAAGGCATGGATTCAAAAAAAGCGGCAAAGAAAAAACCGGCGAAGACCGCCGATGAAAAGCGCGCCGACAAAAAGGCCAAGAAGGTGAATCTGTTCGGTCATTGAATCGGCACACATCGCGTAGAAGCCGGGTTTTTAACCCGGCTTTTACCGCCCACTGCATCACCGTCGTGGGACAGGCTCAGGTACTTTCGCGAACCTTGAGTTCAAATCCCATGTCCACCACCGGCTGAGCGATGCGGTTGCCAGCCATCAACGTGAGCATCTGTTCGGCGGCGCGATGGCCGATGGCCTCCCGTGGCGTGCTGATGCTGCTCAGGCGCGGCACCATGTGGGCCGAGGCGGGCAAATCGTTGAAGCCCAGGACCGCAACCTGCTCGGGAATCTTGATGCCACAGCGCAGGGCTTCGAACAGCGCGCCGTGGGCCAGGTCGTCGTTGCCGAAGAAGATTGCATCGACGTCCGGATGGCTGGCGAGTAACTGCAGGAACAGTTCGCCGCCCAGGCCCACCGAGGATGGCCGTGGGGTCAGCAGTTCCAGATCCGGGTCGTACAGGCCGGCTTTCTGCAAAGCACGGCGAAAACCTTCGCCACGCAGCAACGTGCGCTGGTCCAGTTGTGCGCCGACATAGGCCAGGCGCTTGCGACCCCGGGAGATCAAGTGCTCGGCCGCCGTCTCGCCGGCCTTGAGTTGCGAAAAGCCGACGCAGTTAAGGCCCGCACCGGGGTCCAGTTCCATCATGTACACGCAGGGAATGTTGCTGGCCTCGATCATGCGCCGGGCGCTCTCGGTACGGTCGAAGCCGGTCAGCAACAGACCGCGTGGCTGATAGGCCATGTAGTTACGCAGCAGGTCTTCTTCTTCGTCCCGGGAATAGTGATAGTTGCCGATCACCACTTCGAAGCCCTTGGGCCTGAGCACACGATGAATGGCTTCCAGGGTGTCGATGAACAACAGGTTGGACAACGACGGCACCAGCACCACCACCGAATGGCTCTGGGCCGAAGCCAGGGCGCGGGCGGCGGGGTTGACCACGTAGTTCAGGTCGCGGGCGGCCTGGCGGACTTTTTCCACCAGGCTTTCGGCAACGGTGCTGACGCCGCGCAGGGCACGGGAGGCGGTGATAGGACTGACACCGGCCAGGCGTGCGACTTCGTTGAGCGTAGGGCGACCGGTGGTGCGGGTATTCTTATCGTTTTTAGTGACGGTCATCAGGGCGGCTTGCCAAACAAAAATCAAGGCACTAAGGTAGCGCTGTCTCGACGCGGCTGCAAATGCGTGAGCGGGGTTTGCCTGAGCCCTGACCGTTAGCGTTGTGAACGAACATGCTGCAACCACAAAAATGACAAGAAGGCGTCGGCAACTTCTGCTTTTGCTCTGGTGTCACAACTTGCAAAGGTAGCGCTGTCTGCGCGCTGAGGTGTTACATGAATAATCCCATCACCGCCCTGGTCATCATGGGCGTTGCCGGTTGCGGCAAGACTTGCGTCAGCCAGGCCCTGTGCCAGTTGAGCGGCGCCACCGCCATTGAAGGCGACACTTTCCACCCTGCGGCCAACATCCAGAAGATGAGCGCCGGTATCCCCTTGAACGACGACGACCGTGCCGGCTGGCTTGACAGCCTGTGCGACGAGTTGCGCCGTGTCGATGCGATGGGCGAGCGTCCGGTGCTGACCTGTTCGGCCCTCAAGCACAGTTATCGCGAGCGTCTGCGCAGTGCCTTGCCGGGCCTGGGCTTCGTATTTCTTGAGTTGACCCCTGAAGTGGCCGCCGACCGCGTGTCCCATCGTCCGGGGCATTTCATGCCGTCGACCCTGATCGACAGCCAGTTTGCCACCCTTCAATCCCCTGTTGGCGAGCCCCTGACCCTGGCTCTGGATGCATCCAGCCACAGCGTCGATGAACTGGCTCATCAGGCTTATGTCTGGTGGGTGGATCACGGTTTGAAGCTGGCCAGTTGAGTTGCAAAAATTTTGCGTCAGAAAGATAGCGCTGTCCCGACGGCTTACAAATAACCGCTTCAATAACAACAACAAATCAGGAGACACCTCCCATGTTCGGCATGTCCCACGAGACGTTTCTGCTGCTTGATGCAGTGGTTACGGTGATCGGACTTATCGTCCTCATCACCAAGTTCAAACTCCACCCGTTCATTGCACTGACCATCGCGGCCGCTTTTCTGGGCCTGACCTCGGGCATGCCGATCGGCACCATCATCAAGGCGTTCCAGGACGGCTTCGGTGGCGTGCTGGGCTTTGTCGGCATCATTCTGGCGTTGGGTACGATGCTCGGTAAAATGATGGCCGAATCGGGCGGGGCCGATCAGATCGCCCAAACCCTGATCCGCGCCTTCGGCAAGGATAAAGTGCAGTGGGCCATGATGTTCGCCGCCTTCCTGGTGGGCATTCCGCTGTTCTTCGAAATCGGTTTCGTGCTGCTGATCCCGCTGGTGTTCATCGTGGCGCGTCGCACCGGTGTCTCGATCATCAAGATCGGTATCCCGCTGCTGGCCGGTCTTTCCGCGGTCCACGGCCTGGTGCCACCGCACCCGGGCCCGCTGCTGGCGATTGGCGTATTCGGTGCCGACATCGGTAAAACCATTCTCTATGGCCTGATCGTGGCGCTGCCGACGGCCATTATTGCCGGGCCGATTTTCGGTACCTTCATTGCCAAGCACATCCCCGGCCATCCGAATCAGGAACTGGTGGATCAACTGGCGCGTGAGACCGACTCTGCCGATCTGCCGAGCTTCAACATCACGCTGATCACCGTGCTCTCGCCGGTGTTCCTGATGCTGCTCAAGACCTTTGCCGATGTGGTGTTGCCTGAAGGCAATTTCTTCCGCACGTTCATGGACCTGATCGGGCATCCGATTTCTGCACTTCTGTTGGCATTACTGCTGTCGCTGTACACCTTCGGCTACAAGCAGGGCATCGGTTCGAGCCAGATACTCAAGTGGCTGGACGCGAGTCTGGCACCGACTGCGGCGATCATTCTGATCATCGGTGCAGGCGGTGGCTTCAAGCAGATGCTGGTCACCAGCGGTGTGGGTGATGTGATCGGTCACATGGCGGTGAGTGCGCAGATTTCACCGATCCTGTTGGCCTGGCTGGTGGCGGCGGTGATTCGCATCGCCACAGGCTCGGCGACCGTGGCAACCATCACGGGTGCCGGGATCGTGGTACCGGTGGTCGGGATGATTCCGGGCGTGAACCGTGAGCTGCTGGTGCTGGCGACCGGTGCCGGTTCGCTGATCCTGTCTCACGTTAACGATGCCGGCTTCTGGCTGGTCAAGCAGTACTTCAACATGACCGTGGCCGAAACCTTCAAGACCTGGACCGCGATGGAAACCATCCTGTCCGTGGTAGCGCTGATCTTCATCCTGTTGCTGTCGCTGGTGATCTAAGCGACGACGCATCACCCATTGTGGGAGCGAGCCTGCTCGCGATAGCGCACTGACCGTCAGCAACGAAGTCGACTGTCATGCCGCTATCGCGAGCAGGCTCGCTCCCACATTGGCTTCTGGTGATCTGAAGATCCAGAGTGGGAGCAAACTCCCACATTGATTTTGGTATCAGGCGTTCGGTTTGCTGACCAACCCATCCGCCCGGAACATCCCGCGAATGCCGCGAACGGCCTGGCGAATCCGGTCCTGGTTTTCGATCAGTGCAAAGCGCACATGATCATCGCCATATTCACCGAACCCCACCCCCGGCGAGACGCAGACCTTGGCTTCGGCCAACAGTTTCTTGGCAAACTCCAGCGAACCCAAGTGTGCATAAGCCTCGGGGATCTTGGCCCAGACGTACATCGACGCCTTGGGGTTTTCCACCATCCAGCCCAGTTCATGCAGGCCCTTGACCAGCACATTGCGGCGCTGGCGGTACTGTTCGGCGATATCCCGCACGCACTGCTGATCGCCTTCAAGCGCGGCGATGGCCGCCACTTGCAGCGGTGTGAAGGTGCCGTAGTCGTGGTAGCTCTTGATCCGCGCCAGGGCGTTGACCAGTTCCGGGTTGCCTACCATGAAGCCGATACGCCAGCCGGCCATGTTGTAGCTTTTGGACAGGGTGAAGAATTCCACGGCAATGTCTTTTGCACCCGGCACCTGCATGATCGACGGGGCTTTCCAGCCGTCGTAGACGATGTCGGCGTAGGCCAGGTCGTGGATCACCAGCACGTCGTACTGTTTGGCCAGGGCGATGACCCGTTCGAAGAAGTCCAGCTCCACGCATTGCGCGGTAGGGTTGGACGGAAAGCCCAGGATCATCATTTTCGGCTTGGGAATCGAGCCGCGAATGGCGCGCTCCAGCTCGTCGAAGAAATCCACCCCCGGCACCAGTGGCACCGAACGCACCTGGGCGCCGGCGATCACTGCGCCGTAGATGTGGATCGGATAGCTGGGATTGGGCACCAGCACGGTGTCGCCCTGGTCCAGGGTCGCCAGCATCAGATGCGCCAGGCCTTCTTTGGATCCGATGGTGACGATGGCTTCGGTTTCCGGGTCGATGTCCACCTCGTAGCGGTCCTTGTACCAGCGCGAAATGGCGCGGCGCAGGCGCGGTATGCCTTTGGAGGTGGAGTAACCGTGGGTGTCTTCACGCTGGGCGACGGTGACCAGCTTTTCCACGATATGTGGCGGTGTGGCGCCGTCGGGGTTACCCATGCTCAAGTCAATGATGTCTTCGCCGCGCCGACGCGCAGCCATCTTCAGCTCGGCAGTGATATTGAATACATACGGGGGGAGTCGATCGATGCGCGCAAAGCGGCGCGGCGAACCTTGGTTGGCCATTATTGCCTCGAGATACGTGAGCGCCCGGAACCGTCCGAGCGACGTTGGCCACTGCGGTGGCCTGCGGCGCAAGATAAAGGGGCTGATGGCCAATTGTCCAGTAGCGGCGCGCAACTATTTTCGACGACACTGTCGATCCGCTCAGGGGACTTTCAGTAACACCTGCGCATTGTACGACTCGCCCTGTTCAAAAAACGAATGGACTGAATGATGGAATTTTCCAGCGGTTTCCTGCTGAGCCTTTCTTTGTGCCTGGACATTGGCGTGGCCAATATCGCGATGATTACCCTGGCCATGCAACGTGGCTATTTCCAGGGTTTCGCCCTGGGCCTGGGCACATGTGTGGGGGACCTGATCTACGCGGTCCTGGCCTTGGCCGGCATGACGGTGCTGCTGCAATACGAAACGGTGCGCTGGGTGCTGTGGATCGGCGGCTCGGTGGTGCTGCTGTATTTCGCAGCGAAGATGATTCATTCGGCGATCTATCACCATGCGGCGTTGGCCGAGGCTGGCGAGGTGCGGAGTCATTCATCTGGACAGGAGTTTTTTCGCGGGATTTTCCTGGCGATGTCGTCGCCCAGTGCCATTCTCTGGTTCGCGGCGGTGGGCGGCACATTGATCGCTCGTTCGGGCGGCGGAACGATCCTCAGCTCGGCGCTGTTCCTGAGTGGATTTCTCTGTGCCGGACTTCTCTGGTGTGCAGGCCTGTGCCTGGCAGCAACCCAGGGCGGCAGGCTGCTGGGGGATAAACTGTTGCGCTATTGCTATTGGGCATCGGCCGCCATCTTCTGCTATTTCGCGGTGTACGTGATTGTTTCTGGCTACAACGAGTTTATCGGGAAAGTGGCGCCGGCCGTTGTGCCTGGACTCGGATAAGCGAAACGGGCCTGGCAATCTTCATCAGGCTTCTATACTGCAACACCCGACCTCACGTTTCTGGAGTGTTGACGCATGGAAAAGCACGAACCCGATAACGCAGCCGAACCACGCTTCGAACACGGACGTTTTCAGATAATCGCCGGTTTTGGTGGCTGTTTTACCCCGGACACCGCCGAGGATATCCCGCTGCTCTGGGAAAAGTTTTTGCCCTGGCTCGGTAAAGTGCCAGGGCAGAAAGATGAGGTCACCTATGGCGTGTGTTGCAACCCGGACGGGAAGGGTGGGTTTGAATACATTGCCGGCGTGGAAGTCAGCCGGCTCGATGACTTGCCTGAACAGTTGCGCTGGATCGAAATACAGCCTGCGCACTACGCAGTGTTCGAACACAAAGGCCCATTGAAAGCCCTGCCGCAGACGTTCCACTACATCTGGAAAGAGTGGCTGCCGCGATCCGGCCACACAGCTGCCGAGGCCCCGGAGTTCGAACGCTACAGCGAAGACTTCAACCCCAGGACCGGCGAAGGCTCTCTGGAAATCTGGATTCCTCTCAAACCGAGCTGATTGCCATCCTCTCGGCAATGCAAACCGGTGGGAGCGAGCCTGCTCGCGATAGCGGTGCCACATCCAACATTCATGCAAGCTGGCCCACCACAATCGCGAGCAGGCTCGCGCTCACAGACAGGTTATGTCCTGGTCAAAACACCAGCCCCATCCGCCGCTCATAACCGATGCGGCCCTTGTACGCTTCGCCACTGTCGACCCAGCCCAACCGGGTGTACAGGCCGATGGCCGAGACGTTGTCGGCGTCGACCGAAAGCTCCAGTCCCCTGATTTGCGGCCATGCCGCCTGAGCCGCGGCAGGAAGCGCTTGCAGGCAGGCCTTGCCGTAACCCTTGCCCTGGGCCCGATAATCGACTTGCAGGGCGTGCAGGGTGGCGCTGTGTTCGTTGGCCCAGGCGGGCAGTACTGGCGGGCGCTTGAGTAACAGGAACGCCACTGGCACCTCGCCAGCCAGCAACGCAAACCCTTTGACGCCAGGGCCGGGCCTGGACAACAGCGTGTGCAGTGCGCCGTGGATATCGCCGGCGAACTTGATCTGTTCGGGGTGGATTTCGATGGCTTCGACCTGCGTGCGCTGCAGCTCGGTGAGGTCTTCGTAGGGTACGAGCTGAGCGGTCACAAAAGCATCCGTTGTTTGCCGACAGAATGGGCCTGGGATTCTAGCGAATTTTTTTCTTTGAATTATTTTTGTTTGGGTTGTCGATTCGCAGTTTCTCTAAACGACAAAGGGTGTCTTCAACAAAAACCTGCGGAGAATCACCATGAATACCCAAGCCACCGAAACCGAAATCAAGGCCTTGATCGAGACTTATCGCCAGGCTGTCATGGAAAAAAATGTTGAAAAAGTCATGGCGCTCTATGACGACAACATCGTTTCGTTCGATGCCATCCAGGCCCTGCAATTCAAGGGCAAAGTCGCTTACCGGGCCCATTGGCAGGCGTGCATGGAGATGTGCCCTGGACCGCACAAGTTCGACTTCCATCAGATCGAGATTACCGCAGCTGACACGATCGCCTTCGCTCACTGGCTGGCCTATTGCGGCGGCACCAACGACAAAGGTGAAGAGCAGGCTTGCTGGATGCGCACGACCGCCTGCTATCAACGGGTGGCCGGGCAATGGAAGATTGTCCACGAACACTGGTCCGCGCCGTTTGATCCGATGGCCGGTACGGTGATGTTCGACCTGCAGCCCTGATCGTCGGTTTCTTCGCTGAGCGCTTTTCTGCGGTCCATAGTTGATCAGTTCGATCACGGAGCTTTCCATGAAGTACTTATGTCTGGTCTATAGCAACGAGCATGCGCTGCACAACTCACCCGACAGCCCGCAGGACGCTGAATGCATGGCCTACGCCGAGTCGGTCCAGGGCAGCGGTCGTATGATTGCCGCCGAGGCCCTGGAGTCGGTGCAGACCGCTACCACGGTGCGCATGCGCGGCGGCAAGTTGTCGATCACGGACGGTCCGTTTGCCGAAACCAAGGAGCAACTGGCGGGCTTCTACCTGATCGACGCCAAGGACCTGAACGAAGCCCTCCAGGTCGCCGGCAACATTCCGGCGGCCCGGGTCGGCTGCGTCGAGGTCCGACCGGTACGCCAACTGAATCCCTGAACAACAATCACAAACAGGATTTCATTCATGAACCTCAAACCTGCCGCGTTCGAGTTATCCATCAGCCGGGTGATCGACGCCTCGCGCCAGAAGATTTTCCGCGCCTGGACCGAGCCGGCGCTGCTTGTCCAATGGTGGGGACCCCACGGCATGACTACGCCGGAGTGCGAAATGGAGCTGTGGGTCGGTGGCCAGTTTCGCACCCTGATGCGTGCCCCGGACGGCAGTGAGTATCCGACCATGGGCGTGTTCCTGGAAATCGTTGCCCCGCAGCGGCTGGTCTTCACCGATGCGTTTGTGCCCGGCTGGATCCCCTCCGGCAAAGCCTTCATGACCGGCGAAGTGTTGCTTGAGGAGATGGGCGATAAAACCCTTTACACCGCCCGCGCCCTGCACTGGAACGAAGAAGACCGCCAGGCCCACGAAGCCATGGGCTTTCATGACGGCTGGGGCCAGAGCCTTGACCGGCTCGAAGCGCTGGTGACCCAGGGCATGCCCGACTGATGTCGGCCGAAGAAGTCAGCGCACGGGTCGAGCAGGTTTATCGGCAAGACTCGCGGCGCATCCTGGCGACGCTGATTCGCCTGCTGGGGGATTTCGACCTTGCTGAAGAGGCCTTGCACGAGGCCTTCTTCATCGCGGTCGAGCGCTGGCAGCGCGACGGTGTGCCGGACAATCCTCGGGCCTGGCTGGTGTCGGCCGGGCGCTTCAAGGCCATCGACAGTTTGCGCCGGCGCGCTCGCTTCGCGGCGAGCCGGCCGATGCTGATTGCCCAGCTCGAAGAACTGGAGCAGAGCGACTGGAGTGATGAGGACGTGGAAGACGATCGCCTGCGGCTGATCTTCACCTGTTGCCACCCGGCCCTGGCCGCTGATGCCCAGGTGCCGCTGACGTTGCGGGAAGTGTGCGACCTGACCACCGAAGAGATCGCCCGGGCTTTTCTCGCCGCCCCGGCGGCCATCGCCCAGCGCATCGTGCGGGCCAAGGCAAAAATTCGCGATGCGAAGATCCCCTATCAGGTGCCGTCCCGCTCGGAACTGCCCGAGCGGCTGGACAGTGTGTTGCGCGTGATCTACCTGGTATTCAACGAAGGCTATTCGGCCTCGATGGGGGCTGAGGTGACGCGTGAAGATTTGACCCGCGAAGCCATCCGTCTGGCCCGCCTGTTGATGGAGCTGTTGCCTGAAGCCGAAGTCATGGGTTTGCTGGCATTGATGCTGCTGCACGAGTCGCGGCGGCGAGCGCGAACCTCTCCCAGCGGTGAACTGATCCTGCTGGATGAGCAGGACCGATCCTTGTGGGACGCCGACATGATCGCCGAAGGCTGCGCCCTGGTGGAAGCCGCGCTCAATACCCGAAGGTTCGGGCCTTATTGCCTGCAAGCTGCGATTGCGGCAGTGCATGCCGAAGCCCCCACGGCGCAGGAGACCGACTGGCCGCAGATCGTTGGCCTCTATGATGTGTTGCTGCGTGCGGTGCCTTCGCCGGTGATCGAACTCAACCGCGCCGCGGCCCTGGCCAAACGCGATGGACCGCAAGCGGGCTTGCAGCGGATCGACGCGATTCTGGACCGGGGCGAGTTGCTCGATTATCACCTGGCCCACTCGGCGCGGGCAGAACTCTGTCGGCAGTTGGGACGCGTGGAGGAGGCGAGGGCGGCATATCGACGCGCGCTTGAATTGACTCAGCAATTGCCGGAGAGGCGGTTTATCGAGGGGCGGCTTGCGGGGTTGCAGTGATGACCACAAACGATGAAATTTCCTGTGGGAGCGGGCGTTGTGGTGTGCATCGTATTTATGAACAGCCGAAACCACTGTGGGAGCGAGCCTGCTCGCGATAGCGTCATGTCAGTCACATTGCTGTTGGCTGAAACATCGCTATCGCGAGCAGGCTCGCTCCCACAGGGTTTTATGGCTTGGCTGACGGGCATAACCCGTCAGTCAACCAGCCTTGATCAGAACTCGTGATCAGCGCTGTCCGGGTTCAGGTCGCTGATGCCCAGTTTGCCCGCGGCCTGTTCGATCGCGCCGGTTTGCTTGACCAGTGCGGCAATGGCGTCGCGCACGACCTGGTTGCCAGCGGTGTTGCCCGCAGCGATCAGTTGGTCGTAGTGCTCACCCTTGTTGGCGTGATCGACCATGACCTGGATCTTGGCTTCGGTGTCGGCCAGGTCGGCCTTGAGGGCGTTGTCAGCGGCCGGGTCAGCCTTGGCCACCAGGGACGACAGGCTGGCGCCGGTCATCTTGGTGCCGTCGACGCGGGTGTATTCGCCCAGGTAAACGTTGCGTACGCCTTTGGCATCGTAGAAGTGCGAGTTGTGGGTGTTGTCGCTGAAGCAGTCCTGCTCGTCTTCTGGCGAGTTGGCTTCCAGGGACACCTTCATACGTTCGCCCGCCAGTTCGCCGAGGGACAGGCTGCCCATGCCGAACAGCATCTTGCGCAGGCCGGTTTCGGCAGGCTCGGCTTCCAGGGTGGCGCGGTAGTTGTCAGCCACGTTTGGCTTCCAGTTGCCGACCATTTCTTCCAGATCGCTGACCAGCAATTGGGTCACGGCCTTGAGGTAGGCGCGACGACGGTCGTTGTGACCGCCAGTAGCCCCGGCACCTTCCAGATAATCGGAAGCCGGACGCTTGCCGGCACCAGGGCCGGTGCCGTTGAGGTCCTGGCCCCACAGCAGGAATTCGATGGCGTGGTAGCCGGTGGCGACGTTGGCCTCGGAACCGCCCAGCTCGTTCAGGCTGGCGAGTTTCTCCGGGGTGATGTCTTTCACGTCGACCTTGTCTTCGCCTACCTGGACTTCGGTATTGGCGATGATATTGGCGGTGGCGCCCGGGTTACCCAATGCGTGCGCGTAGGAGGTGTCGACGTAGTCGATCAGACCTTCATCCAGCGGCCAGGCGTTCAATTGGCCTTCCCAGTCGTCGATGATGGTGTTGCCGAAGCGGAACACTTCGCTTTGCAGGTAAGGGACGCGCGCAGCGACCCAGGCGGCCTTGGCGGCGTTGAGGGTCTCGTCGTTCGGTTTGGCCAGGAACGCATCGATCGCGGTTTGCAGGGTTTTCGCGGTGGATTCGGCATCGCTGTAGACCGCATGGACGATGTCGGCGTAGTGCGCGACAACGGCCTTGGCAGCGGCTTCGTCGATTTTGCCGGCTGCGGCTGGGGCGGCGGTGCTGGCTGCAGGCGTGGGCGCTTGCGGCGCGGCGGCCTTGTCTTTGCCTTCGCCGCAACCGGCGAGGGAAATAGCGATGGCCAGCAAACTGGCGGTAGCCAGAGGCATACGAATCATGGCGAACATCCTGCTTCGGTGATGGATGGGACAGGCGCGAGGTGCGCAAAGCTGCGACATAATGCGAAAGATTTGCATTATGTGTAAAGGGTTGTAGCTGTAAATATTTCTTATTTGTGATGCGGCGCGGGCAGCCTTCCGTAGGCGCCGCCGAGCTAAGCGAGGCGGCGATCTCTGCCCAGACGCTTGAGTCTCAAGCGAACAAACCAAAGAGCGCAGGCTTCGCCAACTCCGGCAGAGGCATGACTACCCGAGGAGAAAGAATCAGATGATGGAGACTTTGCTGCGCTGCGCCTGCTTGAGATAGATGCCCAACTCCCGTGCCGGTAGCGGTTTGCTGTAGTAATACCCCTGACCTTCATGGCAGCCCTCGGAGATGATGTAGGCTTCCTGCTCGACCGTCTCAACCCCCTCGGCGATTACCTGCATCCCCAGGCTCTTGCCCAACTGGATGATGGCCCGGACGATGGTCGCGTCATCCTCGTCATCGAGCAGGTCCTGGACGAAGCTCTTGTCGATCTTGATCTTGTCCAGCGGCAGGCTCTTGAGATAACTCAGGGACGAATAACCGGTCCCGAAGTCATCGATGGCAATCAGCGCGCCGGAGCGGCGCAGACTGAGCAAGTGCTGGGCGGCTGTCGTGATGTCTTCCATCAGGCCGGTTTCCGTGACCTCCAGCTCCAGGCTGCGCGGCGGCAGGCGGTACATCTGCAGCAAATTGTTCACCACCCGCGGCAGTTCGGCATGGTGCAATTGTACGGTGGACAGGTTGACCGCCATGCGCAGGTCAACGAAGCCCTGGTCATGCCATTCGCGCAACTGTTTGCAAGCCTGATCCAGGACCCATTCACCGATGGCGATAATGGTGCCGTTCTGTTCGGCCAAGGGAATGAACAGGTCCGGCGGCACGAGGCCGTGTTCGGGGTGATGCCAGCGAATCAGCGCCTCGGTACCCACCACTCGCAGGTCGCGATAGCTGACCTGCGGCTGATACACCAGGCTGAACTGCTCGAGGAGCAGAGCCTCGCGCAGGTCTTTTTCCAGCTCGCGACGGCGGCGCATTTCACTGTCGACGCTGGCGATGTAGAACTGGTAGCGATTGCGCGAGCGGGCCTTGGCCAGGGTCATGGTCTGCTCGGCTTTCTGCAACAACTTCTCGGTGCTGTCCCCGTCCTCGGGAAAGAGGGTGATGCCGATGGTCGCCCGTAGGCGGATTTGCTGATCATCGAGGATGAACGGCGCCTCCAGGTCATCGAGGATGCTCTGGGCCAACTCGGCGGCTTCGTAAGGTTGTTCGATATCGGCCTGGACCAGGGCGAACTGGTCGCCCCCCAGTCGCGCCAGCGCGCCAAGGCGTCCGCTGTGGGCTCGCAGCCTATCTGCCAGGGCCAGCAGCAACTGGTCACCGGTTTGATAGCTGAACTGTTCGTTGATGCCCTTGAAGTCATCCAGCCCCACACACAGTACGGCCACCCGGCGTTGCAAGCGCCCGGCATCCACCAGGATCTTGTCCAATTGCTGTTGAAGCTGCTGACGATTGGGCAGGCCGGTGAGGAAGTCATACTGGGCCATGCGCAGCAGGCTGTTTTCCGCCTCGTGGCGCAGGTGTGTATTGCGCTCGATGGAGGCGAGCAATTGGTTGGCGGTGTTGATCCAGAGCCCCAACTCATTTTGTTCGTGGCCGCGTAGCTGCGGGATCTTGTGTTCACTCGGCCGGTCGGGGTTGATTTCGGTCAGGTGTTCGATGATCCGCGACAGCGGTTTGGTCAGCAGCCAGTGATAGACCAGGTACAACACCAGGCCCATCGCCAGGGCTCGCAACATGCCCGATATAAAAATGATCACAGAGTTGACGATGAAACTCTGGCCGTAGGTGGCGGTGTCGAGAGTAATGCTCAGGTCACCGTAATATTCACTGTAAGGCCCGCGACCCACCAGTTGCGTGGTGAATGTGCGTTCCTTGCCAAGGATCAGGTCGGTCAGCCAGCGACTTCCAGAGTGCTGCAAAGGCCGGGTTTTTTCGGCGAGCATGGTCTCGTGAGGGTGACCGATAGAAGCCATGCGCACCGCTTGGTCCTGAAACAGCCCCTCGATCACTTGCATGCCCATCTCCCGGTCAAGGCTATAGACGGCCTGGGTCGAAGGGTCGCGGAACATATCAAGAATTCGTTGGGCATCGCTGGCGACGGCATGGTCGGTTTTGTAGGCATCGAAAACGATCTGGGCGCAGCTCAATACCACGCCGACGATCAATGCCGAAAGGAGCACGACCCGGAGCAACTTCACAGACAAGCTGTTCTTGAGTTCCAGCTTCAAAGAGGGGGTTCCTTGTTCCGTGCGAGTAGCGTCAAGTTGCCATGAGTATTGGCAATCCTGTGATGTCAGTCAAAGGGACAATCAAACACAAGGGTCTTCGCCTGAAACCTGGCCGTTATACGGTGTTTCCAGAGTTATTGCTCTACGACCATTGTGTCGGATGGAAGGGCCCGCAACTTGAGGCCTGGGTTTGATTTTTGTTGGATTTCAGACACGAGGTAGGGGGCCGGACAAGATTCCGGGGCTTTGTGCCAGCTAAAAAAAACCCGGCAAAGAGCCGGGTTCTTTTGTCTGGCATTACGGATCAAGCGGTGAAGGTCTTGCCTTCGAACTGCTCGGCCACAAACTTCCAGTTGACCAGGTTCCAGAACGCTTCGACGTACTTCGGACGAAGGTTGCGGTAGTCGATGTAGTAGGCGTGTTCCCAAACGTCGCAGGTCAGCAGCGGGGTGTCGCCGCTGGTCAGCGGGTTGCCGGCGCCGATGGTGCTGGCCAGGGCCAGGGAACCGTCAGCCTTTTTCACCAGCCAGCCCCAACCGGAACCGAAGGTGCCGACGGAAGTCTTGGTGAATTCTTCCTTGAACTTGTCGAACGAGCCGAACGCACTGTTGATGGCGTCGGCCAGCGCGCCGGTAGGTTGACCACCGGCGTTTGGCGCCAGGCAGTTCCAGTAGAAGGTGTGGTTCCAGACCTGAGCGGCGTTGTTGAAGATACCGCCCGAGGAAGTCTTGACGATTTCTTCCAGGGTCTTGCCTTCGAACTCGGTGCCAGGTACCAGGTTGTTCAGGTTCACGACGTAGGTGTTGTGGTGCTTGTCGTGGTGGAATTCCAGAGTCTCTTTGGAGATGTGCGGCTGCAGTGCATCGTGTGGATAAGGCAGCGGCGGCAATTCGAAAGCCATGGTGATTCTCCTAATCAGGTCAGTTGCGGTGAGCGCAAGGCCGATCACGGGCGGCCAGACTAGCGCCGGGGAGTTTGTACTCATTGCGGCGCAGGAGTCGGATCATAGCACCGGGGGAACGGCATAACCACGCAACAACTGTGTGGGATAGAGGTTCCAGAGCGGTTTGGAATAATCAGCCAGAGACGATCAACTGTATGGCCACGCTGAACATCATCGTTGCCACCAGCACATCCAGTATCCGCCAGGTACTCGGCCGGGCCAGCCACGGTGCCAGCCATGCCGCACCGATTGCCAGTGTGAAGAACCACAGCAACGAGGCACTGGCCGCTCCCACGACATAGGCGCCAGGCACGCTTTGCTGGGCCCCGAGGGAACCGATCAGCAACACGGTGTCGAGATAGACGTGGGGGTTGAGCAGGGTCACCGCCAACGCACTGAGCAGCACCGCCCGTAACGAGCGCACGACCTGTTTTTCATCTTGTTGCAGGCTTTGTTTCGAACAGGCCCGACGCAACGCCAGGCTGCCATACCAGAGCAGGAACCCGGCGCCGCCCCAGCGGGCTATTGAAAGCAGCAACGGGCTTTGGGCCAGCAGTGTCGCCAGCCCGAACACCCCGGCGGCCACCAGCAACGCATCGCAAGTTACACACAGGGCGGCGACCGGCAAGTGATGTTCGCGGCGCAGGCTTTGCGCCAGCACGAAGGCGTTCTGAGCGCCGATGGCCATGATCAGCCCGAGGGCCACCAGTAGTCCGTTCATGTAGCTTTGCCACATAAATTACTCCCCGAGTAGGTATGAATGCGGTGTCATTCTCTGGTGCAAAGCGGTATAAGAAAAACCAATATTGCTGATTGCTCATTAGGGAAACTGATGTTCGATTACAAATTGCTTTCCGCTCTGGCGGCGGTTGTCGAACAGGCCGGATTCGAGCGTGCCGCCCAAGTGCTGGGTTTGTCGCAGTCGGCGATTTCCCAGCGGATCAAACTGCTGGAGGCGCGGGTCGGCCAGCCGGTGCTGGTGCGCGTCACGCCGCCGGCACCGACCGAAATCGGTCGCCGCTTGCTCAACCATGTGCAGCAGGTGCGGCTGTTGGAGCGCGACCTGCAAAGCCTGGTGCCAGCGCTGGATGAGGAGGGGCTGCCTGAGCGCCTGCGGATCGCCTTGAATGCCGACAGCCTGGCCACTTGGTGGGCGGTGGCCGTTGGAGATTTCTGCGCCGAACATCATCTGTTGCTCGACTTGGTGGTGGAAGACCAGACCGTCGGCCTCAAACGCATGCGTGCTGGTGAGGTGGCGGCGTGCGTCTGCGCCAGTGAACGTCCGGTGGCTGGTGCCCGTAGTGTGTTGTTGGGGGCCATGCGCTACCGGGCGTTGGCCAGCCCGGCGTTCATCGCCAGGCATTTCCCCGATGGGGTGCGCGCCGATCAACTGGCGCGCACGCCGGCGCTGGTGTTCGGCCCGGATGATTTCCTGCAGCATCGCTACCTTGCTTCCCTGGGGGTCGAAGGCGGTTTCGAACATCATCTCTGCCCGTCGTCCGAAGGTTTCATTCGGCTCGCCGAAGCGGGGCTTGGCTGGGGACTGGTGCCTGAGTTGCAAATGCGTGAGCAACTGGAGCGGGGCGAGTTGGTGGAATTGCTGGCAGATAAACCGATTGATGTGCCGTTGTACTGGCATCATTGGCGCAATGGTGGGCAGTTACTGGGTTTGTTGACTGAACGATTGATCAAGGCGGCAAGCAGCAAGCTCCAAGCGGTAAGTTGAAAGCGATTGGCTTGAAGCTTGTAGCTTGAAGCTCGAATCTGATTTTAGGAGTCTTCATGAAAATTCTGGTTACCGGCGCAAGTGGCTTCATTGGCGGGCGCTTTGCGCGTTTCGCTCTGGAGCAGGGCCTGGATGTACGGGTCAACGGTCGCCGGGCCGAGAGCGTTGAGCACCTGGTGCGTCGCGGGGCGCAGTTCATTCAGGGGGATCTGAGTGACCCGTTGCTGGCTCGCGACCTGTGCCTTGATGTTGACAGCGTCGTGCATTGCGCCGGTTCCGTGGGGCTTTGGGGCCGCTATCAGGATTTTCACCAGGGCAACGTCCAGGTCACGGAAAATATTGTCGAGGCCTGCCTCAAGCAGAAGGTCCGGCGTCTGGTTCATCTGTCATCACCGTCTATTTACTTCGACGGCCGGGACCATCTGGACCTGACCGAAGAACAGGTGCCCAAACGCTTCAAACATCCCTACGCCGCCACCAAATACCTGGCTGAACAGAAAGTCTTCGGGGCCCAGGAGTTCGGTCTCGAAGTACTGGCTCTGCGCCCGCGCTTTGTCACCGGCGCCGGCGACATGAGCATTTTCCCCCGGCTGTTGAAAATGCAACGCAAGGGCCGCTTGGCCATTGTCGGCAACGGGTTGAACAAGGTGGATTTCACCAGCGTGCAGAATCTCAACGAAGCGCTGCTCAGCAGTCTTTTGGCCGGCGAATCGGCCCTTGGCAAGGCTTACAACATCAGCAACGGCACGCCGGTGCCGTTGTGGGATGTGGTCAATTATGTGATGCGACAGATGGAAGTCCCACAGGTCCGGCGTTATCGTTCCTACCGGCTGGCCTACAGCGTCGCCGCCCTGAATGAAGGTTTTTGCACGTTATGGCCGGGCCGTCCCGAACCGACGTTGTCGCGCCTGGGCATGCAGGTCATGAACAAGAATTTCACCCTGGACATCAGCCGGGCCCGGCATTATCTGGATTACGATCCACAGGTCAGCCTGTGGACCGCTCTTGATGAGTTCTGCGCCTGGTGGAAAGCCCAGGATGCCCGCTGATCGCCCCGTCATGAACCGAGTGCCAGGTTCGGGGTCAATCGGTGCGGCGGGCGAGGGGGTTATACTCGCTGCATCAAGCCAACACCGGTTTCCCAAAGGTTGAACCCAATGCCCATGCGTAACGATTCCAACGACGACTTCGATGATATACCGAGCTTGCGGATGCGGGCCGACATTCCCGATGACGATGACTTTCTGCCTGAGCGCGAACGCCCGCCCCACGTGCAAGCGCGCCCGGCACCCGTTGCGGCGGCCAAGGTCAAGGGGGCCAGTACCGGGCCACTGTGGGCACTGGTCGGTGCGCTGTTGTGTGCGCTTGCCTTCCTGGCGTGGTGGAGCTTCCAGCAGATTTCCTTGATGGAACAGCAGCTGGTGGCCACCCAGGAAAGTTTCGCCCGTATCAGTGAAGACGCGGCGGGGCGCTTGCAGGACATTTCCGGCAAGGTGGTAGCCGGTCAGTCCAATGTCATGAGCGACAGTGAAGCCTTGAAGTTGCAGATCAAACAGCTGGAAGGCAAGCTCCAGGAGCAGGGCAAGCAATTCGAAAGCAAGCTGCAGGAGCAGTACAAACAACAGATGGTCGCGTTCGGTCCGTCCGCCGACCTGGACAAGGAGCTGGCCCAGATCATTGCCCAGACCACTGAGCAGCAGAACGCCAGCACTCAGTTGCAAGCTTCCAACAAGGAACTCCAGGACCAGGTCAAGGCGCTGGCGGCTGAAGTTTCCGCCCTGAAAAACCAGGGCGAGGATGGTGCTCTCGATGCCCGGCTCAAGAGCATCGGTGCCGACATCACCGCCCTGAAACGCGCCACTTCCAATTCTGCCATCGAGCGTCTGGAGCAGGACGTGATCGTGCTCAAGAGCCAACAGGACAACGGGGGCAGCAACACCGCCGAGTTCGACGCCTTCCGCGGCCAGGTCACCCGCAATATCAACACGCTGCAAGCGCAGATCCGCAACCTGCAGCAGCAACTTGGCAGCCGAGCTCAGTGACGAGGCTGTAGTCGCGAGCGGTGGGTCAGTCAGTTTGCATCAATGGCTGATGTGCCACCGCCATCGCGAGCAGGCTCGCTCCCACATCGTGAGTCGTGCGCTTGCAAAGTGTTCAGCCGCTGCAAACCGGTGGGCTTGCCGATCCTTGCGCTGATCGGCAAGTGGGACCAGACAAATGCACAAAAAAAGGCCCGCATCGCTGCGGGCCTTTTGTTGAGTAACGGCGGCAATTCAGCCCGCCACCAACACCCGTATGGCCTCCAGGCGCAGCGCCGCCTTCTCAAGCATCGCCAGACCTTGCTCACGCTGTTGGCGCAGAGCCACCAGTTCGCTGTCGCGTACCGTCGGGTTGACCGCTTGCAGGGCGGTCAGGCGCGCCAGTTCTTCGTCGGTATCGGCTGCCAGGCGACGCTGGGCTTCGGCCACGCGTTCGGCGTGACGCGGGGCGATCTTCTCTTCACCGGCGTTGATCCGTGGCGAGAGCTGGTCACGCTGGGCCTGGATGAACTTGTTGGCGCTGGCCCGAGGCACGCTTTCCAACTGATCGTTCAAAGTCTCGAACGAGACTCGGGCGGCGAGGTCGTTGCCGTTGGCGTCCAGCAGGCAGCGCAGGGCGGCCGGCGGCAAGTAACGGCCCAGTTGCAGTGAGCGCGGGGCAACCACCTCACTGACATAGAGCAGTTCCAGCAACACGGTGCCGGGCTTGAGGGCCTTGTTCTTGATCAGCGCTACGGCGGTATTGCCCATGGAGCCGGACAGCACCAGGTCCATGCCGCCTTGCACCATCGGGTGCTCCCAGGTAATGAACTGCATGTCTTCGCGAGACAGCGCCTGGTTGCGGTCGTAGGTGATGGTCACGCCTTCGTCGTCGCCCAGCGGGAAGCTGGCGTCGAGCATTTTTTCGCTCGGCTTGAGGATCAGCGCGTTGTCCGAATGGTCCTCGCTGTCGATGCCGAACGCATCGAACAGGGTTTCCATGTAGATCGGCAGGGCGAACTGGTCGTCTTGTTCGAGAATGGCCTCTACCAAGGCATCGCCTTCACCCGCGCCGCCAGAGTTGAGCTCCAGCAGACGGTCGCGACCGGTGTGCAGCTCGGCCTCCAAGCGTTCGCGTTCGGTGCGGGCTTCGTCGATCAAGGCTTGCCACTGGCCGTCATCGGCTTCTTCCAGCAATGGCAGCAGGCGCGGGCCGAACTGATGCTGCAAGGCGTTGCCGGTCGGACAGGTATTGAGGAACGCGTTCAGGGCCTCGTGATACCACTGGAACAGCCGCGCTTGCGGGCTGGTTTCCAGGTACGGCGCATGCAGCTCGATGGTGTGCTTCTGGCCGATCCGGTCCAGACGGCCAATACGCTGTTCCAGCAGGTCCGGGTGCGAGGGCAGGTCGAACAGCACCAAATGGTGGGCGAACTGGAAGTTGCGGCCTTCGCTGCCGATTTCCGAGCAGATCAGCACCTGGGCGCCGAACTCTTCGTCGGCGAAATAAGCCGCCGCACGGTCGCGCTCCAGGATGTTCATGCCTTCATGGAACACCGTGGCCGGGATGCCGGAACGTACGCGCAGGGCATCTTCCAGGTCCATGGCGGTTTCGGCGTGGGCGCAGATCACCAGCACTTTGGTGCGCTTGAGCATCTTCAGGGTGTCGATCAGCCACTCGACCCGTGGGTCGAAACGCCACCAGCGCTGTTCTTCGTTGGCGTCCGGCTGAGCCTGGAAGCTGACTTCCGGGTACAGCTCGGCGTGATCACCCAACGGCAGCTCGAGGTATTCGTCCGGGCACGGCAGCGGGTAGGCGTGCAGTTTGCGCTCCGGGAAACCCTGTACGGCGGCGCGCGTATTGCGAAACAGCACGCGGCCGGTGCCGTGGCGGTCCAGCAGTTCGCGGACCAGGCGGGCGCTGGCTTCTACATCGCCATCATTGACGGCGGTCAGCAGCGCTTCGCCCTCGTTACCCAGGAAGCCGTGAATGGTCTTGTGCGCCTCGGGTGAGAGACGGCCCTTGTCCAGCAGCTCCTGCACGGCCTCGGCCACCGGGCGATAATTCTCGCTCTCGGCGCGGAAGGCCTTGAGGTCATGGAAGCGGTTCGGGTCCAGCAGGCGCAGGCGGGCGAAGTGGCTGTCCTGGCCCAGCTGTTCCGGGGTCGCGGTCAGCAGCAGTACGCCGGGAATCGTTTCGGCAAGCTGTTCGACCAGAGCGTAATGCGGGCTGACCTGATCTTCGTGCCAGACCAGGTGATGGGCTTCGTCGACCACCATCAGGTCCCAGCCGGCGGCAAACAGCGCGTCCTGGGCCTTCTCATCGTCCACCAGCCACTCCAGCGCCACCAGGGCCAGTTGGGTGTCTTCGAACGGGTTGCTGGCATCGCTTTCGATGAAGCGTTCTTCGTCGAACAAGGCGACCTGCAGGTTGAAACGCCGGCGCATTTCCACCAGCCACTGGTGCTGAAGGTTTTCCGGTACCAGGATCAGCACGCGGCTGGCGCGGCCGGAGAGCAGTTGGCGGTGGATGATCAGGCCGGCTTCGATGGTCTTGCCCAGGCCCACTTCGTCTGCCAGCAATACCCGTGGCGCGATGCGGTCGGCCACTTCACGGGCGATGTGCAATTGGTGGGCGATGGGCTGGGCACGGACGCCACCCAGGCCCCAGAGCGGCGACTGCAACTGGCGGCTGGTGTGTTCCAGGGTGTGGTAGCGCAGGGAAAACCACGCCAGCGGGTCGATCTGGCCGGCGAACAGACGGTCACTGGCCAGGCGGAACTGGATAAAGTTCGACAGCTGGGTTTCCGGCAGAGTGACAACCTCGTTCTGCCCATTGAGGCCGTGGTAGACCAGCAGCCCATCGACATCGTCGACTTCGCGCACGGTCATTTTCCAGCCTTCGAAGTGAGTGATCACATCGCCCGGCGAAAACCGCACGCGGGTGAGGGGCGCATTCCGTAGCGCGTACTGGCGAGTGTCGCCAGTGGCCGGATAGAGCACGGTCAACAAGCGGCCGTCCTGTGCCAGAACGGTGCCTAAACCCAGCTCGGCTTCGCTGTCACTGATCCAGCGTTGCCCCGGTTGATACTGCTGCGCCATGCTGCCTGACTCCCGCCTTGAAAAAGCCGGTTATCTTAACGGAATGATCCCTCAGACCAAAGGATTTACGTAGACATCGGGTCGCCATGGGCATTGATTACTTACCGGCGGTGCGGAACTTAAGTGTGCTGAGTGATCAAACAAGCTCGGCCCGGCCTATTGTGATAATGCCAACCGGGTCACAAGTTTCAGACCAGCGGTTCAAGCTGCCCCTCGCTCAGCCGACAACCTGAAGACAGGAGACCTTTATGTTGCCACCCATGCTCCCTTTGAGCGCCGTACCCATCACCGCTCAACAGGATCCGGTCCGCCAGCGGCCGGACATACCGCCCGTGGTCCCGGTGCAGCAAAGCTCCAACGAAAGCACCATCGACCTGAAGAATCGCGACCCGGAGGAGGCTGCGCTGTTGCTGCGCGAGGAGCAACAGCGCCAGCAGGAACGCAACAAGCGCCGCCGCGAAGCCGACGAAGATCCCGAAGCGCACCTGGCCGTACCGGGCACTGAACTGAACGCCGACAACACCGTGCCAGTGGTGCCGTTGGTGGAAGGGGAAGAGCGTCAGGGCTTGTGGGTCGATATCCAGGTCTGATCCAGGCTTTTGTCGACGCATGCAGGCTGGTCAACCCGCTCGACAGCCTTCATCATGAGAGCATCCGCAGTTCACCGTACGATGCCGACACGCCATGAGCCAAGACGACAAACTGATCGACCTCAGTGCTGAGCGCGCCAAGCGCGTTCACGACCTCAACGAAAAACGCCTTAACGAAGTCCGCCAGGCTTTCGAGCAAGCCATGCCATTGGGCAAAGCCCAGAAAAAACCGAAGAAAAAACCCAAAAAGCGCTGACTCCCCCCTCTATCCATTGATACAGATCAGTTATTTCCCTTCCTTTTCGCCGCGTCGCGAGCGTTATTGACCCCGGTCAATTTTCATCCAGGCCTGATTGGTTAACTTGCACCCATCGCAACAGGGGCAAGACCAGGAGGCCAGTCATGTTTTTCGATAATGTGGTGTTTGCCGGAGTGTTGACCGTCGGCCTCATGTTCGTGTTTTTCGCCGGCTTCGGATTATTCATCTGGAAAGATGCACACAAGCGCAAAAAGCCGTAGGTCTTTCCAGCTAAAACGAGCACGCAAGGCATTTTGGGCGACTTCGGTCGCCCTTTTTTTTTTCATTTTTTTGTTCCACACACTACAACTGTGGGAGCGAGCCTGCTCGCGATAGCGTCCGGTCAGCCACATCTGCATTGTTTGATGCGCCGCCATCGCGAGCAAGCTCGCTCCCACAGTAGTCAGGTGTCCGGGCATAAAAAAAGGTGCGATCCGCCAGGACCGCACCTTTTTTATTAGCCGCTGATATCAGCTGCCGATGGCCTTGGACGCCAGCCAGAACAGCGCCGCCGAGAGGGCCACTGTCGCCGGCAGGGTCAGTACCCAGGCCAGCAGGATGGTCCGTACCGTGCCACCTTGCAGACCGCTTTTGTTGGCGACCATGGTGCCCGCCACGCCGGACGACAGTACGTGGGTGGTGGAAACCGGCAGGCTGAAGATGTTCGCCGCACCGATCATGCACGCCGTGGTGATTTGCGCCGACATACCTTGAGCGTAGGTCATGCCTTGCTTGCCGATCTTCTCACCGATGGTCAGCACCACACGCTTCCAGCCGACCATGGTGCCCAGGCCCAGGGCCAGGGCGACTGCCAGGATCACCCAGAACGGGGCGTATTCGGTGGTGGCGGTCAGGTCCTTGCGCAGCTTGTTCAGGTCGTCTTTTTCCCGAGCTGCCAGGCCTGGCAGCTTGCCAACCTTCTTCGCCGTGTCATCCAGGCAGAGCAGGTAGCGGCGAACCTCGATGCGGCTTTCCGACGGCAGCGATTGGTAATCCGCCACGCCTTTGAGGGTGTCGAGCAGCGCCGCGATGGTGGGCTCGGTCTGCTGCGGGTTGCAGCGGAATTTCTCTGGCAGATCGCCCTTCACGCTTTTGCCCAGCGCCAGGTATTCACCCAGCGATTCGCTGTTGCGCTGGTAGAACTGGCTCAGGTGCAACGTCGCGTCGCGGGTGCGCTCGATCTGGTAGGTGGTGCTGTTCAGGTCAAGCACGAACTGCGCCGGTACGATACCGATCAGCACCAGCATGATCAGGCCGATGCCTTTCTGACCATCGTTGGAGCCGTGGACGAAGCTGACGGCCATGGCTGAAATGACCAGCACCAGGCGATTCCAGAACGGGGGGTGTTTCTTGTCATCGATCTTGCGGCGCTGTTCCGGCGTCTTGTGCATCTTCGACAGCGGACGCCACCACTTCAGACTGATCAATACCAGTGCGGCAATCAGGAAGCCCGCCATGGGCGAGAACACCAGGGAGGCACCGATATCGATTGCCTTTTGCCAGTTCACCCCGTCGGCCAACGGGATATCGTTGATCAGCGCGTTGGCCAGGCCCACGCCGAGGATCGAACCAATCAGCGTGTGGGAGCTGGAGGCTGGGATACCGAAATACCAGGTGCCCAGGTTCCAGGTGATGGCCGCTGCGAGCAGCGAAAACACCATGGCCAGCCCGTGTCCGGTGTTCACATTGATCAGCAGCTCTACCGGCAGCAGGTGAACGATGGCATACGCCACGCCCACACCGCCCAGCAGCACGCCGAGGAAGTTGAACACACCGGAAAAGAACACCGCCAGATGAGGCGGCATGGCTTTGGTGTAGATAACAGTGGCCACCGCGTTTGCGGTGTCATGAAAGCCGTTGATGAACTCGAAGGCGAGGACAAAGGCCAGGGCGAGCAAGAGGCTCACAAGCACCCAAGCATCCAGTCCGCTAAATAAATCGATCATGAAGGTTTTCTGACCCGGTCGTAAGGGGGCGCGATTATGCCAGAAAACCTCGGTAATCGATGCATTGCCTGCTCATCGGTAACATTCTTCAACGAAATAATTTGCAGGCACCCTTTCGAACCCTGGCTTTTAGCGGGTTGCGCAAGCCATTGATTCGGGAACGGAAAACGCGCCAGGCAAGGGGCCGCTCGTCGTTGCAAGAGCCTTAAGCGGTTGTGCGAAAAATCCGAAAAGAAGGTAAGCCAAGGCCATTCCTCGACCGTTGTCGGGGAAATGGCGGCCCGCTCATGGCGGGCGTCCGGTACGGGGCCGGCCAGGGTGTCGGCCGGATACCGCTTCACAAGAACATCAAGCGCTGAGCATTACCGCTCTTCCGCTTTGAGTTCCTGTTCCATTTTCTGAAGTTCCTGGGTAAAGGCCTGGTCCTGAACGGTGGCGCGTTTACGCCAGGGTTTGCGTTCCGGTTCAGGTTGCGCGGCGTAGGTGGTGATTTCCCCGCCGTAAACTTCCTTGTAACGTTGTTCCTGGCGCTCAAGTTCCGCGCGCAGTTCGTCTTTCGTCACAGTATTACCTAATGGATTGAATGGGATCTGGTGATACGCACTGCATGTAGACATGCAGACGGCCACGGCACCAGAGCTGACAGCTGACGTAGCATCAGGAGTTTCGTATACCGCCGATACGGGGAAGCGCCATCCGGGTGCTTCGGGCACCGGCTGCCGGCACCACGCAGGATAGAAACCTGCAATGCCTGCGGACGGGAGCGGTCGATTGCCGCACCGTCACTGTGGTGCATTATAGCGGGCTGCCCGAAGAACACTATCGGGAAAAGTTAAAAGAATCTGTTGTTGTGTGAATCAATATTTGTATGTGCAACTTGTGGCAATTAGGTTTCAGGCAATGCCAGACAATGTCGCTATCCACTCTGCTGGCGCGAACTACGTTCAATACTCGTGTCGTCTTACTTATTTATCAACCCTTCACACAGAAGCAAGAGGGGGGTAGGGTGCCTTGATTGCGATTATCGGTTGATGGTTCGATAATCGAACGGTGCTGACAGCCAGCCCTTGTCTGCTCAGCGGGCAGCCGCTTGTAATAGCCGCCATTCCCCGGGAAGGACCAGATATGAACGACCAATTGCGCAACGCCTTTGCTTCTGTAGCGCCACCCATCGTTGCTTCGCCGGCCAAGCGCATCCAGGCCCTGACCGGTGACCCGGACTTCATGACGTCCCTGGCCCGAGGGTTGGCCGTGGTCCAGGCGTTCCAGGAGCGCAAGCGGCACTTGACCATCGCTCAGATCAGCCACCGCACGGAAATTCCCCGCGCCGCCGTCAGACGTTGCTTGCATACCTTGATCAAACTCGGCTACGCCACCACCGACGGACGAACCTATTCGCTGCTGCCCAAAGTATTGACCCTGGGCCATGCCTATCTGTCATCGACGCCTCTGGCCGTGTCCGCGCAGCCGTATCTGGATCGCATGAGCGAACAGCTGCATGAGGCCTGTAATATGGCGACGCTTGAAGGCGACGACATTCTTTATATCGCCCGTTCGGCCACCACCCAGCGGCTGATATCCGTGGACCTGTCCGTCGGTGGACGTCTGCCGGCCTATTGCACCTCGATGGGCAGGATTCTTCTGGCGGCACTGGACGACGCTTCCCTGCGTGATTACCTCGACCATGCCGACCTGCAGGCCAAGACCAGCCGGACCCTGCACACTCCCCAGGCTTTGCTGGAGTGTTTGCAAGAGGTGCGGCAGCAGGGATGGTGCATCGTCGATCAGGAACTGGAGCAGGGGCTGCGCTCGATTGCCGTGCCAGTCTACGACGCCTCCGGCCAGGTGGTGGCGGCGCTGAATGTCAGTACCCATGCCGGGCGGGTCAGCCGCAATGAACTGGAACAGCGCTTCCTGCCGGGGCTGTTGGGAGCCAGCCGCGACTTGAGCGCGCAACTGTTCACTTAAGCTGTTCGATAAACGCACAGAGTCGCCTCTGACGAATTGACGGTATTTGCCTCGGATCATTAATGTCGCGGCAGCGTCATCCGACGTGATCGAGCCTGGCTCGACCGATGGATGGCGGCCCAATAATAATGAGAGGCACACCTGCCATGTATACCTTCCTCGGCCTTCACCTTGACGATCGACCGACCTGTCTGTCCCGGATCGCCCGCTAACCAACACCTTTTTTGCAGCCTTGCGGTTTATTTGCCGGGCCTCTGTTCGCCTGCGTTTTCTTGCGTGGAATAAAAACAAGATGAACCAACCCCAGACCTCCGTAGGCAATTGCCTCGACGTGCAGTCCTTCATCAACGCTCAACCCATCTCGCGCTATCAGTGGCGGGTAGTGATCCTGTGCTTTCTGATTGTTTTTCTCGACGGCCTCGACACCGCGGCCATGGGCTTCATCGCTCCGGCGCTCTCCCAGGACTGGGGTATTGATCGGGCCAGCCTGGGTCCGGTCATGAGTGCGGCGCTGATCGGCATGGTCTTCGGAGCTCTCGGCTCCGGTCCGTTGGCAGACCGTTTCGGCCGAAAAGTTGTGCTGGTAGGCGCGGTCGTGCTGTTCGGCGCGTTCAGCCTGGCATCGGCTTACAGCACCAACATCGATCAATTGCTGGTGCTGCGCTTTCTGACCGGCCTGGGGTTGGGCGCCGGTATGCCGAACGCCACTACCTTGCTGTCGGAATACACCCCGGAGCGTAAAAAGTCGTTGCTGGTGACCAGCATGTTCTGCGGCTTCAACCTGGGAATGGCCGGTGGCGGGTTTATCTCGGCCAAGTTGATACCGGCGTTCGGTTGGCACAGTCTGCTGCTGATCGGCGGGATCCTGCCGTTGATCCTGGCGGTGGTGCTGGTGTTCTGGTTGCCGGAGTCGGCACGTTATCTGGTGGTGCGCAATCGCGGCACGGACAAGGTGCGCAAGACCCTGGCCCCGATCGATCCGCACACCGTCGCCCAGGCGGCGAGTTTCAGTGTGCCGGAACAAAAAATCGTTAAAGCCCGCAACGTGCTGGCGGTGATTTTCTCCGGCACCTACAGCGCCGGGACGCTCTTGTTGTGGCTGACCTATTTCATGGGGCTGGTAATTGTTTACCTGCTGACCAGTTGGTTGCCGACGCTGATGCGCGACAGCGGCGCGAGCATGGAGCAGGCGGCGTTTATCGGGGCGTTGTTCCAGTTCGGCGGCGTATTGAGCGCGGTTGGGGTGGGTTGGGCGATGGATCGGTTCAATCCGCACAAAGTCATCGGCATTTTCTACTTGATGGCCGGGATATTCGCCTACGCGGTAGGGCAGAGTCTGGGCAACATTACCTTGCTTGCCACGTTGGTGCTGGTGGCCGGCATGTGCGTCAACGGCGCGCAATCGGCGATGCCGTCGCTGGCGGCGCGGTTCTATCCGACCCAAGGCCGGGCCACCGGTGTCTCGTGGATGCTGGGTATCGGCCGGTTCGGCGCGATCCTCGGCGCCTGGATGGGCGCGACATTGTTGGGCCTGGGCTGGAACTTCGAACAGGTCCTGACCGCCCTGGTCATTCCAGCGGCCCTGGCGACTGCGGCGGTGGTGATCAAGGGCATGGTCAGTCATGCGGATGCGACGTGAGGCAATGATCTGAACCTTGCGGCAGACCGGTGGGAGCGAGCCTGCTCGCGATAGCGGTGGGTCAACTTGCATAAGTGTTGACTGACCCACCTCAATCGCGAGCAGAGCTCGCTCCCACAGGATCAGGGTGTCTGGGAAATCGATAGCCAAACAACAATCTGTTCGATAAACGAACACTCAGTCGATTATCGGATTGTTTGGCTGTCACCCCGAGCTTAATCTTCAGTCACTCCGGCGCTTAACCTCGCGCCTTTTTCTTCATCTTGGTCTACTGAAAAACGGGAGCCTGCCCCATGGCTGAAATCCTTTCGCTGCACGACGCAGTGAAGCAATTCGTCAATGACGGCGATACCGTCGCGCTCGAAGGCTTCACTCACCTGATTCCGACGGCGGCGGGTCATGAAATCATTCGCCAGGGCAAGAAAGACCTGACCCTGGTGCGGATGACACCCGACCTGATCTACGACCAGTTGATCGGCGCCGGTTGTGCTCGCAAGCTGATTTTCTCCTGGGGCGGCAATCCTGGGGTGGGATCCCTGCACCGGCTGCGCGATGCCGTGGAAAAACAATGGCCGCAGCCGCTGGAGATCGAAGAGCACAGCCACGCCGACCTGGCCAATGCCTACGTCGCCGGGGCCTCGGGCCTGCCATTCGCGGTGCTGCGGGCCTACGCCGGCTCCGACCTGCCAAAGGTCAATCCGTTGATCAAAACCGTGACCTGCCCCTTCACCGGGGAAGTGCTGGCCGCCGTGCCATCCGTGCGCCCGGACATTACAGTGATCCACGCTCAAAAAGCCGACCGCAAGGGCAACGTCCTGTTGTGGGGCATTCTCGGCGTGCAGAAAGAAGCCGCCCTGGCCGCCAAGCGCTGCATCGTCACCGTGGAAGAAATCGTCGATGACCTCAACGCACCGATGAACGCCTGCGTGCTGCCGACCTGGGCGCTGAGCGCGGTGTGCCACGTACCGGGCGGCGCTCATCCGTCCTACGCGCATGGCTACACCGAACGTGACAACCGCTTCTACCAGGCTTGGGATCCGATCGCCCGGGACCGTGAGACCTTTACCGCATGGATCAATGAATACATCCACGCAACGAAAGATTTCAGTGAATTCCAGGCCCGACTGGCTGCCACTTCGCAGGTGAAATAATGACGTACTCCACCAATGAAATGATGACCGTCGCCGCAGCCCGTCGATTGCAGAACAACGCTGTGTGCTTCGTGGGCATCGGCCTGCCATCGAAGGCAGCCAACCTGGCGCGGCTGACCTCGTCGCCGGATGTCGTGCTGATCTACGAGTCCGGTCCGATCGGGGCCAAACCCAGCGTATTGCCCCTGTCTATCGGTGATGGTGAGCTGGCTGAAACCGCGGACACTGTCGTACCCACCGGTGAGATTTTTCGCTACTGGTTGCAGGGTGGACGCATCGACGTCGGCTTTCTCGGTGCAGCTCAGGTCGACCGGTTCGGCAACATCAACACCACGGTGGTGGGCGACTACCATCAACCGAAAGTCCGCTTGCCGGGCGCCGGTGGTGCACCGGAAATCGCCGGTTCGGCCAAGAGCGTGCTGATCATCCTCAAGCAGTCGGCGCGCTCGTTCGTCGACAAGCTGGATTTCATCACCTCGGTCGGTCACGGCGAGGGCGGGGATTCGCGTAAACGCCTGGGCCTGCCGGGCGCAGGTCCGGTCGGTATCATCACCGACTTGTGCATCATGGAGCCGGAAGCCGGCAGCCATGAGTTCGTGGTCACTGCGCTGCACCCCGGCGTGACCCGTGAGCAAGTCGTTGCCGCCACCGGTTGGGCGATTCGTTTTGCCGACCAGGTGCAAACCACCGCCGAGCCGACCGAAACAGAGCTGCGCGCACTGCGCGACCTGGAAGCTCGCACTGCCGCGGCCCACGGCCAGGCACCGGGAGAAGCGTGATGCGCGACGTTTATATCTGTGATGCGATTCGAACCCCCATCGGTCGCTTCGGGGGCGGTTTGTCCGCGGTGCGCGCCGATGACCTGGCCGCGGTGCCGATCAAGGCGCTGATGGAACGCAACCCATCGGTGGACTGGACTGCCGTGGACGAAGTGTTTCTCGGTTGCGCCAACCAGGCCGGGGAAGACAACCGCAACGTGGCGCGCATGGCGCTGCTGCTGGCTGGCCTGCCGCAGAGCATTCCCGGCGTAACCCTCAACCGCCTCTGCGCCTCGGGCATGGACGCCGTCGGCACGGCGTTCCGCGCCATCGCCAGCGGCGAAATGGAATTGGCCATCGCCGGCGGCGTGGAGTCGATGTCCCGCGCACCGTTCGTGATGGGCAAGGCCGATGCCGCGTTCTCCCGCAACATGAAACTGGAAGACACCACCATCGGCTGGCGCTTCATCAACCCGTTGATGAAAAACCAGTACGGTGTGGACGCGATGCCCCAGACCGCCGATAACGTGGCCGATGATTACGCAGTGTCCCGAGCAGACCAGGATGCTTTCGCCTTGCGCAGTCAGCAGCGCACGGCGGCAGCCCAGGCCGCAGGGTATTTCGCCGAGGAAATCGTCCCGGTGCGCGTAGCCCACAAGAAAGGCGAAACCGTGGTCGAGCAGGACGAGCATCCTCGCGCCGACACCACGCTGGAGACCTTGAGCAAACTCAAACCGGTCAACGGTCCAGACAAAACCGTCACGGCCGGCAACGCCTCGGGCGTGAATGATGGCGCGGCGGCTATGATCCTGGCTTCGGCCGAAGCGGTGAAGAAACACGGGCTGACGCCTCGGGGTAAAGTGTTGGGCATGGCCAGTGCCGGCGTGGCCCCACGGGTGATGGGCATCGGCCCGGTGCCCGCGGTGCGCAAACTCACTGAGCGCCTGGGCCTGGCGGTCGCAGACTTTGATGTGATCGAACTCAACGAAGCCTTCGCCAGCCAGGGCCTGGCGGTGCTGCGCGATCTGGGTCTGGCGGACGACGCGCCGCAGGTGAACCCCAATGGCGGCGCCATCGCCCTCGGCCATCCGCTGGGTATGAGCGGAGCACGGCTGGTGCTGACGGCGTTGCATCATCTGGAAAAGATCGGCGGCAAGAAAGGCCTGGCGACCATGTGTGTCGGCGTCGGCCAGGGTCTGGCGTTGGCAATCGAACGCATCTGACACGTCGTTCCACTAATAAGAAACCGAGGAATGCTTCATGACTGACAAGCCTGGTTATCGTCGCCCCCAAGCGGGCACCCAACCGGAGTACCTGCACCCGCCGTACCAGTCCACCAACCTGCGCTCGCCTTCAAAGCCGTTGGTGTACCTGCCTCATTCGCTGTCGGAAATTACCGGTCCGACCGTAGGTGCCGATCGCCTGCAGGAGAAGGACAACGACCTGACTGCCCAGCATGCCGGCGAGCCACTGGGGGAGCGAATCATCATTCACGGGCGCGTGCTGGATGAGCATGGCCAACCCGTGCCTGGCATCCTGGTGGAGATCTGGCAGGCCAACGCCGCCGGGCGTTACAACCATGACCGTGACCTGCACGACGCACCGCTGGACCCGAACTTCACCGGCACCGGTCGCACCGTCACCGACGCCGATGGCTGGTACCAGTTCCAGACCATCAAGCCCGGCGCCTACCCGTGGGGCAACCATCACAATGCCTGGCGCCCGGCGCACATCCATTTCTCATTGTTCGGCCCGAGCATCCTGACGCGCCTGGTGACGCAGATGTATTTCCCCGGCGACCCACTCCTGGCCTACGATCCGATCTACAACTGCGTGCCGGACACCAGCGCCAAGGAACGTCTGATCGCCCGTTTCGACCTGGAAAAAACCATTCCTCACTACGCCCTCGGTTATCGCTGGGACATCGTATTGCGCGGCCGCGATGCCACGCCGATGGAGAAATAAGATGACGCTCACTGCCACCACCTCCCACACCGTTGGTCCTTACTACCACATCGGCCTGACCTGGCTGAACCGCGAAGACCTGACCGTCGCCCAAACCCTCGGCCAGCGCGTGGCGATCACCGGGCAGGTGATCGACGGCAACGGCGAATTCGTCAATGACGCGATGCTGGAAGTCTGGCAGGCCAACGCCGCCGGCAAATACGCACACCCGGAAGACGACCAGGACAAGCCCCTGGACCCGAATTTCGAAGGCTTTGGCCGGGTGCCGGTGGATGCCGAAGGGCGTTTTCGTTTCACCACCATCAAGCCGGGCTCCGTGCCGGGCCTTGGCGGCACGACCCAGGCGCCGCATCTTGTCGTGCTGGTGTTCGCCCGCGGTCTGGTCAAGCATTTGCTGACGCGAATCTACTTCGATGGCGAGCAGGCCAACGAAACCGACCCGCTGCTGGCCTGCGTGCCCGAGGAACGTCGCGCCACTATCGTGAGCAAGCCCGATGCTTCGGGCGTGTATCAGTGGAACGTGGTTTTGCAGGGGACGGATGCCGAGACGGTGTTCTTCGACTACTGATTGAAACCCGTGTGGCGAAGGCTCTTGGCCCAGCCCCGCAACAACGGTGGGGCGTGGGTCGTACAAAATACTGATGACCCTGTTCCACCCGAAGGCGTAGGGTTGGCCTGCGGGGGTGATGAATAGGATGTGCGACAACCCACGTATTTACGTCGCAGCTTTTGACCCAACCGCGTCAGGCCGGCAGACCTGCACACCCAAGGACTTTTTATGAGCGAACGACCGGGTAATCAGCTCTTTGATGCCTACTTCACTACCCGCCACATGCGCGAGGTGTTTTGTGATGCGGGCCGGGTGCAGGCCATGCTCGATGTCGAGGCGGCGCTGGCCCGGGCTGAAGCGAAGGTGGGCTTGATCCCTGTCAGTGCAGTGGCTCCGATCGAGAAGGCCTGTGACGCGCAGTTGTACGATTTTTCGGCGTTGAGCGAGGCGATTGCCACGGCGGGTAATTCGGCGATTCCACTGGTCAAGGCCCTCGGCAAGCGCATTGCCGCGCAAGACGCCGAGGCTGAGCGCTACGTGCACCTGGGGGCTACCAGTCAGGACGTGATGGACAGTGGGTTGGTGCTGCAACTGCGCCAGGCATTGGCTTTGATTGAAGGCGAACTGGTGCAACTGGCCACGATTCTCGCCCGCCAAGCCGAACGCTACGCCGCCACGCCATTGGCCGGGCGCACTTGGTTGCAACACGCAACACCGGTGACCCTGGGCATGAAAATCGCCGGTTGGCTGGGAGCCATCACCCGTAGCCGCCAGCGCCTGAATGAACTCAAGCCGCGCTTGCTGGTGTTGCAGTTCGGTGGTGCCTCAGGAACGCTCGCCGCACTGGGTGAGCAGGCCTTGCCCATCGCCGAAGCCCTGGCCGCCGAGCTGCAACTGAGCTTGCCGGAGCAGCCGTGGCACACCCAGCGCGATCGCTTGGTTGAGTTCGGTTCGGTACTGGGGTTGATCGCCGGCAGCCTGGGCAAACTGGGCCGCGACATCAGCTTGTTGATGCAGACCGAGGCCGGTGAAGCGTTCGAACCCTCGGCGCCGGGCAAGGGCGGTTCGTCCACCATGCCGCACAAACGTAACCCGGTGGGCGCGGCGGTGCTGATCGGTGCGGCGACCCGAGTCCCTGGCCTGCTGTCGACGCTGTTCAGCGCCATGCCCCAGGAGCACGAACGCAGCCTGGGCCTGTGGCACGCCGAATGGGAAACCTTGCCGGAGATCTGCTGCCTGGTGTCCGGCGCCCTGCAACAGGCGCGGCTGCTGGCCGAAGGTCTGGAAGTGGACGCGGCGCGCATGGCTCGCAATCTGGAACTGACCCAAGGGTTGGTGCTGGCCGAGGCGGTGAGCATCGTCCTGGCCCAGCGGGTCGGACGCGACACCGCGCATCATCTGTTGGAGCAATGTTGCAAACGCGCCGTGGCGGAGCAGCGTCATTTGCGGGGCGTGTTGGGGGACGAGCCCCAAGTCACTGCGCAGTTGTCCGCCGCTGAGCTGGATCATTTGCTCGACCCCGCCCACTACCTCGGCCAGGCCCAGACCTGGGTCGCGCGCGCGGTGGCTGAACACCTTGCCTTGAACGCCTGAAAGGAGACTGTTGTGGGATTCGTCAAACTCGCCGAAGGCGAACTGAACTATTGTTTCGATGGACCGCAGGATGGCCCGGTGCTGGTGCTCTCCAACTCCCTGGGCACCGACCTGCACATGTGGGACGAGCAGATCGCCGCCTTCAGTGAACACTTTCGCGTGTTGCGTTTTGACACGCGCGGGCACGGTCAATCCTTGGTGACTGAAGGGCCGTACAGCATCGACCAACTGGGCCGCGACGTGCTGGCGATGCTCGATCAGCTGAACATCGACAAGGTGCATTTCTGTGGGTTGTCCATGGGCGGATTGATCGGCCAATGGCTGGGGATCAATGCCGGTGAGCGGCTGCACAAACTGGTGGTGTGCAACACCGCCGCCAAGATCGGCGACCCATCCGTATGGGACCCGCGGATCGAAACCGTACTGCGTGATGGCAAGGCGGCGATGGTCGCGCTACGGGATGCCTCGATTGCTCGTTGGTTCACGCCGGACTTTGCCCAGGCTCATCCAGAGAAGGTCAGGAGAATCACCGACATGCTTGCTGCCACTTCGCCCCAGGGCTACGCGGCTAACTGCGCGGCGGTGCGCGATGCCGATTTCCGCGAGCAGTTGTCGTCGATTCGCGTGCCGCTGCTGGTGGTCGCCGGCACCGAAGATGCCGTGACCCCACCGTCGGGCGGGCACTTTATCCAGGAGCGGGTCAACGGCGCCGAATACGCCGAATTCCATGCCGCGCATCTGTCCAACGTCCAGGCCGGCGCTGCGTTCAGCGAACGGGTGCTGGCTTTCCTGCTGGATTCCAGTCGTTCTTGAGGGAGTATTTTGTGGACGAGAAGCAACGTTACGACGAAGGCATGCAAGTACGCCGCGCGGTGCTGGGCGATGCCCACGTCGACCGCAGCCTGAATGCCTTGACCGAGTTCAACAGCGAATTCCAGGAGATGATCACCCGTCATGCCTGGGGCGACATCTGGACCCGCCCCGGCCTGCCGCGCCACACCCGCAGCCTGATCACCATCGCCATGCTGATCGGCATGAACCGCAGCGAAGAACTCAAACTGCACTTGCGCGCTGCTGCCAATAATGGTGTGAGCCGCAGCGAGATCAAGGAAGTGATCATGCAGAGTGCTATCTATTGCGGCATCCCCGCGGCCAACGCCACCTTCCACCTGGCCGAGTCGGTGTGGGATGAACTGGGCGTCGAATCACGGGCTTGAGATCCACCGCCAATCCCTGTGGAAGTCAAGACTGGGGGAGCAAAGCTTGCTCGCGAAAGCGGTGGGTCAGTTGGCGATGATGTTGAATGTGATGACGCCATCGCGAGCAGGCTCGCTCCCACACTGGATCTTCAGTGAGCACAAATTTTATGCTCGACACTGATCCCCTGTGGGAGCGGGCTTGCTCGCGAAAGCGGTGGGTCAGCTTGCATCGATGTTGAATGTGATGACGCCATCGCGAGCAGGCTCGCTCCCACACTGGATCTTCAGTGAACACAAATTTTATGCTCGACACTGATCCCCTGTGGGAGCGAGCCTGCTCGCGAAAGCGGTGGGTCAGCTTGCATCGATGTTGAATGTGATGACGCCATCGCGAGCAGGCTCGCTCCCACACTGGATCTTCAGTGAGCACAAATTTTATGCTCAACGCTGATCCCCCTGTGGGAGCGAGCTTGCTCGCGAAAGCGGTGGGTCAGCTTGCATCGATGTTGAATGTGATGACGCCATCGAGAGCAGGCTCGCTCCCACACTGGATCTTCAGTGAACACAAATTTTATGCTCGACACTGATCCCCCTGTGGGAGCGAGCCTGCTCGCGATGACGCCGGTACAGCCTCCACCCATGTTTGGCTTTTACAACAAGCTGATCGGATAGCTGACGATCAGCCGGTTCTCATCGAACTCGTTGGTGCTGTAATCCCGACGCATCGTCGAATTACGCCATTTCACATTGAGGCTCTTCAACGCACCGCTTTGTACGGTGTAGGCCAGTTCGCTTTCGCGACCCCATTCCTTACCGTCGGTGATGGTGCCGGTGTGTACGTTGTCACCGCTGATGTAGCGGTTCATCAGGGTCAGGCCCGGTACGCCGACGGCGGCGAAGTTGAAGTCGTGGCGCACTTGCCAGGATTTTTCCTGGGCGTTGTCGTAGCTGGAGTTGTAGCTGTCGTTGGCCAGGGTGCCGCCGCTGGTGCCGTTGACGCGCATCCAGCCATCGTCGCCGCTGAGTTTTTGCAGGCCGACGTAGAAGGTGTTGCCACCGTATTTGGCCGAGAGCATGGCGAACGCGGTCTTGTTGTCCAGGTCGCCCGCCAGGGCACTGCCTTCTTCCTTGCCGATGAAGTAGCCCAGGTTGGCGCCCAGGGTCCAGTCACCGATGGGCTGGCTGTGGGTCAGGTTGAAATATTTTTGCTGGTAGATGTCCGACAGTTCCGCGTACCAGACGCCGACCTGAGTGCGCTTGTCGTTGAAAGCGTATTCGCCGCCGCCGAAATTGAAGCGGTCGGACGTGAACGCGCCGCGGCCGTTCATCGACATGTCTTCCATGCTCGCGTCGTTACGCGGGCTGTTGGCGCGGAACTGGCCGCCGTACAGGCTCAGGCCGTTGATCTCGGTGGAGGTGACCTGACCGCCGCGGAAAGTCTGCGGCAGGGACCGGCCATCGTCAGAGCGCAGGATCGGCAGCACCGGCATCCATTCGCCCACTTTCAGCTCAGTTTTCGACACCTTGGCCTTGAGTGCGACACCCAGGCGACCGAAATCATCGGCCGGGTGGCCACCGTCATGAACCGGCAACAATCCGGTATTGGCGGTGCCGCGACCACCGTCGAGCTTGAGCGAGTACATGCCCAGCACGTCCATACCGAAACCCACTGTGCTCTGAGTGAAGCCGGACTTGGCGTCGAGAATGAAACTCTGGGTCCATTCCTCGGCTTTGCCTTGGGCGTTAGCCGGGTTGGTGAAGTTGCGGTTGATGTAGAAGTTGCGCAGGTTGAGATTGACCTTGGCGTCCTCGACAAAACCCGACTCTGCGGCCAGGACGGGCAGGGTGGCGCCAGACAGGGCGATAGCGATAAGGCTGGGAAACAAATGCTGTGTAGGTTTCATGGGCATGTCTCTAGTTTTTGTGGGCAAAGCGGGTCGCTGCCGCAACCTTGGGTTGCAGTCGGCACTGTGGAGCTGGACGGTAAGGCGATCGAAGGATCAGCCGGATGAGGCGGGGTCTATGGGCATGGCATCGAACCTGTTGTTATTGGTTTTGTGCTAGGGATGGTGAAGGGCCGGCTGGGATCGGTTCAATTGTCGTTTGCGGGTTTTGGGCGATTATCGAACGGCAAAAATTGATTGGATCTTTGTGGGAGTGAGCCTGATCGCGATGACGGCCTACAGTCGGCCAGGATGTTTTTGACTGAGTACATATCCATTTCGCGGTAACGGCGACTTAGGGTTCCGCCCTTACGGCGGGTCACTTTCGAAAATCCGGAAGCCGGCCCAGGCGAAAGTAACCAAAGCGCTCTTGCCCCACCACTCGGCACCTCGCTTAGGCTCGGTGTGCCCTCACTCCGGCATTGCTCCGTGGGCCCGCCGCGAAGGGCCATCCATGGCCCAGCGCGGCTATCCCGGCATCCATGCCGGGATGCCCACTGCGCAATGCCTGCGTTCGGCCAGCGTGGTTAACGGGGCGCCCGAGATCAACGTCCACCGCGAGGCGGCCTAGTAGCCGACCTGGCTCTCCCGGTCGTACGCCGATCCCATTGTGAGAGCGAGCCCGCTCGCGAAGGCGGTCTGACAGCCGACCTGTCACTCCGGCCATACCCCGATCCAACTGTGGGAGCGAGCTTGCTCGCGATGGCGGAGGGACAGTTTGCGGTGGTGTTGGATGTGCTGGCGTCATCGCGAACAAGCTCGCTCCCACAGGTTTTTGTATCGTGTGCGAATGTTGTGAACACCCGCAAACCTATGTGGGAGCGAGCCTGCTCGCGATAGCGTAGGGTCAGTTTGCGGCGATGTTGGATGTGCTGGCCTCTTCGCGAGCAAGCTCGCTCCCACAGGAGGAACGCGATCACCAAAAAATCAGGTCGGCTATCAGGCCGCCTCGCGGTGGACGTTGATCTCGGGCGCCCCGTTAACCACGCTGGCCCACGGAGCAATGCCGGAGTGCGGGCATGCCGAGCCTAGGCGAGGCACCGAGTGGTGGGGCAGAAGCGTTTTGCTTACTTTTGACTGGGCCGGCTTCCGGGCTCCTCAAAAGTGAGCCGCCGTAAGGGCGGAACCCTAAGTGGCCGTTACCGCAGAAACGGATATGTACGCAATCAACAAAACCCTGGCCGACTGTCAGGCCGCCATCGCGGGCAAGCCTTGCTCCCACACAGCGTGCACAAACAAAAAGCCCACCTTCCGGTGGGCTTCGTGTTTCAGCGTTCAGGCATCAAGTCAGAACAATTTCAGCGGCGGTGCTTTCTCCGCCACCGGTTCGTTCTTGCCGGGTTCGGCATTCCAACCACCGCCCAACGCCTTGTACAGATTGACCTCGCTGGTCAGTTGCGCCAGGCGGTCGGTGATCAGCGATTGTTGGGCGCTGAACAACTGACGTTGGGCGTCGAGGAAGGTCAGGTTGCTGTCGACACCGATGCGATAGCGACGCTCGGCCAGGCTGTAGTAGTCCTGGTTGGCGGCGACGAAGGCGGTCTGGGCCTGCAACTGTTCATTGTAGGTCCGGCGTGCGGCCAGGCCGTCGGAGACTTCCTGAAACGCGGTCTGAATCGACTTCTCGTAATTGGCGACGTTGATGTCTTTCTGGATTTTGGCGTAATCCAGGCTTGCCCGCAGGCTGCCGGCGTTGAAGATCGGCAGGTTGATTTGCGGGGCGAAGGTCCAGGTGCCCGAACCGCCCTTGAACAGGCCGGACAGGTCCGGGCTCAGGGTGCCGGCGTTGGCCGTCAGACTGATGCTGGGGAAGAACGCGGCCCGTGCGGCGCCGATGTTGGCGTTGGCGGCCAGCAGGTTGCGTTCGGCCTGGAGGATGTCTGGGCGACGTTGCAACAGGTCTGACGGCAACCCCGCCGGCACTTCGCTGAGCAGGTCATCGCTCAGCGGTTGGGTGCTCAGGTTGGACGGCAGTCCGGTGCCCAGCAGCAGGGTCAGGCTGTTTTCATCCTGAGCCACCTGGCGGGTATAGCGCGCCAGTTGTACGCGGGCGTTTTCCACCGCCGTGCGTGCCTGGCTCAGGTCCAGGGCCGAGGCCACGCCGACTTCGGCGCTGCGCGAGGTCAGCTTGAGGCTTTGCTCGTAGGTGCCCAGGGTTTCCTGGGTCAGCTTGAGCAGTTCCTTGTCGGCCTGCCAGGTCAGGTAGGCGTTGGCAACGCTGGCCACCAGGCTGATCTGGGTACTGCGACGGGCCTCTTCGGTGGCGAAGTAGCTTTGCAACGCTTGCTCGCTCAGGCTGCGCACCCGGCCAAACAAGTCCAGTTCATAAGCACTGATGCCCAGGGTGGCGGAGTAGGAGCTGCTGATGGCCGCCTCACCGGTTTGCGACGCCCGTGCCGGCACTCGCTGACGGCTACCGGAACCGGTGGCCGAGACCGCCGGGAACAGGTCCGCCCGCTGGATGCGGTATTGCGCGGCGTAAGCATCGATATTCAGCGCCGCGACGCGCAGGTCGCGGTTGTTTTCCAGGGCAACCTGGATCAGCTGTTGCAAGGCCGGGTCATGGAAAAACTGTTTCCAGCCCTGTTCGGCGGCGGCCTGGCTGGCCGCCTTGGCCGGCTCGTAGGCCGGACCTTGCGGGTACTGCGTGGCGACCGGTGCTTCGGGCCGCTGATAATCGGGGATCAGCGAGCAGCCGCTGAGCACGACGGCAGCGATGGTCAGAGAGAGGAGCGACTTGCTCATTGGCCAGCCTCTTTAGAAGTTTCAGGAGTGTCGTCCTGGTCGATATTTTTGCGACGGCCTATCGACGACACAGTCACGAAGAACAATGGCACCCAGAAAATCGCCAGGATGGTGGCGGTCAACATACCGCCGATCACACCGGTGCCGATGGCGTGCTGGCTGCCTGAACCTGCGCCGGTGGAAATCGCCAACGGCACCACGCCGAGAACGAACGCCAGGGACGTCATGATGATCGGCCTTAGACGCATCCTACAGGCTTCAATGGCGGCTTCCACCAGCGTGCGGCCCTGTTCGTGAAGTTCCTTGGCGAATTCCACGATCAGAATAGCGTTTTTCGCCGCCAGACCGATGGTCGTCAACAAGCCCACCTGGAAGTACACGTCGTTGGACAGGCCGCGCAGGCTGGTCGCCATCAAGGCACCGATGATCCCCAGTGGTACCACGAGCATGACCGCGATCGGAATCGACCAGCTTTCATACAGCGCAGCCAGGCAGAGGAATACCATCAGCAGCGACAAGGCGTACAACGCAGGCGCCTGGGAGCCGGAAAGACGTTCCTCGTAGGACAGACCCGTCCAGGAAATACCGACGCCGGCCGGCAGTTTCTGGGCGATGGCCTCGACTTCGGCCATGGCTTCACCGGTGGAGTAACCCGGGGCCGGGGACCCCAGAATTTCCATCGCTTCCACGCCGTTGTAACGGGCCAGTTTCGGCGAGCCGTAGACCCACTCGCCCTTGGCGAATGCGCTGAACGGCACCATAGTCCCGGCGCTGTTGCGCACATACCACTTCTGCAGGTCTTCGGGGCTCATGCGTGCACTCGGCTGACCTTGGACGTACACCCGCTTCACCCGACCACGGTCGATGAAGTCGTTCACGTAGCTACTGCCCAGGGCAACCGACAGGGTGTTGTTGATGTCCGAGAGGGTGATGCCCAGGGCGCTGGCCTTCTCGTCATCGATTTCCAACTGGTACTGCGGCTCGTCATTCAGGCCGTTCGGACGCACCTGGGAGAGAATCTTGCTCTGGGAAGCCATGCCCAGGAACTGGTTACGGGCTTCCATCAGCTTCTCATGGCCGATGCCGGCGCGGTCCTGCAGGAACACGTCGAAACCGGTGGCGTTACCCAGTTCCATCACCGCCGGCGGAGCGAAGGCAAACACCATTGCGTCGCGGAAGGTGAAGAAGTGTTGCTGGGCGCGGCCAGCGATTTTGAACACGGTGTTCTCAGCGTCACGCTCTTCCCACGGTTTGAGCATGATGAACGCCAGGCCGGAGCTCTGGCCACGACCGGCGAAGTTGAAACCGGTCACGGTGAACACCGAGGCCACGCCATCGCCTTCACCGCCATCCTTGCTTGGACGCAGCAGGAACTCGCGCATGTTGTCCACCACCACCTGGGTCCGTTCGGCGCTGGAACCAGCCGGGGTCTGCACCTGGGCAAACAGCACGCCCTGGTCTTCTTCCGGCAGGAACGCCGTCGGGATGCGGGTGAACAGCCAGACCATGCCAACCACGATGATCACATAGGCTAGCAGGTACGGCGCCTTGTGCTTGAGCATGTTGCCCACGCCGCGCTCGTAGCTTCTGACGCCGCGGTCGAAGGTGCGGTTGAACCAGCCGAAGAAGCCGCGTTTCGGCGTGCCGTGCTCACCCTTGGGAATCGGTTTGAGCATGGTGGCGCACAGGGCCGGGGTAAAGATCAGGGCCACCAGTACCGACAGGGCCATGGCCGAGACGATGGTGATGGAAAACTGCTTGTAGATCACGCCGGTGGAGCCGCCAAAAAACGCCATCGGCAGCAGCACCGCCGAGAGCACCAGGGCGATACCCACCAGGGCGCCCTGGATCTGGCCCATGGATTTCTTGGTGGCTTCCTTGGGTGACAGGCCTTCTTCACTCATGACCCGTTCGACGTTCTCCACCACGACGATGGCATCGTCCACCAGCAAACCGATGGCCAGCACCATGCCGAACATGGTCAGGGTGTTGATGCTGAAGCCGAATGCCGCGAGGATCCCGAAAGTGCCGAGCAATACCACCGGCACCGTCATCGTGGTGATGATGGTGGCGCGGAAGTTCTGCAGGAACAGGAACATCACCAGGAACACCAGGGCAACCGCTTCGATCAGGGTTTCAACCACACCCTTGATCGACTCGCTCACCACCGGTGTGGTGTCGTAGGGGAACACCACTTCCAGGCCTTGCGGGAAGAACGGCTTGAGATCTTCGACGGTCTGGCGCAGGGCCTTGGCCGTGTCGAGGGCGTTGGCACCGGTGGCCAGTCTCACTGCCAGACCGGAGGCCGGGGCACCGTTGAACTGGGCATTGATGCTGTAGCTCTCGCCGCCCAGGGCGACATCTGCCACGTCGCCGACGCGCACTTGCGAGCCATCCGGATTGACCTTGAGCAAGATGGCCTTGAACTGTTCGGCGGTCTGCAGGCGGGTCTTGCCAATAATGGTGGCGTTCAGTTGCTGACCGGGCAGGGCAGGCAGGCCGCCGAGTTGGCCGGACGCGATCTGGACGTTCTGCGCGGAAATGGCGTTGGTCACATCTACCGGGGTCAGGCTGTAGTTATTCAGCTTGGCCGGGTCGAGCCAGATTCGCATTGCGTACTGGGCACCGAAGACCTGGAAGTCACCGACACCGGCTGTGCGCGAGATCGGGTCCTGCATGTTGGACACGATGTAGTTGGACAGGTCTTCCCGGGTCATGCTGCCGTCGCGCGACACCACGCCGATCACCATCAGGAAGTTTCTCACTGACTTGGTCACGCGGATGCCCTGTTGCTGCACTTCTTGCGGCAGCAGCGGGGTGGCCAGGTTCAACTTGTTCTGGACCTGGACCTGGGCGGTATCGGAGTTGGTGCCTTGTTCGAAGGTTGCCGTGATGGTCATGCTGCCGTCGGAGTTACTTTCCGAGGAGACATAACGCAGGTTATCGATGCCGTTGAGCTGTTGCTCGATGACCTGCACCACGGTGTCCTGCACGGTCTGCGCGGATGCGCCCGGGTAGGTGACCTGGATCGCAATGGCCGGCGGCGCGATGCTGGGGTATTGGTTGATCGGCAATTTGAGGATCGACAGGGCCCCGACCAACATGATCACCAGGGCGATAACCCAGGCGAAAATCGGACGGTCGATAAAAAATTTCGACATGGTTTACTCCCCTTTGCCGCCGGCGGCTTTGTCAGCTGCCTGTGCGGGGGCCGGGTTCTTTGCGCTAACGTTGGTGGCCTCAGTGGCTTTGACTTCCACCCCTGGCCGTACGTACTGCAACCCTTCGGTGATCAGGCGATCGCCAGCCTTGAGCCCGTCTTCGATCAGCCACTGGCTACCGACGGTACGGCTGGCCTTGAGCTGGCGCAGCTCGACCTTGTTGTCCGGGCCCACCACCAGGGCGGTCGGCATGCCTTTGAGGTCGCGGGTCACGCCTTGCTGCGGCGCAAGAATCGCCGCGCTGTTGACCCCGGCCTGCAATTGCGCGTGGACGAACATGCCCGGCAGCAGGGTGTGGTCAGGGTTAGGGAACACCGCGCGCAGGGTTACCGAACCGGTGGTCTGGTCGACCGACACTTCGGAGAACTCCAGCTTGCCCTCATGGGCATATTGGCTGCCGTCTTCCAGGGTCAGTTTGACCATGGCGGCGTTGTCGCCAGCCTTCTGCAGGCGGCCGCTTTCCAGTTCACGGCGCAGTTGCAGCAGTTCCACGGAACTCTGCGTCACGTCGACGTAAATCGGGTCCAGTTGCTGAATGGTTGCCAGGGCATCGGCCTGGCCGTTGCTGACCAGCGCACCCTCTGTCACCGAGGAGCGACCGATGCGACCGGAAATCGGTGCGTAGACCTTGGTGTAGCGCACATTGATCTGGGCGGTCTGCAGATTGGCTTCCGACTCCAGGCGGTTGGCCAAGGCGGTGTCGTATTCCTGGCGGCTGACGGCCTGTTCGTCCACCAATTGTTTATAGCGATCGGAAATGGACTTGGTTGAGCGCAGGTTTGCTTCGGCGCTTTTGAGGGTCGCTTCGTACATGGCCGGGTCAATCTGATACAGCTGCTGGCCAGCCTTGACGTCGGCACCTTCCTTGAACAGACGCTTGAGGATGATGCCGTTGACTTGCGGACGAACTTCCGCGATGCGGAACGCGCTGGTGCGACCGGGAAGCTCCGACGTCAGGGTGAACGGCTGGGTCTTGAGGGTTACGACGCCGACCTGAGGAGCCGGTGCGGCAGGTGCCGCCTCTTCCTTTTTACATCCGCTGAGCAGCGATGCCAGGGCGATGGCGGTAACCAGAGCGGTAACAGCTGGCTTGAATTGCATGGAAATCCTCGGGTCCAGGCGCGTAAGAGGCGCACAAGAAAGTGGAAGGTGAAAAAGAGCGAGATAAACAATTAGTAGGATGCTAAGAAATATACTTACGTACACGGTTGTTTGTAAACACCCAAATTGCGTACCATCGGTATTTACAAAAGCCTGACAAAAGGCCTGCGCAGGTCGCAGAAGCGTTGTGAAGAACGCCGCCTCACATTTTGTTCAGTTGATCCTTACGCATTGCTTACGCATCCTGATTGAGGTGTTTACTGCCATGGTCCGTCGTACCAAAGAGGAAGCTCTGGAGACTCGCAGCCAGATACTCGAAGCGGCCGAAAAAGCCTTTTTCGAGCGCGGTGTGGCCCGCACGACACTGGCTGACATCGCGACGCTGGCCGGTGTAACGCGCGGTGCCATCTACTGGCATTTCAGCAATAAGGCGGACCTGCTCCAGGCCATGCTCGATACGTTGCACGAGCCGCTCGACGATCTGGCCCGCGCCAGTGAAAGTGAAGAGGAGCTTGACCCCCTGGGTTGTGTTCGCAAGCTGCTGGTGCGGTTGTTCCAACAGGTGGCCCTGGACCCGAAAACCCGACGCATTAATGAGATTTTGTTTCATAAGTGCGAATTCACCGATGAAATGTGCGATTTGCGCCAGCAGCGGCGCCAGGTCAGTCTCGATTGCAACGTGCGTATCGCGTTGTCGTTGCGCAATGCGATGAAGCGTGGCCAGTTGCCGGACGATCTGGATCCCGAAAGGGCAGCAGTCGCCATTCATGCCTACATCGACGGCATTTTGTACCAGTGGCTACTGGCTCCCGACAGCTTCGCACTGGCGGGTGAGGCCGAGCGCTGGGTGGAAATCGGGCTGGATATGCTGCACCTGAGCCCCAACCTGCGCAAATAAAACAAAATGCTCAATTTCATCGGTTTGTGTCAATAGCTGAACGGCGAGGACCCCGCCGGGCCTTGATCCCGGCAGAGTCATTTATAGACGAACTGCAGACACGTTGATCGCTCGCGAGTCGCTATTGTGCAGGAGGATTATGGCGTGTTGATGTACCGGCGCCATTGAGGCGCCTGTACTTGTCGTGTCGGCCTGTTACCGACCCTCTGGTTTATTCAACAATGAGGCGCACGGAATAGTTGAAAGGGGGTTCGAGCATCTTCTGGAAGATTTCCGAGCGGCAGGTGTATTCACCATTGCCGGTATACGCAGTTTTGCTTTTCCTGTTTGGCCTGTAACTGGATTCCAGGACGCCAAAACCGATGGGGGCTTCAAAGCGGGTTTGCATTTGGCAGCCGAAGTTGAAGGTGCTCATTTGATAGGAGAGAACTAATTCAATCGGTTTGATTTTTCTCAGCGTCGGTTGCCAGCCAGCAGCGGGATAAGTGAATTTCCTGTTATGGGCGAAATAGAATTCGCGGGTTGTTTTGGCGGGGACATCATAAGCGCTCAAGGACATGTCCGGGGGCGTGGGTTGCTCACTTAAAATGTTGGTCATTTCCAAGGCGTGAGAAGTTTTGTTTACCAGCTCCACGGTGATGCCGGTGTTGGCCAGGCTGGTGGCGACGGCTGCCGGTCCCAGTAGCAGAGCGAGGATTAAGTTTTTCATCATGTTCATTGTAATGTGTCTCTCATGTATTACGAGGCGCGCTAAAGCCTGCGTAAGATAATGGCGCGTAATTGAAGTTACTCGGTTTAGTGTTATTCTTTACAAGAATTTAAGTTGCTTATTAAGTTTGATAGATGTCGGTTAAATCCATTGGTTGAGTGGGTTGTTGTTCGGGCTTATTATTAACGCTGTCCGGTGTGTTAATCCATAGTGAGTAAGTGTGGTGTTGTTATTTGATGTTTCGATTTCTGCGGAGTTTGATTGCGTCAGCCGTCAACAGATGTAAAAAAGCCCCGGCTCTTGCGAGTCGGGGCTTTTGGTAAGGCCGGTTTTTTATTTACATCACGGGGTAATCGATGTAACCCACCGGGCCTTTCCCATAGAACGTTTCCGGATGCGGCTCGTTCAGCGGTGCGTCAGCTTTCAAGCGCGCCGGTAGGTCCGGGTTGGCAATGAACGGCACACCAAAGGCAACGGCATCCGCTTTGCCCTCGGCCAGCCAGGCGTTGGCGCTGTCCTTGGTGAAACGTTCGTTGGCAATGTACGGGCCACCGAAAGCTTGCTTGAGCTGCGGGCCGATGCTGTCTTCGCCTTCCTTTTCACGGGAGCAGATAAAGGCGATGCCACGCTTGCCCAACTCGCGGGCCACATAGCTGAAGGTTTCCAGGCGGTTCTCGTCGCCCATGTCATGGGAGTCGGCGCGTGGTGCCAGGTGCACGCCAACCCGGCCGGCGCCCCAGACTTCAATGGCAGCGTCGGTCACTTCCAGCAGCAGGCGGGCACGGTTTTCCAGGGAGCCGCCATAGTTGTCGGTGCGCTGGTTGGTGCTGCTTTGCAGGAACTGGTCGAGCAGGTAGCCGTTGGCGCCATGGATTTCCACGCCGTCGAAACCGGCGGCCTTGGCGTTCTCGGCGCCTACACGGTAAGCCTCAATGATATCGGCGATTTCCTCGGTTTCCAGCGCGCGTGGCGTCGGGTAGTCGGCCAGCGGACGCACCAGACTTACATGGCCCTTGGGCTGGATGGCGCTGGGCGCCACCGGCAATTCGCCGTTCAGGTAAGACGGATGGGAGATCCGGCCCACGTGCCACAGTTGCAGGAAAATCTTGCCGCCGGCGCCGTGGATAGCCTTGGTCACGTTGCTCCAGCCGCGCACCTGGTCGTTGGACCAGATGCCGGGGGTATCGGGGTAGCCCACGCCCATGGGCGTGACAGAGGTGGCTTCGCTGAGGATCAGGCCAGCGGAGGCACGCTGCACGTAGTACTCGGCCATCAGCGCGTTGGGCACACGGCCGGCGTCGGCACGGCAGCGGGTGAGCGGCGCCATGATGATGCGGTTCTTCAGCTCGATGTCGCCGAGTTTGATTGGATCGAAAATAGTCGTCATCAATTACAGCCTCGAAAGTTAAGGGTTAAAAGTCAGTGAGTGGCAGGGGCCAGGTCGGCATTGCCGCCCTGGCGGAAAGTGATCAGGGTGACCAGCAGCGCCAGCACGGCCAGCGCACCGGCGGCCAGGGGCACGCTGGTCAGGCCCAGGCCGTGGTCGATGACACTGCCGCCGACCCAGGCGCCCAAGGCGTTGCCGATGTTGAAGGCGCCGATGTTCAGGGTGGAAACCAGGTTTGGCGCGTCTTTGCCGAAGGTCACCACGTTGACTTGCAGGGCCGGCACGGCGGCGAAGCAGGCGGTGGCCCAGAGGAACAGGGTGATTTCAGTGGGGATCAGCGCGACGCTGGTCCAGCTCAATACGGTGGACACCACAGCCATGGTGGTGAAAACCCCCATCAGCGTGTTCGCCAGGCTCTTGTCCGCCAGCTTGCCGCCGATGATATTGCCCAGAGTCAGGCCCAGGCCGATCAGCACCAGGGTCCAGGTCACGCCGCGGGGCGATACGCCAGTGACTTCTCCCAGCAGCGGGGCGACGTAAGTGAACAGGGTGAACACCGAGGCGGAGAACAGCGCGGTCATGCTCAGGGACAGCCACAGGCCTGCGCCCTTGAGGGCGACGAGTTCCGAGCGCATGTCGAGTTTTTCTTCATCGCGCTTGGCCGGCAGAAAGCGGATCAGGCCGATCAGTGCAATCACGCCGATGACGGTCACGGCCCAGAAGGTCGAGCGCCAGCCGGCTTCCTGACCCAGCGCGGTGCCCAGCGGTACGCCGAGTACGTTGGCCAAGGTCAGCCCGGTGAACATCAGGGCCACGGCCGAGGCGCGCTTGTTGGGTGCCACCAGGCCGGCGGCCACCACCGAACCGATGCCGAAGAACGCGCCATGGCACAGGGCGGTGACGACCCTGGCGAACATCAGCACGTTGTAATCACTGGCGATGGCGCAGAGCAGGTTGCCGACGATGAAGATCCCCATCAGCGCGACCAGGGCGGCCTTGCGCGGCAACCGTGCGGTGGCCAGGGCCATGAACGGTGCCCCGATGGCCACGCCCAGGGCGTAGCCGGTCACCAGCCAGCCGGCGCCGGGAATCGATACACCCAGGTCGGCCGCCACCTCAGGCAACAGGCCCATGATGACGAACTCGGTGGTGCCGATGGCGAAGGCGCTCAGGGCCAGGATGAGAAGTGAGAGGGGCATGGTGGATCCTTGTCGGGTCAGAGCTCTTGGCTCATTTGCTTGAGGAACTGCTGGATCACGTCCTCGTTGCGTTTGAAGAAATGCCATTGACCGACCTTCTGGCTGGTGATCAGCCCCGCCCGTTGCAACACCGCCAGATGGGCGGACACCGTGGACTGCGACAGGCCGCAACGCTGGTCGATCTGCCCGGCGCAAATGCCGAATTCGTGGTTGTGCAACTGTTCGGGGAACTGGACCTTGGGGTCTTTGAGCCAGTTGAGGATGTCTCGCCGTACTGGGTGTGCCAGGGCTTTTATTATTTCGTCGAGGTCGAGGGGCATGGTTGGCTGCTCGGAATGAGTAAAACGCTATATCGCGATGGGGCGAACTTTAAATCGTTATTTCGCGATACACCAATATGGATTTGATCTGAAAACCGAATAAATCGCTATATCGGGTTATAACGATATTGGCGCGGCGGTGCTAAGCTTCGCGCCATGAACTATCTCGCACACCTGCACCTCGGCGGTCCCGGCCGGGAACGACTGCTCGGCAGCCTCTACGGCGACTTCGTCAAAGGGCCGTTGCAAGGGCTGTACGATCCGCAAATCGAAGCGGCGATTGCCCTGCATCGGCGCATCGACATGTACACCGATCGCCACCCCGTGGTGGATATCGCTTTGTCGCGCTTTTCCACCGTACGGCGGCGCTATGCCGGAATTGTGCTCGACGTGTTTTTTGATCATTGCCTGGCCCGGGACTGGGCGCTGTATGGCGAAGGGCCGTTGATGGATTTCACCTCCCAGGTCTACCGAGTGCTCGCCGCCGAGCCGCAGTTGCCTGGGCGTCTGGCGCAAATCGCGCCTTACATGGCGGCGGATGACTGGCTGGGGTCTTATCGAGAATTCGATGTGCTTGGGCAAGTATTGCGGGGGATTTCCCGACGCCTGTCCCGGCCGGAGGAACTGGCCGGGGCCATGGAAGAATTGATCAGGCTCTATGAACCGTTGAGCGAAGACTTTCAGCTGTTCTACCCGCAGTTGCAGGATTTTGCGTTGAGCCAGACAACACGGCAGGGGTGATGTTGGAGCCGGTTCTTGCCGTCACTGAAGTTCAAATGTGTGAGCGAGCCTGCTCGCGATGAAGGCCTGGCAGTCAAGAACCAACTGACTGACCGCTATCGCGAGCATGCTCGCTCCCACAAGGGCTCTGCATAGGGCCGCCGGATCAGGCCGCGATCGCAGGCCGCATCGGCACTTGCTGCTTTTGTGGGATTTCGCCAAACAATGCCTTGTGCACCGCCTGTTGCGCCTGAAAGGCCAGGGCAGCTCGCTCCTGGCCGTGGCAGGCAATCGGTTCCAGCAGATGGATGTGCACCTCGCCCCGGTCATTGGCGAACAGGCGCATCAGGTGCGACAGCAAATCATCATCGCCAACGAACGGCGCCAGCGAGTCCGGTTCACCGTTGCGCAGGTAGCGGATCGCCACCGGTTGCAGCGCCACGTCCGCATCGATGGCCGCCGACAATAAACGACCGTGGAAAGTGCGCAGGGAGCGGCCATCGGTGGTGGTGCCTTCGGGAAACATCAGCAGCGGATGGGCCTGTTCCAGGTGTCGGCTCATTTGCTTGCGGATCAACTGGCTGTCGCCCGAGCCGCGCCGGATAAACAGGCTGCCAGCCTTGGCCGCCAACCATCCGGCCACTGGCCAGGTGCGTACTTCGGCCTTGGACAGGAACGACATTGGCGTGAGCATGCCCAGCAGCGGGATATCGGTCCAGGACACATGGTTGCTGACCCACAGCATGGGCTGTTGCGGCATTTGCCCGTGCACCGTCACGCAGAAGGGCAGGGCATTGCTCAGGCGCGCCATGAAAAAACGCGACCAGCGCTGGCGGCGCACCATGGAGTTGGCCACACCCAACCGTTCGAACAGCCCGAATACGCTGGCCATGCTCAGACCCAGCGTCACCACCAGCAACACTCGCGCGATTCGCGCGTACACCCGCAACCGACTCATCACACCGCTGCCTTGAAGTGGCGGGCGTAGCGTGGGCAGAGTTCGTCACGCTTGAGCAGGATGAACACGTCGGCCACCTGGAAATCCTCATCCCAGCACGGCTCACCGCAAATCTTCGCGCCCAGGCGCATGTAAGCCTTGAGCAGAGGCGGCATTTCGGCGATGACGTTGGACGGTACGTCCAGGGCCGGCAACGGTTTTTTCGGCACCGCCCGCAGGTGTTCGGTGCACAGATAACGTTCGCGCAGACGCTGCATGATCGCTTGGGCCTGGACGCCGCCGTCCTGCATTGGAATGCTCGCGCATCCCATCAGGTAGCTGTAGCCGCCCTCGTTCAGCACCTCGGCCAGTTCGCCCCACAATACAGCGATGGTGCCACCGTTGCGGTAGGCCGGGTCGACGCAGGTGCGGCCGATTTCCAGGATCGGGCCCTTGAGATGGACCAGGCCGTGAAGGTTGAATTCTTCTTCGCTGTAGAACCGGCCCAGGCTGCTGGCAGCGTGGTGATCGAGCAGGCGTGTCGTCGCCACGAGTCGGCCGGTATTCAGGTCGCGTACGCCGATGTGGGCGCAGTGAACATCATAGTCATCCATGTCCAGACCCATTTCCGCGCCTTTGAGCTTGGCGTTGAATTCGCCGCTGAAGACGTTGAAGCGCAGGGCCTGGGCTTCTTGCAAAGCCTTGGCGCCAATCAGGCGTTCGGCTTGCAGGCGGCGTTCATTGCCAGTGTCGCTGATGCGGGCGATCTGAGTCATAGCGAATCTCCGTGCGGGCTGTTCAGTTGCAGCCGATCGACTTTCTTTATGCAGCCATGTTGTGCAAAGTCAGGCTATGTAGCCCCGGTGTCATCGCCATGAAGCTTTGGTGATGCTTATATGACAGCCCATTAAGGAGCCTCCCATGCCCTGGCAAAACCTGATCGAACGCGGCGAGCGGTTGCCCGCCCATCCGGACCTGGCTGAGGGTTATGCGGCCTTGCTACAACGCCTGGGGCCGGTTACGCCGTTCGAACTGGCCGTCATGGGGGCGAGATTGATGGCAACGCCGGGGTTGGCTTTTCTGGTGGGGTATCAGGCGGCGCTGCGGGTGCTTTGGCCGAGCGCGCCCCAGAGCCTGGGCGCCTTGTGCGCCACGGAGCAGCGCAGCCTGCGCCCGGCGGACATGCAGACTCGCATCACCGACCTGCGATTGAACGGGCGCAAGGATTTCGTTACCGCGGGCGATGCCGCCGAGTGGCTGCTGATCGCCGCCCGCAGCGAAGCAGCCGGCGAGCCGCCGCGGTTGAATCTTGCGGTGGTTTATCCCGGAGAGCCGGGGGTGACCCTGGAAAAACTCCCGGCTATCGCCCTGATGCCAGACATCAGCCATGGCCGGGTGCTGTTGGACGGCGCGCTGTGCGAGTTGTTGGCCGGGGACGGTTGGGACGCCTACGTCAAACCGTTCCGCACCCTGGAAGACCTTTATGTGCTCAGTGCCATGGCCGCCTGGCTGTATGGCGTGGGGCAGGAGTGCGCTTGGCCCCAATCCCTGCAACTGCGCCTGCTGGGATTGCTGGCCGGTTGCTCTGAAGTGAGTCGTCACAACCCGTCCAGCGCGGCCGGGCATGTGCTGCTGGGTGGGTTGTTCGCCCAGTTCAACGGGCTCGATGAAGAACTGAACGACGCCCTGGCCGCCGGCCCGGCGGTGTGGCGCGAAATGTGGACGCGAGATAAAGCCGTGATGGACATGGCGGCGGGTGCGCGGGCCAAGCGGTTGGCCAAGGCGTTGGGATAACCCTTTGTGGGAGCGAGCCTGCTCGCGATAGCGGAGTGTCAGTTGACATCAATGCTGCTGAGCCAGCGCTATCGCGAGCAGGCTCGCTCCCACAGGGAGATGCCACCCATACCCAAATTGTCATCAAGTCTGAATAGGCTCAGAAGGTTCAATCCTGCGAGCCCCGAGCATGTCCAAAGGCTGGTTCCTGATCCCGCTGCTATTGCTCAACCTGTACGCCCAGGCTGAAGACTGGCCCGGTGAGCAATGGTCAAGCGGCCCGACCCCCACCGGGCCGGCCATCGAAGCCCTGGAGCAATACGCCTTCCCACCCCGCGACGATGCCACTCGCCAGGGCATCCGCACCGATGCGCTGCTGGTGATACAGGACGGTCGGCTGGTCTACGAGCGTTATGCGGGGCCCACCCGTGCCGACACTGCGCACCTGACCTGGTCGATCAGCAAAAGCCTGATGGCGACGGTGTTTGGCGTGGCCTATGGGCAAAAGCTGTTCAGTCTGCAGGATCCTGTCGCCAGGTATTACCCGGCGTTGAGCAAGCATCCGGACATGACCTTGGCCGATCTGTTCCATTGGGCCTCGGGGCTGGATTGGCAGGAAGATTACGAATACGCACCGCTCAAGTCCTCGGTGGTGGCGATGCTTTATACCCGTGGGCGTCATGACATGGCGGCGTTCACTGCGCAGCATGAACGCGACAGTCCGCCGGGGCAGGTGTTTCGTTACTCCAGCGGTGACAGCAACCTGCTGGCCGCGGCATTGAAAAATATCGTCGGCCCGGCGCGGTATCCCGATTACCCCTGGACGGCCCTGTTCGAGCCGCTGGGTATCCGCCACGCCACCTGGGAAACCGACGCCGCCGGCACGTTTGTCGGGTCCTCCTACGCCTACCTTACGGCGCGGGACCTGGCGCGTGTGGGGCTGTTGATGCAACGCGAGGGACGCTGGGGCGAGCGGCAACTGATCCCGCAAGCCTGGGTGGCGTTCAATCGCGAACCCTTCGCCCGCTTCCGGGCCGGCCAGGATGAAGCGGTGCCCGGTGGGCATTGGTGGCTCAACCGCGCGGCCGACCCGGCCATCCACCCGTGGCCCGATGCACCGCCGGATACGTTTGCCGCGCTGGGCCATTGGGGGCAGGCGCTGTACGTGATCCCCAGCGCCCGGTTGGTGATCGTGCGCTACGCTGATGACCGCGACGGCAGCTACCGCCACAACGAACTGCTCAAGCGAGCCATGGCGGCGTTCGCCGGGACGGTGCAGCCATGAGACGCAGACCGCTGCTCACGCTGATGTCGTTACTTGTTGTGGCCCTGCTCGGCTGGATCTGGCTCGAGCGGGTGGCGCTGCGGGCCTTCCCCGACATCATCAGCGCCTACACCGCCAAGGAATATTGCTCGTGTCGCTACGTGATGGAGCAACCGGCTGACTATTGCCGTGGCTATGTAAAGCAGTCGGTGCCCATCAGCGATTTTCTCGAAACGCCTGAAGCGAAACGCATCACCGTCGCCGGGCTGGGGCGAAGCAATAGCGCACGATGGCTGGGGGAGCGGCAGGGCTGTCGGTTGGAGCCGTGACCGGACCTGTGTATTCCCGCAGAGGATTGAAACAGAAGGTTTGCAAGTGCCCTCGGCCCGGTTAAGGTTCGCCACAGGTTTATCTGCCCTCCGAGTGTGTATGTTCAAGCGGTCTTTTTCTCACGCTGTCGCGACCTTGCTGCTGGCCTGCGCCGCGCTGCCGGTCCAAGCCAATTGGTATCTGGACGGCGAATCGTCGCGGCTGTCGTTTATCAGCAGCAAAAACGGCAACGTTTCCGAGGTCCAGCGTTTCCTGGTGCTTCATGGTCAGGTCCAGCCCAAGGGGATGGTCCGGCTGGAAGTGGAGCTGGAGTCGGTCAACAGTGGCATTCCCCTGCGTGACGAGCGCATGCGCGCCGAGTTGTTCGAGATCAAGCAATTTGCCGACGCCGCCATTACCGCGCAGCTCGACCTGTTACCGATCCAGGACCTGGCCAACGGTGCTCAACTGGAACTGCGCTTGCCGCTGACCGTGGACCTGCACGGCAAGCAACATGTGTATCAGGCCGAACTGCTGGCAACGCGCCTGGATGAACGACGGTTCCAGGTCGTGACCCTGGAGCCGGTGGTGCTCAATGCCGCGGATTTCGGCCTGGCGCCGGGATTGGAGAAGTTGCGCAAACAGGCCGGGTTGTCGGCCATCAGCCTCGCAGTGCCGGTGAATGCGGTGCTGATTTTCACGGCGCGCTGACATGAGCGGCCCGGTATTTCCGTGGCGCGAGGGCAATCGCTTCGAGCTGTTGATCGATGGCCCGCAGTTTTTCCCGCGCATGCTGGTGGAAATTGCCCGCGCCCAGGAACAGGTCGAGCTGGAGCTGTACCTGGTGGAGGCGGGAACTTGCGCCGAGGCGATGGTCCAGGCACTCGTCCAAGCTGCCGAGCGCGGTGTTCGCGTGCGTTGCCTGTTCGATGACTACGGCAGCCTGGCGTTCACCCAGGACCTGCGCCACCGCCTGATCGAGGCGGGCGTGGAGCTGCGTTTTTACAATCGGCTGAGTTGGCGCCGCTGGGTACGGAATTTATATCGGGACCACCGCAAGCTGCTGTTGGTGGACCAGCGCCTGGCGGTGGTTGGCGGCACCGGGGTCACCGATGAGTTCTGGAGCCCGCTGGATGACCGCTGCGAGTGGCACGAGGTCATGGTGGAAATCGTCGGCCCCTTGGTGCTCGACTGGCAGTTGCTGTTTGACCGCCAATGGCTCGCCAACCGCCATCGCCGTGCCTGGAAACCGGCTTCCAACTTCGGCTTGCCGCGTTTGCCCCGGGTTCCGCCGATGGGGGAGGGCATGGGGCGGGTGGCTTATGCCGATGCCCGCCAGAATCGCGACATCCTGCAATCGTTGTCCCGGGCCCTGAACAGCGGCCAGAAGCGGATCTGGATGGCGACCCCGTACTTTTTGCCGACCTGGAACGTGCGCCGCTCCTTGCGCAAGGCCGCCGCCCGGGGCATCGATGTGCGCCTGCTGCTCACCGGCCCGCGCACCGATCACCCGTCCGTGCGCTACGCCGGGCACCGTTATTACCCGCGTCTGCTCAAGGCTGGGGTGAAAATCTTCGAATACCAGCCGTGTTTCCTGCACCTGAAGATGGTGCTGGTGGACGACTGGGTCAGCATCGGCTCCTGTAATTTCGATCACTGGAACCTGCGCTTCAATCTGGAAGCCAACCTCGAAGCCCTCGACTCCGCACTCAGCACGGCAGTGGCGGCGAGTTTCGAGCGAGACTTCGCCCAGAGCCTGGAGGTCAGTCTCGACGCCTGGAAGCGCCGGCCACTGTGGAAACGGGTCAAGCAACGGGTGTGGGGATTGGTGGATCGGTTGGTGGTGAATGTGCTGGGGCGGCGGGGTTAAGGTTCAGCAAAAACAATGTGGGAGCGAGCCTGCTCGCGATGGCGGCCTGACAGTCAATGATGCGGTGACTGGTAGGCCTTCATCGCGAGCAGGCTCGCTCCCACGGTTATTTGCGCTGTTGATGAATCAGAGCAACTCGAAACTCTGTTGCTTCACATCCTGGGAATCCAGGCCGATCTGGACGTTGAACTTGCCCGGTTCAGCGGCGTATTTGAGCTGGGCGTTGTAGAACTTCAAGTCGTCTTCGGTGATGGTGAAGTGAATGACTTTCTTCTCGCCGGCCTTGAGCATCACCTTGCGGAAGTTCTTCAGCTCCTTCACTGGGCGGATGATCGAGCCGGTCACATCCTGGATATAGAGCTGCACCACGGTTTCGCCGTCACGCTCGCCGGTGTTTTCCAGGGTCACGCTGGCATCGAGCTTGCCGGTCTTGTTCAGCGTGGTGGACGACAGGGCCATGTCCGTCAGGCTGAATTCGGTGTAGCTCAGGCCGTAGCCGAACGGGTAGAGCGGGCCAGTGGTGTCATCGAAGTATTGCGAGGTGTAGTTGCCCGGCTTGCCCGGCGTGAACGGTCGACCAATGCTCAGATGGTTGTAGTAGGTCGGAATCTGTCCTACCGAGCGCGGGAAGGAGATCGGCAGTTTGCCCGACGGGTTGTAGTCGCCGAACAACACGTCGGCGATGGCGTTGCCGCCTTCGGTGCCGCTGAACCAGGTTTCCAGGATCGCATCGGCCTGTTGCTTTTCATCCACCAGCGCCAGCGGGCGGCCGTTCATCAGCACCAGCACCAGTGGTTTGCCGGTAGCCTTCAGGGCCTTGATCAACTCGCGCTGGCTGGCGGGGATGCTCAGTTCCGTGCGGCTCGAGGATTCGTGGGACATGCCGCGCGACTCACCCACGGCGGCCACCACCACATCGGCTTGCTTGGCGGCCTTCACGGCTTCGTCGATCAGCACTTGGGCAGGGCGCGGGTCATCCACCACTTCCGGGGCGTCGAAGTTGAGGAAGTTCAGGTAGTCGAGCACCTTCTTGTCGCCGGTGATGTTGGCGCCACGGGCGTAGATCAGTTTCGATTCTGCGCCCAGTGCGCGGGTCATGCCGTCGAACAAGGTCACCGATTGCGCAGGGCGCCCGGCAGCGGCCCAACTGCCCATCATGTCGATCGGAGCCTTGGCGAGCGGTCCGACCAGGGCGATTTTTGCGTTTTTGTTCAGGGGCAGGGTCTGGTTGCGGTTTTCCAGCAGGACCAGGCTGCGGCGGGCCACGTCACGGGCATCGTCGCGGTGCAGGCGGCTTTCAGCGTAGGTGTCGGCCGGGTCGTCCTCGGCCTTGCCGATGCGCAGGTACGGATCCTTGAACAGGCCCATGTCGTATTTGGCGGCGAGGACTTCGCGCACCGCATTGTCGATGTCGCTCTGCTCGATTTCACCGGCCTTGAGCAGTCCAGGCAGCTCCTTGCCGTACAGCGAGTCGTTCATGCTCATGTCGATGCCGGCCTTGATCGCCAGCTTCGCCGCTTCGCGACCGTCCCGGGCCACGCCATGCTTGATCAGTTCGAAGATGGCGCCGTGGTCACTCACCGCCAGGCCCTTGAACCCCCATTCCTTGCGCAACAGATCGTGCATCAGCCAGGTGTTGGCGGTGGCGGGCACGCCGTTGATGGAGTTCAGCGCGACCATCACCCCGCCGGCACCCGCATCGATGGCGGCGCGGTAGGGTGGCAGGTAGTCCTGGTACATTTTCACCGGGCTCATGTCCACGATGTTGTAGTCCCTGCCACCTTCCACTGCGCCGTACAGGGCGAAGTGCTTGACGCTGGCCATGATGCTGTCGGCCGCGTTGGCGCCACTGCCCTGGAACGCTTTGACCATCACCCCGGCGATGCGCGACACCAGGTAAGTGTCCTCGCCAAAGCCCTCGGAGGTCCGGCCCCAGCGGGGGTCGCGGGAAATATCCACCATCGGCGCGAAGGTGATGTCCAGGCTGTCGGCCGCCGCTTCCTGGGCAGCGACGCGGCCGGAGCGGTAGATGGCGTCCATGTCCCAGCTGGAGGCCAGGGCCAGGGGGATCGGGAAAATCGTGCGATGGCCGTGGATCACGTCATAGGCGAAGAACATCGGGATCTTCAGCCGGCTGCGCATGGCCGCGTCCTGCATCGGGCGGTTTTCATCCCGGGTGATGGAGTTAAACGTACCGCCGATGTTGCCGGCGGCGATTTCCTTGCGAATCATCTCCCGAGGCATCTCGGGGCCGATGCTGATCAGGCGCAACTGGCCGATCTTTTCCTCGAGGGTCATCTGCTTCATCAGGTTGCTGATGAAGGCATTCTTGTTCTCTATCGGGGTTGGCAGGTTGTCGGCTAATACGGATTGACTGGCCAGTGTGACGAACAGGCCCAGCAAACACAGCTTCTTCATGAATGGTTTCTCGCAAGCCTAAGGGCGGTAATCAGGACTCGCCGGTCAGCAAAATGTGAGGAGCGGCTATTGTTGTTCGAGTATTGTCTGAATAAGAGCAGCACTGTTTTCGAACGCACGCGGATGAACTTAGTTTCGCACCGGGCATCTTTTAGCCCATCGACCCGATTCAATCCCGTGGCGGCGGCAGATTATGCCCCAGACGCTGGTGAGATAGGTGGCTGTGTTTTCTTCAATGGACTGTATAGGGGAGTTTCAACCGATGAATCTACGACTCGATCACCTTCGCCACCTGCCAATACTGGCGCTGATACTGTTCACCACGCTGCTGGCCGGTTGCGGCATCAACAACATTCCAACCCTGGACGAACAGGCCAAGGCCGCCTGGGGACAGGTGCAGAACCAGTACCAGCGCCGAGCCGACCTGATCCCCAACCTGGTGGAAACCGTCAAGGGCTATGCGCAGCACGAACAGGAAACCCTGACGGCGGTGGTCGAGGCGCGGGCCAAGGCCACGTCCATCCAGGTCGATGCCGGTACCCTGGACAACCCGGAAAAACTCAAGCAGTTCCAACAGGCCCAGGACCAGTTGAGTGGTGCGTTGAGCCGGCTGATGGTGGTGGTCGAGCGTTATCCGGACCTCAAGGCCAACCAGAACTTCCTGGCCTTGCAATCACAACTCGAAGGCACCGAGAACCGCATCGCCGTGGCTCGTCGCGACTTCATCCTGGCGGTGCAGAAATACAACACCGAAATCCGCACCTTCCCCGGTCGCTTGTGGCACAGCGTGCTGTACAGCGATCTGCCGATCCGCGAAACCTTCGAAGCCACCAGCCCCAACGCCGAAAAAGCCCCTGAAGTGAAATTCTGAAAAAACTGTGGGAGCGAGCCTGTGGGAGCAAAGCTTGCTCGCGATGAACGATAACGCGGTCATTAGAAAGACCGAGGTGCCTTCATCGCGAGCAAGCTCAGCTCCCACACCAGCTCGCTCCCACACAGGAGTTACGATGCGAGTGTTGAAATTTGGCCTGGTGCTGTTGCTCTGGGTCTTTGCCATCACGGCCCAGGCCGAGTTGAGTTTTCCGGCACTGACCGGGCGGGTGGTGGACACTGCCCAGATGCTGGAACCCTCGGTGCGCACGCAACTGGATGCACAGCTCAAGGCCCATGAACAGGCCACCGGTGAACAGGTGGTCGTGGTCACGCTGGCGGACCTGCAAGGCAGCAGCATCGAAGACTTCGGTTATCAACTGGGGCGTCACTGGGGCATTGGGCAGAAGGATAAAAACAACGGCGCGCTACTGATCGTGGCCCGGGATGACCGTAAACTGCGGATCGAAGTGGGCTATGGTCTGGAAGACCGCCTGACTGACGCCCAGAGTTCGGTGATTATCAACCAGGTGATCACTCCGGCGTTCAAGGCCGGCAATTTCAACAAAGGTATCAGCGACGGCGTAGCGGCGATGCTAATGGTGCTGGGCGGCAATGCGCTGGATGAGCCGGCTGCGGTGTACGGTGCCGACGGCCAGGAGGAGGGCGATTTCGTCGGGCGCCATCCGGGGCTGTTCGTGTTGTTGGTGCTGCTGTTCATCGTAACGGTGTTCGTGTGCCAGATGCTCGGTATCCTGCCGGCCGGACGCGGTGGTTCCGGGGGCGGCTATGGCGGTGGCGGCGGTTTTGGCGGCGGCGGTGGCGGCGGCTTCAGTGGTGGTGGGGGCAGTTTCGGGGGCGGCGGTTCGTCGGGCGGCTGGTGACAATAATAATGAGCAGGCACTTTTAACCATGGCATTACTGACTGAACACGAACAACGCAAGGTCGCCGAGGCCATCGCCCGGGTGGAGCGCGATACCGACGCCGAGCTGGTCACCGTGCTTGCTGCCCGCGCCGACGACTACGCCTACATCCCGTTGCTGTGGGCCAGCCTGCTGGCCTTGGTGGTGCCCGGCATGGTGCATTACCTCACGGGCTGGCTGAACATGCACAGTCTGCTGCTGGTGCAGTGGGTCCTGTTTATCGTGCTGTGCCTGGTGTTTCGCATTCCTGCAATCACCACTCACCTGATCCCCCGTTCCGTGCGCCACTGGCGCGCCTCCAATCTGGCGCGCCGGCAGTTTCTCGAGCAGAACCTGCACCACACCGTCGGCGGCACAGGAATGTTGATTTTCGTTTGCGAGGCCGAGCGGTATGTGGAAATCCTGGTGGACGAAGGCATCTCCAAGCGTCTCGACAACTCGCGCTGGGAGGCCATTGTCGCCACCTTCACCCAGCAGGTCCGCCAAGGACAGACGTTGCAGGGCTTCGTCACCTGCATCGAGGCCTGCGGCGAATTACTCAAGGAGCATGTGCCCGTGACTCACGCGCGCAATGAGCTGCCGAATCGGTTGGTGGTGCTGGGCTGAAAAAATTTCTGCCAGCACAATCCTGTGGGAGCAAAGCCTTGCTTCCACAGAGGCTACTGCTCGCCACACGAACTTTTCCGTGCCCTCACTGCCCATCCCCCCTAAAATAACCGCCATTCCCGATCCGCCCGCCCCGAGGCCGCTTTTTCCATGTCTGTCACCGCTACCCCCGCCCGTCCTGCGCCGGATCACCACGCCCAGTTCATCGAGCTGCTGCAAAGCAGCCTTGAGCAGAACGCCTTCATCAAACTGGTGCTGGCCAAGTACGTCGGTGACGAAGCGGACCTGCAACGGCTGATCATCAAGCAGTTGACGGTCAAGGATCAGCCATGCCTGTCCTTCGTTTACCGCTACAAAACCCGCGACATCACCAAGAATTTCCCGCTGGCCGAAGGCGTGGCGACCATCGCTGTGTTATTGCCGATGTCGTTCAAGAACGCGCATCTGCTGGCTGTCACCGACGAAGCGCAGCTGGAATACAGCAAAAAGGGCAAAAGCTCGCTATTCAAGAGCAAGCCCCAGCAGCTGCGAGAAGTGCCATCGGCCGAGCACAATCGCGAGAAAAACCGCTTCCTCGACCTGAACCGCCCGTTCCTGGCGGATTTGGGCGTGACCAACCATAAGCACGAGCTGATCCCGGCGATGTCGCGCAAGTGGAAGCAGATCAACAAGTTCATCGAAGTCTTCAGCCATGCGCTGACATCTTCGCCGCTGGCCCTGGATCAGCCGGTGCGGGTGTCGGACTTTGGCTCGGGCAAGGGTTATCTGACGTTCGCCATCCATGACTACCTGCGCAACACCTTGCAGGCTGAAGGGATCGTGACCGGCGTCGAACTGCGAGAGGACATGGTCAAGCTGTGCAACGAAGCTGCCGCGCGGCTGGAGCACCCGGGCCTGAGCTTCCAGCACGGCGATGTGCGCAGCGTGGCGCCGGCCGCGGTGGATGTGATGATTGCCTTGCATGCCTGTGATATCGCCACCGATTACGCGATCCACATGGGCATTCGCTCGGGCGCTTCGATCATCATGTGCTCGCCGTGCTGCCACAAGCAGATCCGCTTGCAAATCCAGAGTCCGGCGTTGCTCAAGCCGATGCTGCAATATGGGCTGCACCTGGGCCAGCAGGCAGAAATGGTCACTGACAGTCTGCGGGCGCTGTTTCTGGAGGCGTGCGGTTACGAAACCAAGGTGTTCGAGTTCATTTCCCTGGACCACACCAACAAGAACAAGATGATCCTGGCGGTCAAACGCGCCGAACCGGTGGACCCGGCAGAGCTGCTGGCGAAGATCCAGGAACTCAAGGCGTTCTACCACATCACCGAGCACTGCCTCGAAACCCTGCTGCGGGCTGACGGTTACCTCGCCTGAGTGACTGACACATTACCCTGTGGGAGCGAGCCTGCTCGCGATTGAACGATGACGCGGCGCACCTGAAAAACCGCGTCGCCTGAATCGCGAGCAGGCTCGCTCCCACACGTTGCATTCAGCATCCAGCGATGTGCAGCCCGTCAGGTAATCGCCGCTTATCCCTCATCTACCGACGTACCGGTCTACCTTTAATGCGTTCACCCCCTACGCATTTTTCAAGGAGTCCACCCCATGGCCGCAAAGAAAATCCTCATGCTGGTCGGCGATTACGTCGAAGACTATGAAGTCATGGTGCCATTCCAGGCCTTGCAGATGATCGGCCACACCGTTCATGCCGTGTGCCCGGACAAAAGCGCCGGGCAGACCGTGCGCACGGCGATCCACGACTTCGAGGGCGACCAGACCTACAGCGAAAAACCGGGGCATCTGTTCGCGCTGAATCATGATTTCGTCGGTGTCGAGGCCGCTGATTACGATGCGTTGCTGGTGCCGGGCGGACGTGCGCCGGAATATCTGCGCCTGAATGAGAAAGTCCTGCAACTGGTGCGTGAATTTGACCAGGCGGGCAAGCCGATTGCAGCGGTATGCCACGGTGCGCAATTGCTGGCAGCGGCGGGTATCCTGGAAGGGCGCGAATGCAGCGCCTATCCCGCCTGTGCCCCGGAGGTGCGTCTGGCGGGAGGGACCTTTATCGAGTGCGCGGTCACCGAAGGCCACGTTCAAGGCAATCTGGCGACCGCGCCCGCCTGGCCGGCACATCCGAACTGGCTGGCGGGGTTCCTGACGTTGCTGGGCACGGCCATCACCTTGTAAGGCACTGGCAGAACAAGCGCAGCGGGTCTTTACTCTTGGGGATGCCTCAACCGCCCAGGAGAAAGAACATGTCCGGATGGTACGAAGTCAGCAAAAGCAGCAACGGCCAGTTTAAGTTTGTGCTCAAGGCGGCGAACGCCGAAACGATTTTGACCAGCGAGCTGTACACGACCCGCAGCGGTGCCGACGGTGGCATCGCTTCGGTGCAGAAGAACAGCCCACTGGCTGAACGTTATGAACTCAAGAGCACCAAGGACGGCCATCCTTACTTCAACCTCAAGGCTGGCAATCACGAAGTGATCGGCAGCAGCGAAAGCTATTCCTCTGAAGCCGCCCGGGACAAGGGCATTGCCAGCGTCATGGCCAACGGACCGACGACGGTGATCAAGGACAAGACGCTGGCGGCGCTTTGACAGGACGCCAAAAGCCGAGGGCCAATGTGGGAGCAAGCTTTGCTCCCACCGATAAATCCCTTCCCCACAAGCTACGGGGCCATGCCTGCCCTGGCTCTAAACCTCCACCGGCACCGACAGTTTCGGGTTGCCCAGCGGATGCGTCTTGGCATCGAAGAACCGCAGTTCAACCGCCAACCCCTGGAACACCTTGGCGTAATGGCGCTTCTGGTGCTGAATGAACGCCTGACTGCGGGGGTAGATCGAGATTGCCACGGTTTTCGGCGCGGCCTGGCGCAGGGCATGGACGATGTGACTGTCCTGTTCGCCCAAGGCATGGCCGAACAGGCACAGGTTGTCGCCGTGGTGCAGCAACTGGTCGTAGCAGAACGATAGGTAATCAGAGCTGCGAATGGTCTTGAGCTTGTCCTGGCTCGGGCCTTCATTGACGAACAGCGGCACGTCGTCAAGGGTCTTGATCGTATTGTTGATGGCGAAACTGCCCAACAGCGTGCCTTCGGTGGCGGTCAGCTTGCGTGCCGTGCCGTCCTGGTTGCGTACCAGGTGCAGGCCACCGTGCAGGTACAGCAGACGTGGTTTGTCCGTGTCTGCCTGGCTCAGATCAAAGCTGTGATCGTTGCCCAGGAACAGGTCGGTGACAGTCTCGGGCGCATGCTGGATCGCCCAGTAGTTGAGCAGATCGTAGTTGGTGGTGAACACCGTGCGATAGCGGCCCAGCTCCTGATTAAGCGTCGCCAGGGTCGAGGGTTCGACCAGTCGCCACGGGATATGCACCGCGTGCACGGTGTTGATCAGTGCTTCCTTTATTGCGTAGTAGCGATTGCGCGGTGCAGCGGAACTGACGGCCAGGGCCTTGTTGACCCGGCTGGTGGTTTTCAGCGCACCGAGTACCTGTTCGAAACTGCGTGTCTGCATCGCGTCGAACACACTCATTTCCGACGGGCTCAAGGGTTTTTCTTCGACTGTGCGAGCGTTTTCGAACAGCGAGTCGTAGCCGAAATCGTCCCAAACGGCGCGGCTGGCGCCGTTACCCAGCAGCAAGCCGCTGAAAGCGGTGCTGGCGCGCAAGGCATCCCAGTCTTCGAGCTGGGCGTCGTATTGCTGGAAGTCGGTCATTGCGAAAGTTATCTCAAAACGTGGTTAAGGCAGGGCGCGACTTTATCACGACCCAGTCTTGAGCCAGATCAAGATGCGCTGTGACCAGTCGGTCATTCTGGTAGCCCTGCCAATCCCGGCCTCTTCCAGGAGCATCTCCCATGAGCAGCACCTTTTTCATTCCCGCCGTGAACGTCATGGGGCTGGGTTGCCTCGACGAGGCCATGACCGCCATCCGTAACTACGGCTTTCGCAAGGCCCTGATCGTCACTGACACAGGGTTGGCCAAGGCCGGCGTCGCCAGCAAGGTGGCCGACCTGCTGGCGCAACAGGACATCGACTCGGTGATTTTCGACGGTGCCAAACCCAATCCCAGCATCGCCAATGTCGAGCGTGGGCTGGGGTTGCTGAAGGAGAGCCAATGCGATTTCGTGGTGTCGCTGGGTGGTGGCTCGCCCCACGATTGCGCCAAGGGCATCGCCTTGTGTGCCACCAACGGCGGGGAAATTCGTGACTACGAGGGCGTTGACCGCTCGAGTAAACCGCAGTTGCCGCTGATCGCCATCAACACCACGGCAGGTACTGCCAGCGAGATGACCCGTTTTTGCATCATCACCGACGAGACGCGCCACGTGAAAATGGCGATTGTCGACCGCAACGTGACGCCGCTCATGTCGGTCAACGATCCGGCGTTGATGGTGGCGATGCCCAAGGGGCTGACGGCTGCCACCGGCATGGATGCGTTGACCCATGCGATCGAAGCTTACGTATCCACTGCCGCCAATCCGATCACCGATGCCTGCGCGCTGAAAGCAGTCACGTTGATCAGCAACAATCTGCGTCAGGCCGTGCGCGACGGCAACGATCTGACGGCGCGGGAGAACATGGCCTACGCGCAGTTTCTCGCGGGGATGGCATTCAATAATGCCTCGCTGGGTTTTGTGCATGCGATGGCCCATCAACTGGGCGGTTTTTATGACTTGCCCCACGGCGTGTGTAATGCCGTGCTGTTGCCCCATGTGCAGAGTTTCAACGCCTCGGTATGTGCCGCTCGGCTGACCGACGTGGCCCATGCCATGGGCGCCGATACGCGCGGACTCAGCCCGGAGGAGGGCGCGCGGGTGGCCATTGAGGCGATCCGCAGCCTGGCCCGGGACGTGGACATTCCGGCCGGCCTGCGTGAGTTGGGCGTACGCCTCAACGACGTGCCGGTACTGGCCACCAACGCATTGAAAGATGCTTGTGGTCTGACCAACCCACGGGCGGGGGATCAACGGCAGATCGAGGAGATTTTCCGCAGCGCCTTTTAAGCGACCCGTGGCGGCATGAACCGCACGCACAGCATCGCTGCCACCGCCAGCAGCGTGCACAATGCCGCCAGCGGCCAGGCCTGTTGACTCAACAACAGGCTGGCCATGGCGCCGATCGCCGATGCCATCAGTTGATGCAGGAAACCGCTCAACGCCATGGCATAAGCACCGGCCACCGGTGAACCCTCATTGGCCAGGGACAGGCTGATGGGGTAATTCAACGATTGGCCGAACACCGCGAAGCAGTACGGCAACCAGAACAGCAGCGCAACACTGCTCAGCGCGACGCTCCCCAGCAGCATGGTTGCGCTGCCACCCAGCACCAGCGCAATGCCCCAGCTCATCAGCCGTCGCTGACCGGTGCGCAGCACAAAGCCGTTTACCGCCAGCGCGCCGAACAGGTACGCCGCACTGATCGGCCAGCCCAGCAGGCCGTACTCAATCGCTGACCAATGAAAGCTTTCCTGCAGGATCAGTGGCGCGGCGGTGTTGAACGCGACGATCACGCCGTAACCCAGGCCACCAGCCAATGCCGGCAGTAAAAAACCTCGGTATCGGAGAATTCTGCCGTAGACGCGCCACGCTGATTGCCCGTGGCTGCTTTCTGTCAGCACTGGGAAACCGACCCGGGACACTGCCACCGCCATGGCCAGGCTGACCGCACCCAAGCCGTAGAAGATCGCTTCCCAGCCGAAGGCAACCTGGATCAAGGAGCCCAGATACTGGCCAATGCCAAGGGCAATCACGAAGGCTATCGAGATCCATGACAGGGCCTTGGCCAGCAGATCGCCGCTGAAACTGTCACGGATCAATACCCTGGCCATCACCGAGATACCGCTGGCGCCGATGCCCTGAATCAACCTGAGCGTCAGGAACGCCTCGACTGTCGTACCCAGCGGTAACGCCAGGTTACTCAGGCCGTACAACCCCAATGCCGCCAGCAACACCGGTTTGCGTCCCAGACGCTGGCTCACGCTGCCCCACAGCAACATTGGCAGCGCCATGCCGATCAGGTAAACCGACAAGCCCCAGGAAACCCGGGACGCATCGGCCCCCAGATCCCGGGCAATGTCGGGCAGGGCCGGCAAGTAGATGCTCATGCCCAGTTGTGCCAGGAAGACAGTGGTGCAGGTGATGATCAGGGTCGTACGGTTCTTCATCAAGGCGCTCGTTCAAGGACGGATGTCACGCCCGTGTGCCAGCAGCAGATCGGTGATCCGTTCGCAGAACGAGCGAATCACGTTCGTCTCCATGTCGGCGCGCAGGGTGATGCGGATTGCGGCCTTGTTTTGCGGCACTACGGGGAAAAAGACCGCTGAAGTGAAATACCCCAGGTCGGCCAATTCGACCGCCAGGCTGTTGGCCAGGGTTGCTTCACCGCATGTCACCAGGCGGATCGCCATGGCATTGCCGAGCTGCTCGGTGCGGATGAGGCTGTCGAAGAGGCGGATATTAGCCTGCAAACGCTCCTGCAAGGCGCTGAATTCTCGACTGCGGTGCAGGCGGATCGAGGCAATGCCGGCGCCAATGGCCGCCGCGTTCAGGCTCTGGGACCAATTGCTCGGCCCGCCGTAGCGCTGCACCAATGTTTTTTGCCGTTCACTGCCAAACATCGCCAGGCCGCCACTGGCCCCGAATGATTTGGCCAGCGAGGCGACAATCAGCGTGCGCTCGTCCACGGCGTGCAAGCGTGACCGGACCAGGCCCGCTCCGCATTGCCCTACGGCGGACAGCGCGTGGGAGTCATCCAGATAGAGAAACAGGCCATAGCGCTGTTTGAGGTACAACAGGCTGTCCATATCCGTCACCCCGCCCATGCTGTAGGCCCCATCGGCCACATACGCCACGTTGCGCTGTCGTTTGCACACGTCCTCGAGAAAGTCCATGTCGTTGTGGGGCCCGGTGATGACTTGGGTTTCATCGGCGCAGGCAGCCTTGACGTGGTTCATCGAGTAATGGGCATGTTTGTCAAACACCATGACTGGCGGCCGATTGTCGGTGAGCACGCCGCTGGCCAGCAACGGCAGGATCCCGGCGCTCGCTGCGCTGCATGACAGGGCGCTGAGACAACTGGCGCCGAACAACTCCGACAATTGGGTTTCGTATCGGTCCAGGATCGCCAGTTTGCAGCGGTTTTTCGAATTGGCGACGCGCAAGGTCCCGGTTTCCCACAGGGCCGTCATGGCCCCGTCCAGCAACGCCGGGTGGTGATCCAGGCCCAGATAGGACGTGGTACAGAAATGGTGAAAGGTTCGGCCGTACTGGTCGACCAGGACATTGGGTGTCTTGACCTCGACATTCAGCCCTGAGATTTTTCCGACTTCGGCGCTCTGCCAGTCCTGGTCCGCCAGGGAAATGACCTTACGGTAGTTGGTGTAGCGATGGGTTGGCTGTGCAGTCTGGTTCATGGTGCGCTTACATTCCTTGGTTGAGTGGTGCTGTCCGTGGGTGGTTTCGATATCTGTGTGTTTCCAGACTTTACAGATCGTTATGCAGGGCTTTGAATCGGCCGTTTCCGGCTTGTTTGAGTGTTACCGGAGACTTCTGTGTAGGATCTTGCCTAAGGGGCTGGGCGGGGAATCCATTTACGCTGTCGGAGCTGGGCAACGCGATGCTTTCACCCTTGAGCCTGCTGCACTTGACCCATCCGTTTCTTTTCCAAAGGTTGCTTGTCGATGCTCTCAGGCTTCAATCATCTGACACTTGCCGTCACCGAGCTGGACCCCAGTGTGGTTTTTTATAGCGAGCTATTGCAGCTTCGTCTTGAGGCCAGATGGGACAAAGGGGCCTATTTGTCGCTGCCCGGACTATGGCTGTGCCTGTCTGTTGACCCGTTGCGCAAAAAGGGGGCTGCGGCGGACTACACCCATTACGCATTCAGTATCCGTGCCGAGGACTTCCCGGTGCTGGTGGCGCGGCTCAATGCGGCCCAGGTGGTGACGTGGCGCGACAACCGCAGCGAAGGGGACTCGTTTTACTTTCTCGACCCGGACGGGCACAAACTCGAAATCCATGTGGGAGATCTGACGTCCCGCCTGCAGGCCTGTCGACAGGCGCCTTACGCCTCCATGGAGTTTTTTACGGCTCCCTGATTCTTCGCCTCGCCTGTGCAGCCGTGCCGAGCTGCTGCATGGGTCGATATTGCCATTGCTGATAACAATCAGTTTTTTGGGCGGCCCGTTGGCCTACGCTATCCTCATGGGTATTGTTGGCGCGAATCGGTTGTTGGCCAGCAAGGCGCAGGGCTGACGTGCCGGCTGCGCAGGCAAGGCTTTTTTCAACGATGCATTATCGGAAGACCACCAGCCCCATGGACACTCGCAATCGTGCGCCGCTGGCCAGTTACATGGATCTTTTGCTGGACGCCGTGTGTGCCGTCGACGGCCAGGGGCGTTTCGTGTTTGTCAGCGCCGCTTGTGAACGCATTTTCGGTTACACCCCGCAGGAGCTTATCGGCCAGCCGATGATCGACCTGGTGCATCCTGCCGACCGCCAGCGGACTCTTGATGCGGCGCGGGAGATCATGGACGGCGAACCCAAGCTCAATTTCGAGAACCGCTACCTGCACAAGGACGGTCGGGTGGTGCATATCCTGTGGTCGGCGCGCTGGTCGCCGGCGGACCAGTTGCGGATCGCCGTGGCCCGGGATATCACCGAACGCAAGCAGGCCGAGTCTCGGCAGGCGGCGTTGTATGCGATTTCCGAGGCCGCCCATGCGGCTGCGGACCTGCTGGCGTTGTTCAAGCGCATCCACCTGATCATTGGCGAGTGGCTGCCGGCGCTGAATTTTTCGGTGGCGCTGTATGACGAGCAGTGCGAGCAGTTGAACTTTGCCTATCACGTCGATGACCTGGAACGACAGCCCGATGGGCCGGGCTCAGTCACCAAGCGCCTGTGCGCCGAAGTGATTCGCAGCGGCCAACCGATCTTGCTGACCCCCGGTTGCAGTCAGTTGCCATCGGGGTTCTGCGACCTTGTGGCGCAACCGAACGCTCCCTGCTGGCTGGGTGTACCGCTGATCTCGCAAAACGGCACGATCGGTGCGTTGATCGTCAAGAGCACGCAAGACAACCAGCGCTATACCGAGCAAGACAAGGAGTTGCTGCAATACGTCTGTGCGCAGCTCACCATCGCCATCGAGCGCCAGCAATTGCACGCCCGGTTGCAGCGCATGGCTCAGTACGATCAGTTGACCCAGGTGCCAAACCGCGAATTGCTGCGCGAACGCTTCAAGGCCGCACTGGCCACCGCCCGGACGGCGTCTGGGCGCATGGCGCTGCTGTATATCGACCTGGATCGCTTCAAGCAGATCAACGATACCTACGGCCACGCGGTGGGCGACATGTTGTTGCAGGCAGTGGCCAGCCGGCTCCAGGGCTGTGTGCGCGACACCGATACCGTGGCGCGCATTGGCGGCGATGAGTTCGTTGTGCTGCTCCATAGTGTCCAGGCCTTGGAAGATGCCCACCATGTGCAGGAAAAGATCCGTCATGCACTGACCCAGCCGCTGCGCCTGGACGGGCATTGCCTGAGTATCGAGCCGAGCATCGGAGTGGCCTGTTTCCCCGAGCATGGCCTGGAAGATGTCGCACTGTTCCGCCACGCCGATGAGGCGATGTACGCCGCTAAACGCCAGAATCACAAGGCGTTCGATATTTGACTACGGGCCACCGTTCGTCGTGGCACGCAACGAATTTTCAAACCTTTCAGTTCGCGACCCTTTCGAATATCAGGTGGGGCCCGCTCGCCGGAAACATTGCCCTGGATCGAACGAAGGCGTCTGGATCGGGTCGCACATGTGGGAGAACCACCCACTTCATCGTCGTCGAGAGTTACCCGTTGAAGCCGGTATCGGCCGTATTCGGAACAGACGTTTGTCCACATCGTTACAGGTGGTTCTGATTCAGCGGCGAGAAATCTGCCGCAACTTTTTAGAGGAGGGCGTGACCATGAGCCGGATGGCCACCTTTTTACGCAGCACCAGTCTCGTCGTGCTGATGGGCCTGGGGGTTAATAGTGCCTGGGCACAATCGCCTGCCGAGTTTATCAACGATGCTTCGGCCAAAGGCATGGCCGACATCGAGGCCAGCCGCATGGCCCACGGCAAGGCCGAGTCCAGGGAAGTCAAGGATTACACCATCATGGTGATCAACGACCGCACCACCGCCAACCAGCATCTGGCCAAGATTGCGAAGAAACTCGACCTGCCTGTCGCGCCACGGGAAGAAGTGGCAGACAAGGCCAAGACGCTAATGCCGCAAGTGCCGGAAGGCGAGTCGTTCGAGGCTGCCTATGCCGCCAGCCAGGTCAAGGCTACCGAGGAAGCCATTGCGCAGATCCAGGAACAGGCCAAGACCACGGAAGTGCCGGAAATCAAGGCGTTCGCCGACGAAACCCTGCCTAAGTTGCAGACCCACCTCGAAATGGCCCGGGCGCTCCAGGCCAGTCGCTGATTCGCCGCACGTTTAACATTCAGGGCCAGGGCGCTTGCGTCCCGGCTCACCTTGCCCGCCGAAAAGGAGAAGCTCGATGTCCACACGCCGAGAACCCAACCAATACGCGATGCAGAACCCTTTGACCCAATATCCCCGTCCCCCTTTCCCCGACCAGCCGCAGTCGCCACCGGGTATCGATCAGGACATGGTGCCCAAGCCCGATCACGGTGAAAAAAGTTACCAGGGTTTCGGGCGTCTGGAAGGGCGCAAGGCTTTGGTGACCGGTGGCGACTCGGGCATCGGTCGCGCCGCCGCCATTGCCTACGCCCGGGAAGGTGCTGATGTAGCGATCAACTATCTGCCCAGCGAAGAGCGGGATGCACGGCAAGTCATCGAGCTGATCGAGGCCGAGGGTCGCAAGGCGATTGCAATCCCGGGCGATCTGAAGGATGAGCAATTCTGCGTCCAACTGGTGAAAAGCGCCCATGAGCAACTGGGTGGCCTGGATATCCTGGTGAATGTTGCGGGTAAACAGGAAGCACAGAAAGACATTGCCGATATCACCACCGCGCAATTCGATGACACCATGAAAACCAACATCTATGCGATGTTCTGGATCTGCAAGGCCGCATTACCGCTGATGCCGGCGGGGGCGACGGTTATCAACACCGCGTCGAGCCAATCCTACGATCCGTCCGCCACCCTGTTGGACTACGCCACCACCAAAGCGGCCATCGTCGCATTCACCAAGGCGCTGGCGGGGCAAGTGATCAGCAAGGGGATACGGGTCAATGCCGTGGCGCCGGGGCCGATCTGGACCGTGCTGCAACCCAGCGGCGGACAACCCCAGGAGAAAATCCCCACCTTTGGTTCTCAAGTTCCGATGAAGCGCCCAGGCCAACCGGCCGAGTGTGCGCCGCTCTATGTGCTGCTGGCGTCACAGGAGTCGAGCTACATCACCGGGGAAGTGTTTGGCGTGACGGGTGGTAATCCGCTGCCCTGACTTCACGCTTGGCCGCGCGAGTGGCGAAGGCTGCTCGCGCGCCAGTCTCAGCACTGATTCAGATCGATCTTGTTTTTTGGCTCCAGGCCTTGCTCGGCACCGAGGTTCTTGGCCTCCTTCTCACCCATGGCCTGGTAGTGCCTTCTCATCGCCTCCAACTGCTTGAGGTCCAGCGACTCCAGCCCGAGCATTGCATCGTGCGCATTTTTGTTCGCCCTGATCAATTCGTCGACCTTCAGATGCAAGATGTCGGTATCGCGGTTCTGTGTGTTCTGAATCAGGAACACCATGAGGAATGTGATGATCGTGGTCGAGGTGTTGATGATCAGTTGCCAGGTATCGTTGAACTGGAAAAACGGCCCGCTGACTGCCCAGAGCACCAACAACACCAGCGCCCCCAAAAACGTCTTGGGACTGCCTGCCCACAGGGCCAGTTTTTGTGCGATTTTTGCGAAGTTCATTGCTGCGTTTCCTTCTGGGACTTACCTGTCTGGTGTGACAGCAATGAAGCGATGAAAATTCTACTTACATTTGCCGCGCAGCCTGAAGTTCAGCGAGCTGCAAGGTCATCGCAACCATTCACCGTATTCAGAGGTCACTGCTTAAAGCCCTCAATCGGAGTACACCATGAATCTCACGCGCACCTTTTTCCTCACCTGTTGCCTGTTCGCCCTGCAGGGCTGCTTCGACAACTCTGACAACGAGACCAAGGACAACACCGATGGCACCAAGTCGTCGGTGCAGATGCAGGAGTCCGGTTCGGAGAAAAAATAACCGGCTTATTGCAAAAAAAATGTGGGAGCGAGCCTGCTCGCGATGGGCAGATCAGTAGGGTTTGACTGATAGGGCGCCATCGCGAGCAGGCTCGCTCCCACAAGGGTTTAGGGCAGAGGTTTAGGGCAGGTTGGTTTTCAACGTCCTTGCTGCAACACCTTCAGCGCCGCCGAGGCCAGAAACCCGGAACGGCTTTTTTCTTCAGGATGGTGCAGCACGTACTCGTCAATACGGTTCAGCAGATAACCAGGCAAGGTGATGTTGAGCTTCTGCGCCTTGCCCAGATATTTGGTCACATCAATATCCACCAGCGCCCAGGTGCAACCTGCGTATTTCGCATTGGCCGCATGCAAGGTGACTGAATTGGCCGATGGAATCGGCGAGCCGTCCTCAGCCAGAATCTCGAAGTGCCCTTCAATCGCCTCGCGGGCCATCGCCATGGCATCGTCCAGGTCATCGCCAGCAGAAAAACAACCCGGAATATCCGGTACTTCAACACCCCAGGCGTGCTTCTCATCGCCCATGGAAATTGCAATCGGGTAAAGCATGTCAATCGTTCTCCGGGAGGGCATCACCTCCGCGTGGTGTGCGTGGTGGGTACTATACCCACCTTGCTCTGATGATCAACACTATAACCACCGAGTGTAAGCAAGCGCAGTCATCGCAATCCAGTCTAGAAGCCGCGTCATACAAGGGCGGCGGTGAGGCGGGTTAGGGTTATTTCTGGATGTGAAGAACAACGAAATGCATCCGCACTACGACTGCTGCACAAACGTCAGCCGCACAGCAAACCCAATCAAAAGACTCCCGAACAACCACTGCTGCATACGCTGGGCCGAAGGAGAGCGCTGGAGCCAGCGACCGAGCGCCACGCCCACCAGCGCATAGGTGCTGTCAAACAGCAAGCCGACGCAGACCAACACCAGGCCGAGGGTTGCAAATTGCCCAAGCACTGGCCCGCCCTGTGGGTCGATGAACTGTGGCAAAAGCACCGAGCAAAACAGCAGCGCCTTGGGATTGAGCAGGTTGGTCAACAACCCGCGCCGAATCGCCGGGTGCCACTGCCGTCTTCCTGCCTCAACGCCGGCCCCTTCAAAGCTTGGCAACAGCGAAGTCCGCAGGCATTGAAAACCAATCCATAACAAATAAGCGGCACCGGCCAGGCGCACCACGTCAAAGGTCCAGGGCGCGGTCTTGAACAACGCCGAAAGCCCCAACGCTGCCAGCGCGACATGACACCCCCGAGCGATCCCCAGGCCTACCGCAGTCGCCAGCGCCGCGCCCTTACCCTGACGAGCGCCGGTTTGCAGAAGCAGGATCATGTCCGGCCCAGGCAACAGATACACCACCACTAACGCCATCAAAAACAACCAGAGCTCTGCCACACCACACCCCCTGCATCGACGATTTCGGTAGTGCCAGTCTATGGCTGACGGGCAGGGCAGGTGGTTGCGAAGTCAGCTTCTAAAGCTTATGGAATTGGCATAACCTGCCAAGTAATCGTGAAGTTCAATCGGAAACTACCAATCCATGAAACTGGACGCCTTCGATCGCAAAATCCTCGCCGCGCTGCAACGCGACGGCCGCTTGAGCAACGTGCAACTGGCGGAGGAAATCGGCCTGTCCGCGTCGCCATGCCTGCGCCGCGTGCGGATGCTGGAAGAAGCCGGCGTCATTCGCGGTTACCAAGCCATCCTCGACCGTGATGAAGTGGGGCTCGGGTTGATGATCTTTGTCGGCGTCAAGGTTGAACGGCACAACGACGAACAGGCCGAAGCGTTTCGCCAAGCGGTCACGGCGTTGCCGGAGGTGATTTCAGCGTTTCTGGTCTCAGGCGAATCGGACTTTCTGTTGCAAGTGGTGGTGCCGGACTTGCGCGCCTACGACCGTTTTCTCACTGGCCGCCTGCTGAAGTTGCCGGGGGTAAGTGACATCCGGAGTAATTTTGCGATTCATACGGTGAAGACTCCCGGGGCCCTGCCGTTGGGGCATTTGCCGGGGGGCGGTTGATATTTTCGGGTTCGCCCGCCAGCACTGACCGGAACCTTGCAAACAATAGGATCCAGCACCCTGCGCATGTTGGCGATGTGCGGCCGGCCCATTTCGCGTCATGCCGCTGCGCAGGCGGCTTCTTGCAGGCATCCGCGTATTCCCGCTGAATGCCCCTGAGCGCCCGTTACACCGGTTTTGAATTCAGACTCACACTCCAGACACAGTGTTCTATGCTGCTATCAAGTCCCGCGTAGTGAACGACCGTTCACTGCGGCTCTGTATCCGGCCTTTACCCTTGCCAACGGACGGCGCCTGATATGAACCAGCTGACAAGTTATACCGACACCAACGACCAGTTGAATCAACGCATCTTGAACAACCTGGAAGCGGGGCGGCCTGGCGGTCTGAAAGTAGATCTTTATCTGGGCGACCAACCTACGCTGGATCTGACCACGAATAACCTGACGCTTTTATCGAGCCAGCAATACCCTTACACAGCCCTCGGAACGATAGGCATACGAAAGTTGCTGGATCCACCCGAGAGTAGCCTGATCAGCCAGATTGTGAACCGTCACACCGTCCTTCCGAGCAATTCCAGCGCCGACCAACTCGTTCTACTCGACATGCAGGGCCAACTTGAAATCTCACAGGCACTGAGGCGGGATGCGCGTCATACCCAAGGTAGCGCCCATAGTCATCCGCTGTTCGACTCAACTAATCAGCATGTGCAGTGGATTCGGACGCATCGTGCGCAGATGTTGCTGGCATTCGAGGATATACGGCAGCAAGGGATCGTGCGTCGGCAGGCAAAAGAAGCGTGGGATCACTACGACGCCGTTTCCAGGCTCGACGCCACGACCAGGGAAGCGGTGAACACCTGGCTTCGGGGGGAGGATCACAGCCTCGGCTGGGACCGGTTCAAAAGAAACGATGTCAAATCTGGAAATCGCTTGAGCACCCACTACACGAACCTTCGTGGAGATCTGAAGACCCCGCAGTCTATAACGTCGGCCCGCGGGGAATATGCAGCAAGCAAACTCCTGATCACCGCGTATGGCACGGACTACCAGATGAAAATGGGGAAGTCCGCAAACGGGATGCGCCCCAATGGAATAGACCAGATTTGGGTCAAACGGGACATGCGCACAGGCAACGTAATTGAGTACCTGATTGTTGAAGCGAAAGGAAGCGTCAACGCGACACTGGGTCATCCCAGCACCGGCCAGCAAATGTCACCCAAATGGTTGTTCTGGTGCCTTATCAATATGGCAAGCAAAAACGCATCGTACATAGGGCCTGAAACGAAGACGGATTTACCTGTAAAAATCCTCAACGCATTAATCAACCCAGGGGGGATTCCCGTTCGAGGCATTGTCTTTCACTCGCTCCACGGATCGGCAAATGAAAGCAAGGTCGTGCAGATGAACGATATCGGACTCTACCAATTCGCGTCTGCATTCGAGAACGCATCGAAGGGGGGCGGACTATTCACCAACGCGCCTACACAACAGTACATCGCGTTTAAGTGACGAGGGGCGGCTCACTTTCGGCTGCCCCTCACCCATTCAACGACATCGGCCTATGGCCCCCGATGGCAGTTGCAAATATTGTTTTCGTGTAGCGGCCGCCGCCTGTTTGGATCTAAACCTGCGAGCGAGCAGAGGCCTGGTCGCGGGTTTTCCAAAGCGATAGCAGCACACCGCCCAGCAGCAAAGCCAGGGTCACGCTCAGGGAAATCACCGGCGCAATCTTGCCGATGATGCCGACCAGGAAGATCTTGCCGCCGATAAACACCAGCACAAGCGCCAGGGCGTACTTGAGATAGGCGAAGCGGTGAATCATCGCCGCCAGAGCGAAATACAACGCACGCAGGCCAAGGATGGCGAAGATGTTAGAGGTGTAGACGATGAAGGGATCCTGGGTGATGGCAAAGATCGCCGGCACGCTGTCCACAGCGAACACCAAGTCGGCACATTCAATCAGCACCAGGGCCAGGAACAACGGCGTCACCCAGAGCACGGACTTCCCACTGGCATCCGCCTGACGGACGAAGAAGCGCCCTTCATGCAAGCGATCAGTCACCCGCATGTGCTTGCGCAGGAACTTCACCAGCAGGTTTTCACTAAGGTCCGGATGGTCATCGATCTTGCTGAACAGCATCTTGGCCCCGGTCAACAGCAGGAAGATGCCGAACACATAGAGAATCCAGCTGAACTCGGCGATCAGCGCCGCACCTAGGCCAATCATGATCGCGCGCAGCACTATCACACCGAGAATGCCCCAGAACAGCACCTCGTGCTGATACTTACGCGGGATTGAGAGAAAGCTGAAGATCATCGCCATAAGAAATACGTTGTCCATCGACAACGATTTCTCGATCAGAAAGCCTGTGTAGAAATCCATCCCGGCATCACCGCCCTTGACCTGCCAGACCCAGAGCCCAAACAGCAAGCTGGCCGTGATATAGCCAGCAGACAGCAGCAGGCTTTCACGCACGCCGATTTCTCGATGCTCGCGGTGTAGCACCCCGAGGTCGAAGACCAACAGGCTGATAACGATGCTGATAAAAACGAGCCACAACCAAGTGGCGGTGCCGAGAAACTCGGCAAAAAAGAACGGTTCCAGGGCAGTCATAAGCCCCTCCTCTCAGTGTCGAAGTTGTACAAACTGCAACTCCGACATGGCAGCGATTCGCTGTCAGAGGGGCCCGGCGTTGTGGGAAAAAATTTAGAGAGACGCGTGGGATTTCTCAATCAGGCAAGGGTTGCAAGGTATTTCAGTGTGGGAGGGCGTCGCTGAAGTCGGAATGTCGATTGAGGGAAATTGAAGAAACCCTGCGTCCATCATCGCAACCTGCAACCGTCAGCCCTGGAACAAAGGTAAATTGGTCGTGCAGAAACCCCGCTACGACTGAGAGATATCTGGGCCATCCGAGTAAGGCTTCAAATTGCAGAAAAAACTCCGGATCTGGCTCTCTTCGATCTGGCCATCGACAGCAAGCTTCGAGCTTGCAATTTAACCAAGCTCGGCGTGCGCGACGTTGCCCATGGCGAGTACGTATCATCACGAGCCATGGTGATGCAGCAGAAAACGCAGCGGCCAGTGCAGTTCGAGATCACTGAGCAAACACGGTCCGCTCTCACGGCCTGGATACATCAGGCCCATCTACGCAGCGAAGACTGCCTTTTTCCTAGCCGGCTACATACCTCAAACCATCTATCCACTCGTCAATACGCTCGTATCGGCAAAAAAAATGGGTGAAAGCCGTTGGCCTTGAACCAGCCATGTATGGCACTCACACGATGAGACGTACGAAGGCATCGCTCATCTATCGCAGGACGAAGAACTTGCGGGCGGTTCAACTGCTGCTCGGCCATACGAAGCTGGAGAGCACCGTTCGATATCTGGGGATTGAGGTCGATGACGCCCTGGAGATGGCTGAACAAACTGAGATATGACCATGCATGGCGACGGTCGAAGTCAGGTTGTCGCTAACCGGCCGATTCTGTTGAAAAAGTCGGCTTCGGTTCCCACGGTAGAAAAGTACGCGCCTGAGATTGAAATCTGTGTTTTGCGTAGAAGGTTCAGGACTCGGATTTCACGTAGCAGCGTGCAAAAAAGGTGTTTTCACCCATTAATATTCGAGCATTTTGGGCAAACCGACTTTTTCAACAGAATCGACCCAAAGCGGACATCATTTATCTATGTAGGCGGACTCACCTGGCTTCTACAAGGTGTTCCTGCACAACATATCATCCCCAAGTTTCTTTGAGCACCGAGCGAAAAAGTTCGGAAAGCAATGGTTCAACTTCTTTACGTTCGCTACGGGTCGGCTTAATGGATTCGAGTCTATTGAGCTCACGCTCAATGAATTGCTGGATGGGCGTGATCTGAGGCGATAACCCCATTTCTGGAGACTCACGCTTGACGGCAAGCAAGTCATCAATGGTCCGCTGGAATTCGGGCTCCCTTTCGATGACACCGCGCAGCTTGTCAAACTCTATAGGAGCAGGCGTTTCAAACTGCTCTAGCCACCGTATCGATAACAAAGGACGCAGTACATAAAAGTATTTTTTCAAAGGGACATAAGGTGCCTGCAAGTACCCCCTGTAGTTGGTTTTAGCCATGCTGCGATAATGGTAGATGCCGCTTTCTACCGAATACACCTGCGGCAGTAACTCCTTGGCGCGCCTATGAAAGGAACCGATATGCTCGTAGATGATGGGCGATTGTATCCACTCAACAAAGCCTGGATTGGACTTCCAAAATAGCCTAAGTGCCTTTCGTAGATCCCAGCCATTGATGTCCATGTCGTCAATGATGGGGTATTCGATGACGTCGCGCTGCTCCTCAAGACCGACAGAGAGATACCACTCAGGTTTATTCACATAGATGAAGCGTGCGTCATAGTCGCTGTTGGGAGAGGCGAACCCCCAAGCACGACTTCCTGATTCAACAGCTAAAAGTATTTTCACATCGTGCTCGTCTTCTGCACGGCGTAGCCGGCCTCTAACTTCTTCCAGAACGTCCATAGAAACCACGAGGGAACTCCAACTAGTGTCATTTAGATTGCACGCTACTTTTCCAGGGGCAAACTGTCCAGTGATCGCTTCTGGCCGGTGAGCGACGGTCTGACTTCGACCGTCGCTATACATGATCAAACCGCGGTCTGTTCCGCCATCTCTAGGGCGTCATCGACCTCAATCCCCAGATATCGAACGGTGCTCTCCAGCTTCGTATGGCCGAGCAGCAGTTGAACCGCCCGCAGGTTCTTGGGCCTGCGATAAATCAGTGATGCCTTCGTACGTTTCATTGTGTGAGTGCCATACATGGCTGGATCAAGGCCAACGGCTTTCACCCAGCATTTCACGATACGAGAGTATTGACGAGTGGATAAGTGGTCTGAGGTATACAGCCGGCTAGGACAAAGGCAGTCCTCGCTGCGTAGCTGGGCCTGATGTATCCAGGCCGCGACAGCAGGCCGTGTTTGCTCAGTGATCTCGAACTGCACTGGCCGCTGCGTTTTCTGCTGCATCACCATGGCTCGTGATGATATGTGGTCGCCATGGGCGACGTCGCGCACGCAGAGCTTGGTTAAGTCGCAGGCTCGAAGCTTGCTGTCGATGGCCAGATCGAAGAGAGCCAGATCCCGAGTTCTTTCTGCAATTTGAAGCCTTGCTCGGGTGGCCCAGATATCTCTCAGTCGGAGTGGGGTTTTTTGCCCGACCAATTTTCCTTTGTTCCAGGGCTGACGGCTGCGGGTAGCGATGATGTTCATGACATGTCGTCCATGTGTGGAAGGACAAGGATGGCTAACCAGAGCGGTCGCTAACCGGCCAGAAGCGGTCATATAGAATGCCGTAACCCATCATCAATTAAATGCAGCCGACGCCATGCCCCAGCCCACAAGCCATCTGTTTGCTTATGTAAGGACAGTCAGTGATTTCCGGCCTGACGTTACCGCTATCGTGCTTTTCGGCCTGGAGGTAAAAGACGATGACCCGGTGTATCTGCTAATACGTTTTGAGGACTACGGAAAACTCCAGATTGAAGGCGACCACTTGATACTTGGATTGGATGAGGCACTGGAAAGCGCTGAGTTCGAGTACGGTATTTTGCCAAATGATTGGCGAGTGATGAGCGAGGCGGAAATTCAGCGAATCGATTCGAACATCCGTTCTAGCGATTTACCCGTTTAGGGTCGGAAGCGGATTCTCACGAAGGGCTCCTCTTGGCCGATTACGGCCTTTCGCGCCGGACAGCCATCGTCGGACAAGCTATATAGCAGAGGGAAATCGGCAAACCGTCCGCCCGCCATACTACCGCTCACCAGCCTATCGACGCGTTGAGGTGCCTGCTGTGCGCAACCAGCGGCGGGTGGCGCGTTGCTGGCGGGTCTGGTGGTGGGTGTTGTGACGCTGATCAGCCACTGGCTTTGTCGGCCAGTTCGAGCCAGCGATTGATTTCGCGCTCACACACGGGGACAAGTGAAATTGGCGAGCTGCTTGCGCATAATTGGCAGCCAGGCTCCGCTTAGAATGTCAGTTCGCACATTGAGTATTGTGGGTCGCGATCTGACCGCTACTGGATTTCATGCCTCAAGTTGAGGGAATCCAGCGCCGTCAGCTCATCAAGTCAAAAGGGAATTTTACTCATGTCAGAACCACGCATTCGTGCCCTCGCGCTCTGTATCTTTCATCATCACGGAAAAATACTGGTTAACCAATTCTATGACTCCGTTGAACAGCGAACCCTTTTTCGCCCTATTGGCGGCGGCATTGAGTTCGGCGAACGAGGTATCGATGCCATCGTCCGTGAAGTGCAAGAAGAACTGGCTCTTTCGATCAGTGATGTTCGATTGATTGGCACTTTGGAAAGCATTTTCACCTACGCAGGTAAGCCAGGACACGAAATAGTCCAGGTCTACGATGCAAGGTTTGATGATGTAGACGTCTATGAGCGATCTTGGTTAGACGGTCATGAAACCAATGGTGATTCGTTCAAAGCCACGTGGTGCCTGGGTTCCAGCTTCACCGCTACGTCTGCGCTAGTTCCTGAAGGGCTTTTCGAATTGCTCAAACAGGCTTCGTTGCTGGACTGAATAACTGTTGGGGGGCGTAAGTGCCCCCACAACAATCCCTGGCGACTAGCCAGGCTTGTGGTTATCCAGTACTCGATTGACCGCTAACTCACCCAACATGATGACCCGCTGCAGCACCAGCATCGTTTGGCGTCGTGGGCCGTCCGTCAAGTCGGTGAGGTCGCTGACCATCACGCTGGCGGATGCCAAGGATTCGCACGCCTCAACGAGCAACGTTTCGTCATCCACCGCTGCGTCGATGGTGAAAATCGTGCTGGGCTTGCGGGGCCGTATCTGCGTTTTCGGCGCCCCCGGGTTCAGGTAGTGCTTGAGTGCGCGGTCTGCCGCCTCTTTCAACTTTTCAGGGTCGAGAGAGTCGCCGTAGAGTACCGAGTCGATATCCGGGGGGTTGGGGGTAACCTTGAACATATGTCTAATTCCAGAGTTGGGGCCGCAACCGTTCTCGACTAAAAGAGGGTGGCGGCTGTACGCAGGTTAGTCGACCGGTGGAATTAGCAAACCCGGCGCGCCCAAGGGCGCCCTGCGCACAACCACCATCAAGTACAGGAATAGAATGACCTGACTGAATGGTACTCATGCACTTTACTAAAACCGACCGAGCGACTAAACCCGACCACTGATGGGCAGTGGCAGGTAAACGATAGGGGCCGGGGGGAAAGCGCACAAGCCGGCGGATTCTGACGCACGCGTAAGTAAGGACGCAAGGTCTCGTAGCCTCTAGGACGTAACGTGGAATGTATTTAAACGTGTCTTCGCCGGATGTGTTTACGAAAATTAAACAGGTCGAGTTTTCTTCGCTCTCATCCTGGGTCGGTATTACTGCAAGCACTGTGCTTTAAGGGCGGAGCCTAACAAACTGCGGACGAAAAAAAACCGGCCACCAAGAGCCGGTTTTTTCATATCCCCCGCCAAAACCACGCGACGTGAGACCAGAATTCGATTGGAGCGGGTGAAGGGAATCGAACCCTCGTTATCAGCTTGGGAAGCTGGAGTAATGCCATTATACGACACCCGCTCAGAGCGGCTGACTTTGTACCAGATGTGGGCGCGGATTTGAAGTTTTTCTTTACGGGCGCAGCGGTGACGCGTCTACGCAAACCTCAAACCAGAGCGGTCGTTCGCGGGCAAGCCCCGTGTCTGTTGGGGCAGAGCGGGGCTTGCTCGCGAGGACTCGGTTTCACATAGCCAGGGCATGGTAGTCCTGCACGTAGTTGTAGCGCGGTCGGCTTTCTTGGTGGGGCTGCTTGAGGAAACCCAGCAGGGCATCACGGCTGTCGCGGCAGGCGGCTTTGTGTTCCATGTCCAGGAAATGCCCCGTGGCTTGCAGCGTGCTAAAGGTGCTGTGTTGCACGTGGTCGGCGAAAACCTTGGCATCGCTGGCTGAGGTGTATTCGTCCCATTCGCCGTTCAGGAACAGCACCGGCACGTTGATTTTTTTCGCCGCGTTGACGTAGCACAACCGGTCGCTGTGGAGCACGTCGTTGATGTGGAAATGCATCTGCCCATATTCGTGCTCGGCCAGGCTGCTGACGTGGCGATAGTTGAAGCGCTTGAACAGCGGCGGCAAGTGTTTGCCGATGGTGCTGTTGACCAGGTGTCCCACGCGGTCGCCGTCCAGGCTGCCCAGGTAATCCACGCCGCGTTCCAGGTAGTCGCGCATCGGTGCATTGAGCACTGGGGAGAACGAGCTGATCACCGCTTTTTCGATGCGCCGTGGACGCTGGGCCAAGGCGGTGAGGGTGGCGGCGCCGCCCCAGGAAAAAGACAGCACATTCTCTGCGGCAAAGTGATCGATCAACTCCAGGAGGATCTGGCCTTCGATCTCTTTGGTCAGCATTTTTTCATGGCGGTTGTGGGGCTTGGACTTGCCCGCATAGGGTTGGTCGTACAGCACGACGTTGAATTGCGGGTAGAGGTTTTTGGCGGTCTGTGCAAACGACGCGGTGGTGGCCATCGAGCCGTTGACCAGGATGATGGTCTTTTGCGCGGCGTCTGCGCGATAGAACTCCGTGTAAACCCGATACTGACCCTGTATATCCAGCACAGCGATTTCTGGCCTCATGTCATAAGACTCCTGGCAAGCGGGTATGCGCGCAATGAGATTGCACGAGCAATGTGACAGGTAGGCATACGCCTGAAAGATAAGGCCCATGTCGATCCACGAAAGCCGGTCGACGGGTATTGTTATGGCGGGCAGTTTGCCGGAGTTAAGAAGGAACCCGAGGAGGCTCCGGCCGGCAAAAAGTTTCTTGGAAGTATGTGGTGACTCATCGGTCACATTTCGGCCGACGGTTTGATTCAAGCAGTGGACCGGCCGTCGCGCAAGTGTTGTTTGACAATTGTCCGACACTTCTGCCGAGCGGTCATACGATCAGATCAGCTGGATCTCTTCAGGGCTCAGGGCGCGGTATTGGCCCGGCTCAAGTTCGGCGTCCAGCAGCAGCGGTCCCATGCGTTCACGGTGCAGGCGCAACACCTTGTTGTCGAAGTGGCCGAACATGCGTTTGACCTGGTGATAGCGGCCTTCAACGATGCTCAGTCGCGCCGATCTTGGCCCCAGCAGTAGCAGTTCCGCAGGCTGGGTGGTGAGGTTTTCGAAAGCGAAGTACAGCCCGCGTGCGAAGGTGACGGCGTATTCGGCGGTGATGAGTTGCTCGGTCTCGACGTAATAGACCTTGGGCAGTTTGGTCTGCGGTTGGGTCAGGCGCCGTGACCAACTGCCGTCATTGGTGATCAGCATCAGCCCGGTGGTGTTGAAGTCCAGCCGCCCGGCGATGTGCAGGTCGTCCTTGTCTGGCTCATCCAGCAGGTCCAGCACGGTGGGGTGCTGCGGGTCGCGGGTGGCGCTGACGCAACCGGGCGGTTTGTGCAGCATGAAATACCGGGGTGGGCGACCGGCCTGCAGCACCTGTTCATCGACTTCGACCCGGCTGAATTCGCGCACCTGTGCGTGAGGGTCGCTGATGATCTGCCCGTCGATCCGCACCCGGCGTTCCACCAACAACAACCGGACTTGTTGGCGATTGAAACGCGGCAGATTACTGAGGAAGCGGTCAAGGCGCATGGGGCAGGTCAGGCAAGAGAGCGAAGGGCAGGCATCTTACGCGATCGGCTGCGGTTTGGCCCGCAACTGGGTTTCGACCTGGGCGCAACGTGGACACAGGCAGGACTGATCGCGCAGCTCGGCCGGCAATGCTTCCAGCACGGCCGGGTCGATGCTCACGCCGTAACACCAGCAGGCGCGGTCGGCGGTTCGTGGGTCGGCCAGGGTGCAGTCATTGCTGGCGCCACAGGCCGGGCACAGGTCAGGTTTATTCATAACTGGAATGAGGCATCTGTACACAGGTTCGGTTGTTCCCGGTTTGCCGGGCGCGTTGCAGCGCATGATCGGTCCGCGACAGCAGGCTGTGCAAGGTGTCTTCACCCTGCAAGGTGGTGAGGCCGATGCTGACGGTGACCCGCAGCTCTTTGCCACTGCAGAAATAACGTTGTTGTTCGATCCGTTGACGAATTTTCTCGGCGATCTTCAGACCGTTCTGCCCGTCGGTGTCCTTGAGCAGCACGATAAACGTCTCGCCACTCCAGCGACACACAATGTCCGAGTGCCGCAGGCTGTCGGTCAAGTCGCGGGCGAACCCGGTCAACAACTGGTCGCTGGCGATGTGACCATGGGTGGAGTCCAGTCGCTTGAACTCGTCCAGTTCCAGCAGCAGCGCCGCCAGGGGTTGGGGTTCACGTTGGGCTTCGTGCAGGGCTTGTACCGCCAACAGGTCGAAGCCACGGCGGTTGGGAAGTTCAGTCAGGCTGTCGAGGGTCGCCTGGGCGTCGATGCGGCGTTGATAGCTGTCAATTAGCCGATAGAGGATTGCCAGGACAGCCAGGGTCACGAGTACGCCGATCAGCAGATTCAAGTAGAGCGTTTTTAGAATGTTGTCGCGTACCGAGGTATGGGCGGCGTAATAGCCCAGCAATGCAATGACCAGGAAACCCGTACCGAGCAGCCCCACCACGAGCAGGAGCGGCTTGCGCTGGGAATACAACGGCGAACGGAGCGACATGGCGATTTCCTTGGCGCAGACCCAATGAAATCAGTTTAGTGGCCTTGTAGGAAAAGGTGCTCGGATTTGCAGGTTTGTAAATTGTGGCAAGAGGATTTATCCCCTCGCCACAGGGTTATGTTTATTGACGGGTATTAAGGTAAGCCCGCCATCCCCCCAAATGGCTGATGTCCTGCGCGCCCGTCAAACCATACGGCTCACAAATGAATCCGCTTTCCCAGCGACCGTTGGCCAGTTGTACCTTGCCCAGCCCAAGCGGCGCGGGGATGCCGGTCAGGAACGAACCGAGTTCGCTGCTCGGCAACTCCCAAACCTCCACCTCGATGGCCACGCCGCCTTCACTGACCCGCAGCATGCCGGGGCGCAGAGGCGGGCCGCCGGCCAGTGCGTAGAGACGGTAATCGGCTGAGCTGTGGGTGGCCTCGATCAGACGGGCTCCGCGTTGCTGGAGCTGCCAGTTCAGCGCCAAACCGTCCAGATGCGCCCCGCACACCACCAGCCGCGCCCGGTCATGGCGAGCCGGGTTGGCCGGCGCCGGCACGGCCGGCGCTTGCTGGCGCTGCAAGGCATCGGCGACGCTTAACAGGTATTGATCGGTGAAGGCCCGACCGAACAGCGTCACGCCCCAAGGCAAGCCGTTAGCCATGAATGCGCTGGGAACAGCGACGGCAGCGTAGTCCAGCAGGTTCATGAAGTTGGTGTAGTAACCCAGCTCCGAGTTGCGCAGCACCGGTTCGGCGGCCAGTTCGGCGAGGGTCACCGGGCGACCGATGGTCGGGGTGAGGACGCAATCGAGCGTTTCCATGACGCGATCGCATTGGGCTTTGAGCGCTTGCAAACGGTACTGGGCACGGAAGGTTTGTACGCCATCCACGGTAGGCGCTTTCGCCAATACGGCGCGGATAACTGGCAGTACGGCGTCGGGCTCGCGCTCCATCAACTCCCCGGCAACGCTGTAGCGCTCAGCCACCCAAGGCCCTTCATAAAGGAGCCGGGCGGCCTCCAGAAACGGGGACAGGTCCAGTTCCACCGCTTCGCCGCCCAGGCCCTTGAGGCGCTCGATGGCCGCTTGAAACAGTTGTGGACCTTCGTGGCAGCCGAAAAAAGCCAGGTCTTGCCCACGAGGCACGCCGAAGCGAAAGCTGCGTGGCGCGCCGAACGCTGAGCCGTCGTTCCACTGCGGGTTGCGGCGGCTGTACTCATCGCGTGGGTCGAGACGGGCTGTCAGCGCCAGTAACTGGCTGGCTTCCCGCGCCGTTGCGGTGAAGGTCGTGACGCAGTCCAGCGTGCGACAGGCCGGCACCACCCCCGCCGTGGAGATCAATCCCTTGGTGGCCTTCAAACCCAGCAGATTGTTCAGCGCCGCCGGCACCCGACCCGAACCAGCGGTATCGGTGCCCAGGGCAAAACTTGCCACACCCAGGGCCACCGCCAGTGATGAGCCGGCGCTTGAACCGCCGGCCGGATAGTCGGGCAGCACGCTATTGCGACAGGCACCGTAAGGCGAGCGGGTGCCGTTGAGCCCGGTGGCGAACTGGTCGAGATTGGTCTTGCCCAGAGGAATCGCGCCCAAGGCCAGTAGCTGCTCGACAAGGGTGGCCGAACGTTGCGGCACGTAGCTGAACGCCGGGCAGGCGGCCGTGGTGGGAATACCTGCCAGGTCGATGTTGTCCTTGATCGCGAACGGCACGCCATACAACGGCAGGTTTTCCAGATCCTGGCCCTCCAGCGCGACGAGGTAAGGTTCCAGCTCCACGGGCGTCAGCAGGTGGATGAACAGGTGGTAGTCCGGGTTCAGCGCCGCGGCTTTTTCCCGCAGGCTCAACAGTAAATTCCGAGGTGTAAGTTCGCCGCTGCGGTAGGCGTCGCGCAGATCGTCCAGGCGTAAAGATGGGGTCATGGCATTAATCCTTTGATTGAGTTCAGTCACGTTCCAGCACCACCACACGTTGTCCGGCGCGCACCGCCGAGCCGGGCTGTACACGAATCTGGCGCACCACTCCGGACACGGGGGCGAGGAGCGGGATCTCCATCTTCATCGACTCCAGAATCACCAGTACGTCACCCGCGCTGACCCGAGCATCCACCTGCACCTGGACCTGCCAGAGATTGCCAGCGATGTGGCTATCGACACTGAGTTGATCTTCGCTCAGCAGCGAATCTTCGCTGGGCGCGGGTGCCGGTTCTTCGCTGTCGAAGTGTGCCTGGCCACTGGCGATCCAGCGCTCGCGCTCGGCATTGAAGGCGCCTTGTTGCTGCGCTCGGAACGCGGCGATGCTGTCCGCCTCCTGCGCCAGGAAGCGCTGGTAATCAGCAAGGTTGAGTTGACCGTGTTCGATGTTCAGGTCGAAGCGGCCCAGCGGGAAGTCCCGGCGGATGCGCAGCAGTTCATCGGCGCTGACCGGGTAGAAGCGGATCTGGTCGAAGAACCGCAACAGCCAGGGTTTGCCGTCGAATGCGGCGACCTCGCGATAACGATTCCACATCTGCAACGTGCGCCCGACGAACTGATATCCACCTGGGCCTTCCATGCCGTACACACACATGTACGCACCGCCGATGCCCACCGAGTTTTCCGCAGTCCAGGTGCGGGCCGGATTGTATTTGGTGGTCACCAGCCGATGCCGAGGGTCCAGTGGCGTGGCGACCGGCGCGCCGAGGTAGACATCCCCAAGGCCCATCACCAGGTAGCTGGCGTCGAACACCGTGCGTTGCACTGCGTCGAGGTTGGGCAGGTCGTTGATACGGCGGATGAACTCCAGGTTGCTCGGGCACCAGGGCGCGTCCTTGCGCACAGTGGTCATGTATTTTTCGATGGCCAGCTGGCAGGCCGGATCGTCCCAGGACAGCGGCAGATGCACGATGCGTGACGGCACCTGCAGATCCTGCGCGGCGCACACCGCGTCCCATTCACCGCTGAGGATCTGCAGTAGTTCGGCCAGCGGCAGTTGTTCGGGTTGGTAATGCACTTGCAACGAACGAATACCCGGCGTGAGGTCGATTACGCCGGGCAACTGTTTGTGCTCCAGCGCCTGCATCAAGGCATGGGCGCGAAAACGCAGCACCAGATCCAGTTCGGGAGCGCCTATCTCCAGCAGCAGGTGCGTGTCGCCGGCCAATCTCGCCACCAGACGGGTATCGTCCTGACCGATATCCAACACCACAGGCGACCCAAACCCCTGTGGGAGCGAGCCTGCTCGCGATGGGGCCAGATCAGACTCCGCATCCACTTCATCGCGAGCAGGCTCGCTCCCACATTGATTCCATTCCAAGGTCAGAGAGCGGGCGGTCTTCAGGTCCACCGGCACAAACTGCACCCTGTCCCCGGCCTTCAGTTGCCCCAGTTGCCAAAGATCCGCCTCGATCACCGTCACCGGGCAGACGAAACCACCCAGGCTCGGGCCGTCGGGACCGAGGATGACGGGCATGTCGCCGGTGAAGTCCACGGCGCCGATGGCATACGGGTTGTCATGGATGTTGGAGGGGTGCAGGCCGGCCTCGCCGCCGTCGGCGCGTACCCATTCGGGTTTCGGCCCGATCAGGCGCACGCCGGTTCGGCTGGAGTTGAAATGCACTTCCCAAGCCGTGTCGAAGAAGGTGTGGATGTAGCGCTCGGTGAAGTATTCCGGCGCGCCATGGGGGCCGTAAATCACGCGGACCTGCCGCACGTCGGGCAGCTCCAGAGTGGGTTCGCTCGTGTGCGCCACGGTCGCGCGCTCGTCCAGGGGCGCCAGGTGCAACACGTCGCCGGTACACAAGGCCCGCCCACCATGGCCGCCGAACTGGCCGAGGGTGAAGGTGCTTTTACTGCCCAGGTAATCCGGCACTTGCACGCCGCCTTGCAGGCACAAGTAACTGCGCGCCCCGGCGCCGGCGATGGTGCCGATCGCCAGGGTGGAACCGGCAGGAATCGACAGGGCAGTGTTCATCGGCACAGCTTCGTCATCGAGGGTCAGCGCAATGACCGCGCCGGTCACGGCCACCCTGGCATCGCAGTTGAAACGCAGCAACGGCCCGCTCATGGTGATTTCCAGCGCCGCGGCGCCTTCTTCATTGCCCAGCAGGCGATTGCCCAGGCGCAGCGAGCGGCTGTCCATCGGTCCCGATGGCGGAACACCCACCGCCCAATAGCCGAGTCGGCCGGGGTAGTCCTGAATGCTGGTCTGGGTGCCGGGGCTGAGCACTTCAAAAGTGTGGGCGCGATAGACCAGCGCCTCAAGGCAGCGAGTCCAGGGCTGGCCGCTGGCAAAGGGTGAATCGAGGAGAATCTGTTGCAGGTAGTCGCGGTTGGTTTCCACGCCGTACAACAGGCTTTCATTCAGCGCTTGATGCAAGCCCAGGCGTGCCTGCTCACGGGTCGGCGACCAACGAATGACTTTGGCGATCATCGGGTCGAAGTAGGGTGGAATCTGGCAGCCGGCCTCGACCCAGGTGTCGATGCGCAGTTGTTTGCCGTCGGCTGGCGGCCATTGCACAGCGGTCAGCAGCCCCGGGCTCGGCTGGAAGTCCCGGCCTGGATCCTCGGCATACACGCGCGCCTGAATCGCATGACCCTGGGCTCGCAACCCCTGGCTCAACTCGCTCAGGGGCGGGAGGTCCCCGGCGGCCAGTTGCACCATCCAGCGCACCAGGTCGACGTTCCACACTTGTTCGGTGACGCCGTGCTCCACTTGCAGGCGGGTGTTCACTTCCAGAAAGTAAAAGCGCCCGGCGTCACTGTCGAACACGAACTCCACGGTGCCGGCGCTGCGGTAGTTGACCGCCTGGGCCAGTTGAATCGCTGCTGCGCAGAGCTCCTCGGCCATACCTTCGGGCAAGTTAGGCGCAGGGGTTTCTTCGATGACTTTCTGGTTGCGCCGCTGCACCGAGCAGTCGCGCACGCCCAGTGCGATCACCTGGCCCTGGCCGTCGCCGAATACCTGAACCTCAAGATGTCGAGCCCGCTCGATGTACTTCTCGATGAACACGCCGGCATCGCTGAAGTTGTTCTGGCCCAGGCGTTTGACCGCTTCGAATGACTCGCTCAACTCGGCGGCATCGCGACAGACACGCATGCCGATGCCACCGCCCCCGGCGGTGCTTTTGAGCATGACCGGATAGCCGACCTGGTTGGCGGCCAGTAGCGCGGCGTCGAGGCTGTCGAGCAGTTCGCTGCCTTCGAGCAGTGGCACGCCGTGCCGGCGAGCCAGGTCGCGGGCGGTGTGCTTGAGGCCGAATACACGCAGTTGCTCTGGCGTCGGGCCGATGAAAGCGATGCCGGCGGCCTCGCAGGCCTGCGCGAAGGCGGCGTTTTCCGAGAGAAAGCCGTAGCCGGGATGGATCGCCGTAGCGCCGCTGCTTTTGGCGATTGCCAGCAGCTTGTCCACCGCCAGATACGTACCGGCCGCCGCACCTTCGCCCAGGCAGTGGGCTTCGTCGGCCTGCAGGATATGCAAGCTGGCCGCATCGGCCTGGGAATACACCGCGACGCCTTCGACCTTCAGCTCACGCAGGGTCCGCAGGATCCGGCAGGCAATGGCGCCACGGTTGGCGATGAGGATTTTTTTGAACATGGCGTAACCCCCTCAGGCATGACTGTCAGCCTGAACTGGGATGCGGGCCGTCCCGCAGTTTTCGATGGCCGCCGGGGTCGTCCCTGGTGGCGAAACCTCCAAACACCCGACTCCCCTGTGGGAGCGAGCCTGCTCGCGATAGCGGTCTGTCAGTTACATCAGTGTTGGATGTGCTGCTGCCATCGCGAGCAGGCTCGCTCCCACAAGGGTTTGAGGGTGTTCATGAAATCAGTGTTTATTTGATGCACTGCCCCGACCGGCTCTGGCACAACGCAAACAGCCAGCGGCGCAGGCGGGTGAGTTTCAGTTCCATATCAAAAGCTCCGCTGGCGTGGGGTTGTAGGCGTTGCACGGGTTGTTCAGTTGCGGGCAGTTGGAGATCAGGACGATCACGTCCATCTCGGCCCGCAGGTCGACGTATTTGCCGGGCGCCGAAATCCCGTCCTCGAACGTCAGGCCGCCGTCGGCGGTGACCGGCACGTTCATGAAGAAGTTGATGTTCGGCCCGATGTCGCCCTTGCCCAGACGACCGTCATGGGCGCAGGCCCGCAGGTAGTTGTCGCGGCAACTGTGCATGTAGCGTTTTTCCAGGGCGTAGCGCACGGTGTTGCTTTCCTGGGCGCAGGCGCCACCGAGGGTGTCGTGGCGCCCGCAGGTGTCTTCAACGATGGTCAGCATGGGCCGGCCGAGGTTGGAATACAGCACGCTGCCGGTGCTCAGATACACGCTGTTCTGCCGGCGCAGGGTGCGCTGCACGTCGTAGCGTTCCTTGGGATTGGCCAGGCTGTAGAACAGCGTATCGACCGCCTGGTTGCCTTCCAGGTCGAGGATGCGCAGGGTCTGGCCGGCCTTGACCTCCACCAGCCAGGGTTCCCCGGCGGGAATGGTGGCGCGGTAGATGGCGGCGTCGGGCTGCTTTTGCAGGGTGGCGATGGCAAGTGACATGGCAGCGATCCTCAGGCGAACAGGCGGTCGGTGTTGATGAAGCCGCGCTGGTTTTCCGGGCGCGAGTTGCGGCAGTGCTCGGCCACGCTGGGCTCGGCGTTCATCCAGCTGAGCTTGAGCGGTTGCGGGGCGTATTGCGGGTTCGGGTCCATCGGGTGTTGCAGCGCAGTCATTACCACCAGGGTGTCCATCGGTGCGTAGAGCTCGATGTAATCGCCGGCCTTGGAATGGTCTTCAACGAAGTGAAAGTTGCCGGCCTCATCGACATCGACCCGGCTGAACAGGTTGAGGGTCATCAGCAGGTCGGACAGGCCCAACCCCCATTTGCCCAGCTCCACCAACAGGTTGTCGGTGCCGTTGCGAAAGAACCCGTTACGCAGTTCCTGATAGCGGCCCTGGCCGTATTTTTCGGCCACTTCCTCGGCGCAGAGCACACCGCCTAGGCTATCGCTCCAGCCGCACGTGTCGGCGGTGATCGCCGCCAGCACCCGGCCCATGTCCGAGTACAGGCAATGGCCGGTGGTGAGTTTGGCGGTGTGTTGGCATTTGAGGCTGTCGGGCAGGTTCAGGCGCTCGGTTTTCTCATTGGCATTGAGCAGCGTCAGGCTCACGTTGGCCCCGCCGCGCAGATCGGTCAGGCGCAGCAGTTGACCGCGCTTGAGCACGAAGGAACGGTGGCCGCCACCGGGCAGCAGCTCTTCGGCGAAGGGAGGAAACAATTGGGTCGAATCGGTCATGGGAAACTCCTTTCAAGCGATACGCAATGCGCCGGCCAGTTCGGCGGGCAGGGCGTCGACGGCGGCACGGGCGGTGCGGCGGTCGCTGTTCAGTGGAATGTCGTAGGTGATGCGCGCGCCATAGGCGCCGGGGGCATGGGGATCGACGCGAACCTTGTCGAACACCAGCAGGCGTGTGCCGAGGCTGAATCCTTCGGACAGGTCATGGGTGACCATGAACACCGTCAAGCGGGTCTCGCGCCACAGCTCCAGCAACAGGGCGTGCATGTCTTTGCGAATGCCGGGATCGAGTGCGCCGAAGGGTTCGTCCAGCAGCAAGACACGGGGTTTCATGATCAGCGCCTGGGCGATGGCCAGCCGCTGTTGCATGCCCCCGGACAACTGCGCCGGGTATTTGTCCAGTGCATGGCCGAGGCCGACCTTGTTCAGCAGATGCGCGGCCTCTTCACGGGCCTGGCGTTTGGCGCTGCCGAACAGGCGCCCCAGCAGCGGCGAGCGTGGCAGTTCCAGGCCCAGGGCAACGTTGTTCAGCACCGTCAGGTGCGGGAACACTGAGTAACGCTGGAACACCACACCACGGCTGGCATCCGGCTCACCAGCCAGAGGCTCACCGTCCAGCAGAATCTGCCCGCGACTGGCGCGCTCCTGGCCCAAGAGCAGCCGCAGAAAGGTTGATTTGCCACAACCCGACGCCCCCACCAGCGTGCAGAACTCGCCTTCGGCGACGCTCAGGTTCAAGCGTTCGAGCACCACCTGATCGGCGTACTGCTGCCAGACGTTATTGACCTTGATGAAACTCATGCCTTCGCCCCCTCATACCAGGGGAACGCTCGCCGGGTCAGGTGCTTGAGACCCCAGTCCATCAGCCAGGCGAGCAAGGTGATCCACACCACGTACGGCAAGATCACATCCATCGCCAGGTACCGGCGCACCAGGAAAATCCGATAGCCCAGCCCATCGGTGGAGGCGATGGCTTCGGCGGCGATCAGAAACAGCCAGGCAGAACCGAGCATCAGCCGCAGGGAAATCAACAGGCGTGGCAGCAGTTGCGGCAGCACCACCCGCAGCATCAGGGTCCAGGTCGAAGCGCCGAGGGTCTGGGCCTTGATCAGCAGCTCGGGCGGAATCTCCCGGGCGCGCTGTTCCAGGTCCCGGGCCAGACATGGGGTGATGCCAATGACGATCAGCATCACTTTCGACAATTCTCCCAGACCGAAGACGATGAACAGAATGGGCAGGATCGCCAAGGGAGGCACCATCGACAGCACGGTGAGCAACGGCGAGAGCGGCGCGCCGAACAGCGGCAGCGTGCCGGCGGCGATGCCCAGGCACAGGCCGGCCAAGGCGCTGATGCCCAGGCCGATTGCCAGTCTGCGCAGGCTCGATGCGGTGTCTTGCCAGAGCAGGTAATCGCCACTGCGCACGTCAGCGGTGAAGGCCAGGCGTTTGACCGCATCGGCCATCTGCACCGCGCTGGGCAGCAGCTTGTCGTTGGGGTTGTCCGTCAACCGTTCGGCCGAGCCCATAAAGTAGGCGAACAGCACCAGCGCGAAGGGCAGGATCACCAACAACAGGCGGCTGGGACGATCCGGATAGCGGTTGATCAGGCGCATGCCAGCTCCTCCGGTTTACAGCTTGGCGTCGGCGGCCAGCTGCACGTAGGTCGGGTCAAAGCGCAGCTTGAGGTTGGCCTTGTCGCCGCTGGTCACGCCATTGGCAAACGTCATGCCGACCGCGTCGGTGTCCTTGGCGCCTTCGCCGAGCAAACCGTGCTGGAACGAAAACTCGGCGACCTTGCGCATGGTGGCGGGCAGTTGCTCGCTGGTGGCGAAGCTCAGGGCCTCCTTGGGCGTGGCGAACAGCTTGGTGGTGTCCAGTTGCGACTGGAATCCGGCCAGATCGGTGCCCGAGGCTTTGGCCATGTGTTCGAGTGCGGTCTTGCTGGCGGCGTTTTTTGCATCCATCAGCGCCACCACTTCAAACCAGGCACCGGTCAACGCTTTGCCCAGGGCCGGGTTGTCCTGCAGGGTCTGGGTGTTGACCACCATCATGTCCATGATCTCCCCCGGGATCTGGCTGGAATTGAACACCTCGCTCACGCCGGGCTGGGCCTTGATGTCCGAGAGCATCGGGTTCCAGGTGGTGACGGCCTTGACCTGGTCGGTATTGAAGGCCGCGGAGATATCGGCATCGGAGGTGTTGACGACTTTGAGGTCTTTCTCGGTGAGACCGACCGAGTCCAGGGCGCGGGCCAGCAGGTAATGGGAGACCGACAGCTCCACCAGGTTGACGTCCATGCCCTTGAGGTCGGCGACTTTCTTGCCGTCACCCTTGAGCACGATGCCGTCATTGCCGTTGGAAAAATCGCTGACGATCAGCGCGGTGCTGTCCACGCCGCCGGCGGCGGGAATGGTCAAGGCGTCCATGTTGGTCATGGTGCAGCCGTCGAACTGACCGGCGGTGTATTGGTTGATGGATTCGACGTAGTCGTTGAGCTGCACGACATCGATGGTGATGCCGTATTTTTTCGCCCATTTATCGACAATGCCTTGGCTGCCGGCGTACTCCCAGGGCATCCATCCGGCGTAAATGGTCCAGCAGACGCTGAAATGGTCTTTTTGCGCGGCAGGGGACGAGGGGCTTACGAGGGCCGAGAACGTAGCGAGGAGCAGGGCGCAAAGACGAAGCTTGAGCATGGTGGTTCTCCAGTTGATCAAGGGCGGACAGGAGCAACGCGGCACCGCGAACGGTGGCTTGTCTCCCGGGCTTTTGTCCCGCCGTGTAACCTCAACTGGAGGTCGCCAACTCTCGGACCAGCCACTCGCCAGAGGCGAGCCGGAACCCTAGTCAGCCATTGCAAATTGTGGTGCCGCGAACCTGTGATGACTCCTGCACGGGGTTTGTTAAAGCGAGAGCCGTGCCAAGTAGCGTAAAGGCCCGGTCCAAAGCGGGTGGGGAGAGATCAGCGCGGCGTCGCCAGTGGGTTTGTGCATGGTTGTGGTGCTTTGCTGCACCGGGATGAGGCGCGGAGCACATGTTTCAACTTATTGCCGTGGCGCACCAGATTCGGATTTCGCTGTCAGATTAATCGTCAGTCACCCAATAGATGACTGCCGCCCGCCAGCGTCGCTGATGTGGCTCATTAGCGGTCCAGGAGGCCGCCATGTATCGACGACTTCTGCTCATTGCGTTTCTGGGTTTGACACTTTCGGCATGTGTTCCTTACGACGGAGGCTCAAGCTACTACCGTTCCGAGGTCTACACCTCACCGGCGCCGGTCTATTACGGTGGCGGGAGCTACTACTCGGCACCGCGCGGCTATTACGCACCGCGGTATTACTCGGCACCGCGTTATTACCAACCGGCACCACGCTATTACTCGGCGCCGCGCTACTACCAACACGGTCCACGCTATTACTCGCCACCGCGCACGGCATACCGATCTCATCCACACCGGGGCGGCTGGGACGGCCATAACCGGGGCGGCTGGAATGACGACCGTCGTGGTCGAGGCGGACGTGATCATCGGGGACGCGGTGATCATGATGGACGGCGTAACCACCGCTGATTCATCGGCAGCAAAAAGCGGCGCATTGAGCGCCGCTTTTTTGTGCCTGTAACAAACCCGATGGGATAACGCTTGTGGGAGCAAAGCTTGCTCGCGATGACAGGGGATCAGTCAGCTTCCCGGTGACTGGCATACCGCTATCGCGAGCAAGCTTTGCTCCCACAGATGTCGCTCTCACAGAATGTCACCCAGGTTCTTTACTCGTTAGACAAATCCGCCAGCGGATGCCGCCCTTCCCAGGCCTTGTGAAAATGCGCCTCGACCGCTGCTGCGGGGACATGGTTGATGTCCGGCCAGTGCCAGCGGGGCTTGTGGTCTTTGTCGATCAGCCGCGCCCGCACGCCCTCGCTGAATTCAGGGTGTCGGCAGCAGTTGAGGCTCAAGGTGTATTCCATGCGCAACACACTTGCCAATGACAAATGCCGGGCTCGGGCGATCTGTTCCCAGACCAGATGAGCAGTCAGCGGGCAGCCTTCGGTCATGGTCTTGGCCGCCCGCGCGATCAATGGGTCTGAATGGTCCACCAGCAGGCTGAGGGTTTTCCAGGCGCAACGTACATCGCTGACATCCAGCCATTCGTCGATTTTCTGCCGGCGCGGTAGCCATTGCGCCTCGGGTAATTGGGCGACGGCTTCCTGTTGCAAGGCCTTGAGCAAGCTGTTGAGCTGCATGGGCGTCTGTTCCTGCCAATTGAGTTGCAGCAGGCCTTCGATCAGATCGTCCTGTTGTTCATCCAACAGGAAACGGTCGGCCAGACCCAGGTCAATGGCGTCCCGGGCATTCATATGGGCGCCCGTCAGGCCCAGGAACAGGCCAAGCTTGCCGGGCAGCCGCGACAGGAACCAACTGGCGCCGACATCCGGGTACAGGCCGATGCTGATTTCCGGCATCGCCAGGCGCGTGCTCGGTGTGACGATCCGAATATTCGCGCCTTGCAACAGCCCCATGCCGCCGCCAAGCACGTAGCCATGGCCCCAGCACACCAAGGGTTTGGGAAAAGTGTGCAGGTTGAAGTCCAGTCGGTACTCCGCGGCAAAAAATTGCGCCGCCAAGGGCGGTACTTCACCTGGTTGAGCGCGGCAGGCCTCTACCAGGCTGCGCACTTCGCCGCCGGCGCAAAACGCCTTGGCGCCGTTGCCGCGCAACAATACACAGACGATTTGCGGTTCTCTGGCCCAGGCGTCGAGACGATCGCGCAGGGCGTTGATCATCGGCAAGGAGAGGGCATTCAAGGATTTTTCAGCATCCAGGGTGGCGATGCCGATACGGGCGCCATTGATGCCAGTGAGTTCTTCGAAGTGCAGATTCATCGTGACCTCGATCAGAAATTTGAATGATCAGTATGACCGCTGCGTAGGAAAGTGCCGGTTCTGCGTCAGATCAATTGACAAGCCATGTAGGCTTTCCTAGGGTGCGCCCATTGTTTTTACCGGGTGCAACCATGACTGCTGACGACCGTATCAAACTCGAACCGAGCTGGAAGCAAGCCCTGCGTGCCGAGTTCGACCAGCCCTATATGGCAGAGTTGCGTGAATTTCTGCGTCGGGAGTACGCCGCCGGCAAGGAAATTTACCCACCGGCATCGTTGATTTTCAATGCCCTCAACTCCACGCCGCTGGACAAGGTCAAGGTCGTGATCCTCGGCCAGGACCCTTATCACGGCCCAGGCCAGGCTCATGGTTTGTGCTTTTCAGTGCAGCCGGGCGTGCCGGCGCCGCCCTCGCTGGTGAACATCTACAAGGAATTGAAACGCGATCTGAATATCGACATCCCGAATCACGGCTACCTGCAAAGTTGGGCCGACCAGGGGGTGTTGTTGCTCAACACCACCATGACCGTGGAGCGTGCCAATGCCAATTCCCACGCGGGCAAAGGATGGCAGCACTTTACTGATCGGGTCATTGAAGTGGTCAGTGAGCACCAGCCGCATTTGGTCTTTCTACTGTGGGGCGCCCATGCCCAGGGCAAGCAGAAGCTGATCGATGCCACCAAACACTTGGTGCTGACGTCCGTCCACCCGTCGCCGTTGTCGGCTTACCGCGGTTTCCTGGGGTGCGGGCATTTCAGTCGGGCCAACAAGTTTCTTGAGCAACAGGGCGAAGCGCCGATTGATTGGCGGTTGCCGCCGGTTTAATGCGCCCAGCTGACGGGCCCCATCGCGAGCAGGCTCGCTCCCACACTGATTTGTGTACGCCGCAATATTCTGTGGGAGCGAGCCTGCTCGCGATGAAGGCGCCGCGGACGATCAGACCGAACCCGGCTTGCGAATCCAATACCTGAACAACGGCTCCGCCAGAAACAGCACAAACAGCAGTCGCATCACCTGCAACGCCGTCACCAGCGGTACCGACAGTTGCAGCGTCTCCGCCGTCAGGCTCATTTCCGCAATACCGCCGGGCATCATGCCTAAGGTCAGTGACCGCAAGTCCAGGTGGGTCAGCGTGCTCAGGCCCAGAGCCGCGAGGGTTGCGATCAGCATCGTCAACACCGTGCCGATCAGCGTACGTCCCATGAACGACGGCGCGCGGCGGAAGAACTGCCGGTTGAAATGACAACCCAATCCGCTGCCGATCAGCCACTGGCCGATCTGGCTGCCGCCGTCGGGCAGGCCGATGTGCAGATCCCAGCCGATGCTCACCGCCGCACTCACCAGCAACGGTCCGAACAGCCACGGGTTGGGTTGGCGCAAACGCTCCCAGCCCCAGGCGAGCAGGGCGCCCGCCGGGAACAGCAGCGCCAGCCACAGCCAGTCCACCGTGGCAGCGTGCTGCACCGGGGCGCCTTCGCCGAGCAAGTATTTGAAAGCGGCCGGTACGCACAGCACCACCACCAGTACCCGCAGGCTCTGGCCGGCAGCGACGCGGCTCAGGTCGGCGCCATTGCGGGCACCGAGGTTGACCATCTCGCCGGAACCGCCCGGCATGCTGGAGAAAAAAGCGGTGGCGCGGTCTTCGCCGGTGCGGCGCATCAGCCACACACTCACCACGCTAGACACGCTGGTGATCAGCGCGCCGAAGAAGATCAGGCCAAAATGGCTCAGCACCTGCTCCATCACCACCGGGGTGAAGTGCAGGCCGATACCGATGCCGACCACCCACTGGCCGCATTTACGGCCGCCAGGGATTTCCATCAGTTGCCACGGTGTGAGGCAGCGCACCAGGATGATCGCCAGCAACGAGCCAACCATCCAGGGCAAAGGCCAGCCGATCAGGCTGGCCAGATAACCGCCGGCCAGACCGACCAGCGGTGTTCCCCACCATTGTCTGAGTGTAGCTTTAGACATTGGCCAGGGCGCGACGTTGAGCCGAGCGACGGCGCCAGATCCGCAACAATGGCATCAGCAGCATGATGACGGTCAATACCCAGCAACCCAGGGTGATCGGGCTCGACCAGAGGATTTCCAGCGCACCGTTGGAAATCGACAGCGCACGACGCAGGTTCTGTTCCATCAGGCCACCGAGGATGAAGCCCAACAGGACCGGCGACAACGGGAAGTCCAGCTTGCGCAGGATGTAACCGAAGATGCCGATACCGATCATCAGGAACAGGTCGAACGTGGTGGCGTGCACCGCGTAGACGCCGATCCCGGTGATGATCGCGATGACCGGTACCAATGCCCAGTTCGGCACGGCCAGGATACGGGTGAAGACGCGGATCATCGGGATGTTGAGGATCACCAGCATGATGTTGGCGACGAACAACGAAGCGATCAGGCCCCAGACGATGTCAGGTTGTTGCTGGAACAGCAGTGGACCTGGAGTGATGTTGTACAGCGACAGCGCGCCGATCATCACCGCCGTGGTGCCGGAACCCGGAACACCCAGGGTCAGCATCGGCACCAACGCACCGCAGGCGGCGCCGCCGATGGCGGTTTCCGGGGCGGCGAGGCCACGCTTGTCACCTTGGCCGAACGTACCGCTTGCACCGGCGATGCGTTTTTCCGTCATGTACGCCACGGCACTGGCCAGCGTCGCACCGGCACCTGGCAACACGCCCATGATGAAGCCAAGCACGCCGCATCGCATGTTCACCCAGAACACCGACGCCGCTTCCTTGACGTTGAACATCATCCGTCCGGTGGCTTTCACCGCTTCCTGGCCGCGATGGGTCTTTTCCAGCAGCAACAGAATTTCACTGATGGAGAACAGGCCCAGCACCAGCACGACGAACTGGATGCCGTCGGTCAAATGGATATTGTCCCCGGTGAAACGGTAGACGCCGCTGTTGGCGTCAATCCCGACGCAGGACAGGAACAGCCCGATCAGCGCCGCGATGAAGGTCTTGAGCGGGCGGTCTCCGGCCATGCCGCCGAGACAGACAATGGCGAACACCATCAGGACGAAGTATTCCGCCGGTCCGAAGGCAATCGCCCATTTGGCCAGCAGCGGGGCGAACAGCACCATCCCGCAAGTGGCAATGAATGCACCGAGGAACGAACTCCACGCCGACAGCGAAAGGGCGACGCCGGCCATGCCTTTGCGGGCCATCGGGTAACCGTCCAGGGTGGTCATGACGGTGGAGGCTTCACCCGGGATGTTGAGCAGGATCGAGCTGATTCGCCCGCCGTATTCGCAACCCAGGTATACGGCCGCCAGCAGGATCAGGGCCGACTCCGGTGGCAGACCGAGGGCGAATGCAATCGGGATCAGCAACGCCACGCCATTGATCGGGCCCAGGCCCGGCAGCAGGCCGACCACGGTGCCGATCAGGGTGCCGCTCAGGGCGGTAACGAGGTTGTAGGGGGTCAGTGCAACGCCAAAACCCTGGCCGAGATAATTCAGGGTATCCATATCAATTCTCCAGGACGTCGAGCAGGCCCAGGGGCAGCGGCACGTCCATCAGCTTGTCGAACAACAGATAGAGACCGATGGCCATCAGGCTGATGATCACCACGCTCGGCACCCAACGACCGCCATACAGGCGCGCCATCGGAACCCCGACCAAAATGCTGGCGAGGATGAAACCCAGGGGTTCGAAGGTCCCGGCGAATATCAGCAGCAGCACTACGCAGATGCCGATTTTCTGCAGGGTCTCGCGATCCAGTTGCGGATCTTCGTCGCTGTGCACGATGGGCGTCGGACGAAACACCATATAAAGCAGGGCCAGGCTCAGCAGCCCGATCATCAGCAAGGGGAAGGCGCGCGGCCCGACCGGTTCATAGGAAAAGGCTGCCTGGTAGGGCCAGGCCATCAGCGCGAGGCCGACGCAAACCAGCAGCAGCACTGAAGCGAAAATACGTTGGATGAGCATGACTAACTCCTGGGCGGCGCCGCAGTGATGCAGGCGCCGCCGCGAGAACAGAGGCGATTACTGGACCAGGCCAAACTCTTTGGCCAGCATCTTGTAGTCGGCCACTTGCTTCTTCACGTAGGTGTCCAGTTCCGGACCGGTCATGGCGAACGGGAACAGTTCGCGCTGGTCACGCAGCTTGGCGAAGTCTTCGGACGCCAGCAGCTTGTCGAATGCATTTTTCCACCAGGCGTAGTCTTCATCGCTGACCTTCGGCCCGAGGTAGAAGCCACGAACCACTGGCCAGACGATCTCGTAGCCTTGTTCACGGGCGGTCGGGATGTCTTTCATTTCCGGCTCATCCAGGCGCTTCTCGGCGAACACCGCCAGCAGGCGCATGTCGCCGCTCTGGATGTGTGGCATGGAGTCGGAGATGTCCGTACTGCCTACCTGAATATGGCCGCCCAGCAGGGCCGTTGCGATCTCGCCACCGCCTTCGAGCGCCACGTAGCGCAGTTTGCGCGGGTCGATACCGGCGGCCTTGGCGATCAGCGCGGTTTGCATCCAGTCCTGGCTGCCCACGGTGCCGCCGGAACCGATGACCACGGAGCCTGGATCTTTCTTCAGCGCCTGTACCAGATCATCGAGGTTCTTGTAGGGCGAATCGCTCTTGACCGCGATGGCGCCATAGCTGGTGCCAACGGCTGCCAACCAGCGAACGGCGTTTTCGTCGAAACGCCCGAATTTGCCTTGGGCCAGGTTCAGCAGCGAGCCACTGGACCAGGCCACCAGCGTGCCGGCGTCGGCCGGGCGCTGAGCGACCACTGCGTTGTAGGCCACTGCACCGACGCCGCCGGGCATGTAGGTCACACGCATCGGTTTGGTCAGCAGTTTTTCGTTCACCAGGGCGCTTTGGGCCAATTTGCACGTCAGGTCAAAACCGCCGCCAGGCGCGGCCGGGGCGATGCATTCCGGACGCTTGGGTTCGGCGAGCAACTGCCCGGCGAACATCAGGCAACCAGCGGCCAGGGCTACTTTACGCAGTGATAGGTTCATTTTTGTCTCCACAGGAGTTGTTGTTGTGTGTTGCACATTTGCCGTTGTCGGACCCTTCGGGAATCGACAGCGGGCCATCAGGAGCGATAGGTCACGTGGCGTAGACGCACAGAGACGACGGTGCAAGACCGGCGAAAGCGGCGGCGCAAGTGAAGGCGATCTGGTTGAGGCGGGAAGGGCGAGCAGGCGTCGGGGCCTGGGGCTGTATGGACAGCATGGTGAATACTCCGCTCTATTGTTCTTATTTGGCGAAAACGCTTCGGGGCGTTTTTCGTTCGCGAGGTGCCTCGCGACCGGCAGTCGAAACTTGCCGTTGGAGGACTGTAACCGGCCAACCTTTCGCTAACCTTTCAAAAGCTTTCACGATGTTTTTGGCTTCACAGAGGTGGATGCGGCTGTAAACTCCGCGCCACAGAATGGTGCCGACCATCCCTGAATCGAGGTGAAATCCAATGCGTGTCCTGCTCGTCGAAGACCATCTCCAGCTGGCCGAAAGTGTAGCCCAGGCGCTCAAGAGCACCGGTTTGACCGTGGATGTGCTGCACGACGGGGTGGCGGCTGACCTGGCTTTGAGCAGCGAGGAGTACGCGGTCGCGATTCTCGATGTGGGGCTGCCACGCATGGACGGTTTCGAGGTGCTGGCCCGGCTGCGGGCCCGCGGCAAGACCTTACCGGTGTTGATGCTGACTGCCCGTAGCGACGTCAAGGACCGGGTTCATGGCCTGAACCTGGGTGCTGACGATTACCTGGCCAAGCCGTTCGAGCTCACGGAGCTGGAGGCTCGGGTCAAGGCACTGTTGCGCCGTAGCGTATTGGGGGGCGAACGCCAGCAGCGCTGTGGTGGGTTGATTTATGACCTGGACACCCGCCGCTTCACCCTCGACGACGAATTGCTGACCCTGACTTCCCGCGAGCAGGCCGTGCTGGAGGCGTTGATCGCCCGGCCAGGGCGGGTGATGAGCAAGGAGCAGCTTGCGGCCCAGGTGTTCGGCCTGGACGAAGAGGCCAGCCCCGATGCCATCGAAATCTACGTCCACCGCCTGCGCAAGAAACTCGACGGCCATGCCGTGGCGATCGTGACATTCCGTGGCCTCGGCTACCTGCTGGAAACCCGCGATGCATAAGCCCGACAGTTTGCGTTGGCGACTGCTCTGGAACCTGGCACTGCTGTTGGTGGTACTGATGCTCGCCAGCGGCCTGAGTGCTTACTGGAACGGTCGCGAAGCCGCGGACACGGCCTACGACCGCACGCTGCTGGCCTCCGCCCGGACCATTGCCGCCGGCCTGTCGCAACGCGACGGCAGCCTCAGCGCGGATGTGCCTTACGTGGCCCTGGATACCTTTGCCTACGACAGCGCCGGGCGTATTTACTACCAGGTCAATGACATCCACCAGAAGCTGATTTCCGGCTACGAAAACCTCCCAGGTCCACCGCCCGGTACGCCGCGTACCGACGATTACCCGGCCCTGGCGCGCTTTTATAACGCCAGCTATCAGGGGCAGGATGTGCGGGTGGTGAGCCTGCTCAAGGCGGTGAGTGAACCGAACATGAACGGCATGGCGGAGATTCGCGTGGCGGAAACCGAAGAGGCGCGGATCAGCATGGCCCGCGGCTTGATGGCCGACACACTGTTGCGCCTGGGTATGCTGGCGGTGGGCGCGCTGCTGATGGTGTGGTTCGCCGTCAGTGCCGCCTTGCGCCCCCTGGAGCGCTTGCGCACGGCGGTGGAGGAGCGTCAGCCGGATGATTTGCGGCCATTGCCCCTGGTGGAGGTCCAGCATGAACTCTGGCCACTGGTGCGGGCCCTCAACCATTTCACCGAGCGTCTTCGCGGGCAATTCGAGCGTCAGGCGCAATTCATCGCCGACGCCGCCCATGAACTGCGCACGCCTTTGGCTGCGCTGAAGGCCCGGCTCGAGCTGGGGCTACGCGCCAGCGAGCCGGCAATCTGGCGTGAAACCCTGGAAACCGCGGCCCAAGGCACGGATCGGTTGACCCATCTGGCGAATCAGTTGCTGTCCCTGGCGCGTGTCGAAAATGGTGCCCGGGCCATCGCCGAGGGCGGCGCGCAGTTGCTTGATCTCAGCCAATTGGCACGGGAGCTGGGTATGGCCATGGCCCCGTTGGCCCATGCCCGTGGCGTGGCGTTGGCTTTGGAAGCCGACGAACCGGTATGGCTGCGAGGTGAGCCGACCTTGTTGAACGAGTTGTTGAGCAACCTGGTGGACAACGCCCTGGCCCATACCCCATCGGGCGGCAATGTGATCTTGCGGGTCACAGCGCCTGCGGTGCTTGAGGTCGAGGACGACGGGCCGGGCATCCCGCCGCATGAGCGAGACCGCGTGTTCGAGCGCTTCTATCGACGCAATCAGCAAGTGGCCGGTTCGGGTCTGGGGTTGGCTATCGTCGGTGAAATCTGCCGTGCGCACCTGGCGCAAATCACGCTGCATGATGGGCAGGAGGGTGGTTTGAAAGTTAGGGTGAGCTTTATCCCCGGTTCAGATTGATCCAGAGCCGAGCTCTATTGTGGCGAGGGGATTTATCCCCGCTGGGCTGCGAAGCAGCCCCAAACTGGCGATTTAGGTGTATCAGACAGAACGCCAAGGGCCGCTTCGCGCCCCAGCGGGGATAAATCCCCTCGGCACAGGTTCAGTGCCTGAGCTCAAGTTCGGGGGCTTGAGCCTGGTTGCTTAATAAAACATCGACCGCGCTTCTTCGATCTCCGCGCACCGGGCTTTGTTTTCCGGGTCGATGCCCAGCTTATTGAAGGCCGGTACCCCGAAGGCATCGATCCTGCCCAGGGGGTGGTCGGAGTCCTTGTAGCAATACAACGCAGCTACCTGCACCAGGTCGACGTAATCGAGTTGCTTCGAATCTCGGGTGAAGTCCAGATACAGCCCCGGCAGCTTCACCAGTCTTTCTGGAAACTCCCAAACACTGAGCAACTTGTCTCCCAGCACCGGGTGAATCGTCTCGATGACGTGATTGAGACTGACCGGGTCAGACAGCAATTCATTGTTGTCTTCGGCGTAGGTGAGAATCGGCAGTACGCCGATCTGATGCACCAGCCCACCCAGCGCGGCCTGATCGGGTTTGAGTTGCGTATAGATCCGGCACAACGCATAGCAGACACCGGCGATTTCCAGGCTTTTACGCCAGACTTCGCGCATCTTCTGTTCCACCACTTCGGAACGGGCATGGAAAATCTGCTCCATGACCAGGCCGATGGCCAGGTTGCTGCTGTAGTTGACTCCCAGCCGGGTGATGGCTGTGTGCAGGTCAGTGACTTCCTGGGTCGCACGCAGCAGTGGGCTGTTGACCACTTTTATCAGGCGCGCCGAAAGCGCCGTGTCACGACCAATCACCTTGCTCAGGTTGCTGACGCTGATTTCCGGGTCTTCGGCGGCCCGGCGAATCTGCAGGGCCACTTCCGGTAATGTTGGCAGAACCAGGTCATCGTTATCGATGGCCTCCACCAAATCCCGTTGGACCTTATCCGCCAAATCGCTCATTTCGTTTCTCTAGGGTATTACGACAAAATGCTGCGATCAGCGCTGGATTTCGCGGTCGCGGTCCAGTTCGTAAGGCAGGTCGAGCAATTGCATGCCCGGGCCTTCCAGCGCGCCGAGGTGCAAATTGTCATCTTCTGCAGCTTCGGTCTGTACCACCGCCAGCAGTTCAATGTTTCGTTCGGCGTGAGCGGCCATCACCACTTCACCGATAGAACTGCCGTGCGTGGGTGAAAATAAGGGGGTGCCAGGCTCGGGCAGTTCACCGGCATCCATTTGCAGCCGATACAGGCGCCGCTTGAGTTTGCCCAGGTACTGCATGCGGGCGACGATTTCCTGGCCGGTGTAGCAACCTTTCTTGAAACTCACGCCGCCAACGGCTTGCAGATTGAGCATCTGCGGAATGAACAGTTCGCGGGTAGCCGGCATGACCTGGCCGAGCCCGGCGCGGATCTGACCCAGCAGCCACTGGTTCAGCTCGCCCTCGGTCAACTGTTCGCGCAGCCGGGCTGACAGCGGGTCGGCCTGTTCGGCGGGCGCCCAAAGTTCGGCGCGGTTCGGAGAGACGCGAATGGCAATCAGGCAATCATGACGAACGACGCTGTCGGTCTCGGCCGGCAGCTCAAGGCCCAAGGCTGCGAGCGCCGTGTCGGCGTTCTCCAGGCCGAAGCGAGCCCAGGCGGTGCTTTCATCGGTCAGTCTGGATTTGGAGAACACGGCATACTTTTTCAGGTCCGCCAGTTGCGGTTCGAGCAATTCGCTGGCCATTGCCATCAGTACACCATCGCCTTCGAGCAGGATGCGGAAACTCGATTGCATCCGGCCCTTCTGGGTGCAGCGGGCACCGAGGCTGGCCCGGCTGTCGCTCAGGTAGTTGAGGTTGCAGGTCAATTGGCCTTGCAGGAATTTGCCAGCGTCCACGCCGCGGACCGCGAGAACGCCTTCGTGGGACAGGGTGCAGAAAAAAGCGGAATCAGCCATGGGTCATCGCAGGGTAAAAAGTCTGGTGGACATCATAAGGGGGCGCCCTTGAAATGGGTAGTTCACAAAGGATCGGTGGTGCCTGACCCGAGCCGTCTGTTCCATCGCGGCGGGGCCTGTATACTTGCGCTCTATTTGAGGAGCGCTCCATGGTCGAAGATGTTGAACTGAATCGCCTTTACTGGCACAGCCGCCGCGGCATGCTTGAGCTTGACGTGTTGCTGGTGCCGTTCGTGAAAGAAGTTTATCCCCACCTTAACGACGTCGACCGTGCGTGCTACGTGCGTCTGCTCGAGTGCGAGGATCAGGACATGTTCGGCTGGTTCATGGAACGCAGCGAATCCGAAGACCCGGAGCTGCAGCGCATGGTTCGGATGATTCTGGACCGTGTCCAGCCCAAGTAATCGCTTTGAATGCCGCTGGCAGGCTTCCGGGCAACTGCTGGCGGCCTATCTCCTGGCCCAGGCCTTTGCCTTGGGTTCGTTGTTGCTGTTGTCCGTCCCGTTCTGGTTAATCAGCCTCGGCGTGCTGCTGTGCCTGGCCCATGGTGCCTGGACGCTACCGCGGCATCTATTGTTGACCCACCGTCAGGCTTTTTGCCGGTTGCGTCGTGACGCCGATGGCTGGCAGCTGTGAAACAGGGCATCTGGCTGGCAGGCGGTGCAATTGCGCCCTGACAGCCTGGCATTGCCGATGATTATCGTGCTGCGTTTTCGCCTGCGGGGGGAGTGGCGGGTCCGCTCGCTGTGTGTGCCCCGCGATGCGCTGGCGCCGGATCTGCATCGGCGCCTGCGGGTTCGGCTCAAGTTCAGCCGGCGTAGGTGGGCGGCACCAGGATAGTGTCCAACGCTTCGGGCAGCAGGCCCGGGTAGTCGAGCGTGTAGTGCAGCCCGCGGCTTTCCTTGCGTTCCATGGCTGAGCGGATCATCAGTTCAGCGACCTGGGCCAGGTTGCGCAACTCGATCAGGTCGCGGCTGACCTTGTAGTTGCTGTAGAACTCATCGATTTCATCCAGCAACAGCCGCACCCGATGCTGCGCCCGTTGCAGGCGTTTGTTGGTGCGCACGATGCCGACGTAGTCCCACATGAAGCGCCGCAGTTCGTCCCAGTTGTGAGCGATGATCACATCTTCGTCCGAGTCGGTGACCTGGCTGGCGTCCCATGAGGGCAGGGCGGATGGGGCGGCGATCTGTGGCAATTGCTCAAGAATGTCCGCTGCCGCCGAGCGGGCGTAGACGAAACATTCCAGCAACGAGTTGCTGGCCATGCGGTTGGCGCCGTGCAGGCCGGTGAAGCTGGTTTCGCCAATGGCATACAGGCCCGGTACGTCAGTGCGCCCCTGTTGGTCGACCATCACCCCGCCGCAGGTGTAATGCGCCGCTGGCACCACCGGAATCGGTTGCTTGGTGATGTCGATGGAAAACTCCAGGCAACGCTCGTACACCGTGGGGAAATGGCTCTTGATGAATGCTTCGGGCTTGTGGCTGATGTCCAGGTAGACGCAGTCGATGCCCAGGCGCTTCATTTCGTGGTCGATGGCCCGGGCGACGATATCCCGGGGCGCCAGTTCGGCGCGGGAATCGAAGCGCTGCATGAAACGCTCGCCGTTAGGAAGTTTCAGGTGAGCACCTTCGCCGCGCAGGGCCTCGGTGATCAGGAAACTCTTGGCCAGCGGGTGGTAGAGGCATGTGGGGTGGAACTGATTGAATTCCAGGTTCGCCACCCGGCAGCCTGAACGCCAGGCCATGGCAATGCCGTCCCCGCATGCGCCGTCGGGGTTGCTGGTGTAAAGGTAGACTTTCGCGGCACCGCCGGAGGCCAGGATCACGAAGCGGGCGCCGTAGGTGTCGACCTCCCCGGTGCCACGGTTGAGCACGTAGGCACCCAGGCACCGATCACCGTCTAGGCCCAAGCGTTTTTCGGTAATCAGATCGACCGCGACGCGTTGCTCCAGAAGCTCGATATTGGGCCGCTGGCGGGCTTGGGCCAGCAACGTCTTGAAAATCGCCGCACCGGTGGCGTCGGCAGCGTGAATGATGCGCCGATGGCTGTGACCGCCCTCGCGGGTCAGGTGAAACTCGAAACCACCGTCTTCGGTACCGGATTGCTCGTCACGCGTGAAGGGGACGCCCTGGTCGATCAGCCACTGTATGGCTTCCCTGCTGTGCTCGACGGTGAAACGCACGGCTTCTGGATTGCACAGGCCACCCCCGGCATTGAGGGTGTCATCGACATGCGATTCAATAGTGTCGGTGTCATCCAGCACGGCCGCGACGCCACCCTGGGCCCAGAATGTCGAACCGTTGGCCAGGTCGCCTTTGCTCAGTACTGCGATGCGCAGATGCTCAGGCAGTGTCAACGCCAGGCTCAATCCGGCGGCGCCGCTGCCGATTACCAGAACATCGTGTTGGAACTGTTGGCTCATTCGAAAGGTTTCCGCTCAAAACGACCCGGGTCGGGGTTGGCGCAAGACATCCGTTTCAATGGGGTCAGGCAGCCATGCAGCCCACTAGTATATAGAGAGGGGGATCGGCACAATAGCGGCGTATTCATGGCAATGTGAAACCAGAATGACACAACCGTGACGCTTCGTCGGATCACGATTTTGGTGGATGGGCGACAAGGCGACCGTTTCGAGGATGAAAGGCTGTTTATCTCGTCAGGGTTGCTCGATGTTCCACACACAAGGCTATAAATAGTTGGAACTTTTGCCGAGCGACTGGGTTCAATAGACGGTTGTCTGCAAAAGGGAACAGCGTCGGGTTGGTGCAAGATTAGGATTTGAATCTTTGCCGACAGGCCCGGCGACAGATTATTCGCGCAGCCGGGGAATCTCGTGCTGCGTTTTTCGTGCGTGCCGGATCAGAGCGCGCCGGAAACTTGCTTGGAGGGGAGAACTTTTGCGAAAAGCCCGAGTCTATGGTTGCAAGCCCGGTCGATTAGTAATGCAAGCCTCCTTCGAGCTTATCGAGGAGTGTTCATGCTAACCCAGGAAGAGGATCAGCAACTGGTCGAGCGCGTTCAACGCGGCGACAAGCGAGCTTTCGATCTGCTAGTGCTGAAATACCAGCACAAAATTCTCGGGTTGATCGTGCGTTTTGTGCACGACACCCATGAAGCCCAGGATGTTGCTCAGGAAGCCTTCATCAAGGCTTACCGTGCGCTTGGTAATTTTCGCGGAGACAGCGCGTTTTACACGTGGCTTTACCGCATCGCCATTAACACGGCGAAAAACTATCTGGTTTCACGCGGCCGCCGGCCGCCGGATAGCGATGTGAGTTCTGAAGATGCAGAGTTCTATGATGGCGATCATGGCCTCAAGGATCTTGAATCACCGGAACGAGCGTTGCTGCGGGATGAGATCGAAGGCACTGTCCATCGGACCATCCAGCAACTGCCCGAAGATTTGCGTACGGCTCTAACTTTACGTGAATTCGACGGTCTGAGTTACGAGGACATTGCCAGCGTCATGCAGTGTCCGGTGGGTACCGTGCGCTCCCGGATTTTCCGCGCTCGGGAGGCCATCGATAAAGCCCTGCAACCTTTGTTGCAGGAAAACTGAGACAGCGGCGACAGCCAAGAGAGGAACGCCATGAGTCGTGAAGCCCTGCAGGAATCGCTGTCCGCAGTGATGGATAACGAAGCGGACGAATTGGAATTGCGTCGGGTACTCAATGCCTTCGACGATGTTGAAACCCGTGAGACCTGGGCTCGTTACCAGATCGCCCGGGCTGTCATGCACAAGGACCTGCTGCTTCCGCGTCTGGACATCGCTGCGGCTGTATCTGCTGCTCTGGCTGATGAAGCTGTTCCGGCCAAAGCCTCCCGCAGCCCTTGGCGCAGCCTGGGTCGTCTTGCGGTTGCCGCTTCGGTTACGGTGGCCGTGCTGGCCGGGGTTCGCCTCTACAACCAGGATGAGATCGCCGGTGTGCAAATGGCCCAGCAGTCCAATCAGCCTGGCTTGGCCGCTCCACAGGTCAAGGGCCCGGCAGTGTTGGCCGGTTATAGCGAAAGCTCGGAAGTCGCCGGTCCAATGGCCAACGGTGTGCTGCAAGGCCAACCAGGCTGGCATGATCAGCGTCTGCCCAACTACCTGCGTCAGCATGCCCAGGAAGCAGCCCTGAAAGGTACTGAAAGCGCGCTGCCTTACGCCCGTGCAGCCAGTCTGGAAAACCGCTAAGGAGGACCATTGCGCGCCATACCTCTATTCTCGCTTCTGTTGGGTGGCTGGTGCGTTATCCCAGCCTATGCCGGTGAGGCTCAGGACTGGCTTAATCGTTTGAGTCAGGCCGAGCAACAGCAAAGCTTCCAGGGCACTTTCGTTTACGAGCGTAATGGTAGTTTTTCTACCCATAGCATCTGGCATCGTGTCCAGGATGGCAAAGTCCGCGAGCGGTTACTCCAGCTCGATGGGTCGGCACAGGAAGTCCTGCGCATTGATGGACGTACTCAATGCGTAAGCGGCTCCTTGATCGCTGGGGTGGGGAATACGCCTGAAGGCACGGCACGTGCGCTCGATCCGCAAAAACTCAAGAATTGGTATGATCTTGCCGTCATTGGCAAGTCGCGCGTGGCCGGGCGCCCTGCGGTGATTGTGGCGCTGACGCCCAAGGACCAGCATCGTTATGGTTTCGAACTGCATCTGGACCGAGAGACCGGCCTGCCGCTCAAGTCTCTGTTGCTCAATGACAAGGGCCAGCTGCTCGAGCGTTTCCAGTTCACACGTTTGAATATCACGGCACCGTCCGACGCTGATCTGCAAGCCACTGCCGAATGCAAGGTAGTAGCGCAGACCCCAGCTAAAAGTGCCATGGCGAAAACTGCATGGCGTTCGGACTGGCTTCCACCGGGCTTCGAACTGACCAGCAGTGCGCTGAGAAAGGATCCGGAAACCAACGTTCAGGTCAATAGCCTGATGTACGATGATGGCTTGGCTCGTTTCTCGGTGTTTCTGGAGCCGTTGAACGGCGCGACCGTCACCGACACGCGTACGCAGCTCGGCCCGACAGCAGCTGTTTCGCGTCGACTCACGACGCCCCAGGGCGAAATGATGGTCACGGTGGTCGGCGAAATTCCCATCGGCACAGCGGAACGGATCGCGCTCTCCATGCGTTCCGATGCCACGGCGACTCAATAGCTGTCAGGGTGGTTCGATTGGGCAAGAGGCTTACAGCGCCGGGACTTGATCGAAATGCCGAAACTTTCTGTCAGCATTTTCATTTGCAAAACTTCAATTTTTTTTCTATAGGTCAGAGCCGCTCGGCTCTGGCCTTGCCTGTTTGCGGAACAAAAATACCGGCGTATCTTCCCCTGGTATTTCTTGCTCCATATCGCTTAACCACGCTCGTCGTAACGGGAGCCGTATGTCGATACCACGCTTGAAAACCTATCTTTCCATCTTTGCCACTGTGCTTGTGCTCGGTCAGGCCGTTCCCGCTATGGCGGTCGAATTGCCTGACTTCACTGAGCTGGTCGAGCAAGCCTCGCCTGCGGTGGTGAACATCAGTACCACCCAGAAACTGCCGGAACGCCGGGTGATGGATCAGCAGATGCCGGACCTGGAAGGTTTGCCGCCGATGTTGCGCGAGTTCTTCGAGCGCGGGATGCCGCAACCGCGTTCGCCCGGCGGTGGCCGTCAGCGTGAAGCGCAGTCCCTGGGCTCGGGTTTCATTATTTCGCCCGACGGTTACATCCTGACCAATAACCACGTGATTGCCGATGCCGACGAGATCCTGGTGCGCCTGGCAGACCGCAGTGAGCTCAAGGCCAAGCTGATCGGCACTGACCCGCGTTCTGACGTGGCGTTGCTGAAGATCGAAGGGAAAGATCTGCCCGTGCTCAAGCTGGGCAAATCCCAGAACCTGAAAGCCGGCCAGTGGGTCGTGGCCATCGGTTCGCCGTTTGGCTTCGACCATACCGTAACCCAGGGCATCGTCAGCGCCATCGGTCGCAGCCTGCCAAACGAAAACTACGTGCCGTTCATCCAGACCGACGTGCCGATCAACCCAGGCAACTCCGGTGGGCCGCTGTTCAACCTCGACGGTGAAGTCGTGGGGATCAACTCCCAGATATATACCCGTTCGGGCGGCTTCATGGGCGTGTCCTTCGCGATTCCGATCGACGTCGCCATGGACGTGTCCAATCAGCTGAAAACCGAAGGCAAGGTCAGCCGCGGCTGGTTGGGCGTGGTCATTCAGGAAGTGAACAAGGACCTGGCCGAGTCGTTCGGCCTGGAGAAACCTGCCGGTGCGCTGGTGGCGCAGATCCAGGAGGGTGGTCCGGCTGCCAAGGGTGGCCTGCAAGTGGGCGACGTGATCCTGAGCATGAATGGCCAGCCGATCGTCATGTCCGCTGACTTGCCACATCTGGTGGGCGCCCTCAAGGCCGGTTCCAAGGCTAATCTGGAAGTGATTCGCGAAGGCAAGCGCACAAACGTCGAATTGACCGTCGGCGCCATCCCTGAGGAAGGCAAGGAGCTGGACTCGCTGGCCAAGTCAGGCGTGGAACGTAGCAGCAATCGTCTGGGCGTGGCTGTGGCGGAGCTTACGCCAGAGCAAAAACGGACCCTGGAGCTGCAAGGTGGTGTAGTGATCAAGGAGGTGCAGGAGGGTCCTGCGGCCATGATCGGCTTGCAACCAGGCGACATCATCACTCACCTGAACAACCAGGCAATCGGTTCGGCCAAGGAGTTCACCGACATCGCCAAGGCGTTGCCGAAGAATCGTTCAGTCTCGATGCGGGTTCTGCGTCAGGGCCGTGCGAGTTTCATTACCTTCAAGCTGGCCGAGTGATCGCTTAGCTGTCCCCAAAAAAAACCGCCTCGAAAGAGGCGGTTTTTTTGTGTCCGAAAAGACTCAGCCCATCATGTCCTTGACCATGCGCTCCTGCTCCATGAGCTCGCGCTGCCTGGCGTCGATGCGTGACGACAGCGGGAAATTGCTGCCGGCGCGCCGTTTGGCGAAGTCCAGTTGCTGGATGGCCTGGCGGTAGTCGCCCACCAGGGCGAAGTATTCGGCGCGGGCCTGGTGCAGGCCGATGATGTTGCCCGACAGTCCGCGGGTCTCTGCCACCATGTACCAGACATCCGGATCGTCCGGACGAGTCTTGAGCAGGTTCTCCAGAGCCTTCTCGGCGTCGGCGGGGCGGTTCTGCTTGAGCAGCAAGTCGACGCGCACCTGATTCAGCGGATAGTTGCCCGGGTACTGGGTCAGCATCCGGTCGACGCGAGCCTGAGCGTCTGGCAGCTTGTTGCTGGTGATATCCAGATCGACCTGGGCCAGGTTATAGATGATCTCGTTGGGCGATTTGGCCAGGAGCTGCTTGAGGTTTTCCCGGGCCTCATTCAGCTGGCCACCCTTGATCTGCGCGATCGCCAAGCCATAGCGGGCCACGTCGTTCTTCGGATTTTCATCCAGCTGCGCCCGGAAGCGCTTGGCGCCCAGCCCCGGAGTTTCTTCGTAGATCAACTTGACCCGTGCGCGAATCAATTGATAACGCATGCTGTCTTCGATGCCACCTGGCCTTGCCTGTTCGGCACGGTTGCGGGTGTCGGCGATTCGGGACTCGGTCACTGGGTGAGTCAGCAGGAATTCAGGGGGCCTGGCGTCGAAACGGTACTGGCGCATCAGCCGTTCGAACATGGTCGGCATGGACCGCGGATCATAGCCGGCCTTTTCCAGGTTCTGGATGCCGATGCGGTCGGCTTCCTGTTCGTTCTGGCGAGAGAAACGTCGTTGTTCCTGGATGGCTGCTGCCTGGGTGCCGGCAATGGCCGCGATCCCGGCGTCACCCCCACCGGCGGCGGCGATCACAATGCCGGCCAGCAGCGCTGCCATCATCGGCACCTGCATGCGTTGTTGAGCTTCGACGCCCCGGGCAAAGTGGCGTTGTGACAAGTGCGCCAGTTCGTGGGCCATGACCGAGGCGTATTCACCTTCGGTCTGCGCATTGAGGAACAGTCCACCGTTGACCCCGACGATTCCGCCGGGTGCGGCGAAAGCGTTGAGCTGCGGGCTGTTGATCAGGATGAACTCCAGGCGTCGGTCGTTGACCTGGCTGGTCTCCACCAGTTTGTAAACGCTGGACTCGACGTAGTCCTTGAGCTGTGGATCGTTGAGCTGTGAAACCTGACTGCGCAGCAAGGCCAGCCAGGCGCGACCCAACTGGTGCTCCTGTTGCGGCGAGACGATGGCAGAACTGGCGTCGCCAAGTGACGGCAGGTCGTCGGCGAAGCCCGGTGAGGCAAGCAGGCAAGCGAGCGTCAGCAGGGTGGGGCGCAGAAATGTCATGCACGAAGCCTTAGTCGACAAAGACCCTACTGTAGCCGGACACCAGGCCCGGGACCAGATATTCTAAGTCGCTCAACGACCTGCTGCGGAGTGAACCGATGACCGATGCTGTAGCCCCCGATGCCGAACTGGACGCCAGCGGCCTGAATTGTCCGTTACCACTGCTCAAGGCCAAGCTGGAACTCAATCGCCTGGCCAGCGGCGCCGTGCTCAAGGTGACCGCAACGGATGCGGGCTCCCAGCGCGATTTCCGCACCTTTGCCCGACTGGCCGGTCATACGCTGCTGCGTGAAGAAGACGACAACGGCGTCTACCGTTATTGGCTGAAGAAAGCCTGAAAATCAACAGCGGCCCTTAAGGATTTTTAATGTTCAAAGTGTTACGCGACTGGATCCAGCGCTACTTCTCCGACGAAGAGGCGGTGGTGCTGGCAGTGTTGCTGTTCCTGGCCTTCACGGCAGTCCTCACGCTGGGCGGCATGCTCGCGCCGGTGCTGGCAGGGATGGTGCTGGCGTACCTGATGCAGGGGCTGGTCATGACGCTGGAACGGATGCGGCTGCCTGGCGCCATGGCGGTAGGGCTGGTGTTCGCCCTGTTCATGGGGGTGTTGGTGGTGTTCGTCGTCGTGATCATGCCGCTGCTCTGGCATCAGTTGGTGACCTTGTTCAACGAATTGCCCGGGATGCTCGTCAAATGGCAGTCGCTGTTGTTGCTGTTGCCGGAGCGCTATCCGCATCTGGTGTCCGATGAACAGGTACTGCAGGCCATAGAGGTGGTGCGCGGCCAGATCGGCAAGTTCGGCCAGTGGGCGCTGACGTTTTCTTTGTCCAGCCTGCCGCTTCTGGTGAACATCATGATCTACCTGGTGCTGGTGCCGATCCTGGTGTTTTTCTTTCTCAAGGATCGGGAAATGATCGGGCGCTGGGTCCGTGGCTATCTGCCTCGCGAGCGGGCGCTGATCACCCGGGTGGCCCAGGAAATGAATCGCCAGATCGCCAACTACATTCGCGGAAAAGTCATCGAGATTTTCATCTGCGGCGGCGTGACCTACATCGGCTTCGTGGCCCTGGGGCTCAATTACGCTGCATTGCTGGCGCTGCTGGTGGGCATTTCGGTGGTGGTGCCGTATGTCGGGACCGTGGTGGTGACCGTGCCCGTGGCGTTGATCGCGCTGTTCCAATGGGGGTGGAGCGATCAGTTCATTTATCTGATGGCCGTCTACGGGATCATCCAGGCGCTTGATGGCAACGTGCTGGTGCCGCTGCTGTTCTCCGAGGCGGTGAACCTGCATCCGGTGGTGATCATCTGCGCGGTATTGCTGTTTGGCGGGCTGTGGGGGTTTTGGGGGGTGTTCTTTGCCATTCCCCTGGCAACACTGTTCAAGGCTGTGCTGGATGCGTGGCCGAGCCGTGAGCCGGTGGTGGCGCCGTTGCTGTAGCTTGATTAATCAGGTGATGCTGATGGCCCCATCGCGAGCAAGCTCGCTCCCACAGGATTGATGAACACCATAAATCCCCTGTGGGAGCGAGCTTGCTCGCGATAGCGTCAGGACAGACAGAAAAAACTTCAGGCCTTGTTCAGAGCCTGCGCCGCCGCCAACACCGCATCCACATGCCCCGGCACCTTCACGCCGCGCCATTCCTGGCGTAGCACGCCATCCTTGTCGATCAGGAACGTGCTGCGATCAACGCCCAGGTATTCCTTGCCGTAGAGCTTTTTCAGCTTGATCACGTCGAACAGCTGGCAGACGGCTTCGTCCTTGTCGCTGATCAGCTCGAACGGAAACTCCTGCTTGCACTTGAAGTTCTCGTGGGACTTGAGGCTATCACGCGATACGCCGAACACTTCGGTGTTGGCAGCCTGGAACTGGGCGTACTGGTCACGAAAACCCTGGCCTTCGGTGGTACACCCCGGGGTGCTGTCCTTGGGATAGAAGTAAATCACCACCTGCTTGCCTTTAAGGGCCGCGAGGCTGACGGTGTGCCCGCTGGTGGCGGGCGCCTGGAAATCGGTAACCGGTTGATCGATGGCAACGGCCATGAACGCTTCCTTACATTGGGTTTTGGGGGCGCCACGGTTCGATCAGGGCATCGAGGTTCATCGCGTCGGCGAAATCCAGGAACTGATCGCGCAGCCAACTGATCTGGGTGCCGGCCGGCAGTGTCACGGTGAACGTGGCATTGAGCATGGTGCCGCCTGTCTGCGGGGCCTGGTAGGTGTCGCAGGTCAGGTTTTCCAGCTCGACATGGTGGTCCATGAAGAACTGGCACAGCTCGTTGATGATGTCCGGGCGATAGGCCGAACTCACATACGCCACGTAGGGCAGGGCCTGGGGGCGGTTCTCCAGGGCGGCGCTGCGCACCACATTGACGGTGAAGGCGTGTTTCTTGGCCAGCACCGGCAGGCTCGCTTCCAGGCGGGCCAGGGCGTCCCAGCTGCCGGAAATCTCAAGCACGAGCGCACTGCATTCGCCATGACGGGTCAGGCGTGAAGTTACGACGGCGCAGCGATTTTCATGGCTGGCGCGGCACAGGACGTTAGTCAGCTCCATGGGGTTGGCGCCAAGGGCACTGATAACAAGGAATTGTTCGCGGACTGTGGGGGTGGACATGCAGCATTCCTAAAGCGATGAGCGGTCGGCACTTTTGCAGCTCGGCACGGCGACAGACCGGGATAAACGAACGACTCAAGCCCTGTGCCTGGGGTTGCGCTGCATTCCGGGACGGCGGGAATGCGGCAGGACAAACGCAGGAATGGGGCTTGTGGCGACGAATAACGGAGGCTGGGAACCGGCGTATGAGCTTATCGGTACCGATCAAAGCCTGAAGGGTAGCGAAAACCATCGCCAAGGGGAATGGTAGTTCGCTTGTACAAGCATCTTGGCGCCAGTACCATTACCGCTCTCTTTTTCCGGCAGGAGCGGTTTCATGATTGCGGGCAGTATGGTGGCACTGGTCACACCCATGGATGCACAAGGGCGTCTTGACTGGGCCAGCCTCAGCAAACTCGTGGACTTCCACCTAGAAAACGGCACCCATGCCATTGTCGCCGTCGGTACCACTGGCGAATCGGCAACCCTCGATGTCAACGAGCACATCGAAGTCATCCGTGCCGTAGTCAAGCAGGTAGCCGGGAAGATTCCGGTGATCGCCGGTACCGGCGCCAATTCGACCCGCGAAGCCGTCGAGCTGACCCGCAACGCCAAGGAAGCCGGTGCCGACGCGTGCCTGCTGGTCGTGCCGTACTACAACAAGCCAACCCAGGAAGGCTTGTACCAGCACTTCAAGCACATTGCCGAAGCGGTCGACATCCCGCAGATCCTCTACAACGTTCCCGGCCGCACCTCCTGCGACATGCAGGCCGAGACCGTGATTCGCCTCTCCACCGTGCCGAACATCATCGGTATCAAGGAAGCCACCGGCGACCTGGACCGCGCCAAGGCCATCCTCGCTGGCGTGAGTGATGACTTCATCGTGCTGTCCGGCGATGATCCGACCGCGGTCGAGCTGATCCTGCTGGGTGGCAAGGGCAATATCTCCGTCACCGCCAACGTCGCTCCGCGCGAAATGGCCGACCTGTGCGAGGCTGCGCTCAAGGGCGACGCCGAGACCGCGCGGGCAATCAACGAAAAACTGATGCCGTTGCACAGGGACCTGTTCATCGAAGCCAACCCGATTCCGGTGAAGTGGGCTTTGGTTGAAATGGGCCTGATGCATCAAGGCATCCGCCTGCCGCTCACCTGGCTGAGCGAAGCCTGTCACGAACCGCTTCGGCAGGCCATGCGCCAGTCGGGCGTCCTGGTTTAATTGAGGAAGTACAACGCATGAAGCGAATGGCCGGACTTTCCGCACTTGCCTTGATTATCTCCAGCACCAGTGGCTGCGGATGGGTCTGGGGCCCGGAAGGTTACTTCCGCGACCGTGGTAGCGATTACCTGGAAGCGCAACAGACTGCACCGATGCAACTGCCTCCCGATGTCAATGTCGCCAAACGTCTGGATCCGCTGTTGCCGATCCCGCGTAATGTGGCCGACGACAGCGTCAAGGGTGAATACATCGTCCCCCGTCCACAGCCGCTCTCGGCCATGGCCGATGCCAGCGACTACACCCTGCAGAAGAGTGGCGATTCAAGCTGGGTCATGGCCCAGCATCCACCGGCCGAAGTCTGGCCCGTGGCGATCCAGTTCTTCCAGGACAACGGTTTTCGCCTGGATGAGCAGCGCCCGCAAACGGGCGAATTCACCACGACCTGGCAACGTGCCGATGAGCTGTCCGCCTCCATGGCCAAGCGCCTGAGCGCCGCCGGTGTCGGTGCCGACAGCGAAAGCCGCGTGCGGGTTCGCATCGAGCCGGGCGTGCAGCGCAACACCAGTGAAATCTACGTGGTCAGCGCTGAACGCCCTGCCGGCAGCACCGCTGATGTGGCCTTCACCAACCGTTCGGTCAACACAGGCCTGGACGCTGCGCTGGTGGACGACATGCTCGCCAGCATGAGCCGTACCGCAGAACAGGGCGGTTCGGTTTCGATGCTTGCATCCCGGGACTTCGACGTCCCGAGCCGCGTCAGCCTGAGCGAAGACGGCAGCGGCAACCCGGTGCTCAACGTCGGCTCCGACCTGGATCGCGCCTGGTCGAGCGTAGGTCGTGCGCTGGAACAAGGTGAGTGGCGGGTTGAAGACATCAACCGCAGCCTGGGCCTGTACTACATCAACCTCGCCGAAAAGGCCGAGAAGAAAGATGAGAAGCCTGGCTTCTTCAGCGGTCTGTTCGGCAGCGCGCCGGACAAGGAAGAAATTGAAGCCCGTGCCGAGCGTTATCAGGTTCGCCTGAGCAAGGTGGGTGACAACGTTCAGGTGACCGTCGAGAAAAACATCAACACCGTGGCGCCGGCCGATGTGGCCCGCAAGGTGTTGAGCGTGATTCAGGACAACCTGGGCTGATCCGATGCGTTTTGCCGTTCTCGGCAGCGGTAGCCAAGGGAACGGCACGCTGATAGCCAGCGCCGGCACGTATGTGCTGGTCGATTGTGGTTTCTCTTTGCGAGAAACCGAGAAACGCCTGTTGCGCCTGGGTGTGCACCCGGCGCAATTGAGCGCGATACTCGTAACCCACGAACATGCCGACCACGTGCATGGCGTGGGTTTGCTGTCTCGGCGCTACAATCTGCCGGTGTACCTGAGCCGTGGAACACTGGAGGGGCTGCGTAAGCCCATCGAACCTGCTGGCTTCGTCGCCGGTGGCGAGCAACTGCGCATTGGTGCTCTGGAAGTCAGTGTGGTCAGCGTGGCGCACGACGCCCGGGAGCCAACGCAGTATGTGTTCAGCGACGGTGAGCGGCGCTTTGGGTTGCTGACCGACCTGGGTTCGTATTGCGACAGGGTGATGGACAGCTACCGGGATCTCGATGCCTTGATGATCGAGTCCAACCATTGCCGTGACATGCTGGCGCGCGGGTACTACCCATACTTTCTCAAGCAGCGGGTAGGTGGGGAACACGGACATTTGAACAACCACCAGGCGGCGTTCCTGGTGGCCGAGTTGGGCTGGCAAGGCCTGCAACACCTGGTCCTGGCCCATCTGAGCAGCAAGAACAACCTGCCGCAGCTGGCCCGGCAATGTTTCGTCGACACCCTAGGGTGCGACCCGGACTGGCTGCAACTGGCCGATCAAGATTCAGGGCTCGACTGGCGACATATCGCCTAGCCCATCTACTTAGCAAGCGGAGCCCATCATGGAAAAACGTGAAGAACTCTACCGCGGCAAAGCCAAATCGGTTTACAAGACCGACGACGCAGACCGCTTGATCCTGCTGTTTCGCAACGACACCTCGGCGTTCGACGGCAAGCGCATCGAACAACTGGACCGCAAGGGCATGGTTAACAACAAGTTCAACGCCTTCATCATGCAGAAGCTCGAAGCCGCTGGCGTGCCGACTCAGTTCGACAAGTTGCTGGGCGACAACGAATGCCTGGTCAAGAAGCTGGACATGATCCCGGTCGAATGCGTCGTGCGTAACTACGCCGCCGGCAGCCTGGTCAAGCGCCTGGGCGTGGAAGAGGGCATGAAGCTCAACCCATATACCTTCGAGCTGTTCCTGAAGGACGACGCCAAGGGCGACCCGTTCATCAATGAATCCCACGTTGTGGCGTTCGGTTGGGGCACCGCCGAGCAACTGGCGCGCATGAAGGAGTTGTCCCTCAAGGTCAACGAGGTGCTGACCAAGCTGTTCGACGACGCCGGTCTGCTGCTGGTGGACTTCAAGCTTGAGTTCGGTGTGTTCAGCGATGGCTCCATCGTCCTGGGTGACGAATTCAGCCCGGACGGCTGCCGCCTCTGGGACAAGGACACCAAGAAAAAGATGGACAAGGACCGCTTCCGTCAGGGTCTGGGTGATGTCATCGAAGCCTACGAAGAAGTTGCCCAGCGTCTGGGCGTACCGCTGTAAACGACGCAAGCATCTGATAGCACGGAAAAAATTTCGCCCGGGGGTTCGCTTCCGGCGAATGTGCTGGTATGATGCGCGCCACTGGAGAGATGCCGGAGTGGCCGAACGGGACGGATTCGAAATCCGTTGTACTGGCGACAGTACCTAGGGTTCAAATCCCTATCTCTCCGCCATTATTGAATACGACTAAGCCCCTGAAATGGTTGAACATTTCAGGGGCTTTTTCGTTTCTGGGGGTAGGGCATTTTTAGGGCCAAAAGGCTCGCTATGATGTCGTCCGATGCTAAAGGTCCGAGGGCTGGTCAAATACTCATGGTGAGCCATTTTTGATTAGAGCTATGCGGCGTCACTCATCTAGGTCGGGAAAAATGATTTTTCCTACGATCCAAGGTTCCACAATGTCGCTATGAACCGTACGTAAAAACGATCCCCATTCCTTCCGATTGTGAGCATCTGGTCCAATGATCGTCAGCATTAGGTACGCATCTTTGAAATCATCATAGGCATAGATAAGCCAGAAGTCGTTGTCAGGGTCTTCTGTTAGGGCTGTGCGGTAGTACTGGCGGCCGATTTGAGTCCAACGAGCTTGTGTTTCTGCAGTGCTCGCCAAATGGATGTGACACATATCGCTCAGATCGAGCTGTTCATCTCTGCCAAAGATAGCCGGAAGCTCGCCGCACACCTTGTAGTTATAAAAGTGTGCGGCAATATTTTTCCAGTTCTGTGTTTGTTCAAAAAGTGCGGAAATTTTAACGGCTGGCATCCACGCCTACTTTGTAATAGGAAGCTTGCCAGTGATTACAAAATTATCGAACACTTTCTGACCATCACGTGCAGCTTGTCGAACGTCAAGAAATGTCAGCTCTTCGTGAGTGACTTTTCTGCGCGCTTTCTCGACTTTTTTTGTGGTAGCCATCGGAGCCTCCGAGGTGTGTGTATTCATGCTGATCAGCTTATGTGATTAATCGAGTCCGGGCAAACCGGAGGGTTTCAGTGTCATCGAACCATGCTCGTTTCGACGAAATGGGCCCCGTCAGGGGCCCTTTGAACTAGGCCGGCTCTGCATCCAATCGTCGGGCTATGACATCGAGCACGTCACAGCCATCTCTCAAGGGGATACAGCACAGCTGTGCAAAGTCCTGAAGGATTACCGAGTCGCTGGGAATGTCCCCGCGCATTGCGAGGTTCTCTAAAAGCTGGGTAACTGCGCGAATTCTATAGCCCGCCGTGTCAAGCAGTATGTGCAAAGGCGCGGAGGTATCGACGAAGAGGGGTTGATCGTCGGCATTACTGGTAAGAGCCATGTATCTATTCATTTTTTAAATTCCATTTGATTGAGGACCTTCTTAATCGTCGCCAAACGAATAAGGTGGTAGCTGTACGCGGGTTGGCGAACCGGACAAATAGAAAAACCGGCAGATCCAAAGATCTCCCACGCACAGCTACCGAAAAGCAGCATATTGCGCACGGTAGCGTTCCGCAATCCGCGAGAGGTTCCTGCATATTTGTCATGGGTCGCCAAACCCAAGCCGCTCCTACGAACGACGCTTGGACTATAGGGCCCTTCTGTAGAAATCATCAATCAGATGATGCGTAAGAAGATTCCCTGAATTATGTGGCCGGGAAATGTCAGAAAAATCCCCGCAGCAATTGCGTCTCCCCACCTTTTTCTATCCCAGCCAACCCCCTCCAAGACCTGCATAACCACAGTGTCTTCCAGGCCGAAAGCTTTGTGTCAATCAGACTAATGGTCTATAGCTCAAGGTATGCCTGCCGATAAGAAAGCTAACCCCCATAGAAGGAGTGCCCCCCATGATGCGGTTCTTTGCCGACCTGGGCTTTCGCTGGAAAATTACCCTGCCGATTGCTTTTCTGGCGCTGTTGTTGGTGTTGATGGGGTGGTCGGGCATGCGAGGCATCGACCAGGTGACGGCGTCCAGCACACAGCTGACCAAGCGTTACTTGCCGGCCATCAGCTTGCTGCTCAATGCCGATCGCGATCTTTACCAGGCTTTTGTTGCCGAGCGTAGTCTGCTCGATGGTCATGCGGACGAGCATCTGACAGCGCTGAGCGCCAGTCATGAGGAGAATGCGAAGCAGGCTTATGATCGCGTGCAGCAATATGCGGCGATGCAGCCCGGTGCCGAGGCGCTGGCGTTGGTCAGTCAGTTCAATGACGCTTTTGTAAAGTGGAAGCAGGTTTCGAGGCGCGTAATGGAGCTGTCCGTGGGGGATATGGAGGCGGCCAGCAAACTGAGTTTTGGTGACGGCGAACGCCTGTTCGAGGCCATGCGTGATCCCATCGACAAGCTTGGCGAGCTGGAAGACCAGGCGTCCCACCGCGAGGGAGATGCGGCGATAGAAAATGGCGAGAAAGTGGGGGTGTATCAGGGCGCCATTCTGTTGATCGGTCTGCTTGGCTGCATTCTGGTCGTTGTTGCCTTGCCAATGGTCGTGCTGCGTCCTATGCGTCGCTTGCTCAGCCGCGTCGAGCAGATTGCGGAGGGTGGCGGTGATTTGAAGGCGCGTCTTGAGGTTCGTTCGGCTGACGAGTTGGGCCAGCTCGGCAGCGCGTTCAACCGCTTTCTCGACAAACTGCAGCCGCTGATTGCCGAGGTGGGCCGGGTGACCGGGGAGGTCGATGCCGCAGCTCGCGCCATGGCCAGCATGGCCGCGACCAATGACCAACTGATCAGCAGCGAGCATGCGGCACTCGATCAGGTCAGCACCGCCGCGACCCAGATGAGCGCCGCCGTGCATGAAGTCGCCCACAACGCGCTGAATGCTTCGGATGCTGCACAACAGGCCACCAGTCAGTCCCGTGACGGTGCCGACGTTGTCAGCAGCACCATCGAATCGATCCGCCAACTGGCCCAGGAAGTGGAAAGCGCGTCGGGAACTATCGAAGCCTTGGCCCAGGAAACCTCCAGTATCGGCGCGGTCCTCGAGGTGATCCGTGGCATCGCTGAACAGACCAACCTGCTTGCACTGAACGCCGCCATTGAGGCTGCACGGGCCGGTGAGCAAGGCCGCGGTTTTGCCGTCGTGGCTGACGAAGTCAGGGCGCTGGCGGCGCGGACCCAGGATTCGACCAAGGATATCCAGGTCCGTATCGAGCGCTTGCAGTCGGGTGTCGCCAAGGCCGTTCAAGCGATGCACGTCGGTAGCACCAAGGCCCGTGACAGCGTCGAGCGGGCAGCGAGTGTCGATCAGGTGCTCAGCGGCACGGGTGGTTCCATACAGCGGATCAACGATATGGCCGCGCAGATCGCCAACGCTTGCGAAGAGCAGAGCAGTGTCACTGAGGAAATCGCCCGCAACATCTCCGACATTCGCGACCTGTCCAACGAAGCGGCGCAGAACTCTGCCCAGAGCATGCATGCCAGCCAGCAGCTTTCCGGGCTGTCGAGGACATTGGCGGATTTGATCGGCCGTTTTCGCACCTGAGTCCAGGCGCGATGGTGGCCACCCTCCCAGCCTTGGCGGCGCTCACCAGCGAGCGCTTGCGAGCCCTGCATCAGGACGGTTTCGTCCTGATGCCTGCAGTGTTGAGCGTCGCGCAAATCACCGACCTGCGCCATGCAATCGATCGCCTCAAACCTCAGCACTGGGACTACAGCGGCGTGATCGATCACTACAAATGCGTGTTCAATCGCGATCCGTTCTGGTTGCCGTTTCTCGATATGGACGGGGTGATCGAGCTGGCCGAGGCGGCCCTGGGGGATGATTGCCACATCATTGGGCAGACTGCCTGGCGGTGCCATCCCGGTTTTGTCGGCGCCCCGTTGCACCTGGATTACCTGGCAATGGCATTGCCACCACAGCTTCTGGCCGATCCAGCTTTCGAGTTGCCGATGCAGATTTGCACCGCGCAATTTTACCTCGACGACATCAATGCCGACCTGAGCCCGACCCGCGTCATTCCCGGCAGTCATCGGGCGGGGCGGGCGCCCGTGGCGGGCGAAACGCAATGGCAAGGGCGCGTCGCGCAACCGGTATTGTGCCGGGCGGGCGACGTGCTGGTGCTGCGCAGCGAGTTGTGGCATGCCGGCAGCGAGAACCGCAGCGTCGACCGTTCACGTTATATGCTGCAGGTTCACTATGGCCGGCGGATGATCGCGCAGAAGTTCTCGCCTTATCTGTACTGGCAATTCAACCCCGCTGTACTGGCTGCCGCGACACCTCGCCAGCGGCGCCTGTTGGGCGATCATCAGGAGGCTGAGTACGATTGACCTCCTGGCATCGGTTACGTCACGGCGCTACGTCAGATCCAGACATCATTCACCGCTGTTCGCTCATTGGTTTCATCGCCCGTGTTAATGACACCGCGAGGTTCGATCAACAGCAATTTCACTTCCAGTGCGGCGCTGGGCTTGTGCTCAACACCTTTTTTCACCACGTACATCTCGCCTGGGCCAATCGTCACCGCGCCGTCGCGAAAGTCAATGCGAAGCTCGCCTTCCAGCACGATGAAGGTTTCATCGGTATCGGCGTGGGTATGCCAGACGAAGTCACCTTCGAGCCGGACGATCTTGAACTGGTAGTCGTTCATTTCGGCCACGACTTTCGGGGCCCACTGTTCCTGGAAGAGTGTGTATTTCTGAGCGAAATTGATGGGGGAGTAGTGAGTGCTCATGGGGAATGCTCGTCTTGTGAAGGGGGTGAGCGCGACCTTACTGCCTGAGCCTGAGCAGGTATTGGATGATTGTGCAGCTTTTGTGGGGCCCGGCACCCGAAGTCAGCGCAGCATCTTCAGCCAGCGTGCTGGTGAAATGCCGAAAGCCTGGCTATGTAACCGGGTCATGTGGCTCTGATCGAAAAAACCGCACGCCAGGGCCGCTTCACTTAATGGCATGCTCTGGATAACCAGACGACGGGCTTTATTCAGGCGTCGCTGGTTGATATACCGATAGGGGCTGGTGCCGTACAGAGCGCGAAAGTCCCGGGACAGGCTCCATCGATCCCGGCCACTGGCCTGGACCAGATCATCCAGACTGATGGGCTGGTCAAGGGCATCATGAATGAACAGTCGTGCGCGCTCTGCCGCCGAGTAGTCGATCAATCGCCGCCCACGCCGGTTACCCGCTGCGCTGTCCAGTGCCTGGGCCACATCGTAGATGCCGTCCTCCTCTTCCAGCGGATCGAGTGGATGATCCATGCAGCGCAATAATCTGCGCGTAGCCACATTGAGGTGAGGATCGTTCGACAACCCCCCTTCGATGAAGGGCAAGGGTTTGCCGCCCAGCACTTGCTGGATCACGGAGGGCTCTACATAGAACATCCGGTAGCGAAAGCCGTCGCTCGTGCCTGCTTCGCCATCGTGAACTTCGTCCGGGTGCAGGACGATGGTTCCGCCGGGCTGGCTATGGCGTTTGCTATGGCGGTAGTTGAAGCTCTGAACACCGCAAAGCGTGACGCCGATGGCGTAGGTGTCATGCCGGTGGGTGGTGTAGCCATGGCCACTGAAATAGGCTTCGATGCGTTCCATTTTCCGCGATTCAGGAGCCCGCACCAGCCAGTCGCGATCACGATTTGATTGAGTCATTTAGACCGGCCTCTCGCTTTTGTCTGCACACGATACCTGTCTGATATGCCTTGGCGCAGGAAAAAGCGAGATCCGGATTCTTCGGAACGCAGAAAGCTGCTCGTTACGCAGGGCGGCTTACTGGTCGTACAGTGCGTCGCTGTTTCAGATTTCTTTCACGGGTGTCTCACCCTGGGCACTCTTGATCAGCCCGATGACGTGAAGGCAGTCAGCCTTGTTCACATAGGATTCGCCGCTGGCGATCGTTTCGTGGTTGCCGGCTCTCAAGCGCCACCGCCATTGGCCTTTTCCAGTGCTCTGGGTGCCTCGGGTCTGCCTGTAGATCTCAAAATACATCGGTTCGCTCCCTGCGATTAATTCATTCAAGACATGCTTTGCACATGTCGCTCCAAGCCTAGCCAAGCTGATAGTTTTGGCTATGGGAAATTCGTTTCCATTCGTTATCAAATATTGCCGATGTGGATGCGAGGGACCCGGGGACTACGAGGGTTTCAATTACCTGGGGTTGGGGGTGCTGATGCTGGCCATCTGCGCCGGCGTGGCACTGCTGCAAGGCAACACCGGTCTGGCGGGGGCCGTGCGTCGCAGACCTCTATTGCTGTTGGCGCTGATCGGGCTGACGCTTTTTTCACTGACCAACAAGCTCGGTATTGGCATGCTGGATGTGCATTACTGGTTGCCGAAAACCATCGAGCAGTTGGCGAACGTCTTTCGCGCAGCCGGTAGGATGTTCTGGCCGGTGTTCTACATTCTCGTGTTTACGCTGATCTTTTTGGTGGTCCGAGGCAATAAGCCACGAGCTGCGGTGTGTCTGCTGGCTGTCGCCCTGGTGGTGCAGGTTCTGGATACCCGCAGCGGGTGGGCAGGCCTGCGCAAGAGCCGGATGATGCCGACCGCCTCGAGCTGGCCGACGCCCCTGGCCGACCCGTTTTGGGCCCGCGCGGCAAATCACTACGCCAAGGTCCGGTCGTTGTTGCCGCAGAATCAGCCGGAAAACTGGCTGTTGATCAGCCAATACGCCCAGAACCATGGTCTGGAAACCGATAGCGTGTACTTGGGGCGGATGGGCACTCGGGAGATCGAACACGCTCAACGGCACGCTGGCCAAATGCTCGCCACCGGTCAGTATGAAGCGGATTCCCTCTACATTCTCGACAGCCGCACCGCGCTCGAAGCGATCAAAACCGTTAATCGTCAGACCGATCTGCTGACCCGTCTTGATGGCCTCGTGGTGCTGGCACCGGGATGGAAGACCTGTACCCAATGCCCACCGATAGCGCAGGAGACGCTGGACGTGCAGGTCAAGCCAGGTGAGCGCCAGGTGTTCAACCGAATAAACGCGATGTTGGTCAGCGGCTGGGGGCGCGTCGAAGATTGGGGCACCTGGTCGGAAGGTGCTCAGGCAGAGCTTGTATTGCGTGTACCCCCTGAGGCCCGCGCCCTCTCGATCGAAGCTGCGGCGTTCGTACAGCCCCTGCATACCAGGCAGAGAATCGAGGTCTCGATCAATGGCGTTGCGGCCCTGTCGACGCAACTGACCCGCATGCAGGAGAACACCCTGGAGCTGTCATTGAGCCCGGCCATCCGCGAAGCGATTGCCGCAGATGGGCAGGTGCGTGTGCAGTTTCATCTACCCGACGCGATCAGTCCCAAGGCGCTGGGGTTGGGGAGCGACGAGCGAGTCATGGCGTTGGGGCTGAAGTCTCTGACGGTGAATTAAGCCGGACGTCTTTATCGTGTGCTTAAAGGTTTTTTGCGCAGCGCTGAATGCACAATTTGAGGCTGTTTTTCGAAACGCTGATACGGCTGGAAGCGTTCATGCGTGAGCGCGCCGGCGCGGTGCAAATTCCGCTGCGCGAAACAAAAACCTGCGTCAGCCAAGTAAAGTCGAGGTATGGTTGCGACGGCTGAAACCACATCGTCATATTTTCGAACAGGAGTCGAACACATGCCTCACCTGCACATGGAGTACACCGCCAACCTGCCCAAGTTTGACGAGGGTGTCGTACTGCTGCGTCTGAATAATACGCTGGTGGCCTCCGGTCAGTTCGCTGCCGAGTCGGACATCAAAAGCCGGGCTGTGAAAATCGAGAATTTCCTGGTGGGCACCCTTTTCGAAAAGCGCGGTTTCGTGCACGTGAAGCTGGCCTTGTTGAGCGGCCGTTCGCCAGAGGTCAAGAAGCAGCTGGCCGAAAAACTGTTGGAGGTGATCCAGGAGGTGGGCGAATGGCCGGCTGACGTTTCCGTGCAACTGTGCGTGGAAATCCTCGACATCGACCGAGGCCCCTATGCCAAGGCTGTCGTCGGCGCCTGAGGGGCAGGTGCTATCAGTGGCCTGGCTGCACGGCGTTTCAAGGTGAATCCCGACAAGCCTTCAGGCGCTTGATGGTTTGCCGGGTGGGATCAACCGTGGCCGCACCGGCATGGCACAGGTTGATACTCTGCAAGATGGCGCGCACATGCTTGTACATGCCCTCGGCTTTATAAGTGGGGCGCATGCCAGTGCGGGTATTGATGAACAACTCGTCGTCGAAACAGGTCCGCAGTTTCTTGAGGCAGTAGCTGACCGTTGACTGGCTGACACACAACGCCTCGGATACACCGGTGACGCTGCTTTGCTCGTACACAGCGTTAAACACCATGAGGTCTTGCATATCGAGTTTTCTGAGGGAGTTACTGTTCAGCATCCGTTCTGTCTCTCTCTGTGCTCCTTGCGCGGATCTTGCGCAAACCAGACCTTGATCCTAACGGAACGATCGTCCCAGGAGAATGCCAGGCGAGCGGTTTCACGGTCGCGAGTGGGACAGATAATGTAATGAACACGACGGATCGTTCAGCATTCGATTCTCTGGCCGATTGTTTAGCTCATTGCGATCCAAGCTCCATCAAATCAAGGTTTAACCGGCTTTGGTGACGTGGGACTCTGCCAGGGTGTGTTTCCTGTGATGTCTTTTATGGACGGTTGGCCCGCAGCAATCCAATACCCTTCATTCGCCGCAATGGGGCCGGTGGGCAGGTTTATGTCCGGGGTCTCTCCCACGCTGTGCGCGCTGCCCTCTGAACTGGCTTTTTGGGCACTCTGGCATTGTCGCCACGCCCGTCCTCCAGATACTTGTATTTCCTGTTGATCCTAAACAGTGTTCGTTGATCGCGAGCACAGGTTGACGGTGCTTTGTCGCCCGTCCGACATGAAAATACGAGCGTTCTCATGAGTTCTGCCCACCTCTCTTTTGCCCCCCTGCATCAAGCCCAGGCGTTCCTGGAGCAAAATCCGGATATTGAGCTGTTCGAGCTGTTTATTCTCGACAGCAACGGTGTGCCTCGGGGCAAACTGCTGCACCGGGATGAGTTGCTGGCGCTTTACGAAAGTGGGCGGCCCTTGCCCAGTACCATTCTCGGGTTGACCATCAATGGCGACGACGTGGAAAACTCCGGGCTGGTGTGGGATGTTGGCGACATCGATTGCCGGGCTTATCCCATCAGCGGCAGCTTGCAGCGAATGCCCTGGCGGCTGATCCCCACTGCTGCAGTGCAGGTCAGCATGCATCCTCAGGAAGGCATGCCCGCGAGCATCGCCGATCCGCGTTACCTGCTCAGCCAAGTGATCGACGCTTTGCAGGCCGATGGCTATTACCCGGTGATGGCGGCGGAGCTGGAGTTTTATCTGTTGGACGCGCAGCGCGACAGCCAGGGCCGGCCGCAACCGGCGCGGGACGCTGATGGCGGCCGACCCGGTGCCACGCAGGTCTATGGCTTGCGCGAGCTGGAACAGATCGAACCGTTCCTGGCGGACCTCTATTCCGCCTGCAAGTCGCAGGGGATCCCGGCCCGAACGGCCATTTCCGAATACGCGCCGGGCCAGGTGGAAATCACCCTCGAACACCGCACCGATGCCTTGCAGGCCATGGATGAGGCGGTGCGCTACAAACGTCTGGTCAAAGGCGTGGCGCATAAACACGGCATGCAGGCGTGTTTCATGGCCAAGCCGTTCGCGGAACTGGCGGGTTCGGGCATGCACATGCACGTCAGCCTGGCGGATCGCGAGGGCCATAACCTGTTTGCCAGCGAAGCCGCCGATGGCACGCCGCTGCTGCGTCATGCGGTGGGCGGGATGCTCGACACGTTGCTCGACTCACTGCTGATGTTCTGTCCGAATGCCAATTCCTACCGGCGCTTCCAGAGCAACAGCTACGCGCCGCTGGCAGCAACCTGGGGCGTGGACAATCGCACCGTGAGCCTGAGGGTACCGGGCGGGCCGGCGTTTTCGCGGCATATCGAACATCGTATTTGTGGTGCCGACGCCAACCCGTACCTGGCCGCCGCAGCGATACTGGCCGGCATCCATCGTGGCATTCGTGAACAGTGCGATCCCGGTGCGCCAGTGGCGGGCAACGGCTATGCCCAGGCGAGCGAATTGCTGCCCACCGACTGGCTCACCACCTTGCGCACGCTTGAAGCCTCGACCTGGGCCAGGCAAGCCTTCGGCGATGAGTTCCTCAGGGTGTACCTGGCGGTCAAACGCGCCGAATACCGTCAGTTCATGGGCGAGGTCGGAGAGCAGGACTGGCGTTGGTATATCCATCAGGCCTGAACCGAGCGACAAGCTGCACGTCGGATCGGACGTGCGGCTTGCTACTTGAAAAATTATTTAATGGCAAGTTTTTCACGAAAAATTGATAGTGACCTGCCTAAAGTTTGTGTTGCCGTAGCACAGTAGTTTTTCAAACTTTCCTGCGGTATTTGCTTTCCATAGCGCAACTTCCAGGAAACTTTAAAACCTCATGCTGACCATTAAACCCGTGCGCCCCGAGTGGGTGACGCTGGTCGCCAGTGTCTTTTTATTAGTGGGCTTCAACGTTGTGCTCTGGCAGCACCTGCATACCATTACGGCAGGTGACGGCGGGGGCATGCTGATCGGCGTGGCGTTTGCGGTGCTGGTGTTGTTCGCCTTCAATCTGGTGCTGACACTGGTAGCGTTCCGTGGGCTGCTCAAGCCTGTGCTGATGTTGCTTTTTCTGATCAGCGCCGGTGTGGCGTACTTCATGGCTCAGTATGGCGTGCTGATCGATGCCGGGATGTTTCGTAACTTTGCTGAAACCAATGCCACAGAGGTGCGTGATTTACTGTCGTTAAAGTTGTTTGCTTACCTCGGTTTATTAGGCGTGTTGCCGTCCTGGTTGTTATTTAAAACGCCGATCAGCTATCGCCGCTGGCCCAAAGAATTGTTAAGCAAGTTAGTGGTGAGTGGGGTGTCGGCGGCGGTGATCGGCATGGTCGCCCTGGCCAATTACCAAGGGTTGTCTTCATTGTTTCGCAATCATCATGAATTGCATTTGATGGTGGTACCGAGCAACTACATCGGTGCGTCGATCGGGTACTTGCGTGAACAGGTCGCGTCGGCCAAACAGCCCTTCATCACCTTGGGTGAGGATGCGAGTCGTAATCCGGTCTGGCAAACCCATGCCCGCAAGTCCCTGACCGTACTGGTGGTGGGGGAGAGCGCCCGTGCCGAGAACTTCGGCATTCTGGGCTATAACCGCGATACCACGCCGCAACTCAATCAAGAAGCCGGCCTGATCGCCTTCACTGATGTGCACTCCTGCGGTACGGAAACCGCGGTATCGGTGCCGTGTATGTTTTCCAACATGGGCCGCAAGAACTACGACGCCAGCAAGGCCAGGAACGAAGAAGGCCTGCTCGATGTGCTCAAGCGCGCCGGGCTGGAGGTGATCTGGCGTGACAATCAGTCGGGCTGCAAAGGCACTTGCGACCGGGTCACTGTGCAGGATGTCAGCAATCTCAAAGACCCGGCCCTGTGCGCCAACAGTGAGTGTCGCGACGAAATTCTGCTTCAGGGCCTGCAGCATTTCATCGACACCCTCGACAAGGACACCGTACTGGTGCTCCACCAAATGGGCAGTCACGGGCCGGAGTATTTCAAGCGCTATCCCAAGCAATACGAACATTTCACCCCAGTGTGCCAAAGCAATGCGCTGAACAATTGCAGCCGCCAGAGCATCGTCAACGGCTACGACAACACGCTGGTGTACACCGACCATGTGTTATCGACCCTGATCGACCTGCTGCGGGCCAATCAGGACAAGGTCGACACAGCGATGCTGTACCTGTCCGACCACGGCGAGTCCCTGGGCGAGTACAACCTGTTTCTCCATGGCACGCCCTACATGCTCGCCCCGGAACAACAGAAACACGTGGCGATGCTGGCCTGGTTTTCCGACAGCTATCAGAAATCCTTCTCCGTCGACACCCATTGCCTGCAACTGAGCCGGGACAAGCCCTTGAGCCAGGACAATCTGTTTCATTCGATGCTCGGGCTGCTGGAAGTCAACAGCAGGGTCTACAACCGGGACCTGGACCTGTTTGCCGGTTGCCGTGGCGCGGTCATTGACGGGGTATTGGCCCGGCAGTGAGCGCCTCGACTTTTTTTTCACGTACGGGTGGTTAGCCTGTTCCTATTCATCTTTCCCAAGAGCGGTTGGTATGTCTGGGCAACCCCCATCCCCCGTAGAGATCGAGTTCGCCAGGCATCATGACCGGGAACACGCGCGCATTTGCCGTCAAGCGGCGCCCAGGCGACTGCGCCTGGCGTTCTGGCGTGACGAGCAATTGGTCCGCAATGCCTTGAAAGCCGCCGGTGAACCGGGGCTGGTGCTGGATGTGACCTGTGGCGCGGGCCGGTTCTGGCCGGTGCTGGCCGAACATGCCAACCGGGTGATCCTGGCGGCGGACCCCTCGCCAGACATGCTCGATCACGCCCGCACCCACCATGGCGGCGCGTTGCTGGAGCGGGTCACGACCTTTCCCAGTTCGGCATTCACCCTCGGCCTGTCGGCTAACGCTGTGGACTGTATTTTGTGTCTGCAACTGTTTCGGCACGTCAAGGCCAGTGAGCATCGGCTGGCGCTGTTGCGCGAATTTCATCGGGTCAGCCGTGACACGGTGATTGTGTCGGTGCAAATTGAAGGTCGCCTCAACATCGGACCTGCGCCGCACCGCGGCCTGGCGGACAAGGCTGAAGTTGAAGCCGAGTTCCGCCAGGCCGGTTTCACCCTGCTGTGGTACCAGGATTTTCTGCCCGGGTTTGCGCTGACGCGGGTTTATGCGTTGTGCAAGGCCGGTTAATTCCCGATGTAGGACTATTCTTGCCTTCGCGCAGGCGATTTCTCTCAGGCTCCCGCTCTATGGATGCTCGCAATCGCTGACGGCGATATATACTGCGCGCCATTCTTCAAGGGAGAGCCGTGTGGCCATCGATATTCACTGGATTCGCGACAACGATAGCCTCGGTCAGTTTTGCGCCCAATGGCAGCAGTTGCCATTCGTCGCCCTCGACACTGAATTCATGCGGGTCGACACGTTTTATCCCATTGCCGGTTTGTTGCAGATCGGCGACGGCGAGCGTGCCTATCTGATCGACCCCTTGACCATCGACAACTGGAAGCCCCTGGCCGCGTTGCTGGAAAACCCGGCAGTGCTCAAGGTGTTGCACGCCTGCAGCGAAGACCTTGAAGTGCTGCTGCGCTTGACCGGCAGCCTGCCTGCGCCGCTGTTCGACACTCAATTGGCCGCCGCCTACCTGAACCTGGGTTTTTCCATGGGTTATTCCCGGCTGGTACAGGACGTGTTGGGCATCGACTTGCCCAAGGGCGAAACCCGCTCTGATTGGTTGCAAAGACCCCTGTCGGAAACGCAGATCAGCTACGCCGCTGAAGATGCAGTGCATCTGGCGGAAGTTTTCGTACAGCTACGCCCGAAGCTTTCTGACGAAAAATACGCCTGGGTCCTGGAGGATGGCGCCGAGCTGGTGGCCAACCTGCGTCGCGAAGTCGACCCCTATGAGGTTTATCGCGAGGCCAAGCTGGCCTGGAAACTTTCCCGTGCCCAACTGGCCGTGCTGCGCGAGCTATGCGCCTGGCGCGAGCGGGAAGCGCGGGCTCGTGACCTGCCGCGTAACCGGGTCATTCGCGAGCATTCGCTGTGGCCCCTGGCCCGCACTCAGCCGGATAACCTCGGTGCGCTGGCGAAAATCGAAGACATGCACCCGCGTACCGTGCGCCAGGACGGCGAGTTCCTGCTGGAGCTGATCAAACGCGCCGCCAGCGTGCCGCCCGAACAATGGCCGCCAGCCGTGGCCGAGCCCTTGCCCATCGAGGCTTCGGCGCTGGTCAAGCGTCTGCGGGCACTGGGGCAGGTTGAGGCCGAGCGCCTGGGAATCGCCCCTGAACTGATGCTGCGCAAGAAAACCCTCGAGGCGCTGATCAAGAGCGGCTTTCCCGAGGGCCCTTACCAATTGCCCGATTCGCTGCGTGGCTGGCGCCGCGAATTGATGGGCCAGGCGCTGCTCGATAGCCTGGCCACCGCCGGAGAACAGCCTTGAAACGTATCTGCTCGATCTACCGAAGCTCGAAGAAAAACGAGATGTACCTGTATGTGCTCAAAAGCGATGCCCTGGAGCGTGTGCCCGAGCCCCTGATGGCTGCCTTTGGCAAGGCGATCCATGCCTTTGACCTGGTGCTGAGCCCCGAGCGCAAGCTGTCGCGGGAAGACATCAACCTGGTGCTGGAAAACCTCGATACCCAGGGTTATCACTTGCAGATGCCACCGGCTGAAGACGAATACATCGAGCATCTGCCGGAAGAGTTGCTGCGACGCAACGACCCGGTCTGACGGTACCCCGAGGCACCTTTCCCGGGCCTCTTGAAACACTGGAATGGTTTATTGGCGATGGCCGCAAGGATGGAGCGACACTCTGTCGGCGGTCGTCTGCATAGTTTTTGAAAGGTTTGATCCATGCGCGTTCTGATTGCCGAACACGATCACGCGGTGTACGCCCAGCTTCTGCGACAGGCTGCACCCGATATCCAAGTCCTGACCAGTGGCGACTCCGCCGAACTGTCGCGACTGGCCGCCGACTGCCCGGTCTGGCTGGGCCAGCCCGATCTGCTGGCCACCCTGTTGCGTCAAGGCCATCAGCCCCAGTGGCTGCAATCGACCTGGGCGGGCATCACGCCGCTGCTGGCCGAGGGCTTGACGCGTGATTATCGCCTGACCCGTGCGGTGGGCATTTTCGGCCAGGTGATGGCCGAGTACGTCCTTACCTATATGCTCGGTCATGAGCGCGAGGTGCTGGCGCGGCTGGTCAGCCAGGTCGAGCGCAAGTGGGACAACCGTCAGGGCCAGAGTCTGGCCGGGCGCAAGGCACTGATCGTCGGGACCGGCGATATCGGCCAGCGGGTAGCGCAGTTCCTGCTGCCGTTTGGTGTGCAGCTGTATGGCATTGCCAGCGAAGCCCGGGAGCTGGCGCCGTTCATCGAGGTCGGGGCGCTGAAGGATCTGCCGCGCATGGTGGGGGAGGTGGATTATGTGATCAACCTGCTGCCCAACACGCCGGACACCCACGATATATACGACGCGACGCTGTTCAGGCAATTCAAACCCACCGGGCTGTTCATCAATGTCGGGCGCGGCGTGGCCGTGGTCGATGCCGATCTGGTGCAAGCCTTGAAGGAAGGGCACCTGGCCGGCGCGGTCATTGACGTTTGCCGCCAAGAGCCGTTGCCACAGCGGCATCCTTTCTGGACGGCCTGGGGCCTGTTGCTGACCGGCCATAGCTCGGCACCGACGTCGCCGGCGATGATGGTGCAGTTGTTCCTGGAAAACCTGCGGGCCTACCAGGCCGGCGAAACCTTGCGCGGGGAAGTGGATTTCGATCGGGGATATTAGACCGAGCCAATCAACTTGTGAGAGCGAGCCTGCTCGCGATAGCGGTTTGCCAGTCGGCATCAATGCTGGCTGATCCGGCGCTATCGCGAGCAGGCTCGCTCCCACAGTGATCTTCAGCGGTCACCCCATCGGTGTTCTCGGCCAATCCATTTACGGACTTCGCCAACACAACGCCCTACCGACAGTCGCCCATGCTTGGCCTGAAGAGGCCCCGGCACTAGACTGACGGCCTTTTCACCATCTGATGCTGATTGCTTGAGCCATGGCCGCCAAAGTCGAACCGTTCTGGATACGTAAAACCCTCGATCAGCTTGATGCGCAGGAATGGGAATCGCTGTGTGACGGCTGTGGCCTGTGCTGCCTGCAAAAACTCGAAGACGAAGACGACAACAGCGTCTACTACACGCGCATCGCTTGCAAATTGCTGGACTTGAAAACCTGCCAGTGCACCGACTATTCCCGGCGCCGCGACTTTGTTCCCGATTGCATCCAGCTCACACCGGGCAAGGCCGATGAGTTCAAATGGTTGCCACCGACCTGCGGTTATCGTCTGGTCAGTGAGGGCAAGGATCTGCCGTTATGGCACCACCTGGTCTGTGGCGATCGCGATGCCGTGCACCACGAACGCATTTCCCAATCCGGGCGCATGCTGGCCGAAGGCAGCGTGCCCGAGGACGATTGGGAAGATCATCTGATTTTTCGCGCCGGCTGAATGCCGGGCATCGCACCATCAGGGAGAACCCATGGCAGCAGGATTGAAAAGGATGCTCGCAGCCGGGCTGTGGGCGGTGTGCGGGCCGCTGTGGGCGGCGCAGAAAGTCGATCTGGATTATCACGTGCACCTGTTGCCGCAAAGCGATCAGGCCGAAGTGCGCCTGACCCTGGCGCGGGGTTCGGCAGTGCGCAGCCTGGACTTCGACCTCGGCGATGGCAGCCGCTACAGCCACTTCAAGGCCGACGGTCAATGGCAGCTCATCCCGGGCAAGGACACACGCGGCGTTTGGCGTCCCAGTGCCGACAAGGCGAGCCTGAGCTATCGCGTGCGCATCAGTAATACTCGCAAGAACGGTACGTTTGAAACCCGTATGACCCCGGGATGGGGGCTTCTGCGCGGCGACGATCTTGTGCCGCCGGCCAAGTTGGATCAGCAGGATGGCACTGAGCTGGTGTCACGTTTGCAATTTGAACTGCCCGACGGCTGGAAAAGCATCGAAACGGCCTGGCCGCGCATCGGCAAGCAACGCTTTCGCATCGACAACCCCGCGCGGCTGTTCGATCGTCCCACCGGCTGGATGCTCGCCGGCAAACTCGGCAGCCGGCGCACACGCCTGGGAGAGACCGAGGTGACGGTGGCCTCACCCCAAGGCCAGGGCATGCGCCGGATGGATGTGCTGACGCTGCTGACGTTCGTCTGGCCGCAAGTGCAGGCGTTGGTGCCGCGTCATCCCGGCAAGCTGCTGATCATCGGCGCGTCAGACCCGATGTGGCGTGGCGCCCAGGCCGGGCATGAATCGATTTATCTGCACAGTCGTCCGCCGCTGGTCAGCGAACGCGGCAATAGCCCGATGTTGCGCGAGTTGGTGCAGATGCTGGCGCGGGTCAACGATCGTGAGCGCAGTGACTGGATCAGCGAAGGGCTGGCCGAGTATTACGCCATCGAATTGCTGCGTCGGGCTGGCGGCATGAGTGATGAGCGCTACCAGAGCCTGAACGACCGGTTGGCTCGGGACAGCAAAGGCGTCAGCACCTTGCGTGGCGAGCAGGTCCGCCCGGCGACGGTGGCCAAGGCGGTGTTGCTGTTGCAGGAGCTGGACCGCGAGATTCGTTTGAAAACCCGCAACAAGCGCTCGCTCGATGACGTGCTGCACGCCGCCATGCGTCTGGAGACGGTTGATACCCAGGAGTTTGTCCAGCTCAGCGAGAGCGTTCTGGGGGAGAGTTCTACTGTGCTGGATACTCGGTTACTTCAGTAATACCGCTATCGCGAGCAGGCTCGCTCCCACATTGACCAGCGTTACACTCAAAATGTGGGAGCAAGGCTTGCCCGCGATGGGGCCATCAGCCAGTAAAATCAAAGCCCAACCTTCGGCGAACTCAACGAGTCATTCCCCGTCACTGTAGCCGTGCTGGTCGCGGCCTCGGCGCTGGCTTTCATGCGGCTCAGCTCATCACCGGCCTGCTCGATGCGGGCACGGGCGTGGTGCAGGTTCTGACGATTCTTTTCCAGCAAGGTCTTGGCCGAGCAGTGCCCGGTGATGCCGCGCGCCAGGGCCATGCCGCCGATCGCCAGTTGGGCCAAACCGATCACGCCGCCACGGCGCAAGCCCTTGCCCATCATCAGGACTCCGCCGGCCAATGAGCCAATGCGTTCCCAGCCATGCACGTTTTGCGGCGGATGAGACTGGAAAGGGGTGGTCTCAATCGGCTCGAACGGGTTGTTATCGCTCATGATCTGTCTCCGGTGTGGGGTTGGTATAAAACTGACTGCCCGAGCGATTCCCTTGTTCAATCCAATTGCGCACCGATCAGCGGAATTGCGGCCCCGAACGGGTGTTATTGCCTTTGGCCATGCGGTCGTACAACACGACGTTGACCGTGGCCGCCAGGTTCATGCAACCGGTGGTGGGGATGTACACCACGTCTTCGCACCAGTCACGGATGTCTTTATCCAGCGAGCCATCTTCCGGGCCGAAGATATACAGCGCCCGGTCCGGGTGAGTGTATTCGGGCAAGGGACGAGCACCGTCCACCAGTTCCACGGCCACTGGCACACAGCCCAGGGGCAGGATTTTTTTCAGGTCATCGATGCCGATCAACGGGATGTCGTAGTGGACTTTCTTGGTGTCAGTGACGAAGTCGGCGGCGCGCTCATAGCGTTTGCCGGTGTAGAACACCGATGCCACGCCGTAGCAGCCGGCGGCGCGCATGACCGAACCGACGTTTTCCGGAGACTTGGGGTTGAACAGACCGATGCAGCTGTAGCGTTTGTTGGCCACGGGCGGGGTGCCTTTGGGGAAAAGGCGCGATTATACGGGGATTGGAAGAGGGGGGGCAGTTTGTAGATTGATGGTGATCGTTTGATTGCCATCGCGAGCAGGCTCGCTCCCACAGTGGATTCGTGTTGTTCGCAAAATCCTGTGGGAGCAAAGCTTGCTCGCGAAACAGCCGGCTCGGTTTCTGAAAGACCGCATCGGCTTCATCGCGGGCAAGCCTTGCTCCCACATAAATCCTCTCGCCACAAATGGCTGGCTACTCGTCCTTTTTCATCAACCCGGCCAGTGCGGCGAACGGGTTGTGGGTCGCCTTGGCGATTTTCGGGGTGCTCAGGGAGCCGTCGCCGAAATATTGCTGGTCGGTGTAACGCGAGTGTTCGTTGTCGTGGCAGTACAGGCACAGCAGTTCCCAGTTGGAACCGTCCTGCGGGTTGTTGTCATGGTTGTGGTCGCGGTGGTGAACGGTCAGTTCACTCAGGCGCTTGCCGGAAAACTCACGGGCGCAGCGGCCACAGACGTGGGGGTACATTTTCAGGGCTTTGTCGCGGTAACCCATTTCCCGGTCACGCTGGGCATCGGCGAGGATGCGATCCAGCTTGGCGGTGTTGGACGGTGGCGTTGACGAACTCATGGGTTCACCTTTGTAAAAAAGACTGATGACGGTTGAACAGAGTTTAGCTCAGCCCTTGAGCTTCTCGGCAATCCAGATGGTGTGGCGAGTGCCTTTGTTGCCGTGGGCGAAGACTTGCACCTCTTCGGCCTTGAAGCCGGCCTTTTTCAGTTTGTCGGAAAACTGCCGGTCGGCGCTGGCCGACCATACTGCCAGCACACCCTTGGACCGCAGGGCCTTGGCGCAGGCGGCCAGGCCGCCAGCTGAATACAGCCAGCTGTTGGCTTTCTGCGTCAGGCCTTCGGGGCCGTTGTCGACGTCCAGCATGATGGCGTCGAAGCCCTGGGGTTCGGCTTGCAGCACCTTGGCCACATCTTCCATGCGGATCACGGTACGCGGGTCCGACAGTGGGCGACCGGCCTTTTCGCCCAAAGGGCCACGGTTCCACTCCACCACGCCGGGCACCAGTTCGGCCACCACCACTTCGGCATTTTTGCCCAGGTGCTTGAGCGCCGAGGCCAGCGTGAACCCCATGCCGAGGCCACCGATCAGTACGCGCGAGCCGGGACGGCCGGCAACCTTGCGGCAAGGAATCTCGGCCAGGGCGTCTTCGGACCCGTGCATGCGCGTATTCATCAACTGCCCGCCGTCACCGCCCTGGATCTTGATGACGAAGTCGTCGCCGTACTCGAACAGGCACAGGGCGCCGCCGTTGTCAGGGATGGGGGTGGTGTCCAGTAGAACGAAACGTTTCATGGATGTCTCATGCAAAGGAAGGGCAAAGCGGCGCGGTAAGGACTAGCCTGAAGACAGACAATCGCCACGGAGCCATTGATGAAGCGCACCATTCTAACGGCCATTGCCCTGGCAGCGCTCTCGATAAGTTGGGTGCAGGCCCAGCAGCCCACGATTCCGGTGAGCCCACCGAGCATTCCCGGTTCGCCCGGCACCCCTACACCGATGCCATACCCGCCGGTCACGCCCAGCGGCGTACCCACGCCCGGCCCCGGAAGCGGACCGCCGTTGCTACCGCCAATCGAAATGCCCAAGCCGCCCAAGGACCAGCCGATACCGGGCATGGAGCCGAAACCACCGAAGGCCAAGTCGCCGGGGGGGTAGGCCCAATGCTTGTTAATGAGATCACTGAATGGCAAAAAACTTGTGGGAGCGAGCCTGCTCGCGATAGCGATAAACCGGTCAACATTGATGTTGGCTGATCCGACGCTATCGCGAGCAGGCTCGCTCCCACAGGTTCTGCATTTCAACTGACAGAGGAGAGCTAAACCTGCTGCGACAACAACTGCCCATCGGCCATGCGCAGGCGCTTGGACAGGGAAACGGCGAGGGCGCGGATGATCTTGGCGGCGATCTTCGGTGCATCGTTGAGCATTTTTTCCAGGGAATCCTTGCCCAGGTTCAGCAATTGGCAATCACTGGCGGCGATGCAACTGGCCGAGCGCCGTTCTCCGTCCAGCACCGCCATTTCCCCGAATGCCCGGCCGCTGCGCAGCGTGGCGATGGTGACGGGTTGACCGTCGGGGCCGGTTTTCTGCACGGCCACTTGCCCTGAATGGATGATGCACATGAAGCTGCCGGCATCGCCCTCGCGGAAAATCGCTTCCCCTTGGGCAATGGCGCTGATGCTGAAGTAGCCCGACGCCGCGGCGAAGTCGACAGGCTGCAACTGGTCGAACAGGCCGCAGTCCATCAGCCAGTCGCGGATTTCGTTGTTCAGTAAGGTCGGTTCTGACATGTCGTCACGGTCTTTTTCTTGTGTCTGGGGCGGTTGCAAGGGTTTGGATGTAAGGCGATTCCTTTGTGGGAGCAAGGCTTGCTCCCACATTGGGTGGTGGTATCAGAGCCCTGCGCATGGAGCTAAGACCCGGCCATCCCACGGAGTTCCTCAGACCAACCCCAAAACCTTCAAAACAAATGCATATTCGAGGGCTACGTCACGTAACCCCTGGTAGCGCCCGCTCATTCCGCCGTGGCCGGCGCCCAGTTCGGTCTTGAGCAGCAAGGGGTTGTCATCGGTCTTGGTGGCGCGCAATTTCGCCACCCATTTGGCTGCTTCCCAATACTGCACGCGGCTGTCGTTGTAACCGGCGATCACCAGCAGCGCCGGATACGCCTGGGCGCTGACGTTTTCGTACGGGGCATAGGCCCTGATCCGATCATAGACGGCGGGCTCCTCGGGATTACCCCACTCGTCGTATTCGGTGACGGTCAGCGGCAAGTCCGGGTCGAGCATGGTGTTAAGCACATCGACGAACGGCACTTCGGCAATCGCCACCTTGAACAGATCCGGGCGTTGATTGAGCACCGCACCGATCAACAAGCCACCGGCACTGCCGCCGCTGATCGCCAGTTGATCGGCGCGGGTGACGCCATTGGCGATCAAATGCTCGGCGCAGGCGATGAAGTCGCTGAAGGTGTTGTGTTTGTGCTCCTGCTTGCCGGCGCGATACCAGGCTTCCCCCAGCTCACCGCCACCACGCACATGGGCAATGGCAAACGCCACGCCGCGATCGAGCAGGCTCAGCCGCCCATGGGAAAACCATGGATCGAGGCTCTCGCCATAGGCGCCGTAGCCATACAGGTACAGCGGCACCGGCTGGCCGAGGGCCTGGCGCTTGACCACCAGGCTGATGGGCACCTGCGTGCCGTCTGGTGCCGTCGCCCACAGCCGCTGGCTCACGTAGTCATCGGCATCGAATGGACCCAGGACCGGGGTTTGCTTGAGTACGACCTGTTCGCCGCTGGCCAGGTCCAGTTGGCGAATCTGTGCCGGACGGTTCAGCGCCTCGTAGCGCAAGCGAATGCGGGGGCTGACGAACTCCAGGCTGTTCTGCACATGCAGGCTGTAGGCCGCGTCCGGCAGTTGCACCCGATACGCCGGCAAACCCTGTGGGTGAACTTCGATGATGGGCAGGCCGCCTTCACGCAGGCTCAGGGTCATGGCGCTGGCGTTCAGGCTCAGGCCGTCGATCATCACCGTGTCGCTGTGGGGGATCAGGTTCTGCCAGTCGGCCTCGGTCGGCGCCAGGCCCGTGTCGGCAGCTTGGTACAGCGCGAAGTTGATCCCGTCGCGGTTACTGCGGATCAACCAGCTCCACTGACCGTCGAGCAAACCATGGTCGACGTCGTATTCATGGTCTTCCACCCGTGGCGCCAGGCAGGTGAAAGGCTGGTCTGGCTGGGTGGCGTCCAGGACCCAGACTTCACTGGTGGTTTTGCTGCCCAGGGACAGGATCAACTGTTTTTCCGAGCTCGAACGGTAGCAATGCAGGAAAAAACGTCCGTCCGGCTCATGAAACACTTCTTCGGCCGCCGTTCCGTCCAGGCGATAGCGCCAAAGTTTGTGCGGGCGATGGGTGTCATCCAGCTCACCAAAGAACAGCGTCAGGCTGTCATTGGCCCAGGTCATGCTGCCGTCGCAATCCTCAAAGGACAGTTCACTGACTTTGTCATTGGCCAGCTCTTTGACGAACAGGGTGTAAATCTCGTCGCCAGTAGTGTCCAGGCTGTAAGCCAGACGCTGGTGGTCGGGGCTGATGCTGAAGGCACCCAGGGAAAAGAAACCGCCGCCAGCCAGCACGTTAGGGTCCAGCAACAATTGCTCGCGGCTTTCATCCACCGTTAGGCTGTCGTCCACCGGACGCGGGCAGCGGTAGTGACGTGGGTATTCGTCCCCGGCCGTGGTGCGGGTGTAGTACAGGTACGGACCCCAAGGCGAAGGCAGGGACAGATCCGTCTCCAGGATCCGGCCCTTGATTTCCTGGAACAGGGTTTCGCGCAGTTCGGCCTGGTCAGCCAGTTGCGCGTCCTGATAGCTGTTTTCAGCCTTGAGGTAGTCGAGCACGGCGTCGGTGTCGCGCTCCTGCAGCCAGGCGTAGGGATCAACACCGGGGTCCCTGCGGGCAATCGGGGCGTTGCAAACGTGGGCAGATAGGGGCATGAAAGGCTCTCGAACGTTGTACGAAATAGGGACTGATGGCCGGTGTGGTTAGTTCGGTCAGCCACCTGCGGCGGCAGAAATTAACCGACAGATACTGCGGCACAGACCACTCGACAGACGCCGGGGCAGCCTGACGAGCGAAAAGCCGTTACTATAAGCGCCTATTTGCCTGCCTTGCCATGGACACCATGACCGAGAACGACTATCTGATCGCCTGGGGCCTCTATGCCTTCGCCGCCCTGGGCTGCCTGCTGGTATGGATGCGCATGACCCGCTGGATCTGGCGCTGGTTGCGCGAGCCCCTGCGCCTGTTGATGGCGGTGTTGCTGTTCAGCCCCACTATCGTCGACCCCGTGAAGGAACAGGTTGCTCCGGCCCTGGCCATCGTTGCCCTGGACGTGCTGTTCAAGGTCGGCAACAACGCCTGGCGTGCGGTATCCGATCTGTTCATGTACGGCATGATCGTCTTTGGTCTTTATTTGATCTTCGTGCTGATCCGCTTCCCCATCGAGCGTGCAGCCAGCGCTCGCAAGGAAAAAGCCGCTGCCGCCAAAGCCGCCGCCGCTGCCGATGAACTACAGGATGAGCAGCCGTTCGGCGTGGCGGGTGATGACCGTTACGGTCGCCCGCCAGTACCGAGCAACCCTCAGCGTTCGCGCATCGAACCGCGGCTGTAGCCAGGCTTGTCCCATTGAAGCGAGGGTCCGAGCATGTGTGAGTTACTGGGCATGAGCGCCAACGTGCCGACCGATATCGTGTTCAGCTTCACCGGGCTGATGCAGCGTGGCGGCAAGACCGGACCGCACCGGGACGGCTGGGGCATTGCCTTCTATGAAGGTCGTGGCCTGCGCCTGTTCCAGGACCCGGCCGCCAGCAGCGAGTCGGAAGTGGCGAACCTGGTGCAGCGCTATCCCATCAAGAGCGAAGTGGTGATCGGGCACATTCGCCAGGCCAATGTCGGCAAGGTCTGCCTGTCCAACACCCACCCGTTCGTACGTGAGTTGTGGGGCCGCAACTGGTGCTTCGCTCACAATGGCCAACTCGCCGATTTCCAGCCGGGCGCAAGCTTCTATCGTCCGGTGGGCGATACCGACAGCGAGGCGGCGTTCTGCGATTTGCTCAATCGCGTGCGCCAGGCGTTCCCGGAACCGGTGGAGGTGGAGCAACTGTTGCCGTCGTTGATCCAGGCCTGCACCGAATACCGCAGCAAGGGCGTGTTCAATTGCATGCTCAGCGATGGTGACTGGCTGTTCTGCTTTTGCTCGACCAAACTGGTCCAGATCACCCGTCGCGCGCCGTTCGGCCCGGCGCGGCTCAAGGATGTGGACGTGATCGTGGATTTCCACGCCGAAACCACGCCCAATGACGTGGTCACGGTAATTGCCACCGAACCCTTGACTGAAAACGAAACCTGGACCCGCTACGAACCGGGCCAATGGAGCCTGTGGCGGCGCGGCGAATGCGTCAGCCATGGCCAGACCGAATAAGGACTTCACGATTATGTTGCTCAGTTATCTACGGCTGGTGTTGTTCGCGGTAGGCCTGTTGGTGGGGGTGCAGGTGCCTGGTTTCATCAGCGATTACGCCAAGCGGGTCGAGGCGCACCTGATCGAAGCGCAGACCGGACTGAAAGGCTTCCAGGGCACCGCCAACCAGTTTTTCAAGGGCGACATGCAAGCGCTGGTGGCTCACTACCGTGCCAGCGAAGACCCGATCTTTCGCAGTGATGCTGACAGCCTGAACACCTTGCTCGTCCGTCAGCAGGCGTTGGACAAGCAATTCCAGGCGATGCAGGGGCCGTGGTACATCCGTTTGCTGCAAGTGGCACTGGCCGCTGACCCGGAAATTCGCAAGGAAACCTGGAACGGCTACAGCTACCAGATTCTCCTGACCCCCGAAGCGATGATCTGGGGCCTCAGTGGCGCCATGTTGCTGTCGTTTGGCCTGGAGTGCCTGTTCCGCCTGATCGACTGGGTGGTACTGGGCGGCAGGCGTCTGCGCCAGAGCCGGCCGATTGAAGAGCGCGATTTGCGCGGGCTGTAACATCGCTCGGAGGCTGAAAGCATCGCGAGCAGGCTCGCTCCCACATTGGACTCGAGACCCTGTGGGAGCGAGCCTGCTCGCGATAAGGCCCTAAAGGGCAGAAAAAATCTTACTTGGAAAGAAACCGCATCCCTTCTTCCAGCCCTCGCAAGGTCAGCGGGAACATGCGGTCCTCCACCAGTTCGCGCACGATGTTGGTCGACGCGGTGTAGCCCCAGGTGTCCTTCGGGTATGGATTGATCCAGATGAGTTTCTTGTACTTCTCCATGAAGCGCTGCATCCAGACATACCCCGGTTCTTCGTTCCAGTGCTCGACGCTGCCGCCGGCCTGGGTGATTTCATACGGGGCCATGGCGGCGTCGCCGATGAAGATCACTTTGTAATCGGCGCCATACTTGTGCAGCAAGTCTTGGGTCGAGGTGCGTTCGGAAGTGCGGCGCAGGTTGTTTTTCCACACTGATTCATAGACGAAGTTGTGGAAGTAGAAATACTCCAGGTGCTTGAACTCGGTCTTGCAGGCCGAGAACAGTTCTTCGCAGATTTTTACGTGGGCATCCATCGAGCCGCCGATGTCGAACAATAACAGCAACTTGACGGTGTTGCGTCGCTCCGGGCGCATCTGGATATTCAGAAGGCCGGCGTCCCGGGCGGTGTGGTCGATAGTGCCATCGATGTCCAGTTCTTCGGCGGCCCCCTGGCGGGCAAACTTGCGCAGGCGGCGCAGGGCGACCTTGATATTACGGGTGCCCAGTTCCACCTGGTCGTCCAGATTCTTGTACTCGCGCTGGTCCCAGACCTTTACGGCTTTGCCCTGGCGCTTGCCGGCGTCACCGACGCGGATGCCTTCGGGGTTGAAACCGCCGGAGCCGAACGGGCTGGTGCCGCCGGTGCCGATCCATTTGTTGCCGCCGGCATGGCGTTCCTTCTGTTCTTCCAGGCGTTTCTTGAATTCCTCGATCAGCTTGTCCAGGCCGCCCAGGGACTGGATCTGCGCCCGCTCTTCGTCGGTCAGCGAGCGCTCGAACTCCTTGCGCAGCCAGTCTTCGGGAATCAGCGCCTGGAGATGATCATCGAGTTTCTCCAGGCCATTGAAGTAGGCGGCGAACGCCCGGTCGAACTTATCGAAATGCCGTTCATCCTTCACCAGGATCGCCCGGGACAGGTAATAGAACTCGTCCATGTCGGCGAAGATCACCCGCTGTTTCAGGGCGTTGATCAGGTCCAGCAGTTCACGCACCGACACCGGCACCTTGGCGGCGCGCATTTCATTGAACAGGTTAAGCAGCATGGCAATCGCCCTCGCTCTTGTTGAAACGAAGAGGGTTCAGCGGGTGCCACGGCGGCTCATGAACGCCAGGCGCTCGAGCAGTTGCACGTCCTGTTCGTTCTTGACCAGGGCACCGGCCAGAGGCGGAATGGCCTTGGTTGGGTCGCGCTCGCGCAGCACCGCTTCGCCGATGTTGTCGGCCATCAGCAGCTTGAGCCAGTCCACCAGTTCGGAGGTGGAAGGTTTTTTCTTCAGGCCCGGCACCTTGCGCACGTCGAAGAACACGTCCAGCGCTTCGCTGACCAGGTCTTTCTTGATATCCGGGTAATGCACGTCGACGATTTTCTGCAGGGTGACGCGGTCGGGGAAGGCGATGTAGTGGAAGAAGCAGCGGCGCAGGAAGGCGTCCGGCAGTTCCTTTTCGTTGTTGGAGGTAATGATGATGATCGGCCGCTGTTTGGCCTTGATGGTTTCATCGGTCTCGTAGACGTAGAACTCCATCTTGTCGAGTTCTTGCAGCAGGTCGTTGGGGAATTCAATGTCGGCCTTGTCGATCTCGTCGATCAGCAGAATCACCCGCTCTTCGGACTCGAACGCTTCCCAGAGCTTGCCCTTCTTCAGGTAGTTGCGCACGTCGTGCACCTTGTCCACGCCCAACTGCGAGTCCCGCAGGCGGCTGACCGCATCGTACTCGTAGAGGCCTTGATGGGCCTTGGTGGTGGACTTGATGTGCCAGGTGATCAGGCGCGCGCCGAAGGATTCAGCCAGTTGTTCGGCCAGCATGGTCTTGCCGGTGCCCGGTTCGCCCTTGACCAGCAAGGGACGTTCCAGGGTGATGGCGGCGTTGACGGCCAGCTTCAGGTCATCGGTGGCCACGTAGGCGCTGGTGCCTTCGAACTTCATCTGTAATTTCCTCGAACGTGACGCCGGCCTGACGAGGCGGGGCGCGCGAAATAAATGTCGTGCCCGACTATAACGCGGTGCCCCGCCGACTGTGAACGCAGACGCTGTATTCAGTCTCTGAATGGAGCGTCACATGTTGACTCAGTCGGCCGACGGCGGCGGCTGCTCATACCGGGCATTGAAGGCCTGGACGAAACCGTTGCGCAGGATCTGGAGGAAGGCTTCGAAGGCGCTGATGTCCTGCTGATGGACATTGCCGCTGAGTTCCACCCGGGTGGCAAACTGGTTCTTGCGCTGGTTCTTCAGGGCCGTTTCTCCCGCGCCCACCAAGGCCTCCCAGACCGAACGGAAGATGTTCTTTTTTTCGTTTTCCACATCCTGCTGCCAGTCGAACACGTCAACGTCGCGCAATAGCGGTTTGATGTAGCCGCTGAGCTGGGCGTTCTCGGCTTCTGCCTCCACCACCAGATCGCCATGGCCGGCATTGAAATCGAATTTGCCATAGGCCGCGGCGAAATCGTTGAGGCGCTTGAGTTCGATGTCCCTGGCGCGCAAGCGGAAGTCGAAATCCTCGAAGTCGCTCAACGGGTCGAAGGTCGCCTGCACTTCCAGCGGCGCATGTTCGGCCACCAGGGCCTTGCCCTCGAAACGGGCGTCGCGCTTGCCTTCGGTGTCGACCACGTTGGTCAGGTTATAGAAGCTGGCATTGACGTCGGTAGCCCGCAGGTTCACGGGCGGCTTGGAGTTGAAGTTGCGAAATGTCACCTTGCCATCCCGGATCCGCACTTCGTTGAAGGTAATGGGCAGCAGCTTGCTCAGTTGCTCGCGCCAGTTGGTGCCCCTACCGGTCTGGGAGTTCTGCCGGTCGGCTCCGCCGTCGACGAAATTCACTTCGGGACGGACGAACTCCGCCTCGGCCACCACCGCATGGTCGTACCACAGCGAATGCCAGCTGACCGACAGGTCTATCAGTGGCGCCTCGACAAATGGCACGGGAACCTTGCCGTCGACCTTGACGATCTCCAGGCCGTTGATCCGGTAGGCCCCGCGCCAGAGCGCCAGGTCCACATCGGTCACCTGGCCGCGGTAGTCACCCATGTCGGCCAGTTTGTCGTTCAGGTAGTCGCGCACCAGGAACGGCAAGGTGAAATGCAGGGCCACCAGCACCGCAACGATGGCGGCGAAAGTCCACAGTGGCCAGCTGTATCGACGCTTCATTTCAGTCAGTCTCCCGCGTTGTTAAAACATTGACTGTTGTAACAACTGGAACGTTCGGTGCAACTGGACGCCCATGGGCAACAGGCATACCTTTAAGCGCTAAATCCCCGCTGCATTAAGGACCCAGTCATGAGCCGCATATTTGCTGACAACGCCCATTCCATCGGCAATACGCCACTGGTGCAGATCAATCGCATTGCCCCGCGTGGCGTGACCATCCTGGCCAAGATCGAAGGGCGCAACCCAGGTTACTCGGTCAAGTGCCGGATCGGCGCCAGCATGATCTGGGACGCCGAAAGCTCGGGCAAGCTCAAGTCCGGCATGACCATCGTCGAGCCGACTTCCGGCAACACCGGGATCGGTCTGGCGTTCGTAGCCGCCGCCCGCGGCTATAAGCTGATGTTGACCATGCCGGCCTCCATGAGCATCGAGCGGCGCAAGGTACTCAAGGCCTTGGGCGCGGAGCTGGTGCTCACCGATCCGGCCAAGGGCATGAAGGGTGCCATCGAGAAAGCGGCCGAAATCCTCGCCAGCGACCCTGCCAAATACTTCATGCCGCAGCAGTTCGATAACCCGGCCAACCCGGCCATTCATGAAAAAACCACCGGCCCGGAAATCTGGAACGACACCGACGGCGCTGTGGATGTGCTGGTGGCGGGCGTCGGCACCGGCGGGACCATTACCGGGGTTTCGCGATACATCAAGAACACCTGCGGCAAACCGATTCTGTCGGTGGCGGTGGAGCCTGTGGTTTCGCCGGTGATCACCCAGGCGATGGCGGGGGACGAGATCAAGCCCAGCCCCCACAAGATCCAGGGGATCGGTGCCGGGTTCGTGCCGAAAAACCTCGATCTGTCGATCGTCGATCAGGTCGAGCGGGTTACGGATGAGGAGTCCAAGACCATGGCCCTGCGCCTGATGCAGGAGGAGGGAATCCTGTGCGGCATTTCCTGTGGCGCGGCGATGGCTGTAGCCGTGCGCCTGGCGGAAAAGCCGGAAATGCAAGGCAAGACCATTGTCGTGATCCTGCCGGATTCGGGTGAGCGCTACCTGTCGAGCATGTTGTTCAGTGATCTGTTCACTGAGCAGGAGACTCAGCAGTAATCGTGCCCCCCAGCGACTGGTGAGCGAAGGTTATTGTGGCGAGGGGATTTATCCCCGTTGGACTGCGCAGTAGTCCCCAGAACAGCTCAGTCACCTCGAGGTGTCAGTTATGGGGGCGCTTCGCAACCCAGCGGGGATAAATCCCCTCGCCACAAGGGTGGGGGGATGTTCAGTTGCGCTGGCCTGGGAGCGGCTCTTTGGTCGCGCTCGCCGCTGGTTTCAATACCAGCCACAGCGCCGCCGCAATCAGCACCCCGCCATACAGGTGCGCCATCCCCAACGGTTCGTCCAGTAGCAATGCCCCCCATAACACGCCGAACGGCGGGATCAGGAAGGTCACGGTCATGGATTTGACCGGGCCAATGGAACTGAGCAGGCGGAAATAAAGAATGTACGCCAGCGCTGTACACACCAGGCCCAACCCCAGCAGCGACAGCCAGACGCTCCAGCCACCCCAACTGGCCGGAGGGTGACTGATGACGCTGTAGCCAAACAATGGCAACAGCAACACCGTGGCGCCGAACATGCTGCCCAGGGCCGCGAGACGGCTGTCCAGCCCGCCTTGATGATCAAGCCAGCGGCGGGCAAGGAACCCGGCGAAACCGTAGCAGGTGGTGGCGAGCAGACAGGAGAGGGCGCCCATCAGCAATTGCAGATCGAAGGCCACCGGCCCCGCGCCGGTCAGGATGCCGACGCCGAACAATCCCAGGAACACACCGCTGACCTTGGTCATGGTGAGTTTTTCGCTGAAGAACAGCGCGCCGATCAACACCCCCATCAAGGGTGTGGTGGCGTTGAAGATTGCCGAGTAACCGGCCGGCAGCACCTGGGCCGCCAGCGAATAAAACGTCGCCGGAATGCCCGAGTTGATCAGGCCCAGCACCATCACGATTTTCAGCTTGCCGCGAAAATTCCAGTCGATACGCATCAACGCCAGGATCACCAGCAAGCCGACAAAAGCGATGGACACGCGAAAAAATGCAGTGGGGATTGTGCCAATGACAGGGGCGATAATGCGCATGAACAGGAAACTGGCTCCCCAGATGGCGGCCAATGACAGCAAACGCAGGATATCAACGGGGTTCACAGCGCATTCCTTCCTTGATCGGGTCGCAAGTGTCGCCTCGCTCAAGACCGATGGCAATGGTTGCGTTGCCGCGCGATTGGCCTCTAAGCTCAGTCGCCAATAACAAGCATGACCCGCCGAGGTTTACCCTATGCCGCAGCCATGGCCCGCCGCCGATATCGCCCGTTCGATCCTCGAAGGCTTTGACGATTACCGTGAGCATTTCCGGCAGATCACCGATGGCGCCCGCGCCCGGTTCGAGCAGGCCCGTTGGCAGGAGGCACAAGAGGCGTCTGCGGCGCGGATCAACTTGTATGAAGAAAAGGTCTTCGAAACCGTCGCCCGCTTGCGCAAGGCTTTCGCAGCCGAGGCGCTGATGGACGTCAGTTGCTGGCCGCTGGTCAAAAGCGCCTACATCAGCCTGATCGACCTGCGTTTCGACGATGAGCTGTCCGAGACCTGGTACAACTCGATCTTCTGCGGGCTGTTCAGCCATGACCTGATCAGCGACGGCACCATGTTCATCCATACCACCCGGCCCAGCCTGCGCCGCGCCCGAGCCGCCCAGACCCGTACCTACAAACCTGAGGGCCAGCTGGACCGGATGCTGGCGGCGATTTTCGCCGATTACCGTTTCAGCGAGGATTACGCCGACTTGCCGGGCGATTTGCAGCGCCTTGAAGCCCAATTGCGGGAGAACCTGCCCGACTGGGTCTGCAAGGACCCGCAACTGACGGTGGAATTGTTTTCGTCGGTGCTCTATCGCAACAAGGGCGCCTACCTGGTGGGCCGGATCTATACGCAGGACGACCAATGGCCGTTGGTGATCCCGCTGCTGCACCGCGAAGGCCGGGGCATCCAGATCGATGCGCTGATTACCGACGAGGCGCAGGTGTCGATCATTTTCTCGTTCACCCGTTCTTACTTCATGGTGGACGTGCCGGTCCCGGCGGAATTCATCGGCTTTCTCAAGCGCATCCTGCCGGGCAAGCACATCGCCGAGCTGTACACCTCCATCGGTTTCTACAAACACGGCAAATCCGAGTTCTACCGGGCGCTGATCAACCATCTGGCGAATACCGACGACCAGTTCATCATGGCCCCTGGTGTACGTGGCATGGTCATGAGCGTATTCACCCTGCCGGGCTTCAACACCGTATTCAAGATCATCAAGGATCGTTTCTCGCCGTCGAAGAACGTCGACCGCGCGACCGTGATCGAAAAGTACCGGCTGGTGAAAAGCGTCGACCGGGTCGGGCGCATGGCCGATACCCAGGAATTCGCCGATTTCCGCTTTCCCCTGAGCAAGTTCGAACCGGCATGCCTGGAGGAACTGCTGGACGTGGCGCCGTCCACGGTGTCGGTGGAAGGCGACACGGTATTGATTCGTCACTGCTGGACCGAACGGCGCATGACGCCACTGAACCTCTACCTGGAAAACGCCAACCAGGACCAGGTGCGCGAGGCGCTGGAAGACTACGGCCTGGCGATCAAACAACTGGCGGCGGCCAACATCTTCCCTGGCGACATGCTGCTCAAGAACTTCGGCGTGACCCGCCACGGCCGCGTGGTGTTCTACGACTACGACGAAATCTGCTTTCTCACCGAAGCCAACTTCCGTCACATTCCCCAGCCGCGGACCCCGGAAGACGAAATGGCCTCCGAGCCGTGGTATTCCATCGGGCCGCTGGACGTTTTTCCCGAAGAGTTCCCACCTTTCCTGTTCGCCGACGCGGGGCAACGCAAACTGTTCGATCAACTGCACGGCGAGTTGTACAACGCCGATTACTGGAAGGGCCTGCAAGAGGCGATTCGGGCGGGCAAGGTGATCGACGTGTTCCCCTATCGGCGTAAAGACCTGGACAGCGAATAACCCCGAAATCTGCGCAAAACCTCTGTGGGAGCGAGCCTGCTCGCGATAGCGATGGATCAGCCAGCATTAATGTCGACTGACACACCGCTATCGCGAGCAGGCTCGCTCCCACAAGGGAACAGCGGGCAGGCTGCCATGGGTCGGCGCAGCCTGCGCAAATCTGCGACAATCGGCCCCCTGCACAAACCGACGACCCTTGCGTACCTGATGACTGACCAAGCCCCCGCTATCGACAAACTGCTGAAAAACCTCGACCACGCCATGCTCGCCGACCGTCACCGGTTGCGGCGTCAGTTGCTCGAGCTGCGCAAGAAACCCGACGAGGCCAAGCTGGCCCAGTGGGTGACGCGCATGCAGGCGTCGTGTGATCAGGTGTTGGCGCGCAAGGCCAGCCTGCCGGTCATTCGTTACGACGACAGCTTGCCGATCGCCGCCAAGCGCGACGAAATCAAGGACGCGCTGCTCAAGCACCAGGTGCTGATCATCGCTGGCGAAACCGGCTCGGGCAAAACCACGCAACTGCCGAAAATCTGCCTGGAAATCGGTCGCGGCCAGCACGGTTTGATCGGCCATACCCAGCCGCGCCGGATCGCCGCGCGCAGCGTCGCCAGCCGGGTCGCCGAGGAGCTGGCCACGCCGCTGGGGGCGCTGGTGGGTTACCAGGTGCGGTTCGAAGACCAGAGCGACGCCAACACTCTGATCAAGTTGATGACCGACGGCATCCTGCTGGCCGAAACCCAGAACGACCGTTACCTGGAACGCTACGACACGATCATCGTCGACGAAGCCCACGAGCGCAGCCTGAACATCGATTTTTTGCTCGGCTACCTCAAGACCCTGCTGCCGCGTCGCCCGGACCTCAAAGTCATCATCACCTCGGCGACCATCGACCTGGAGCGTTTTTCCAAGCACTTCGATGACGCGCCGATCGTGGAAGTCTCGGGTCGCACCTTCCCGGTGGACACCTGGTATCGCCCGTTGACCCTGGAGCAGGACGAGGAAGGCAACCGGGTCGAGGACGACTTGACCGTCGACCAGGCGATCCTCGCCACCCTCGATGAAATCGCCGCCTATGAGCGTAGCGAACGCCGCAGCCCCGGTGACGTGCTGGTGTTCCTGCCGGGCGAGCGGGAGATTCGCGACGCGGCGGAAATGCTGCGCAAGGCCCAGCTCAAACACACCGAAATCCTGCCGTTGTATGCGCGGCTGTCGCCAGCCGAACAGCAGCGGATCTTCCAGTCCCACCCTGGCCGTCGCGTGGTGCTGGCGACCAACGTCGCTGAAACGTCGCTGACCGTGCCGGGCATCCGCTACGTGATCGACAGCGGCACCGCGCGCATCAGTCGCTACAGCTATCGCGCCAAGGTCCAGCGCCTGCCCATCGAAGCCATTTCCCAGGCCAGCGCCAATCAGCGCAAGGGCCGCTGCGGGCGGGTCGAGCCGGGGATCTGCGTGCGGTTGTACAGCGAGGAGGATTTCCTCGGCCGGCCGGAATTCACCGACCCCGAGATCCTGCGCACCAACCTGGCGGCGGTCATCCTGCAGATGTTGCACCTGCGCCTGGGGGAGATTACCGATTTCCCGTTCATCGAACCGCCGGACGGCAAGGCCATCAGCGACGGCTTCAACTTGCTGCAAGAGCTGTCGGCGGTGGACCGCAACAGTCAGTTGACCCCGCTGGGCCGCCAGTTGGCGCGCTTGCCGGTGGACCCGCGCATGGGCCGTATGCTGCTGGAAGCGGCGAAACTGGGCAGCTTGCAGGAAGTGCTGATCGTCGCCAGCGCCATGTCGATCCAGGACCCGCGCGAGCGTCCACCGGAGCGTCAGCAGGCGGCTGACCAGGCCCACGCCCAGTGGAAAGACCCCGACTCGGACTTCGCCGGGCTGGTCAATCTGTGGCGCGGTTTCGAAGAGCAGCGCCAGGCCCTGACCGCCAGCCCGCTGCGCAACTGGTGCCGCAAGAATTTCCTCAACTACCTGCGCCTGCGCGAGTGGCGCGATTCCCATCGCCAGTTGAGCCTGATCTGCCGCGACATGCAGTTGAGCCTCAATAAAGAGCCGGCCGATTTCCCGAAGCTGCACAAGGCGGTACTTTCCGGCCTGCTGAGCCAGATCGGTCAGAAAACCGAAGACGGCGACTACCTCGGTGCCCGTCAACGACGGTTCTGGGTTCACCCCTCGTCAGGCTTGGGCAAGAAGCGTCCGCAATGGCTGATGACCGCCGAACTGGTGGAAACCACCAAGCTGTACGCGCGCATGGTGGCCAAGATCGAACCGGACTGGATCGAACCGCTGGCCGGCCACCTGATCAAGAAAAACCACTTCGAACCCCATTGGGAGAAAAAGCGCGGGCAGGTGGTGGCGTATGAGCAGATCACCCTGTTCGGGCTGATCGTGGTCGGTCGCCGGCCGGTGCATTACGGGCCGGTGGACCCGGTGGTGTCGCGGGAACTGTTCATCCGCGAGGCGCTGGTGCGCGGCGAGATCCAGTCCCGGGCCAAGTGCCTGAGTGCCAATACCCAACTGCTGGAGCAACTCGACGAACTGGAAGCCAAGGCCCGCCGTCGCGACATCCTGGCGGACGAGGAAACCCTGTTCGCCTTCTACGATGCGCGCTTGCCGGCCGAGATCCACCAGACCGCGACCTTCGACAGCTGGTACCGGATCAACAGCCAGAAAGACCCGCAACTGCTGATCATGCGCGAAGAAGACGTGCTGGCCCGCGAGGCCAGTGAAGTCACTGCCGCGTACTACCCCGACACGTTGCGCGTCGGTGAGCTGACCTTGCCGCTGAGCTACCATTTTGAACCCAACCATCCCCGCGACGGCGTGACCTTGCGCGTGCCGGCACCGCTGCTGCCCATGTTGCCGCCGGAGCGTCTGGAATGGCTGGTGCCCGGGATGATCGAAGCCAAGTGCATCGCCCTGGTGCGCAACCTGCCCAAGGCCCTGCGCAAAAACTTCGTGCCCGTGCCGGATTTCGTCAAGGCCGCGCTGCAACGCATCACCTTTGCTGAGGGTTCGTTGCCGCAATCCCTGGGCCGCGAACTGCTGCGCATGACCGGCGCGCGGGTCAGCGACGAAGCCTGGGCGGAAGCTGCGCAGCAGGTGGAAAGCCATCTGCGCATGAATCTGGAAATCGTCGACGGCCAGGGCAAGTTTCTCGGCGAAGGCCGTGACCTGGCCGAGTTGACGGCGCGCTTTGCCGAAGCCAGCCAGGCCGCCTTGGCCGTGCCGCAGACGGCGAAAAGCCAGGCGCCGGTGGAAGCGAAAATCTTCGCCCCGGTGGCCGAGAAAACCCAACAGAAGATTGCCGGGCTGTCGATGACGGTGTACCCGGCGCTGGTGGAAGAGGGCGGTGTGGTCAAGGAAGGCCGCTTCCCGACCCCGGCTGAAGCCGAGTTCCAGCACCGTCGCGCCTTGCAGCGGTTGCTGATGCAGCAATTGGCAGAGTCGGCCAAGTTCCTGCGCGGCAAACTGCCCGGGTTGACGGAACTTGGCCTGCTGTACCGCGAACTGGGACGCATCGACAGCCTGGTGGAAGACATCCTGCTGGTCAGTCTCGACAGTTGCGTGCTGGAAGGCGAGGCGAGCCTGCCCCGTGATGGCGCCGCACTAGCATCCCTGGCCGAGCGCAAACGCGGCGGCTGGACCGAACACGCCGAACGCCTGGCGAAGCTGACCCTGGAGATCCTCAAACTCTGGCACGGCCTGCAAAAACGCTTCAAGGGCAAGATCGACCTGGCCCAGGCCGTGGCCCTGAACGACATCAAACAGCAACTCAGCCATCTGGTGTACCCGGGATTTGTGCGCGAAACCCCGCATCAGTGGCTCAAGGAGCTGCCACGCTACCTCAAGGCCATCGAGCAGCGCTTGGAGAAACTCGGCAGCCAGGTGCAGAAGGACCGGGTCTGGAGCGGTGAACTGTCGAACCTCTGGGCCCAGTACCAGACCCGCGCCAGCAAACACGCCCAGGAAGGCAAGCGCGACCCGCAACTGGAGCTGTACCGCTGGTGGCTGGAGGAGTACCGGGTGTCGCTGTTCGCCCAGCAACTGGGCACCAAGGTGCCGATTTCGGATAAGCGCTTGAGCAAGCAGTGGGGGCAGGTGGAGCCCTGACCCCGGCGCAAGACCTGTGGGAGCGAGCCTGCTCGCGATAGCGGTGGGTCAGTCAACATTGATGCTGGCTGATCCAGCGCTATCGCGAGCAGGCTCGCTCCCACAGGGTTTGGTTTTGTAATTCACTGAGAATGGGCCAAACGCCAGCGTTTATGGCAAACTTCGCGCCTATAAATGCCGGTCCCGTGGTTTTTAGCGTCGATGATCACGGGCGGATCGGAATAAAGCGCTGCCAGGTCTGCTTCCCCTGGATGGGAAAAGACCCCTTGTGTGTTGGTACGTCGGTGCCAACGCTTTCTGCCTGAACAGATCAGAGACACGACCATGCATAACGTCGTCATCAGCGGCACCGGCCTGTACACCCCGGCCAACAGCATCTCCAATGAAGAGCTGGTGCAGTCTTTCAATACCTACGTCGCGCAATTCAACGCCGACAATGCCCAAGCCATCGAGCGGGGAGAAGTCGAGGCGTTGACCGAATCCAGCGCGGCGTTCATCGAAAAAGCCTCCGGCATCAAGAGCCGCTTTGTCATGGACAAGGATGGCATCCTCGACCCGCAACGCATGACCCCGCGCCTGCCCGAGCGCTCCAACGACGAGTGGTCGGTGCTGTGTGAAATGGCTGTCGGCGCGGCGAAACAGGCGCTGGAGCGCGCCGGCCGCACCGCCGCCGACATCGATGGCGTGATCGTCGCCTGTTCCAACCTGCAGCGTCCGTACCCGGCCATCGCCATTGAAGTCCAGGAAGCGCTGGGCATCGAAGGTTTTGGTTACGACATCAACGTGGCCTGTTCCTCGGCGACGTTCGGCATCCAGGCCGCGGCCAACAGCGTACAACTGGGCCAGGCCCGGGCGATCCTGATGGTCAACCCTGAGGTGTGCACCGGCCACCTGAATTTCCGCGACCGCGACAGCCACTTCATCTTCGGCGACGCGGCCACCGCGGTGATCATCGAACGGGCGGACCTGGCGACCTCGCCGTATCAGTTCGACGTGGTCAGCACCAAGCTGCTCACCAAATTCTCCAACAACATCCGCAACAACTTCGGCTTCCTCAACCGCGCCGGGGAAGAGGGGATCGGCAGCCGTGACAAGTTGTTTGTCCAGGAAGGTCGTAAAGTCTTCCGCGATGTCTGCCCGATGGTGGCCGAACTGATTGGCGTGCACCTGGAAGAAAATCAGCTGAGCGTCGGTGAAGTGAAGCGTTTCTGGCTGCACCAGGCCAACCTGAGCATGAACCACCTGATCGTGCGCAAGCTGCTGGGTCGCGAAGCCACCGAAGAAGAAGCGCCGGTGATCCTCGACCGCTACGCCAACACCAGCTCGGCGGGTTCGGTGATTGCGTTCCACTCCTACCAGGATGATTTGCCCAGCGGTTCGGTCGCCGTACTCAGCTCGTTCGGCGCCGGCTATTCGATTGGCAGCGTGATTCTGCGTAAGCATTAATCCTCTGGCGGCGACGAATTTTTTGTGGGAGCAAGGTCATGTGGGAGCAAAGCTTGCTCACGAAACAGGCAGCGCGGTTTATGAAGGACCGCATCGCGGGCAAGCCTTGCTCCCACATCAGCCCCCTCGCCACAGCCGCGATCTATTCAGCAATGGGCGTTGAATGACCGTCACCGACGACACACAACTGCTCCAACGCCTCCTGGCCGGTGAGCAGCAGGCCTTCAAAGAGCTGGTCAGCACCTACCAGAGCCCGATGCGCGCCGTGGCCTACGCCATCGTGGGCAGTCGGCATGCCGATGAAGTGGTGCAGGACGCCTGGTTGTCAGTGGTGCGCAACCTCAATGGCTTCCAGGGCCGCTCCAGTCTCAAGACCTGGCTGCTGACCATCACCGCCAACGCCGCCAAGGGCCGCTACAAGCAGAACCGTCGGGAGGTGTTGCTCGATGATCTGCCGTCGCCCCACGGCACCCTGGGCGATGATCGTTTCGCCGCGGATGGCCATTGGCTGCTAGCACCGTTCGCCTGGCATCAGGACACACCGGAGGCGCTGCTCACGATGAGTGAGCTGCGCGAATGCCTCGAGCACACGCTGCTCAGTCTGTCGCAACTGCAAAGCAGTGTCTTGACCCTGCGCGAACGTCAGGGCCTGGAACTGGAAGACATCTGTAATCTTCTGGACATCTCGCTCTCCAACGTACGTGTGCTGTTGCATCGGGCACGGCTGAAGGTCTTTGCGACCGTAGAACATTTCGAGGAAACCGGCGAATGCTGACCTGCAAGGAACAAGTGGCGCGCTCCAGCGATTTTCTCGACGGCCAACTGAGTTTTCGTGAGCGCCTGATGATGCGCCATCATCTGATGTTCTGTGCCACGTGCCGGCGTTTCATTCGCCAGATGCGCCTGATGCAGGCCACGCTCAGAAAGCTGCCTGAATCGCCGGTTCCCAATCTGGATCAGTTGGCTGAAAAACTCGCGGCCGAGCGCCGTAAAAATATTCGCTGAGTCCCAGACACCCCTACGCCCCTGTGGGAGCGAGCCTGCTGGCGATGGCATTGTTTCATTCGACATCAATGCCGGCTGATTGACCGCTATCGCGAGCAGGCTCGCTCCCACTGGTATTGGTGCATCGGTTATTCCCTTTCGAAGTAAAAAGTTCCCCTGTCATAAAATCTTTATCTGACAGCAACTGCGCTGACACAACCCATCGCCAAGATCCCCTCCAACACCAGCGGGCTCAGTTCCGCGTGTTTTCTAACGGCATAGACTACCAACAGGGGAATTCTTCGATGATCCGTAAGCACTTCGCAGGTGTTGCCGCCAGCGCACTGGCAATGGCAGTAACCGCCCAGGCTTTCGCCGGCACCGTCACCACCGATGGCGCCGATATCGTGGTCAAAACCAAGGGCGGCCTTGAGGTCGCTACCACCGACAAAGAGTTCAGCTTCAAGCTTGGCGGTCGTTTGCAGGCTGACTACAGCCAATTCGACGGTCTCTACACCGATAATGGCAATTCGGCCGACGCCGCTTACTTTCGTCGCGCTTTCCTGGAACTGTCCGGCGTGCTGTACACGGACTGGGCCTACACCATCAGCTACGACTTCTCGCATAACGCCGGCAGTTCAGACGACGGTTACTTTGACGAAGCGTCCATGGCCTACAACGGCTTCAAGCCGGTCTCGATCAAATTCGGTCGTTTCGACCCGGATTTCGGCCTGGAAAAAGCCACCAGTTCCAAGTGGGTGACCGCGCCGGAGCGTAACGCCGCTTACGATCTGATCGACTGGGCCAACGGCCACCAGAACGGTCTGGGTCTGCAAGCGTCCAGCACCTTCGCCGATTCGTTCTATGCCTCCGCTGGCGTATTCGCCAAGGACAACAACGACACCGACGGCGACAGCGTCAAGCAGGTCAACGGTCGCTTCGTATTCGCGCCGATGCACGACTCCGGCAACGTTCTGCACTTCGGTGTGAACGTCGCCTCCCGTGACGTCTCCGACACCGTATTCGATGCACGTTATCGTTCCCGCCTGGGCATGCGTGGCGTCGAAACGCTGGGTGGCAACGATGCCGGCCCTAACGGCAACCGTCCGTTGCTGGGTGGCGCGAACAACTCGCCGGCCGGTTCGTACGACACCGACACGGCGTTCGGCCTGGAAGCCGCTTTCGCCATGGGTCCTGCGTCGATCCAGGGTGAGTACATCTCGCGTAAAACCAAGGCTGACAGCGATGCCTTCGAAGACATCAAAGGCCACGGCTTCTACGTCCAGGGTGCCTACACCCTCACCGGTGAATCCCGCGGCTATAAGATCGGCAAGTTCGACGCGATCAAGCCCGCCAACAAGTCCATCGGCGCCTGGGAAGTGTTCTATCGCTACGACAGCATGACCGTCGAAGACGACAACATCACCACTGCCTCCGCGACCCGTGACGTGGGCGATGCCGAAGCCAAGGTGCACAACCTGGGTGTGAACTGGTACGCCAACGAAGCGGTGAAAATCTCCGCTGCCTACGTCAAGGCCAAGGCCGACAACGTGACCAATGCCAACGGCGACGACGATGGTGACGGTTTTGTCATGCGCGCCCAGTACGTGTTCTAAGTCGTGCTGATTTGATTCAACGCTTCATGTTTCATCCGTTATAGCTCCTTTGAACCCCGCCTCTGGCGGGGTTTTTTTTTACGTCCGTCCGCTCAGGATCGGCGATACTCGCCCCATCCGCATTCTGGATATCGGGGAGCCGCATGCCGCTACACGTTCTGGACAGCCTGTCCGCCATCGCGCCGCAAGAGTGGGACGCGCTGGTGCCCGCCAATCAACCTTTCCTGCGCCACGCTTTCCTCACGGCCCTGCAAGACAGTGGCAGCCTGGGCCCGCAATCAGGCTGGCAGGCCGAGCATCTGCTGCATATTGAAGACGGTCGTGTGCTGGCGGCTCTGCCCAGTTATCGCAAGTGGCATTCCTACGGCGAATACGTGTTCGATCACGCCTGGGCCGACGCCTGCGCCCGGGCCGGGATCGACTATTACCCCAAGCTGTTGACGGCGGTGCCGTTCAGCCCGGTCAGTGGCCCACGACTGCTGGCGGCAAGTGGGGAAGACGGGTTGGAGTTGCTTGCCAGCCTGCCGGGTTATCTGGAAATCGAATCGCTCTCCAGTGCCCACATCAACTTCACCGATGCCTTTACCGACGCAGCGCTGGCCGGGCAGGAGGGCTGGCTGCAGCGGATTGGTTGCCAGTACCACTGGCGCAATCGCGGGTATCGGGACTTTCAGGATTTTCTCGACGCGCTCAGTTCCCGCAAACGCAAGCAGATGCGCAAGGAACGTGAGCAAGTGGCGGGGCAGGGCATCGATTTCCAATGGCTGGAAGGTCATCAACTGGACCAGGCCCAGTGGGATTTTGTCTACGCCTGTTACGCCAATACTTACGCGGTGCGTCGGCAAGCGCCGTACCTGACCCGGACGTTTTTCAGTCTGCTGGCCGAGCGCATGCCCGAGGCCATTCGCGTGGTGTTGGCCAAGCAAGGTTCACGGCCGGTGGCGATGGCGTTCAGCCTGGTGGGCGGTGACAGTTTTTATGGGCGTTACTGGGGGTGCCTGGCGGAATTCGACCGTTTGCACTTCGAGACCTGTTTTTATCAGGGCATGGATTACGCCATTGCCCACGGCTTGCAGCGTTTCGATGCCGGTGCCCAGGGCGAGCACAAACTGATTCGTGGTTTCGAGCCGGTGATCACCCGTTCCTGGCACTACTTGCGCCATCCTGGCCTGAAGGCGGCGGTTGCAGACTTTCTGGTCCGGGAGCAGGAGGGCGTGTTGGCGTATGCCGAAGAGGCGAAGACCGCGCTGCCTTATCGGCAATGCTGATCTTCGCCGGCGTGACTCAGCTGTTTTCCTTGCCCAGCCAGCGGTAAGCAACACCGCCGACGATGGCGCCCAGCAGCGGTGCCACCCAGAACAGCCACAATTGTTCGATGGCCCAACCGCCGACGATCAGTGCCGGACCGGTACTGCGGGCCGGGTTGACGGAGGTGTTGGTGACCGGAATCGAGATCAGGTGGATGAGCGTCAGGGCCAGGCCGATGGCAATCGGTGCCAGGCCGGCTGGCGCACGTTTGTCGGTGGCGCCGAGGATGATCAGGATGAACATTGCCGTCATGACCAGCTCAGTCACAAAGCCGGCCACCATGGAGTACTGACCGGGCGAATGTTCGCCGTAACCGTTCGCTGCCAGGCCGGAAGCGGCCAGGTCGAAGCCTTCCTTGCCGCTGGCGATGAAGTAGATCAATGCGGCGGCGAGCACCCCACCAATGACCTGGGCAATGATGTAGGCAGGCAGTTCCTTGGCCGGAAACCGCCCGCCCACGTACAAGCCCACCGAGACGGCCGGGTTCAGGTGGCAACCTGAGATATGGCCGATGGCGAACGCCATGGTCAACACCGTCAGGCCGAATGCCAGGGCAACCCCCAGCACGCCAATCCCGGAAGCGGCCAATACAGCGCTGCCACAGCCGCCCAACACCAGCCAGAACGTACCCAACAACTCAGTCGTTGATCGTTTGAGTAAAGACATAAGCATCCTTGATAGAACAGTCGTGATAATCGGTTATGCATCCAGCAGAGTTACGACAGGTTCATCTCCAGAACCTGGGCTGAGTACAGCAGAACGTTGCGACAAATCCAGCGGCATTAAAAAACCGCCAGAGTCATGGACTGTGGCGGTTTCAGCCTTGGACGGTGGGGAGTATGTGGTTGCGGTGTGGGCTAAATGGATCCTGGACAGAATTTTTCAGAATGGCGCTCGGGCGCTGGGCTGTGGGAGCAAAGCTTGCTCGCGAGGCAGGCGCCTCGGGCCATCCGGGAGACCGCGTCATCTTCATCGCGGGCAAGCCTTGCTCCCACACGACTCCCACGCCTCCTGTCTGTAGAAGCCAACCCGGTTCAGTCGATGCCCACAAACCCACCCGTCTGATGCTGCCACAGCCGCGCATACAACCCGCCATGGGCCAGCAGTTCGGCATGGCTGCCGGTCTCGGCGATGCGGCCGTTTTCCAGCACCACCAGCCGGTCCATTCGCGCGATGGTGGAGAGGCGGTGGGCGATGGCGATCACGGTCTTGCCTTGCATCAGGGTCTCGAGGCTTTCCTGGATCGCCGCTTCGACTTCCGAGTCCAGTGCTGACGTCGCTTCGTCCATGATCAGGATCGGCGCATCCTTGAGCAGCACCCGTGCGATGGCAATACGTTGACGCTGGCCGCCGGACAGCTTCACCCCGCGTTCACCCACATGGGCATCGAAACCGCTGCGGCCTTCAGCGTCCGAAAGCAGCGGGATGAACTCATCGGCCCGGGCCTTGTGCACCGCCGCCCAGAGTTGCGCATCGGTGGCGTCGGGTTTGCCGTAGAGCAGGTTGTCGCGAATGGAACGGTGCAGCAGCGACGTGTCCTGGGTGATCATGCCGATGCGCTCGCGCAGGCTTTCCTGGCCCACTTCTGCGATGTCCTGCCCGTCGATCAGAATGCGCCCGCCTTGCACGTCATACAGACGCAGCAGCAGGTTCACCAGCGTGGATTTGCCCGCACCGGACGGGCCGATCAGGCCGATCTTTTCCCCCGGCTTGATCACCAGGTTCAAGTCGCCGATCACCCCGCTTTTCTTGCCATAGTGGAAATCCACATGCTCGAAGCGCACTTCGCCACGGGCCACCGCCAAAGGCTTGGCCTGGTCGCGGTCGGTAACGCTGACGGGCTGGGCGATGGTCTGCAAACCGTCCTGGACCATGCCGATGTTTTCGAAGATGCCATTGACCACCCACATGATCCAGCCGGACATGTTGACGATACGGATCACCAACCCGGTCGCCAGGGCAATCGCGCCCACGCTGATCAGCGACTGGGTCCAGAGCCACAGGGCCAGCGCCGTGGTGCCGACAATCAGCAGCCCGTTCATGCTGGTGATGACCACGTCCATGCTGGTGACCACGCGGCCGGCCAACTGGGCTTTCTCGGTCTGCTCCTGGATGGCTTCGCGGGCGTATTGCTGTTCGAAGTTGGTGTGGGCGAACAGCTTCAGCGTGGTGATGTTGGTGTAGCCGTCGACGATCCGGCCCATGAGTTTGGAGCGGGCATCGGACGATACGACGGAGCGCTCCTTGACCCGCGGCACGAAGTAGCAGAGTGCACCGATGTAGGCGGCGATCCAGATCAGCAGCGGGATCATCAGGCGCCAGTCGGCTTCGGCAAACAGCACCAGTGAGCTGATGGCGTAGATCAGCACGTGCCACAGCGCGTCCACGGCCTGCACCGCTGAGTCGCGCAAGGAGTTGCCGGTCTGCATGATGCGCTGGGCGATGCGTCCGGCGAAGTCGTTCTGGAAAAAGTTCAGGCTCTGCTTGAGCACGTAGCTATGGTTTTGCCAGCGGATCAGGCTGGTCATGCCGGGGCTCAAGGTCTGGTGCACCAGCAGGTCATGCAAGGCCACGAAGATCGGCCGGAAAACCAGCGCCACCACCGCCATCCACGCCAGCTCCAGGCCGTGGAGCTTGAAGAAGTCCACGTTCGGCGTGCCCTGGGTCAGGTCGATGATGCGGCTCAGGTAGCTGAACAGCGCCACCTCGATCAGTGCGCCGATCAGGCCCACCACCAGCAGCACGGCGAAGCTGGGCCAGACTTGTTTCAGATAATAGGTGTAGAAGGGCAGGACGCGGTTCGGTGGTGCCGAGGTCGGGGCGTCGCGGAAAATGTCGATCAGTGTTTCGAAACGGCGATAAACCATGGGTACATAGCCCGGGCCGGGCTCTCCTTTTTTCCTGTGAGCGGCGCGGGATCGCCGCCGCCGCTCAGGCTTGCCCTGTGCTGTTTAGTCGATGCGCTTGGCCGACTTGATGATCACAGGATCGATCGGCACGTTTTGCATGCCTTGTTTGGTGGTGGTCTGGGAGTTGACGATGATGTCCACCACGTCCATGCCCTTGACCACTTTGGCGAACACTGCGTAACCGGCGTCACGGCCCGGGTCGAGGAACGCATTGTCGGCCACGTTGATGAAGAACTGGCTGGTGGCCGAGTTCGGGTTGGAAGTACGCGCCATCGACAAGGTGCCACGAACGTTATGCAGGCCATTGCTGGCTTCGTTCTTGATCGGTGCCTTGGTGTCTTTCTGTTGCATCTGTTGGGTGAAACCGCCGCCCTGGGCCATGAAGCCCGGGATCACGCGGTGGAAAATCGTGTTGTTGTAGAAGCCGCTGTCCACGTACTCAAGGAAGTTCTTGGTACTGATCGGCGCCTTGACCGGATCCAGCTCAATTTCGATCTGACCGTTGGTGGTGTCCAGCAATACGTGGGGCGCCGTGGTCGGCTGCGCGGCCATCAGGTTGGCGGCAAACAGGACGGAGCCGGCGGCGAGGGCGATTTTTTTCAGCATGGGTTCAGTGATCCTGAGTAGTTGAGTCGATTGCGGTCAAAAATTCGAGCAGGGTTTGGTTGAAGCGTTCGGGTTGATCCAGCGGGGTCGCGTGCCGTGAGTCGGCAATGACCACCAGCCGGGCATCGGGCAGCAGTTTCACATAGGCCTCTTTCAAGGCCACGGGGGTGTAGTCGTGGTCGGCGCAAATGACGAGGGTTGGACAGGCCACCTGCGACAGTCGTTCCTGAACCCCCCAACCCACAATGGCATCGAAGCTGGCGAGATAAGCACGTTTGTCGTTTTTTGCCCAGCGCCGGGCCATTTCCAGGCGTAACTCGGTCTGTTGCGGTTTGGGGAACAACTTGGCGCCCAGGGCCTTGCCAATGGTTTCAAGGCTCAGAAGGCGCATCAGGCTCCAGCGCTTGAACCATTGCCAGCAGTCATCAGGCGTGCGGACTTTGACTTGCGGGGCGCTGTTGACAATGCACAGGCTCCTGACCCGCCCTGGCTCATCCACGGCCAGTTGAAAACAAATCATGCCGCCCATGGACCAGCCCACCAGATGCACCGGGCCCAGGTTCAGGTGTTCGATCAGGGCGATCAGGTCGGCGCTGAAACCTTCGATGCTGTAAGGCCCGCGAGGTTTGTCGGAGCGTCCATGGCCGCGCACGTCCACCACGATCAAACGGTAGTGGGCGGACAATACCGGGATCTGTTTTTCCCAGTCGCGGGTGCTCGAGCCCAGCCCGTGGACCAGAATCAAGGGCGCGCCGTGGCCGTATTCCTCGTAGTGCAGGTTGCAATCTTCGTGGGCGAAATAGGCCATTGGCAAAATCCTTGTCAGGCTTGTTCGGGGGCGGCGAACGGTGCATCCAGCGGCGCGGTGTCGAAGGTGCGCAGCAGTTCGATGAGGATTTGCGTGGCCGGGCCCAAGGGTTTTTCCTTGTTGGAAAAAAGATAGAAGGTGGAGTTGCGAGTGCCGCCCTGTTCCAAGGGTAGACGCTTGAGCAAGCCCTCCTTGAGTTCCCGCTCGATCATGTGCCGCGGCAGCCAGGCGAAGCCCAGGCCGCTGCCGACGAACGTCGCGGCGGTGGCCAGGCTGCCGACGGTCCAGCGTTGCTCGGCACCCAGCCACCCGACGTCGCGGGGTTGCTGGCGACCGGAGTCGCGGATCACCACCTGCAGTTGGCTTTCCAGGTCCTGGAAGTTCAGTTCGCGGTTGAGGCGATGCAGGGCGTGTTCGGGATGGGCCACCGCGACGAATTCAACATCGCTCAGTTCGGCGCCCAAGTAACCGGGAATGCTGAAGCCGCTGATGGCCAGGTCCGCCACGCCTTCGAGCAGCACTTCCTCGACACCCGATAGCACTTCTTCGCGCAGGCGCACGCGACAGCCACGGCTTTGCGGCATGAACGCGGTCAAGGCACGTACGAGGCGGGCGTTGGGATAGGCGGCATCGACCACCAGCCGCACTTCCGCTTCCCAGCCTTGCTCCATGTGATGGGCCAAGTCTTCCAGTTGGCTGGCCTGTTTCACCAATTGACGGGAACGACGCAGCAATACGCCGCCGGCTTCGGTCAACACGGCCTTGCGCCCATCGATACGCAGCAACGGCACGCCGAGCTGGTCCTGCATGCGGGCCACGGTGTAACTCACCGACGACTGGGAGCGGTGCAGCACCTCGGCGGCCTGGGCGAAGCCGCCGTGGTCGACCACCGCTTGCAAGGTTCGCCATTGATCCAGGGTCACGCGGGGCGCTTTCATATTGAGCTCCTCTTGTCCTAAGCTGGCGGTCCCTTGGTGGAGACTGCCTAATGAAAAAAATCTGTTGTGTGGTGCTGGCCCTGTTGCCGCTGACTGCGTTCGCGTACCCGATCGATGTGGAAAAACACCTCAACGGCCTGAGCATCGACTACACCGCCTATGACACCGACGCCGACATCGGCTCCATTCAGGTCAACAACTACGGCGGCACCGACGCGGCCTGCACTGTGGTGTTTCGCAACGGCCCTGAAGCACCACGTACCCGCAAGATCGAAGTCGCCGCCGGCAAGTTCAAGAACGCCACCGCCAAGTTCAACCGCAACATCATCAAGCTGCGCATCACACTGACCTGCCAGCCGAAATAAGTCGGTGACACAGGAGCGAGCCAATCCTTGCTCCGCTTATAAACGAATTTATCGATGTTTTGCAGCAATTATTTGCGCTTTTTGATCGATGTAACCATGTTTAAGCTTCACTCCATCGACTGACAACATTCTCCGATGGAGGCTACATCCCATGTCCCGCGTTCTGATCATCGAAAGCAGTGCCCGCCAGCAAGACTCGGTTTCCCGTCAACTGACCCAGACCTTCATCAACCAATGGAAAGCTGCGCACCCGGCCGATGAAATCAGTGTTCGTGACCTGGCCATCCATCCGGTACCGCACCTGGACGCCAATCTGCTGGGGGGCTGGATGAAGCCCGTCGAGCAGCGCAACGACATCGAAAACGCTTCCCTGGAACGCTCCAACCAGTTGACCGATGAGTTGCTGGCCGCTGACGTGCTGGTGATGGCCGCGCCGATGTACAACTTCGCCATCCCGAGTACCTTGAAAGCCTGGCTGGACCACGTACTGCGTGCCGGTGTGACCTTCAAGTACACCCCCACCGGTCCCCAGGGCCTGCTGACCGGCAAACGTGCCTTCGTCCTGACCGCTCGCGGCGGCATTCATGCTGGCGCCAGCTCCGACCATCAGGAACCCTACCTGCGTCAGGTCATGGCCTTCATCGGCATCCACGACGTGACCTTCATCCATGCCGAGGGCATGAACCTGGGCGGTGATTTCCAGGAGAAGGGCTTGAATCAGGCCAACGCCAAGCTGTCCCAGGTCGCCTGATCCGTTAATCCTCAGGTAATCGCCAGGTGGTCTAGTGGCCTGGCGCTCCCTTCAAGCTGTTTTGCGCATCGAACCTCCCTTGGCACTTGTTGCTCCTGAGTGCAGTCGCCCGATTGAACGCTTTAGCGAGATCGGGCTTTTTTTTGCCTGCAATTCCAGGCCAGCCACACAACCCTGTGGGAGCGAGCCTGCTCGCGATTGCAGTGTGACTGTGTAAGAGAAATCACCTGACACTCCGCCATCGCGAGCAGGCTCGCTCCCACAGGGTTCAGTGCCTGGGTTGGCTACTGCGGTTAGCGACAACCGGCAAAAACCGCTATCTTCGCCGCCATCCGAAACGAGGGGCGTATGGGCTATCTACTTTTTGTCACGCTGATTCAGGCGTTTTCCTTCAGTCTGATTGGCGAATACCTGGCCGGGCATGTCGACAGTTACTTCGCGGTGCTGGTGCGGGTTGTGCTGGCGGGGCTGGTGTTCATTCCGCTGACCCGCTGGCGTCAGGTGGAACCGTCGTTCATGCGCGGCATGCTGTTGATCGGCGCCTTGCAGTTCGGCGTGACCTACGTGTGCCTGTACTTGAGCTTTCGTGTGCTGACGGTGCCTGAGGTCCTGCTTTTCACCATCCTGACGCCGCTGCACGTGACCCTGATCGAAGACGCGCTCAATCGTCGCTTCAATCCCTGGGCCTTGATCGCGGCGCTGGTGGCGGTGGCTGGCGCGGCGGTGATTCGTTACGACCGGATCAACCCGGATTTCTTCATGGGCTTTTTGCTGCTGCAACTGGCCAACTTCACCTATGCGGCCGGGCAGGTGCTGTACAAACATCTCGTCGCTCGCCATCCCAGCGACCTGCCGCACTACCGGCGTTTCGGCTACTTCTACCTCGGCGCACTGGCGGTGGCGTTGCCGGCCTTCCTGATGTTCGGCAAGGCGGATTTCTGGCCAGAAGCACCGCTGCAATGGGGCGTACTGATATTCCTCGGCCTGGTCTCCACCGCTTTGGGGCTTTACTGGTGGAACAAAGGCGCGTGCATGGTCAACGGCGGCACGCTGGCGGTGATGAACAACCTGCATGTGCCGGTGGGGTTGCTGGTCAACCTGCTGATCTGGAACCAGCACGAGGAACTGGGGCGGTTGCTGCTGGGCGGGTCGGTGATATTAGCGGCGGTGTGGATCAGTCGGTTGGGGGTACGCCAGCCGCTGCCTGCACACTGAACCCCTGTGGGAGCGAGCCTGCTCGCGAAGGCGTCGTATCAGTCGCTGTATCTGTTGTCTGACACTGCGCTTTCGCGAGCAGGCTCGCTCCCACCGGGGATCTCTGCGACTTGAAGGTCAAACCACCTGCTTCTGCGGCTCCGGCAGAGGACTGGCCCCCAATGCCGCCGGCAACAGCCCCGAACGCAGATCCATGCCACTGGGCTGTTGATACAGGTTCAAGCCGAACTCCGGCATTACCGCCAGCAGGTAATCGAAAATATCCCCCTGGATACGCTCATAGTCGGCCCACGCAGTGGTGCGGGTGAAGCAGTAGATTTCCAGCGGGATGCCCTGGGCCGTGGTCTGCATCTGGCGGACCATGCAGGTCATGTTTGGCTGGATGTCCGGGTGGCTTTTCAGATACGCCAAGGCGTAGGCGCGGAAGGTGCCCAGGTTGGTCATGCGCCGGCGGTTGGCCGACATCGCCGCGACGTTGCCCTGGGCTTCGTTCCAGGCCTTGAGTTCGGCCTGTTTGCGGCTGATGTAATCGGTCAGCAGATGAACCTGGGTCAGGCGCTGTTCTTCCTCGTCCTGCAAAAACCGCACGCCGCCGGCGTCGATGAACAGGCTGCGCTTGATCCGCCGCCCGCCGGATTGCTGCATGCCGCGCCAGTTCTTGAACGACTCGGACATCAGGCGCCAGGTGGGGATCGAGACGATGGTCTTGTCGAAGAAGGGTACGTGTGAGCTCCACCCATAAATGGACATGTAAAACCTATACAAATTAGGAGCTTAAAAAATTTCGTCCATTGTCCATTTTTCTCTCAATAGATGGACATCTATGCCAACCCTCCTACTGCATAACGTCCTCAATTCCATTGCCCTCAGCCCTCAAGTGCCCCGCACGACCACCCAGTTAGCCCGCCAAATGCAACCAAGGGTGTTCTCACTGTCCAACTGTCCAGGGAGGGTGATCAACCCAGCCAGAGCAATCTCTGCGGCTCTATTTGTGCGAAGCTACGCGGAGCCAACACATATTCGAGCATGTGGGCAAACAACCGCTGATTGATGAGTTTGCCCGAATTCTTGTCATTGGCGAGCAAACCTTGGTTTGGCGGTACTTGACAAAAGGCACCCACGAACAAGCTAATCGGGTTGAATTCGACGCAGGCGTGGTTGAGGACGTCTTTCAACTGCTGGGGAGCATGAACACTTTACGCCAGCGGGGGTAGTCCAGCTCACTGTCTTGGCGGCCTGTTTCTGAGTTGCTTCTTGAGGGTATGGTTAATCTGAGACCGAATTTTGTGAGTTGGCAAACCACAAAAAATTTCCTGTAGCTATTGAGTAGTCGATTTGAAATTGAGCATTGATGGTCTGACGTTAAGTCGCTATGAGACAAGAATTGTTAGAGCGTGTTCGGGTTGTAGCAAGGAGTACAGCATCCATGATTATATGGGGATGAGCGAGCAGCATTTCTACAGGCCAGTCAACTATAAGAATGGTTGTGAACGGAACTGTCTGGAGTGCTGGCTGGGTGTCTCTGAACTGGAAGATTCACTCTTGTCAAAAAGTGAAAGCTTGGCTATCGAAGTTGAAGCCGCTCGTGACCATAGTCATTGGTACGATGTCTCAATTTATCAAACTATTGATCAGGGTGACCTCTGTGCGACTTATAGCCAATACTTCGATCAGGGCTGTCATTTGGCGATACTTCCGCTGTCGCGACTGGTGACTGATCGCTCAATTTTTCTACCCAACGGAGTCATGATCTACCCACAAGGCCGTTTGAATTTAAGTTCTATAAAATTCAGTAACAAACAATTGGCTAAGTCGGCTTCATCTCAGATTAGTGCTTCTGGAGTAAAACTTCAGGAATTAAATAAATACCCGCTTCTGGTGGTGCCATTAAGGTTTGCTTGGGATTCTCTTCTGCTGGGGGATCACCAAGGTCATATGGAGATGATCGTCACCATATCTGAAATCGTGGATTGCTTGTCCTTCGACTTGATCAATTACATGAGCTGCAAGTTGGAGCACCTGTCCTCAGAAACCAAACCGGCGTCCCCGGGTCAATTATCGTCCAAGTCAATGATGTCTGCGGCGGTGCTAGTTAAGTCTGGTGACTTGGATTCTGTACTCCTGGCAGGGGCGGCTTTCACGCATATCATTACAAAGGGGCTCGGGCTTGACCTGCGGCAACCCGAGTGGGATAGCTTCCCTGCGAGTGGAGGCGTTGGCATTACTGCAGCACATGCGTTGTCGTTGTACTCGCAAATGCTTCAGGTGCAATCAGCAACTTCGAAGTTTGTGCAAGCACTCAGCCTGATCGAATTTTTAGCCTACCCCAAAGAGTATCAGCAGTTCAAAAAGGTAAAAACAGTAGTGTCAAGGTACATGGCTGATGACCTTGGAGAACGTAAGCGAATACTCGACAGATTCGAGGCCTTGACCAGTAAAGTAGATGAGGTTACGAGCGAGCAAATAGGTCTTCGTACAAGGATCGTACACATAGGTTCGCGACTTGAGCAATTGGTTAAAAGTCGTCGTGAGCGAGAGGAGATATTTGCTGAGCTCGATAGTTATATCCGAAAAATGATTGACCACATGATCGAGCATTCTCATATGACCTGGGACGAATATGAGGCCCTTAAGGCGTCCATGTAAGGTTTTTATGTCAGCAGGGCATGGTGCTGTGCAGGAGGAGGGAGGATCGCGATCAAGTTGGCATCCAGCCGCACAGGTTTCCAGATCCGTAGAGATTTGAACCCTATCCAGGGGCAGGCCTGAGCGGCTTTAGATGATGCCAATCTTGTAGCCGCGTATGTCTGCCCAGTCGCTTATGGTAGTAGCGCGCACATCATTTGGAGAAGACGTTCTCGACGGAGTCGAACGCGGCGCGGCGTGATCTCATGATCTCAATTCAGTATCATCGGTACTCGTTAAGCGCCGTATTCGCTGATGACCCCTAAGAGGAGCTGCTCGTGCAGGAAGCTGAGAATCTACCACTGATGCCTAAGTCTGCGCTGGTTTATTACCTCGACGAGAAGCAATCTCCGATCTCTTACCAAAAGGTCGCGAGCATCCGTGTTAGCCGTTCTGGGGGCAGAAAGAGTTGTGTGGTGGCACATTGCAATTTTTGGCAGAGGGCTTAATCTCGGATTTTCTGTGTGCCACGGACAGCCCTTGTGATTGAGAATCTGCTCATACGCGGCGTATCAAGCTATTCGCCTAACGCCCCGACCCTCATCGGCCCTCTCAAGCGTGTGAGCATGCTTTACGGGCAAAATGGCACTGGTAAGAGCACGATTGGCAACTATCTGCAAACGCCAGGCGAGGCGTGCTACCAGAGTTGTAGCATGGCGCCTGCTGACCCAGAACGCGAAATTTTGGTCTACAACCATGCCTTCATGGAGATGAACTTCCACGAAGACGTAGCACAACCTGGGGTGTTTACACTCAACGCCGGCAACATCGAGGCCGAGAATGCTCTGAATGCAGCGCAGGCCGAAATCAAGTCGCTGTCGACCCAGCAAGAGGAGGAGATGGCCAAGGGTAAGGCGAGTAAGGCGGCCCGGGACACTGAAAAGCAGGCATTGAAAGATGGCCTGTGGAAGCTCAAAACACCATTCGATGGCTCACCCTTGGCCTACTGCTTTCAAGGTGCGAACACCAAAGAGCGTCTGCTGGAGAGGATCCAGGCCACCTCTGAAGTGCCGGATACTGTTACCGCTGCCGAATTGATGGCAGAGGCCACTGAGCTTCAGACGGCAACGGACGCGCAGTTGCCCTCTATTTCGCTTGTCGGTTTCCCAAGCTCCGAGCTTGAGCCCAACCCTGTTTTTAGTGAGATCATCACGGGCACAGACAACTCCTACTTGGCAGGTCTCATCCACGCGCTTGGCCATTCGGACTGGGTTCAGCATGCGCTGACATTTCCCCCCATCGATGGCGATTTATGCCCCTTCTGTCAGCAGCCGGTACCGGAAGGTTTTCATGGCGAGATTGCCAAGATCTTCGATAAGACCTACGAGCAGCGCATACGTGACCTAACGAACCTGCAACGCCGTTACGTCGGAGCTGTTGAGCAAACGCTGCAGCGCCTGCGTAGTCCGAGCTATCAGCAACCTTCGTTTCAACTGGCCATCTCAAACCTAACTGCAGCGCTTCAGCGCAACGTTCAGACTATCGAGAAAAAGATAGCCAGCCCGTCGATCGTGGTTGAGCTTGAGTCCAGCGCAGGGTTGGTTGAGTCCTTGAATGAGTGCATTGCAGTCGAACAGGAAAAAATCGACTCCTTCAACCTCAAAGTCAAAAACAAGCAGGTTCATCTGGCCCAGATCAAGGATCGATTCTGGGGCGTGCTCAGGACTTCAGCTGGTGCATTGCTGGATCATTACGCTCAAGTGGATCAAGAGCTGGCCGAGGCTCAGCAAAAAGCCAGGGACACCATTGAGGCGCTTCGGGTCAAGGCCAGGGCTGAACGCGAAATCATCGCCCAGTCCAGGGCAGCCATCACGAATATCGACCAGTCGATTGACAGCATCAACCACTGGTTGCGCATCCTCGGCCTCAAAGGTTTTGAGTTGACCAAGGAGGAAGGAGATGCTCCTCAATACAGGTTGCAGCGCCCCGAGCAGCGCGCGGGTGTGTTCAAAACGCTGAGTGAGGGCGAGAAAACACTCATCTCGTTTTTGTATTTTCTGGAAGTCTGCAATGGAGAACTGAACGCGACTGCAGGAAGGTTGATCAGCGACCGCATCATCGTGATTGATGATCCTATTTCAAGCTTGTCCCACAATTACGTGTATGACATTGCCTCCCTGATCAAGCGCCGTGTAATCAGTCCGAACACCCGCTTCCAGCAGGTGATTATCCTAACCCACAACCTGTTCTTCTTTCACGAGATGGTCAAGCTCATGAATGAGGACGGAGGACGTGGCCGGGGTAACGGGGGGCAGCTGGAAGGCCAGTTGGCCCTATTCCGGATCACCAAGTCCGATTACAGCGCAGTGGTTGCGATGCAGCCCAAGGAGATCCAGAACGACTATCAATCTTTCTGGCAGGCCATCAAGGACGCCTTGAGTGGACGCACCTCGGCCACCGTCATCCCGAACATGATGCGAAATATCCTGGAGTATTACTTCACGTTCGTGCACCGCCAGGACAGGCTCGCCAAGGCGCTCGAAGACCTGAGCGACGAAGACCCCCAGTTCCGCTCGTTGTACCGCTACATCAACCGCGAGTCCCATGCTGATGCTGTGAACATCACCGATTTTGGTGAGATCGACCCGGCGGTGTATGTCGAGCGCTTCCGCCAGGTGTTTGTCAGAACGGACTTTCAGGAGCATTACGACAAGATGATGGGGTAGCGCTCGCTCATCGCTTGAGTCAGGGCATGGGGACGACGTGCGTGGCCGCTTGCAGCGGGCTCCTCAGATCGACGGCTACTCCAAGGACTGATTTGCTGAGAATGCGCCAGAAGTGAATCGTTTTACCCGTTCGCTGGGCTTTCCAGGCTCTGGCTGCGCTGATAGCATTGCGCCTGCAGCTACCACCCAAGGACTCTCCTTCCCGCCTGTCATTCATCTGCTCGCTTTGCACGTGGTGTAAAGGCTATCAGCGGCCCGCTGAGATCAGATGGAGAATACGCCATGAACAATCATGGAAAAGTTGTCCTGGTTCGCCAGTACAACCGATTCCGGTTCGGGCAGTGGGAGACCGTGTGCATGCACATGCGCTCTCTTCCGCGCCGTTAATTTGAACGTACCTAGGTGGTAGCTGCACCTCCCCTCAGTTTTGACTCTCATCTCTTCGTTGCCAGGTTACGTCAGTCCATACCTACCGCTGCAGTAGGTAGGGCGCGCGGGGCGGGTTATGGCAGCTGTTTGCATTCCCGAGCGACCTTAGTTCTGCTGTATTCGGTGATCAGTCGCCGAGCTCCGGCTTCACAATACCGCGGATGTCGTAGAGCTTGAGGCTCACCTCATGAAGCTTGCTGATGAACTCGTCCAACAGTTCATTGGTGACGTCGAAGTCTCGATTTTTCTTGTCCAGTCGACGGTGCAGTATTTGCTGGTTGGCCTCGTCGGTGATCGGGTAGGCATGCACAATATCTGATCGCCTGGTGTTCAGCGCCTGGAACATGTCGGCGGCTACCCTGCCAATGGGCCCCACCGCCGGCAGTGTTTTCTTGGCTTTTTTAAGGCTAGCGCGGAAACCGTCTAATATTTCGCCGCCGGTTTTCGCTTGAAGCTCCGTACGATCTACGCGCGGATCCATATGGTGGGCGACCTCGGCCATAAAGCTGCTCAGCGAAGCAAAGCCATACAGCGCGACGCCTAGTCGGTAAATGTATCCATCGTCAGCAGGCAGTGCGAGACGGGTGAGTCGTCTGATGTCGGGAGTGTTTAGCTCGGTTGTCATGGTCGTATTTAAGCTGCCTGATCAGGTACGGTAGAAACCGGGTTCAGTGCTGCGAACCCGGACTGTGTTTTGCCGGCGGAAGACTTGAGTTATTTGAGCTTGCTGCGCAGCCAGCTCATCACATCGATCAAGATTCTCAGCTTGCGATAGAAGTTTTCCGCGTCGATCAGGAAACCCAGTTCCTTGCGAAGCTGCGCTATCTCGCTCATCACAGCCTTGTGCGTATCGGTGCCAGCCTGGCCTGCGGCAACCATCTCCTGCTCAACCTCGCACAACCGGCGGTGCCAGGCAATATCGACTGCGTGGAGCACGAAATGGCGGCGGTTGAATATTCGGTGCTTGCCGAGCAAAAACAGGTAGGCCCCAAAGCCTGCCAGAAAGATCTGCAGCGAGCTGATCTCAAGCCCCAGAGCGTTCAGGAGCTGGGCGATCTGTGGCGTTTGCCAGCAGCCGACCGCGAAAAGCACCGGCCATATGGCAATGGCGAACAGGGCTTCGTTCGTGTGTGGATAGTGGGCCAGTTCATTGGGCGGGAAAAGCAGACGGGTCATGGCAACTCCTGGTGGAAGGCTGTCCTGGCCGAGGTGCCAGGGCTCACTCAAGCTTCCGGTTTTGCCGAGGTTCGATGCAACTCAAGTGGATGCATTTGGTATCCATCAGCAAGAAAAGCGACGCACTCAACAGCTCGTTAGAACGACACTTCCCCCTTGTGAGGCCAGCCCTCAGGCATCAGTACAGGAGGTTTGCTCCAGGTGGGCTGACCAAGAGCTTTTGAAACGAGTCATCTCGTAGATTTATGTACTCAATGAGAGGCAGTTCTGATCATCCAGCACGGCGGCCATGGCCCTAGCATCAGGAAGTAATCACAGGCAGCAGCGCCTTCAACAAGCACTTTGCCGCCAAAGGCCGGCTACTGCCCTCCAGGCTTACCACAGGAAGGCTCGAACTGGTGGGCTCGCTCACTCGTTAACCCCTTTAGCCGCGCGATCCGAGCCCGATAGAAACGTGACCTAGCGTTTCGGCGGCTACGAGCTGTCAAGAAAGTCGGGATCTGGAGTAAGGTTGCCTGATCTATGGATGCACCCATAGGATTATGGGTAAATCTCATTGAGACTCAGCGCCAAAACGCAATCGCCAAAAATACGCAAGGATGACACTATGATTGACCAAGATGGCTATCTCACCTTCCCTCTCTACCACGGAACGTCGACTCTGTATCGAGACTCGATCGAAAAATACGGGCTCGGGGCGCGACGAGACACCTCATTGTTTGACTTCGGCATTTTGGCGCAACTCGCAGAGCTCTTGGATGTGCCCAAGAATAAGACTGATTGGTGGTTAATGAACGATTTCGTGGTCAAGGCGATGATCGATCAAGGCGCCACTCGTGGGGGGCTCAATTTCAGATACGGCGGACTCTACCTTTCTTCCTCTCGGCAGACCGCTCAAATGTATGCGAGAACTCCAAAAGGATCTGAAATCATCTCGCAAATTTTCTTGGCACACGAAGCACTCAAATCAGTGGATCCTGATGCGGCTAACGAGCTACTCCCCAGCGAACACCCCCTGGCGAGGCTTTTCGAAAAACCGTCAAGGCCAATGCTAATAACCGTAAACAGAGTCCAAGCCCACGCACTCACAACTGAACACGGTAATCCTATCGACATGCAGTTGGCAGAGATGAAGAACCTTCGAGAAACGACAGAGGCACACCTCATCGACGTCAGCTGGCAGCAGCGAAACTTTGCCTACGATGGGACTTTGGAGCCGCAGACATTGATTTTTGAAGAGCTATGACCCGCGACTTGCTATCCAGTTTGATTTCAAACAACGAGTCATTTTTTTAAAAAATACCCGTGTCGGACAACTTCGTGCGAGTCAGTCCGCAGATCAACTGGAGAGAGCAAATGGAAAACGAGATTGAGTTTCAGGCCGTGGCGCACGGCGTAGCAGGCATGTAGCAAGGTGTCGATTGCGCGACTGCTTGAAGAGGCGGTCGCCAGTTTCAAGAGAGTCCCAGGGTTGATCCTGTCGTGAGGCTGCACGCGTCAGTGATCGGTGCTGAGAGCATCAGGGTGCTACGTGATGCTCTGAAACGTCATGATATCGATACGGGCCCATTTTTTTCGACTTGCAGAGAGTAGGGCCGGAGCCGGGGGTTAAGCTCAAAATACTTGGATACTTTCATCTGTTAGGAACTGCGATAATAAAAGGTAAGCTTTGCCAAGGTCATTAAGAGTCAGCTGTAACCTATAGAGTTCCGCCTCACCTGCCTCCTCTCCGTAAGGATAAAAATCGCGTGTTTCATAGTAGTCTGATTCCTCAGTCCACCGGCTTGTGACCCAGTCGCAACGGTCTTCGCTATGCTCCTCATAAAAATCTTCATCAATTTCTGCGTCAGCCCACGGAAATAAAGCTCCAATCAAATTGCTAATTGACCTTAGTCTTCCTGAATAGATGGCTGGGAATTTGGTGATAATTAACTGATCTCCACTCCTACGTATGCGCGATACTGTGAATTCACTTCGTCCGAGAGATTTATTAACCCAGTCTTCGAATTCTATAACGATCTTTTGGCCTTTAGCTAAGCGCTGCATGATCGGCTCATCTAAAGCAAGTCTTCGCAGTCTCTGTTCACGCTCGGAACCTTGGAAAAAACCTCTAATTTTATTTTTTGCACTTTTGTCTAATATGTTTTCTTTGGGTATAAGAATGCTCCACCCTTTTTGGGTTTTCTTGGCTGTTTTCTCTGAGACGTTCATCCAGAAGTTTTTGCCCACTCTCGGTATATGAGCGATCAGCAGTACAGGTAAACTATGGCTGAGCCAGTAGTCATAGTGAGCAAGAGAGCCGTAGTATCTATAGCCAGATTTTGTTTCGGTAAAATTGCCCTCACCTGATTTAATTTGTATTGCTATAAGCTTTCCAGTGACGTTGTCGTCATCAATAAGCTCTACTTGTGCATCTATGCCGATGTCCGAGGTGTGCTGTTCTCGAAATATCCATCCAAAGTCCAGGAAAGCACCTTCAACTGCGTTAACACCTTTGCGCTCAGTAGGTGTGTATCGAGAACTTTTTGGTTTCATATATGCGCTTCCTCAGAAGCATTACCTTGATCAATAAATCGGATTGAAATTTCCCTACAGGATGTCAGTGACACGTTGATTATTCAATGGGTACCTATGGGGCTAGCGTTAATTTTGCATTGGTTAACATAGCCTCCGTAGTGTCCATGTTCTCCCGCACCGGTATCAGCGCAACCGCCTATCCTGCATGTACCTCGTTGCTACTGCTGAGCCACGGGTCGTAAGGAAAACCCTTCCAACCGCTCGTCGCGCGTGTCTTTCCAGTATGCATGCTGCGTTGCCAGAGCTGCTAGCCCGGTCAGACATTTTCCATTACCAGATTACGAATCTAGGTGGGTTACGCAGGAAACCCAAGGTCGTCTCGGATGACCTTAATGCATACTGGGAAATTGAGAGTTTTCGCAACTAAGCTGACTACGCTTTCTCGGAAGAATTTTAGGAGAGATTGAACCAGTTGCTGACGCTTGCCGCGACCAAGCGCTGCGCCAAATCGATAACCAGCTGGCTCTTGGCCGGCGTAAATTTTGGTAGACCCTCCCAATCACCTTCATAAGACTTGTCTTTCTCGGTCTTCGTCCCGTGAGTGGGCGGCGAGCCAGAATGGCCAGGGAAAGTACAGTCGCTGTGTGAATCGCTCGCATGGTTCTTCTTCCTCGTGAACGTGTCGGCGTGTATTTTTTGGTGTGTTGGTTGTACTCGAACTGCTCCGGCCAAACAGCTGCTCAGATGGCAGGGAGCCATCAAAACCTATGTCTACTTTTTCCAGTTGTCCAATGCTGGGGGCGCCCAGGATGCACGTGGGGAAATGACTGATTGGCTTTTTGCGGTAGCCCAACCGCTGGGTTCGTTGCTTTGGCTTTCTTTACGCACTCGTAGGGTCGCTCATCTGTTGCGAAACTTTATGCTTCCACTACTACAATCTGGGCGTGTCGAGACGTAATACCTCTGTTTGATGATGCGTTGAGGTGAAGATGTGAATGCCTCTACCTCGCGGTTTCGAGGCCGGCTGATCGTTGCTTGGCAGTCGGATTGTCGCCAATATGGCCGATTGATTCAGTCGAGAATCGGCATGCGGACAGCACTACACCGTGACACCCTCGAAACCCTGGATGCCCAGGGCTATGAAGACGCATATGGCAAGCCCGTTGATAACAATGGCAAGGAGCGAGAACGACCTCCGGCCCTTTGCGATATCTGCCGACAAGACGTGTTCTTGAGAGCTGAGCACAGCAAGCTGCGCACTCCCAATTTCGTTCACTTCGAGGACAGCGCTCCCTGTCCGGTCAAGGCCTTCAACGCTCAAGCCTACCGCGCACTCAATCCTGGACAGGGCAATGCCGCTGACGCCCAGAGGCTTCGAGAGGGCTTCTTTGCGACCTGGCGGTATCACTGGCGAGAACTCGACCGGATCATCGGTTACGCCTCGGTCTTCGATTTCGTCTCCGTCCTCAAATACGCTGATCGCCACGGGATTTGGCGTTACCGGGACATGGGTGTTCAGGATGTGCTGCCTGTCCTACTGACGCTGATGGACTTCCCTCCGCTCCCAAAGGACAAGCGCCATCTGCGTGACTATGGCTTGCGCTTCCTCTATGTGGGCACCGTTGCCAGTACCAATGACTACTGGAACCTGCCGGCCCACGAGCGGCGTCTTCTCAAAGTGGTTTACGAATTCCCGGGGCAGGCTCGTACATTCCAATCAGAGCGAATTTCAGCGAAGCATCCCGTGGCTTTTGAGCCGGACTACGAGGCAGCTCGCTTCGATTTGGACGTCGACAATCAACCCACAGCCCACCCCTATGTCGTTAACACCATGGCCAGGGAGTTCAAGGTGTAGGTTTCGGCTGACTAGAATGTCGCTTGAGCGCTGCCATACCCGAAAAGCGATATGTGCCAAAATCCAACGAGTAAGGTCGCCAAGCAAAATCACCGATGGTGGGGGGGGGAGACGGGAAGTCCACCCTCCCATAGGAATCACGAACCTTGGAGCAGCAGGAATGAATCTCACGCACCGAAGTGAAGCCGAAGTTTTCAAGGAACTGATAAATCTGACGGCTCGACCAGGCTACGCTCACGCTATAGCCGGGATTTGTCATCGCGACAACTTTGTGTCGTTCCAAGGCGAGCACAAGCCCTCTGACCTTGATCATATATTTGACCGTAAAAGACTCAACCGCAATGAAATAAGCACGGTGTTGGGTCTGATGATGCGTCAGCCTCTCGATCTGTCTGAGGTCGATGAAGCCACACTTAGAGGCTATGCCTTCCGCACTGATCAGCTACTGGGTGAGCTTCACAGTGCTCTGAACGGTCAGGTGATCGGCGAGCTGGCCCCACAAGCCCAGAAGGGCGAAGTCGTGGAGGACTTTTGGCAAGGGCCGATGATGAAGGAGCCCATTTTCTATGCCACCGAATCAGCCTACAGCTTCCAGTATCGAGATTTTTTTGCAGAGAAACACGCTCCGGATGATGCCTGGTTAGAGCGGGTCATGGGGTTCAGCAGCGCCCAAGCTTTACGAGTGGCGAACACGATGTGTTCGTTGATGAACGAGCGAGCTAACAACGGAGCGCGACTGACTGGTGAACCCCAGCTAGGCCAGATGCCGACAGGCTCGGTGCTGGAGCTTTTCGAGTTCAGGGCGCATGAAGTAGCCCATTGTTCGGGCCAGGAACTGGATGTCGTTGAGGCAGTTTTCAAAGCGCTGATGTTCAGTGGTGATAATGGCCTGTTCAGGGAGGTTGGGGACTTCAACCAGGTAGCAGCTACGCCTCTGCTGCCAACAGGTCGGGACTCAGTAATTCTGTTTTCTCATCACATGATTTACGAAGCCCTGTACGAGTCGCCTTTCTTCTGGATGAATCAGGATAAGGATTACAAGCAACAGGCCTCCGACAATCGTGGTGCATTTACTGAACGGTTTTCTCTGCGCCGCTTGGCATCGGTCTTCGGAAGGTCGAACGTCCACACCAACGTCAACTTGTTCGAGGGGAAGCGGATTGTCGCTGAAGCGGACGTGTTGGTCATCTTCGGTGATCGGATCATCATCGTTCAGGCGAAAGCCAAAAAACTGACCTTAGCGGCCCGCAAAGGTAGTGATGGACACATCAAGGCTGATTTTGCTGCCGCCATTCAGAAGGCCTATGACCAAGGGGCTGAATGCGCGACAGCTATTAGATCTGGGAGCTGCCGCCTCGAAGACGATCAAGGCCAAGCGGTCGTGCTTCCGAAGCAAGTCAAAGAGATCTATCCGTTCTGCGTCGTGTCCGATCACTACCCGGCTTTAGCATTCCAAGCCAGCCAATACCTCAAATACTCAGCCGATGAGGTCGTTCGTCCACCTTTGGTGATGGACGTATTCCTGCTGGATGTCCTTGCGGAGATGCTTGATACGCCCCTGCGTTTTCTAAGCTATGTCCGAATGCGCTCAGAGTCATCATCAAAGCTGATGGCAGGGCACGAGCTCACAACCCTGGCCTATCATCTGCGGTGCAATCTCTGGCTCGACGATCAGTTCAATATGGTGATGCTGGAGGACTCGATCGCAGCAGATTTAGATACCGCCATGGTTGTCCGGCGGGAAGGGCTACCGGGCCAGCGAGTCCCTGAAGGCATTCTCACTAGGATGAAAGGGACGTACTACGAGCGCTTGATTGAGCAAATTGAGCGCCGACCTAACCCAGCAATTCTTGAACTGGGTTTCACTCTGCTTTCTATGAGCGGAGAAACGTGTGATGCGGTTCATCAGGCCATTGAACGCTTGACCAACATGACGAAAATCGATGGCAAGCGCCATGATTTTACGATTGGTATGACTGAGCATGGGGCGGGGATTTGTTTTCACTGTAACCCCACTCCTAGCGAGGAAGCCGTTCGAACGCTAGAGGTGCACTGTGCCAAACGCAAGTACACACATCAGACGCCGGAATGGTACGGGGTTTCGGTGGGGGTTAATGGTGAAATTCAGTTTGGCATAACGCTGAATTTCCCGTGGGAGAAGTCTACCCAGCTGGATGATCTAACAAGGGAAATGAAACCATCTTCATCGGTTAGACAGGGCCTGAAGGCCATGGAGAGATTGTTTGCCCCCCAAAAGCACGGCCGTAACGATGCGTGCCCCTGCGGAAGTGGACTCAAGTACAAAAAGTGCTGCCTGTGAGAAAGTTGAATAGACTCGCTAGAACTCTATGAGGGTTGGATGACTGCCAGCTAATTAAATTTACACGTCATCTTTGCGCTGGGTTTGCTGCTCGGGTACAAGTGCGGCCCATCCTGAGCTAGCGTTTCGTAGCCCCAGAGATCCTCTGACGACCTCTGATCCAGCTCTAAGCATCACCACTGCACGACGGCGACTTCCCGATTTGGAAGCGCCGTCGATGCATCTACAGGCAATATTCTAATATTGCTTGCTTTTTGAGGCGTATCCCGCCAGAAATAATCCTAGCAGGAACATTCCACTGAAAGCTTCGAGCGCTGAATAAATTTGGAGGAAATTGGTTTTTTGTGTAATGTCACCGTATCCCAGTGTAACGAATGTGACGATGCTGAAATATAATGACTTCCAAATATCTCCGGCTGTTTGAGATTGAGGTAGGCAGTAATATATCGCAGCCGAAAGAATAATAGTCATTCCGGAGGCAAGCACGCTCCTGGATGGACGTTCTCCGAATCCCCAAGCCAAGAAACTGATAATGTAAGTTATTAGCTTTAGCCAGCACATCGCAAAAATTTTAGCTTTTTCGAGCGCACTTGCGTTGTAGAGTTTTGAGTGGTAGGTTGTCATTGGATGAAGTTGAGCACATAACATATTTTTTTGTTCTTTGTAAAAATAGTTCCCAGCTTCTACGCTATTGCCTTGGCTTGAATAAAGCGATTTTATCTTGCGGAAGAATTCAGCTTTTCTAGAATAGTTGTTATAAATCAATTCTCCGGTGTCGAAGCTGACATCTTCGAAAGTAGAGTATTCCAGAAGGCACTCGAAATCTATGCCATTTATTTCACTCATTAAGAGTTTGCTTCGTACCATTCTTAGGTGCGGATTTGACTCGCTGAAATGGAAATCTTGAAACATTCCGTCTGCCAACACTGTTTCTTTTCTGTAGCCATGGTTCCCAGGAAGCCATAGCTTCACGTGGTGAAAATTCCAAAATGCCGAGCTGCCCACAAAGCTGAGTCCGATCGCACTAGAGTACCAAACGTATGTATGTTCACCATTAAAGCAATTATTCAGTGTGAGTCTGTCAAGGCAGCAGAAGTCAAGGTGCCTTCCAGATATGTCGGCGCGTTGTATTTCAATATGGCCCAGCTGGATTAGTGGCAGCTTCCCCGCGAAGTAAGGAGTATTTCCGCTCCATGTTGAAATGGTGAAGTCACGCTTGGCTGAGAAGTATTTCTCTTCGCCGTAGTTTCTTCGTAGCCAGTAGAAGTATGGTTCGATTGTTCGCTCTGCTGGCTCTGTTTCTATATTTTCTATTTCATTTGAGTTTTCCTGTGGCTCATTGTAGTGAGGTACTACTTGCATTTTTTGAGACAGAGTCAGAGGGCTCTTAGAGTCTAGGCATCGAGCAAGACCATTATCAAATAGTATGTCCGAATTCAGCTCCTCTTCTAGCAGCCATTTTTCAAAGTAAGGAAGCGTTTCAGAAAAATATTGAAAGAAACGTGGGTAGTCATTTTGTTTGCGCCATTCGTTAAACTCAGACGGAGACAGTTGCCATAATTTCGCTGCGTTCATTAAGCTTTTCACTGCTAATGTTGGTTGTGGAAATAATAGCTTATTGCCATATCCTTCGGCTATGGCAATTGTTTGGCTTTTGATCGGAAGTCATTGACTTGGCCAGTTTCCGTTGGTTGAGCGGCCTGATTCATATCAGCTGATTATAATTTACGGATGGCGGTGTGAGCTTGGCAGCTAGAGAGGCATAGCGTCTGTGAAGATTTAATGCCGTGCCGTGCGTGGGCAGGGAGAGGCAATGGTTTGATCGGCTGCTGGGTTGCGAGGGAGATCAGATAGGGGCGTTTGGCGTAGTGTGAGTATGGGGCTTCGGAGTGGCGCTACGTCACGTAGAGGATGTCAGGGTGGGATTGCGGCTGTGGCTGGTGATTATTAAGGCAGATGGGAAGGGGCGTTGTGAGAGGCTCCGACTTTGAATTAGTACAGTGGCACCTAGTACCTATACTAAGCGCTGACCCAATGGGATTGGAGGGCTTGCTCCGAATAGTATGTTTTCTGAGGGCGTCCGCTGAAGTTGCGGAACGACTCGCTCATCAGGCGCCAAGTGGGGATGGAGACGATGGTTTTATCGAGTTCTGTACGTGTGAGCTCATCCCCTAAATGGACATACCAAACCCATACAAATCAGCAGTTTGAGATTTTTTGTCCATTGTCCATTTTTTCCCAGATCGATGGACAGCCCGCCACCCCGCAATGCCCACAGCCCTATGAGTCTCCCTCCTGGCAGAACCTCACACGATCCTTCAGGCAGCCACAACCTGTCTATCGGGTTCCCCATCACAGCGCAATGACGATAGTATTGTGCCATCGCACAAGGACACTTGGTTGCCCTGCCACCCTGGCCTAGAGGGAGGAGGGTGGTAGGAGCTCGGCATGGATCAGCCACGCCACAGGAACGCAGACAGACAACCATCCTATCCCGAGGCTACTACTTGGGAGTCTTCGTCGTGCCTGCGATTTGCCGCGCGTCCGCATAAATGCCGGAAAGCACAACAACGAAGAATCCATACGAACAACATTTCAACAACCAAGGTACTCATGCATGAGTGAGCAGGAACAGGGACAGGAAAACGGACAGGAACAGAAGCAGGAATACGTTTTCCATCCCGCTGATCTAGTCCAATACGCCATGGACAAACCCATTGGCGCAGCCCGCGCTGCGCTGGCAATAGGACTGGAAGGCGCTGATGTTGACCCCGACATAATCATTGCTGAACTGGTGGGGAACATGGAGTTTAATCAGCGTTTCTTGAAGAAGCTTACGAGCGCCTTGCGGAAGAACCCAGGCAAAATTGTCGATGATATGCCGAGGCATATTCGGGCTCTTCAGGTGGAGCGCGTCCTCGGATTATGATTGTTTCCCACGATAGTTCAGCAAGCAAAGCACCTTGTCGCAGAGGTGTAGCCAATGGCCTTTGGTGAAAACACCATCAAGCTCCCTCCGCCACCAGAGTTTGAGCTCACGGCACTCGATGTGGAAAAAGGTGAGCCAGTCCATCCTCTAGATCGTCTGCAGATTATGTCACCAGATGCTTGGGAGGTATTTACGCTGGAGTTTGTTTCTTACCTAGGAAATGATTACGAGTCGGTAACTCGCTGCGCTGGTGCGGGAGACAAAGGCCGTGACGTTATCGCCAAGTTCTCATCAGGGTGGGATAATTATCAGTGTAAACACTACAAGGATAAGCTGAGCATTGCTGACGTAGTTGCGGAGTTGGGTAAGCTGGTTTACTACACGTGGAGGGGCGATTACACCCTGCCGCGTGAGTATCGCTTCGTATCGCCGAAAGGCTGCAGTTCTCATTGCATTGACATGCTGGCCAAGAAGGCTCGCATCAAGGCTGAGATCATCAAGCGCTGGGATAAGGTGTGTAAAGATAAGATCACGAAAACGGAGTCTATTCCTCTCCAGGGTGCTCTGTTGGATTATCTCAATGGTCTCGACTTCTCTTTCGTCGATGAAATGTCCTCCCAAGAGTTGATCGATAAGCATGCACGGACACCTTATCACACGACCCGGTTCGGGAGTTACCACCTGAAGCGACCACCAGCTCTAAAGCCAGAGCCTGGCCTTGCTGATAATGAGAAGGTTTATGTTGATGCTCTCTTGAGTGCGTTCTCTGATGCCGATGGGGCGGAGTATTCATTTAGTAGTGTGATGGATACTGAATACAAGGATGACATGGAGAGAGCTAGAATTAACTTCTACAGTGCCGAGTCGTTAGAGATGTTTTCTCGTGATGCATTTCCTAAGGATTGCTATGAGAAACTCAAGAGTGAGTGCCATGAAGGTGTGCATAGTGTTGTGCGTAAAAAATTCGACGATGGATACCAACGGTTTCTCGAAGTGAGCACGCAGTCCGTTAATATTCCATATGACTCGCATCCCCTCCGTCACTTCTTGCAGACTGCAGATCGTAAAGGGCTGTGCCACCAATTGGTGAATGACCTTAAGTTCGAATGGATCAAGAAATAAATGATGAGCTCAAAGGACTTGTACAACAGCCCTGTGGAAATTGGGGCGCGCATCATTCTGCTGCTTGCAGGGCTGGCTAGGGAGGTTGATCTGGATGAGCTTATCTTCCTTGACTATGCGGCTATTTATAGTAGTGATTTTCAAGGGGAAGCGAGCTTGCACCCAGTTCTGTTGAACCGACTTGCCGAACTGGTTCGAAGGCGGGAGATATTCCCTGGCGCGATCAAACTATTTACCGCGAAAGGGTTGATGACTTCCCGGGTTGATGAGCATGGTGTTCGATATTTTATCACCACGGCAGGCAGTGAATTTGCCGCCAACTTAACTACTGAGTATCACTCAGGTTTCAGGCGGCATGTGTCATGGGTTGAAGAGAATATTGATTATCTCACGATTCAACGTCGCACCATTTATAAAATTGAAAGGGCGATCTGATGTTTATTGAAAGTATTATCGTGAGTGGCCCTGACCTGAGAGATGCGGCTGTTTTTTTTGAAAAGGGCGCGAACGTTGTTCAGGGTGGCTCCAATACCGGTAAGTCATACATTGTACAGTGCTTGAAATTTGCCCTTGGTTCAAATACACCACCGAAGTCCATCAAGGAGTCGGTGGGCTACACCACGCTCAAGGTGAAGTTTGTGCACGATGATGGGCGCTCCTTCACCATCGAGAGGCACCTTTCAGAAAGCTCCAAACCTACATTTTATGATGAAGATGGTAAGGTTTTGATCTTGGGGGTTAAGCACAATCCTAAGAGGATGAACTCGATTTCCAACCAGTTTTTGCACAGGCTGGGGTTGAATGGAAAGCTTTTGTTGAAAGGAACAGAGTCGCTAAATAATGCCTCATTCTCTCTTCGTTATTTTGAGAATGTCTTGTTGATGGATGAGACGCGAATCGTGGCTGAGTACTCTCCTTTAGGTACGGGCCAGAAGGATGAGCGGTTTCTGGAAAAATCCATTCTGAAGCTTCTGTTAACGGGTAATGACGATACCGGGGTTAAACAGGCTAAAAAGGAGTTGGAATCAAAGGGGGCATTGAGACATAAGGCTACTGCTGTAGAAGGAATTATCAAGCAGTTTTATCCAGGAAATGATGCCGCTGAAAGCCTTGAACTCCAGAAGCTCAGCTCGTTTGTCGACGAGGTCGCGCTTCGGCTGACGCTGGCTGAGCAGGAGCTGGAAGGCGCGTTCCATTCGAGTGAAAACCTGTTCACCCAGAAGGCCAACCATATCACCGCACTGAAGTTGGTCGAAGGCAAAATTGCTGAAGACAAGGCTCTGCTTAGCCGATTTGACATGCTTGGCCAGAAGTACGATTCAGATCGCCAGCGCCTTCAGGGCATTGAACAGGCGGCAGTTCTACTTGATGGTGCGGACGCGGTGCTTTGTCCAACCTGTGGGAATCATTTCGACTCCGAGTCGTGTACGACGGACGTAGATGACATCAAGAAAGGTGTCTCCTTCGAGTTGGATCGAATTTCGAAGAATATCCACGAGCTCGCGGAAGCCCAGGGATCTCTGACGGCAGCGATTGAGCGGAACACTTTAAGCGCTGAGAGCACCAAGACGTCCATCGCGGCAGTGGAGAAGGTTATCACCTCGGAGCTCCAGGGGTTGGTTCAGGCAGTGAGTGACCTGAAGGAGCTCGCTGCGTGCCTTAAGCACGATCACTCGGTGCTGGATAGACTCGTGAAGGATAAGGCCAAGCTGAGGGAAGAGTTAAACCGACTGGGTGTTCTGCTGCTTGAGGAGCAAAACACTTATACCCCTGAAAGCTTTGAGGACTCTGCCAAGCCTCTGGTGAAAGAGATTCAGGATATCTTGCAGCGCTGGAGTTTCCCGAATCACTCCCCAGTGGAATTCGATTTCGGTGCGCGTGACATCACCATTGGTGGAAGTAAGAGAGGCAATTTCGGCAAAGGGTATCGGGCGATTGCTTCCTCTGCATTTGCTCTGGGGCTGATGAATCTGCTGAAGCTTTCTGGGCGCCACCCTGGGTTTGTAGTGCTTGATTCGCCACTGACCACATACAAGGAAGGGGATCCAGAGCCTGAGGAAGATGATGAGGAAGTAGCAGCGGACGTGATTTATGCGTTCTATCAGGATATCGCTGATAACTTCAAAGATTCTCAAGTCATTATATTTGAGAACAAGGAGCCTGATATGGCGCTCATCCCTCATATGAATTATCAGCATTTCACGAAAAGCAAAAAGATCGGGAGATATGGCTTCTTCCCACTAAGAGGCTGATTCGATCGTGTGAGTTGTCGGTCACCCGCCTATGGCGTGGTGATCGGCTTTCTCATCCTTTGGCCTGCAGCAGCGTAGTCTCAGGTCGGTTCGAACGGTATCGGTTGATGCCCATGTGCGCCAGGTCGCACGTCATCGCTTTACGTCATTCATAACCGTCAAACAGGACACCCATCGGGGCCCAGTAAGATCAAGCTGTAAACTCAAAAAATGCACTGGAAACCTCCATGCTTCACAGGTCATTTTTTTGGTTTACATCCCTCCCATCATGACTTATGCCTGTGCCTGACTAGCAGTCCAGACAAGCGTCTGATCGCGCCCGCGCTAGTGTGTGGCAAGCCCTGAGTCATGGGGCCGTGTACAACGAGTACCGCTCAAACAGCGAGCGATAGAATCCGATCAGCAACTCCTCGGCATTGGGCTCCAGGAGCTCGGAAGCCCCAAACCGGTAAACCTCATATCCCACCAGCCTCAGAGCCCTGTCAGCGGCCATCATCTCGGCGTAGAGGCGGGGGCTGGAGCGTCCGTCAGGGGCGGAATAATGGTGTTTGCCATCAACCTCTATGACAACGCGCACACCACCCGGAAGCAATAGAAGGAAGTCCATGCGCGACCTCAGCAAGGCCTCCTTGCCGCGTCGTGAGACCGTCAGGGGATCCCAGTGAAACCAGACTTCAGGCAGCAAGACCGGAAGCTCCGGAACCGCTGTCGTGAAGGCTTTGAAGAAGCTGGTGAAGGCAAGCGCTTGAGGGGGCGATGATTGTGGCAGGCAGGCTTTCAGGCGTTGATATAGGCGATTCTTGGCCTGGTCTTGATCGATGCCATAGGTCTGGGCATACCAAGCCTGGAGTTCGCGCCATAGGAGCCCGGAACTCCCGATAGGGCGGTCATAAATCAGGACGTCCTCGATGCCGGTGACGACTTCGATATCATTGTCCAGCGCATTGCCCAGGCGCAGGTCGGGCTTCGTCGTGGAAGCGAAGATGAGGTTCTTGGGGGATGACTGCTTTCCCGACCCCACGTAGGCCAAGCAGGCGGTCAGGAACGCATCCTCTCCCATACCTACGACAAGATGGACTCCACATGCTTTGAGGGTATCGTTGACAATCCCGATAAATTTTCGCTGAGCGGGTTCGCTCGGTAGCACCCGTGACGAAGCCAGCGCTTCGACGAATCGGCCAACCCGGGCGTGGGATGATTGAAATGCACCGAGTTTGTCGAAGAGCGTTACCGCGTCCCAATCGGGATTCTCGATGTAGTGACGGACAATCTCCTGGCGGAGTGTTGGGGTTGGTCGGAGCAAGTCCACGAACGAGATTGTGTCGATTCGCCAGAACTCGCTGAGTACCTGTTCGAACGCAGCCCTGTCCAAATACAGGTCGAGAGTGTTGAGCTTTTCTGCCAGCTCTCGACGGTAGCGACCAGGGATCACAGGTGCTGTGCCATCATCCCACACAAGCTCTTGAAGCTGGTCTCGCTCATGAACGTCAAAGCCCAATAGCTCTAGAGCGCTCTGTGCGGCGGCCACCATTTGAGCATCATCAGCGGCCTCTACTGCTTTCTCAAGGTGCCGCTTCTTGGAGTTGTACTCCGTGCAATCATCCAGGCCCAGCCTGAAGAGCAATTCAGGGATTCGTGAATCCGTGTAGTGGTCTTTTTGATTGCCGAGGATCTGGCTGAAGGTGTCTCTCAGGCTGATGAGGTTTTGCTGAGTACGAGGCATGCGCAAATCGTTCGTGCTGGTGTCGGTGCTCGGATGCTACCACCGCTACATGGGACATTTGAGCCGATTTTCAGTAGCTCAATCCGGTTCAGTAGCTCGTCGCGAAGGTCTCTAAGGCGGTGCCCTTTCGGCTGTCAGAAATGCACATGAGGCGCCTATTCCCAAGCCTGGGAGACGTCAGGTATGGTAATGGCCAGGTCTGACAGCAACCTCGTGTCCGCCTTAGCCAATGCATGTTGATACACCCAAATTGCCTAGCTATCCGCCTGGCACCTTGGGGGTGATCGCGGACAGCACCCCTCTGCCGGGCTTAGGACAATAGCCATGAGCAAAGAAACTCAACCCGCAACAACCCTGCAGGACATCAAGAAAAACGCAAGACATCTCTCCAAGGAACGGGGGGTGAAGTACATGGAATGCCTCAACCTGGCGGCACAGGCAGCTGGGTATCAAAACTGGAATCACGCCTTCAACGCTTCGCAGCTCAAAGAGCGTTCGGAAGCTGTGGTGGACGTGAAGTGCTCCTTCAAGTGGTACGCGGAGCGTAGTCGCTATTTCTGGGAGCGCGTTGGTCACCTCCAGATTCGAGTTACGCCGTTGCTCGGGATCTCTGAGGAGGTGCTTCAGCGCTTTGTGTTTGAGATTCCTGAATTCTGGATTGGCTCGGAAGCCGCTGGTGATCTGAACGAGCATTTCCGAATCGATTCGGCATATTTTCACCGCGTCACCAGTGCTGGCTACTTCCGCGAAAGTCAGAATACAAAACGTGGCGTCATGAGCTTCCACCTTGTGGACAACCAGTGGCACGCGACAATTTTTGACTACGGCACGAAGCTGACCCAGGAAGAGATGGAGGGCGAAATCCGAAATGCCCTTAGTGCTCATATCCAAAAAATCGTCAGAGACCATCACGACAATGCACTGGACGATTTCCGGGTATTGCCCGAAGACCTCCATGAAGAAATGGTAAGCGTCTGTGGCCCTGCGGCGCGGGATTACGCGGCGAGCTTCTCGCTCTAATCAGGGCGGTTTACCGACTGCTTGATAGAGGGGCCCCGATCACTCGGGGCTCTTTTTTCGTGAGCGTATTGCTAACACACCTTGCGCGAAGACTCGGGTTTTTTGGGCTTCGCTCAATGCACGGTGAACGCCTAAGCGAGCTGTGCGCGCCTGAGTCAACATCGCATCTGAGTCAAAAATCAGGCCTCTCCAGCTTGTTGGGGCACAAGGCCACTAGCAGCGACCGGTGATCACCGTTATCCTGAGTTCCATAATTTTCGCGCTACGGGACGGACGAGTTCGCCTCGCGCTAGCAGGGGTGGATTATGGAACTAAGGCTAGTATTCGCCGCTGCAATCTTCCTGGGCTCATACCTCCCACTCAGTATTATCCTGTTGGTTCAGGACTTGAAAACCGACCTCTTCAATAGGCCTTTCTGCTCAACGCTGTGGCGGATGTCGTCGGAGTGCGAGCTCCCATTCAACAATTCTGGCCTTTCGATTGGGTTTGCACTCTGCTGCCTGGTTTGCTTTCTGACCACCATCATTGTGATCTGGTGTAAGCAAGAGACTCAGAACATTACTGTCATTGAGTCAAAGCAAATTCCAACCGATCTGATCAACTACGTAGTTCCCTATATTGTCTCATTCATGAGTCTTGAGTACTCACAGTTGACCAAGGTTTTGGGCTTCGCGCTATTCATGATCTGGATCTTTTGGCTGTCCTATAAAACCGGTCAAGTCGTCCTTAATCCAATTTTGATTATTCTTGGCTGGAAACTGTACGAGATAAAATACAAGTATCAGAACAGCCCAACTGAGCGCGTAGATAAAGCCTTGGCTAAAACTGAGTTCAAGCCCGCCGTCAATGCGATCATCGACGTCGAATTCATTCAAGAAGTCATAGTGAAAAGGGACTAGCCATGGCAGTGCTGCAGGATCTACACGATTTTGATCTCGACCAAGCAACAGTCAATTTCTGGATATTCCGGCGATATACAAGAGGCACGCCACCGGAGCCAAGGTACACAGGTAAATGGGTAAGCCTAGATAATGAGCTCAAAGTGGCACTGAAGTCGACGGCAGCGGCCTTCAGGGCGGCGCTGACGGAAACGCTTGAGTACGGGTTGCTCGCTGAAAACAATCCAGCGAGCGCGCTCACAATTCCGCAGGACGAAACCCATGCAGCCAAGTTTATCGCTGAGTCGCATGACCAGACTCCAGCCAAGCGAATCTCCGAAATGGAAGAGCTGGCCAATGCCGAATTCTATGTGGTGAAACTCTCCAACGCTCAGGGAAATTTGTACTGCGTACGTAAGACTGACTCCACATGGAAGACCAAGAAACGCGCAGGTGCCATTCACACCTTTTTCAAATCCAAAACGCTGAAACTTGATGAGGCGCCCAGCTTTCACATCGCAAAAGATTTCGACATGGCGGTGCTAAACGACACTATATTCATCAAGCACAAACCCAGCTTCGAATCGATTTTGAGCCACAAGGCAGCCCACCAGGAAGATTTCACTCAGCTCCTGGCTCAGGCTGATTTTCAAGCGCTGTTCACCAATACTGACGTGGTGAGCGCCTATGTCGGGACAAATGCCATGCAGCTTCGCAGGGCGTCGGCTATCAAGATGAAAGGCCATTATCTCGACGCAAGATTCATGGGTAACCTGCGCCGCGAGTACGCTAATTTTGGCCTAAACATCCCCTTCCAAGCTGACGGAAAAATCGCGCCGACCCCAGAAAGCTGCCCTGATATTTTCAAGGCACTGCTGGATCACCGACTGAAGTCTCACTTTTCTGAGAGAATCTATGACGTTCAGAACACTGCTGATACAGGTATGTGAAGGTTGGTAAGGGAAACCATCAAGGCCACAGATGTTCGATAAGCTTCGAGAGTTGTCGCTGCATCAATCGTGCGGTTCCTTAAACAAAATTCTAGCGGTTTCACTGGTATGGGTAGGGATGATTGGTGGCCAGAGATGCACGATGATCGCGATCAGATCTATCCACGGAAAGAAATACTAAACGCCAGGCTTTAGCCTGGCGTTTTGGTTTAAATGTTTAGTGAATTCCACGCTGAGCGTTCACCCTAGGATTGCTCATGGAGGCACGTGAGGGCTACAGGCACCCGGTAGGCGCTTTCAGTTTGGCTTCCCTACAGCATCAGCAAATTTGATAACAACCGCTGAATCATCAACTACCCGTTAAGCCTTCTATAAATGTATCGGCATGATCGCTGCGGGCTCACGCCCATCAGTGTCTGCTCTGCCTAAATAGGTCGAAAGCTGCTCAAGGTGGTGGCAGCTTTCTATTTACATTCCTCAGCAGCCAATGTCTGGCGCGTCTTTGTCGGAAGCTGCAATGTTTCCACTGTTAGCTTCGTTTTTTGACTTGTCCCATTCGCGCTTCAGAAGCGCTTGCATGTTGCGCTCGAATTCCTCAAGTCTTGTATTCAGGGTCTCTTTGCTTTCGGTTCTTGTTTGAGTTGCTATGTCTGAAAGCGTGCGCAGTAGTGCTGCATCAAGCTTGTGCTTAGGGTCGGCATTAAGTCGGAGTCGAATTAAGATTCGTGTTCGTTCAAATTCATTTAGGTCTTCACCTTTTGGGCATGTTGTAGAAGTTAAGTATTTGGCCAGTGAAACATATGTCGCTGTAAGTTCTCGCATGTCCTTTCGCCACTGGGCTCGCTCATTTGTTACAACTTTCGTGCGGACATCAAGCTGAGTGTCTTTTGATTTGCCAAAGGTGCTAATAAGATTATTTACAAAACCCAAGATGGATCCGATGAAGGCGCCTATAAATCCAAAAATCGCATTTTCCATCCGCTACTTCCTGCTTCAGAGTACGTAATATAAAGGTGTTGCGCAGACTTTGAGCTTTTCATCTGTAGCGATAAAATTTCCACGTGGTAGCCCTTCGCACAAGCACAAGCACAAGCACAAGCACAAGCACAAGCACAAGCACAAGCACAAGCACAAGCACAAGCACAAGCACAAGGATAAGTCGTCCCGCTTGGCTGAGTGCCGTCAGCTTGAGCAGCAACTAGCAAGCCAGCTCGCAGAGCTGGAAACGCTGACGGGCAGCTCCGATTTGAGTTCTGAATTGAGGCCCATTGGTTAAGTTCAAACATCGGCGAGCGCTGATTTGACGCCTTTTAGGACTGACAGCAAGGTGTGAAGATGTCTTCGGTCACTTTCGACTCCAGTGAGAAACCCTTCAAAGTGATAGCGTTTGATTACGAAAAAATCATTGATAGCTTTAAGGAAGTCCAATATTTCTTTGTCTGTTTGAATTTTTGACGTTTCATTGGCTACTGCGTTTAGAATGCTGTTTTGTGTGTCCTGGCTCAATTTTCCATAGAGTTTCGCTAGCTTATGGGTTTTGCATCCGTCTTTAATCTGGAGGCGGCTGTGAAGAATTTTTATTTCGTTGGTTTGGGTGGTTGGGTTGAGGTGGTCTTCTTTTGCAAGGACTACCTCGCCATCTGGCGTTATTTCAACATGGGCTGGCTCGAATATTCTTTCAATTAGCTGGGACTTGAAGTAGAGCTCCAGTGCTAATGCCCCATTAGTGAAGATTACATTGAGCTTTGGATCGTCGTACGGGCTCAAGTTATTTGCCAGGCTAATCGCTACATCTCCATAGGCTGATGCACTTTCGATAATTTCTTTGTGGTCAATCAAGATTGTGGATTCAACGCCCGGATTTGCTGGCTTTCTGTCTTTGGATCTGGCCATAGAAACGTCCTTGAAAAGGCTGCGCAGGGATAGCCATATTAAATGATATCAATATGATGCTGTCGAGCGAGTAGAGCTATTTCTACGTGTATTAACCGACGTGAAATAGTCGGTTTTTTGAGCCAGAGCGCGCGCCCAGCCGTTCGCTATCATGCTGCATCGGCAGTCTTGCGGCAGTTGCATCCAGTAGGAGCATCCACCCATCGACTCAAGGCCAAAGGGGCGGATGCGAGGCTGCCCATGTGTCGCTGACGAACCGGCTCATCTCATGTCTCAAGCTAGGCACGTGCATTCGCCTTATCATTTGACTCGGTACTGCAGTGACAGACGCGTGCGTACCTATTCGGGTGAAAAAGAAATTCAAATAGGTACCGCCACCCCGAATTTTGACGGGTAGCCTTGGCACACGTTATCCAATAGGACTCACCGAGTGCACGCACCCACTGAAGCCGTACTTAAATGCGAAACCCTCCTGCACACCATGATGGAGGATCTGCAGGCCAGGCGTATCTGGCCGAATGTCTGCAGCATCATCGCCGGCATGCTTAAACGCCGCATCGAGCTCGCCGACGTTTACGATGAGGTTCATGCAGCACTGGCCTCCACCCCCAGGGCTTTTTACCTATTTTGGGATGCTTTCGTCCATGCTGCAGATGGGTGGAATCCGGAGAAAAACCGCGCTGCCAGGCAGGCACGTGATGAACTGGTTGAGATCAACAGCCGAATCAGCGATCTCGCTGATCAGATGGCAGCATTGCTCGATCGGCGTGAATACCTTCATAACCATTCGGGGTTCAGCTCGGATACCCAGTACCACATCATGGACATTGTGCACGAAGCTTCAGAGCACAATTACCACTACGAGAGCTACGTGAAGGAGGAGGTGGAACGTCTCCAATACCAATATGACCCAAAGTATTGGCCAACATTGAGTGAGGTTGTTCAGGCCATTGGTACCGATGCCGAGAGGGCGGAGGTTACTGCCTACGATGAGACCACGGCGGTTGCTACCGAAAGCCGCAAGTCTGGACGCTCGGATTTCGTAAGGGCACTCCTGGCTCGCATTGACGACAACCGGGTGAGCGCGTGTGGCTTCATACCCAACAGTTTTGTGCTTTCTGACAGTGGCTTGGCGTCGCTCGTCAACTGTGGATTGGACTTGAGCGTGGATGAGCTTGTCGACGCTGATTTTATTAAACGATTCCGGCAGCGGCAGCGGCAAGCAAAGAGAGCCTAATTACACTTGGGTTATGCTGAATTTTTAGAGAGAATCGGGTTAACCCAACTGTTTTGTTGCTAAGGAATACCATGTCTAAGCTTGCAGAATTCAGAAAACTTGAGCGCGACCTCGCCGAACAGCTTGCTGCCCTGGAGGCCATGAAGTCCGATAAAGGCCTTGAGCAAGAGATGGAGTTTGAAAACAAGCTGCGCTCGCTGCTTGGCGAGTACAACAAAAGCTTGAAAGACGTGGTAGCCATTCTCCATCCGCAGTCCGTATACACCTCAGTTAAAAGCAATGAGAAGCGCACTCGCAAAGCTCGCGCTGTGAAGGTCTATAAAAACCCCCATACGGGTGAGTTCATCGAGACCAAAGGCGGGAATCACAGAGGGCTGAAGGCCTGGAAAGAGCAGTATGGTGCGGAAACTGTCGATTCCTGGTTGAGCTGAGTCGCTGGCTGATGGAGATCCAGGTTGAAGCGTGAATACTTGATCTCCATGCGCCATGACCAGAAGGGGGAGGGCTGGCCTCCCCTTTGAATTTGCCTTGCACGAGAAGCTGTATCAACGTCGATCAGCATCCGACCTCAAATACACTGGCACCCGTTATCGATCATTGATCGCATTGCATGCCGGTCGACCACCTATCAGCATCGACTCATCTCAAGAGCCTGAATGCCAGTACTGACTCACTGTCGATTTCGAGAGCCCAAGCAGCCGCCGGATCTCGGCCTGAGTCTTTCCCTCAGCCTTTAATCGCAACACAGCGTCTTTGTTCTCCATGTTCGCCGGCTTGCCCTGTGATCGAGCAACGAGCTCGCCGTCCTGCATCTGCTCCTGCAGCAGCGCCAGGCCGCCCGAGGCTTTGAAGCGATCCAGTTCGTTCTGGGCTACGTCGATGGCGTCATCGGGTGTCTGCCCACGCTCTAGAGCTACACACAGAGCCATGAAGGCCAAGACATCGAAGTCCAGCGCCTTTGCCAGGGAGGATAGCTTTTCGACTGTGAGCTTGGATTTTCCGCGCTCGATGCAGCTTACCGAGGTGCGGAAGGTCGCCTCATTGAGCTCTTCGTAGCCCAGTCCGCGCTGCTGACGAACCGCCCTGAGCGCTGCACCTATCTCGTTTTTCAGCGTCATGATCGTCCGAAAAGTCAAGATAGAGCCATACGCTGACGGTTCCGATAAATAGCGTGGGTTGTGCTTATAAGAACTGCTCGGATATGATGGGTTCTTTGACGGCATGCTCCGGCGAAGACCTTCGGACACACGTGTTCCATCCTGGCGTCTCCGTTCGAGAGGAGGAGGACTGTCAATTTACGCTTAAATCGAATTAAGAGGCGGCAAAATGCGGGTGTACATACTCTCTGACCTGCACCTGGAATTCACCGATTTTCAGCCCCCGGTGTTCGCCCCAGGGAGTCTTGATTTGGTGGTGCTCGCCGGTGACATTCACAAGCTGGACAAAGGTGTGCGGTGGGCCAATGAGACATTCAAATGCGATGTCCTGTACGTCCTTGGCAATCACGAGTTTTACACTGGCCATTTTGATCGGACGATTGAGAAAGCACGTTCAGCCGCTCAGAGCCACGTCCATGTGCTCGAAAATGAGTCGTTCGTAGAAGGCGGAATTCGGTTCTTGGGAACAACCGCCTGGACAGATTTCGGCGCGACTGGCGACTTAAGCGCTGCGATGGCGATGGCGCGGTCGATGATGAACGACTACCAAATGATAAGGGCAGATCAGAACTATCGCCGGTTGCGCCCTGTCGACGTCGCTATTAGGAATCAACGAGCCAAGATATGGCTCGATGCTGAGCTACAAAAGCCATTCTCTGGCAAGACTGTTGTTATCACGCATCATGCGCCGATCCTCGAAGTGAGTGACAGCGAGCATGAGGGCCATCTGAACGCGGCTTACTGCAATTCATGGTACGACGTGGTCGACCGAGCTGACGGGTGGATTTTTGGTCATACCCATCATTCGATCGACACTGTGCTCTCGGGCTGCAGATTGATAAGCAATCAGAGAGGTTACCCAGGAGAGAGGTGCGGTTTCGATCCTGGGAAAGTAGTTGAATTTTGAAGATTACGGAGTGCGCTTTGTCTTACTGCTCTATGAATACAACCATGGCATCTGATCTGCCTCCGGAGGTCGAGGCTGCGAATTCGGTGGACTGGGGGGTCATGATCGACGCGTTTCTGATGCACGCTGCACAAGTAGGCTCCCGGTTCACAGGCTCCGTTTACTGCGATCGCTCAGGGGCATCGTTGAACGGGATGACAGTGATAACACCAGGGGTGGTTCGCCTGTCGCAGAAGCATGGCATGACGCTTCTTCGCAGCATTTCAGGTGCCGACCATTACGTGGTCGTCACTCCGTTCTCGGTTATGGCAACGGAAGCCCTGGACGCCTGAATGAGGGGGGCGGCTGGACTCGATTCGACGAATATGGTGTCTATTTGATATCAATGTCTCCTTGGGCTTTTCGTCTGCTCGGTCTAAGAACATCCAGACCAGAACGAGCCTAGGCTGAAAGAGCTCAAGCTCGACAATCCCAAATCACGTCAAATCGGAGCTCCAGGATGGGGGAAGTAAAAGCGAGGTTGGCTGGGCCAGCGCTGCATATGCCAGGTGTTCAGCTCGACGTTGAGGATGCAATTGCGCAGGTGAAGGAGCGTTATCCAGGCCGTAGTCACTGCGTTGTCAGTGATTGGGTTTGGCTCGATCTCGGTGCACCTGAGGAGGTGCTGCAAGGCATTCGGGAGCAGGGGAAGCAGCCAGTGATGATCCTTGCATTCAACGTGCTTTATGACAGCCTTGATCAAGATATCAGCGAGTCCTGGGTGCGCACCCAGCCCATGGTTGAATTCAGTGACTCGAAGTTTTTTGTTACGGCGCACACCGTCTACGTGCTGATTGGGGACGGGCAGCGTCGGCAGATGAAGCTGTCCACGGTGCTAATGGTGTTTTGAAAGATTCTCACCAAAGAGCTCGCTCCGTGTGCATCCATGCAACGCTCAGATGGCCTAGAGGAGGCATGAGGCTCAATCATGAATGATGCAAGGATTGTTGCCCCATGCACGTGCTCACGAATTGGGGGTTGGAGCGCTCAGCATCGGTGCTTTTTGGGTCGATACGAGGAAATTCTTTCGGTCGCGGAGAAAGTGTTTGGGGATCGCCACAAAGCACAACATTGGCTCAGAAAGCCGGTGTTCGGACTGGGGCACCAGGCACCCTGCGCAGTGCTGTCAACATCCTTAGGGTACTCAGATGCCCACGCTGTGCTCATGCGAATTGATCACGGCATAAGTTGTTAACCCGCGTAGCTCTATCGGGTGTGGCCCTTTGGGCTGCGTAGATTCGAGTCGAGTGAGTCCGGCAGTTACCCGGCAATGCCGAGGTATACAGCAATCGCTTTTGCGATGCCACTGGCCGCTGCTTCGATGCCTACCCCTGCAACGCCTGATGCGGCCTTACCGGCGAGCTGCCCAATCCAGCTGCCGGCAGTTTTCCTTTTTTCTTCCTCGCTGCCTGTAGCGAGTGCCCGCTCGATGTCCTCTTGAAGGCCTTGTGTATCTGCAGCAGTCAGCCCTAATTCGGAGAGTCGCGTCTGTAGCGTCTGCCAGTTGCCAGTCTCGATGACAGCGGCTGACGACTGACTGAAATTGGAGCTCGCGTTCGCAACATTGCCCACGTTACCCGTGATGTTTGTATTGAAGATCTGGGTCATTTTCTCAACGCTCAGTGGTGGCTGGCTACCGACTGGAAGCTCTCCAGCGTTCGGCGCCTCTCGCTCAAGGTCAATTACAAAGCCGAGCACTCGGGTTTTGACCGAGTCCATCAGCCGCACAATGGCTCCAATGGGAATCTCCTTCCACGCTTGGACACACTGCATGTCAGGGGTGAGCTGAGATGCGTACTTGAGGGCGAGTGCCAAGGGCCATGGTTCTTGGACACTGCCTGACGTACCGTCCGAAAGCAGCGCTGTGTAGGCACTGATGCTGCTGCCCATGTAGGCATGGCGGTACTGTTCTCGGAACTCCTCCGGCAGAATAGCAACAGAGATTTGTAGCTTGTTCGCTTGGTGGAAAGGCCCGGCGAATGACCCGTACGAATCGACCCGGACTATGCGGTAATCAGGTAGGTCACCAATGCTCGGGTAGCCGTTCAACTCATGGTCGACCCAATCCGCGAATGCTTGATGGGAGATGCGAGCCGCCAGTAGCTTGCACATCCGGAGCAGGGTGGGGACGTCATGATCCTTGGCTATTGAGGCGGCTTGAATGTCATGAATAAGGGACATCGGACGGTCTCGGGTTAAGGTTGCGTTAGATCTTCCGCAGGGCGGTCTTCAGACCGGTATTCGCGCCTGGCACTCGATGGAACAATCTCATTTATCCCACATTTCAGGAAGGGCCTCGGCGTATTCAGCTTCTGATTGCTGTTTCACCTTATGGTTGACGTAGTCGACCAGAAAGAACAAGGGGAACGGCAGGTGAGGCTCTGGGACATTCAGCGCCAAGCGTACCCACTGGGCAACGCCATATAGGTGCGCAATCATCGTGATCGCTACTTGCCCTTCAGGTTGCCTGGTTCTGTTGAGATAGAACACGTGATGATTGGCGGGGGCAGCATTGAGTAATTGTTTGATCCGATTATTCTCGACGAGCCCCCCAGTCACGAGAGGATTGCCCGTCAGTATGCTTGTTTTGATGTGCCGGAATCCGGGGTCGGTCACGTAATCTCGGCCTAGGTAATGGGCCAGCAGATTTATGCCGATCTTCGCAATTACCCGCTCCATTACTCCGATGGTCGCCGTCATCCCCACAGACACGATGGGGCCCTCGGTATCCCTTGTTACTTGGGACTCGTATGAAAATTGCTCGACTGCGCTGGCAAAGAAATCCAGGGCGTCCTCGACTGTCGTGCTTGAGGTCTTGAGCACGATCCCTCCATTCAGTTTCTGGAGGATCGTCGCGGCTGGGGTCACGTCCCCGGCGTCGGTTTCGTCGTAACGCTCCAGCCATAGGCCTGCGCGAGGAGGCTTGGCCTGGAAGCTTGATTCCGCATGGATGAAGGTATTGTCTGAGCGAAGCATGGTGATGGCTTCATATCTGAGTTCATGCTCCGGGCCCCGCTTGCGAATGCAGGTAATTTGATGATCTTGGAACAGGGTTGATAGGGTCGTGACAAAGCTGCGCAGCTCATCCGGGCCTGCGGCGGTAGAAGAAAAAGACTTCTCCCCGGTTATCTTCAACTGGGGGAGGACTATCGGCTTGGCGTGGGGCCCGAAGTCAACTTCATCTGGGTATCCCGACGCGTTGACCATCAGTTTGCGCCGAGCCTGGATGCCCGGCGCAGTGGTGTGCTTCCCACGGTCGCGGCCATGCGGTTGAAGAAAGGCGCGACTGATGGCAAGCGGCGAGCTCCGCAGCGCCGCCAGCTCCAACTTTCCAAAGACATCCGTGTTGCACCGCTTGCACACCATATCCACCAGCATGAAGCGTTTATCATCTCCGCCCAGCCCCGCACTGATGACATGCTCCTTAGAGAAAGGGCCTGGCTCTTCGCAATAGATGCACAATGATGATGAGGCTGTCGACTGGGTGGTCAAGGGGAGCTCCTGGTTGCCGCCAAAGGAAGGACGCTCTATGCACAGGGCTCAGAGCTAGTGCCATTGCTATTCAGTCGCGGTGTGCCCGCCAGTACTCGACCACCTGGTTGAACGCGTCCATGTAGAACGCCTCTTCGTTATGGACTTCCGCGCCGCATCGGCGGGCCATAGTGAAGAAGCCGGCACCTGGCATCCAGTCATCCTGGTGCACGACGAGTGCGGTTAAAAAGCCTCGACCCTCGGTGTACTCCTCGGTCGATATCTCATCGAACAGATCGCAGAGCCGATGATCGTCGTGTGAGATGGCTAGTGGAAGCTGGGCGACGAGCTCGCCATAAGTCACGAGCTCTCGGTTCTTAAGGCGTGCTCGTCTAACCAGCAGGTTTCGCGCAGCGGTTTTGGCTTGAGCCCAGTCGGAGTCTGCAAAGCCATGGGTATGACCAATCATGGATGCTTGCTCGGGTCGAGATCCAGGTACACGTCCTTTGCGTCCATTACCATGACCTGCGGGTTGAGGTCGCGCAGATGTTGGAGCCTGGCATGCTCTTCAAGCGTATGGACTACGGTTGCGTACACTGCTTTGTTAGTGATCTCCCGCGCAGTGCGTAGGTAAAACATCGCATGGGGTAGATCACGTCGAACGTTGTCTTGAGTCGTGATCGTCCGAGCAAACCCGGCCTCTTCCATCAGCGCGTGGATCTGGTTGTAGTGGTGCTCATGGCTGAGCTGTACCCGAACAAGGAACTCTTTCGAGTCCGGGCTTGGGAGGAGGGTGTGCGGGTTGCCATTACCCCTTTCAAGGGCGGCAAGCAGCCGTTGCGTGATGGTCTTTTGAACGATGTTATCAACCGACATCAGAAACATTCCTTGGAGGTGACGTGCGGCTACTCACGAGCCGGGTTGGGGCACACAAAACACCTGCTGGAATGTACCAACTTCCTTGGCGTTGTCTATCTCAGGGGCGCCGGGAACTGGGCTAGCCGTCGTTGTCCATTCCGAGGCCAGCAGGTCGATCAAGGGAAGCTGTTATGGCGCTTCCTTCACCCCGGCGAGTTTAGCGAGGTACCACGTTGGCAGTGGATGGCGGTGCAGCCTAGCCGAAATGGCCATCAGCACTTCCCAGGGTGCGTTGTGCCAATGGAAATCTTCAGGTGTAGCGGCGTGACTCGGCACTTTCAGCGAAGCTTCGACTTCCTCTGCCGGCGTCTGCCGGAAGCCGGTCAGGCTGCGTGACACACCAATGGCATTCCATAGACCCCGGAACTCGTCAGCGTCTGCAGTGCTTGCTGCGGGAGCCACCGCTCCGTGGTCACCCGCTCTGCTGTGTCAACCCCGAGCCTCATCGTGATGCGTTAGCCTCCCGCAGGGCTTCCTCCAAAGCCTCTAGCGCGTCTGCCAAGCGCTGATCCTCCCGAGGGTCGCCGCTGTCAGGCCTGAACGCTTCACAGTGCCGTAGAAGGGCTTCTAGATCGTTTTGGTTGAGATTGAGTTCCACGTGCATGATTGATCGTCCTTGGACTGGGAAAATGGCTGGGCTGTGGTTGAAAGCAGCATGGTGCGGTGACGAAGTGGTTGTGGGGTTTTGATTTGAACAGTGATGTCGAGAGGCGGATATGGGAAATGGCCTGGCAGGTCTACGGGGATTCTCTGGGCGAGATTCTGAGCCTGGCGTTGGCGGGCTACAAGGGCAGCTCTGGGTTGGACGATTTGACTCCCCTATATCCCAACACTGCTGGGCATCAGGTGCTGCCGATTTTGCGGCAAGCGCTGTTGGTGCGCTGGCCTGAGGTTGACTTTGGACAGTCGGAACTGTGCGTCGAACTGTGTCCTCGACTTCTATTACACTTGAATCATTACCTCTTGCGCCGTCTCGTCTTTGAGCATTCAGCGCCCCTGGTGCTGTGTGATGCGCTCTTCGGCGCGGATGTGGGCTGGTGAGTGGGGCAGTAAGTGAATCCGGCACGACCTACACCGGTCTCCATGGAGGTACCATGACAGAAGACCGCATAGACCTAGCTCTCGGTGATGATGAGTTCGCAGCGATGATGAAAGAGTTCGAATCATCAGGTGAATGGATGCGTGAGCAGCTGGCATTGAAGCGTGCAGCTTCGAGCTCCGACGCTTTGACGCAGTCCAGCGTGAATGCGGCAGGGCAGAGGGCAGCTCAGAATTGAAACGCCATCGATGACTACGGCAGTCATGTTCAAGCAGATGCGGCGCAGAAAAACGCACCGGAGGCCCCGGAACCCTCTTCCTCACCACGGAATTTAACCGTTATCTGCTCAACTACATGTTCGCCAGCTACGACCCGGACAACCTCACTGAAGGCACTGTCTCCAGGCACCTAGTGGGCCATGGTGATGCAGGCAGTGAGAGCTACACGCTCGTCAAGGCGCTCCAGGTCATCCTTACCTTGGATCAGCTGGCGTTCTACACGTGATGCAGGAAGCCTGGATCTTCAGTGCCAGTGCCGCTGAACCGTAGTTTTTGGAATTCCCAATTCTTTAGCGACATCGACTTGCCTCAGACCCTGACTCTTCAGTGCTTGGACTTGAGCGCGAGTCGCCGCAGCTCGAACGCTGGTCGGATGTTGCGTATCCATCGCCTGTGCAGAGGCAGACGGAATCTGATCAGCCAGCCCAAGGATTTCGAGTTCGCTGATTGCCCTAAGCAACACGTCCTTGGGGGTGGCATCCGAGTCAGCGGCCACGGCAACAGCCAATAAGGCAGAGGATGAGAGGCCGAGCGCCTGGGCCAGCTCTCCCGCTGCTTTGACTGTCGGACTGGTTTTGCCACTTTCCAGCTGACTGACGTGCGACCCAGTCACCGGGCCCGCCAGATCCTTTTGGGTCAGACCCTTAGTGGCACGAATCAGACGCAGCGCTGTGGCGAAGCCATCTTGAATCGACATTGCAGCATCTCAAAATGAGACGGTATGCCGTGTTTGCTTGAGTCCAAACAAATCTATATATTTAATCGTATGGGCTTTTTGCCATTATTGGTGCAGGAGAGCTCACCCCTCCGCGGAAGGTTCTGCATGGGTTGCCAGTGAAGCCTGGCGTCGGCGAGGCCTCATGAACGCCCCCTGCGGACGACCAGGTCGAGAAACATTGTGGCTGTACAGGATAGGTACTAAGGGAAGTCAGGATGTCAGAGATGAAGAAAGTCACTGTCACTGTTAAGAATTTTGAGTCCAGCTCAGGTGACGAATATGCACGCCTCTACAAAAAAGTTCGTATGGTAGATGAGGCTGGTAAGATTATTTATTATAAGAACCTAATCATTCCCAAATACCTTGAACGTCACGGTGCGTTTGCCCGAGACATTCCAAGAACTTGGTTTGTGAAAAGCGTTCATAGGTCGGCAGTGGTAGTTGTAGCGTTTGAAACCCCAAACGGTACAGTTGAGTATGATTTTGATGAAATTCGCAATGTATCGCGAGGGGGCTTTTGGGGTGGGGTTCTCATCGGTATTGCCGCAATTCCTGCCGGAGTCATTGTGGCAATTGCAACGTATGGGCTCGGATTGGCCTTGATTCCCTTTATGTTGTATCAAGCGTATTCGCAAGTATTCAGGATTCCGGCTCGGTTGAGCCGGAAGCAACTGCTGCAAGACTTTTCCCACCACGGGATCAGCGTCGGAGAGGGCTGGTCACGATAGCTGTGAAGCTCCATTATCTGCATCGGCATACATTGCCTGGGCAGGGCTACCCTAGCGATCTTTACGTGGCCTATGTGCTCGAAGAAAAGGGTTCGAACAGGAGTTTCGTCGCATGCCGATCGTAGCCACGATTTTCGATGCTTTTGGAACGGTCGTTCAAATTGGACGGAAGCGCCATCCGTATAGACAGCTCCTTCGCCTCGGCGCTCTTCAAGGCCGTAGGCCAAGTGCTGCTGACCTTCATCGTTTGATGACTGCCAACCTCAGCCTGGACGCTGCTGCCGAAACGTTTGGTATTGGCTTGAGCCCCGAGCAGATGAAGTCCTTGCAGCATGACCTTGAGGATGAGCTGGACTCCATCACTGTGTATCCCGACGCAATCGAAGCGCTTCTGTTGCTCAAGGCCGAGGGGATGGCCACGGGTATCTGCTCAAACTTGGCCGCTCCCTACGGCCCGGTTCTGCGCGAACGTCTCAGCCATGTCGATGGGTTTGCCTTGAGTTATGACGTCGGAGTGATGAAGCCACATCCAGGTATTTATCGCGAGATCTGTCACCAGCTTGGAGTTACTCCAGGCCTGGACACGCCGCATTCAGGTGAGCGTGTCGCGATGATTGGGGATTCCGTGCAGTGCGATCGGGATGGCCCAAGAGCTGTCGGGATCTCCGGCTTCCACCTCGACAGGAAGGGGAATGGTTCTATCTCCAGCTTGATGCAGTTCGCAGAGCTCGCATTGGAGACAGCCTGACAGGCATCTTGGTAAGTACGACTGAGGCTGAAAGGGGGACGTACCACCAGGCTATCGGTTGACATCTGCCCCGTTATTTGGCGTACCGTAGTGGCCATTAACCACCAATCGGTAACTGGGCGCTGAGTTGACTGCTAAGCCTGCTGCCGAGCTTTGATCTAGGACGACCATCAGCCATGGATGATCTCGGTTTTGACTTTGCCAACGCGGTGCCGTGGTTTGCTCATGAGCAGGATCTGCCCTATGTGCTGGTGAGGATGACTGCCCAGAACGTGGCACTCCTGGAGGCAGCCATGGCCGAACCGCTGCGCCGTTGCTACATCACTGACGGCGCTCTTGCGGCAGCGGTAGCACGCCATGGAGTAACGCCTGCTGATGTTCTAGCAGCCAAGCTTCCCGATGCCGGTGCAACCATGGCGGGGGATTTTGGAGAAGTGCTCGGCTACTTCTACCAGTCCACCAAGGAGCATCCTGATCCGGCCATTGGCCCCAAGAAATGGCGGCTCAAGCAGGATAGAACGAAGCCTGCGCCCAAGTCCGATGTCGTTCACTTCATCATGCCCAATCGACCTGCTGCGAGTGCGGATGATCAGGTTCTTTGCTCTGAGGTGAAGGTCAAATCTACTAGCGCTGCCTCAAATCCAATCGGCTCGGCTATCGCTGACTGCGCAAAAGATCGCACCAGTAGGCTTGCGAGCACATTGGTGTGGTTGCGCGAGCGTGCGCTGTTTGAGGATCTGGGAGATGTCGATATCCCGCTCCTAAACCGCTTCATCAATGCCGTTGATCATCCACCAACGACTCAGCGCTTCCGGGCAGTCGCTGTCATCTGTGAAAGCCTGCTCACTGCAGAGCTCCCCAATGCCCCAGTGACGGCCAGCAGTGAGTACACCCTTGTGGTGATCTCCGTGCCGAATCTTTATACCACTTACAACGCGGCCTTCGAGGCTGCGCGGGCGACGGTGCGTTGATATGAGAGCTTCCCTGCAGACTTGGATCAACGATGCAGATAAGGCCCGGCATTTGGGCCAGTTTTCCGTAGCTGCGTTGCCCATTGAGCTGGCTCAAATCAGCAATCGATCCACGGATTATTACATTTCGCTTGTCGGAGAGCTGTTCGACGGCCTTCACTCCACGACGGTCTCAGGCGATGACTGGGCGCAGTTGGGAAACGCTTTCCTCCAGTTCTCGAAAGACATGCCGACTGAGCAAATTGAAGCGATGGGCATCTCAAAGAATGAGGCGGCATTGTTTGCTGCTGCCGCGTTCTATTTTGGGGATTTCCCAGCGTCCGCCTGCTTGGCCATGAGGCAGTCGTCGCCGCCCGCCGATCCGTTGAGTCCATGGGCTGCCTGCTATGACTTCCTGGCGCGGCCAGAAACGCTGGTATCTCAAACGGCACACCAGGTGCAGGAGCACCTGCGAACAGGTGATCTCCCTGGTCTGCGACGCATTGTGGAGGCGAGCACTGGCGAGGCGGCCAACGCCTTGCAGGTTGGGCCAGATCAGTGGGTGGCGGCGGCTTTACTCAGCCGCCTTCTGGCCCGCTTCGATGCATCGAATACCCGCGCTGTGCTGCCGGATGGCGCAGATGCATTCTGGACGCCACTGATCAACGCCTTTATAGATCGCAAGCCATCAACGTGGGAGTTCTTCCCCTCTCAGATTCAGGCCATCGATGAAGGGCTACTGAGCACCTCAGAGAGCTATGCGCTGCAGATGCCAACTGGGGCTGGCAAAACCACGCTCTGCGAGACACTGCTGTACTGGCATCTGAAGCGAAACCCTGCGCACGTCGCGATCATGATCGTGCCGTACCGCTCGCTGGCTTCGGAGCTTCGACACTCACTGGTTCGTCAGATGAATGGTCTCGGCATCGCAGCGCGTTGCGCGTATGGCGGCACGATTCCGTCGGGAGACGAAGTACATGGGCTTGATCACATCAACGCGCTGATCGCGACACCTGAGTCGCTGTCCGGAATCCTAAGTGCCGATCCAGCCTTCGCTCAGCGAATATCGCTGGTCATCTGCGATGAAGGGCATCTGCTCGACAGCTCCGGCAGGGGAATTGGCCTTGAGCTGCTGTTGGCTCGGATGAAGGCCCGCCTGGTCAACCCGATCCGCTTCGTGTTCATGTCGGCGATCATCCCTAATATCGAGGAAATCAACGCCTGGCTCGGAGGGGACGATGACACGGTCATCAGAAGCACCTATCGGCCAGCAATCGCGGAATTCTCCGTGCTGCGATCATCCGGCGCCGGGGCCAACAAATCTGTACGTCTGGACATGCACCCGCACGCACTGCAGCGGCAGTACTCGATCCATGGCTTTCTGGATCGAAGCAACTTCCAGTACCGGAATCCCCAAACCCGCCGAACCAACACCTATACCTTCACGTCCACCAAGACCCTGGCCGTCAGTACAGCCCGCAAGGTGTTGTCGATGGGGACGACTGCGATTTTTGCCGCCAATAAACGAGGACATCAGGGTGCGATTGGCTTGGCAGAAGAGCTCATCAAACAGCTAGAGTGCCCACTGCCATTACCGAAGCCTATGGATTTCGCCGATCTCGATGTTCTCAGGTCGCGCATCGAGTATCTCGAAACCGAGTTCGGTGACAGCTGGATCGGCGCGAAGGCGCTGCGAAATGGCGCGGTGTTGCACCACGGAGACATCCCTCAGGAGACGCGGGAGGTCTTGGAAGAGTTATTGCGGGATCGGAAGATCCAGTTGGTGATCTGTACCAGCACGCTCGCGGAGGGGGTCAACCTGCCGATCCGCTCACTTGTTCTGTATTCGGTGCAGCGTCGCGTTGGCAGCGGGCAGCCAGAGAACATGCTTGCCCGCGACATCAAGAACCTGGTGGGTCGAGCCGGTCGTGCCGGTGCCAATACCAAGGGCCTGGTGATATGCGCTAATCCTGATCAATGGTGGATCGTTCAACCTGTAGCCACCGCAGGTGCAGGAGAGTTAGTCAGGGGTTCTCTGCGGAAGTTGATTGTCTTGCTTGAAGCGCATCTGAGAACCACCGGCATCGTGCTTAGCAATCAGTTCTTGGAAGCCCAGTCAGCCAGTCATTCGCTCATCGACGGGGTGGATGCGACGCTTATTGAGTTAATGGCAGAGGAGATTGGAGACGCCGATTTTGTGAGACTGGCTGCCGACCTGTCCGACCATACCTTTGCTGCCCAGCAATTACCTGCCGCTGCCGTCGTCACGCTCCGGACTGTTTTTGAACTGAGAGCGCAGCGTCTGATCGGGCTGAGGGCTGATGGCAAGATCGCCTGGCTGCAAGATACGGGTGCCAAGGTGCGCCTGCTGGATTTCGTCGAACAGACCCTGCTACCCAGCAGAGTTGATTGGACTGCTGCAGTCGATCCCGTAGCTGACGAGCTGCTGACTGCCATCTTGGAGTGGGCATGGCAGGACAGGGAACTGAAGTCGGACGTACGTGTGGCATTCCGACTGGAAGATAGCCAAAACACTGAGCACGCGAAGCCTAGGTTCTTCGAGATCGTTCGCCAATGGGTACAGGGCGCAACGTTCGCAGAAATTGCCGAATCCACCCGTATGGAGGTGGACGATGTCCTGGGAATTTACACGCGCGCCGTTACCTACTCGTTGCAAACATTGGTCGAGCAGGGCATCTCGCTGCTTGCCCGGCTGTTGCTCGAACGCGGTATCGAAGTGAACGATGGCGTGACGGCTTTCGTCGAGCATCTCAAATTCGGCGCACCTTCACGCATTGGGGTATTGCTGGCGAATGGCGGGGTGAGGCATCGCAAGGCGTTTGTCGAATTGGGGAACGCGATGCAGGCGCTCACCATTCCGATTACTGCAGCAAACGCCAGGACATTCGCACGACGTTCGCTTGAGGCCCATTCAGGAGCATGGCGTGACGCCCTGGGTGAGTTTGTGTTCTCTAACACGCTGACGGATGTGGGCAGAGCAGGGTAGGTCAGCTACAGACCTCTTGCTGGCTCGACGAGACATGCATCTGCTCTCCCAGTAGCACCAACATTCGATCCGAGGGATCCGAGATAAGCTTGTCACGCGGGTATGGGAGATCACTGCGGTGGGACAAGCTAAGAAGGTGTGGGCCGCCTGCCTGACCTGAGGTTCTTTGCGAAGGTGATCCTCGCAACGCTGGAGGGTACCTTGGCGAACCACACCCTGGCCTCAGCCCAACTCATCGAGTCGATCCCGCTTTTGCAGGTGATGGTGATTCTATTTGCTTCTGCCGAGCGGAAGCACTATGCCGGTCGTGTCGTGCGGCTATTGGGAAGTATCCAGGCCAGTGTCAATTTGACTGGTCTAAGCGGGGCAGCAGGGATCTGAGGGCCGCCGCTGCCTTCGGATACCCATACCAGGCGCTTCTAAGCCATCGTGATGGCATCCCTGATTGACCTTGATCTTGATCTTCCCGCGTCGAGGCGCAGTACAAGAAGGGCACTCAAACACTCATTCAAGGCGCCCAGGCAGCAGGTAGGGTGCGGGCTCATCACCAGCCCGCGTAATGAGCCAGGAGGTGTGCCCAGATCTTCAACGCCTGACCGTTATTGCGAAGAGTTGCGAGCGCCTTTGCCGCAGGGATTTGGGTCGGGCAACCCCCCGTCAGGAAAAACTTATCCGGCCCTGGGCAATAAAGATGTATCAATGTCAGTACCATAATTTGTTGAACGGGCGCCATAGATCTGTAGGCCTTGCGCATCGTTTTCAACGAGGCTGGTATCGGTGTTGATTGCTGATAGTCGTATCCCTGGGGGCGCATTGTGAAGTGACTACCTTGCGAGCCATAAGGCTCGACTTCGATAAAGCAACTCTCCAGTTGGTAGTTACGCACAATTTGCCAGGCCGTATTCCCAAAAATTTCGCCTCGCAGCGCTGCCGAAGGTAAGGTGGGAGGCTCCGCATCACAGATCAATGCTAAGGCAGTAGACTCCGTTCCGTCCATGCAAGGAATTTTATCTACCAGGGCAACGAGTGTGTAGTTTGGAATACGACCTGCTGCAAAGATGGGGTCAACCGCTGCATAAGCGGCTAGGGCCACTGGGGTGCGAGAGTGGTGGATATAGCATCCGCTTGCCACCGCTACATCAGTGAATGCCCAAGTGCCTATGGACGTCCTGTACACGCCCAACTCACTGAGTAAAGCAACTGCGTCATTCATATACTGGTTCTGGCTTTTCATCTGAATGCTCCGCTTTGCGGATCTTAGAAGAATTTCTCGAATTAAGTATCGAAATGGAGTTTGCAGCCTCAGAGGGCATGTCTGTCCATTTGGTACGAATGCCTATATTTTGCTTCCGATATATGTGTGATGGACTTACGGAAAGGGATCGTCTGATATGGTGTCGTCGAAGGCGAACATTATAAGGTCGTAATGGAATACGCCGAATCTCTCTGCGTCTAAAATTTGAAGGCCATAAAGGAGGATTGGGTTGTTGGCTTCCAAGGTGTTTAGGGTTGTTGGGTCTACCCGTACCACATCCCAGCTTTGCCATTGAGTGGTCGCGGCTTCTTGCCAACGCTCGTCGTAGATTTTTTCCAGGGCGGCGGAGTTAGCGACTGCGGGAAATGTACCGACAATTGTGATCTTATTTTCGCCAAGATGTAGCATTGAGATTGGTGAGAGTAACTCGGCAACAAGTGCCCGCTCAATCACTTCGAAAATTCTGTAATCATAGTCTCCGTCCCATATGACAGCGAACCTCTGCAGCCCGAGGGACTGGGCTTCAAGCCTCTCGTTATACCGCTGTGGTACTGCGTAAATGGTGTAGATGGGTGCGCCAGAGACCTCATCAATAGCGTCGTATTCGGGCTGGAAGAAGCGAGAGCATATGCGGAATACCGGTTCTTTCTGCTTGAAGTTCATTGGATGCTCTTGGGTGTTGAGGCTGGCGATGCCAGTATTTGCTTGTGGGTATTCAGTTCAGGGCGTTACGCAGCCACCTGTATAAGTTTATGCAGTCTGTAGCGTTCATTGATAGAGCTATCTTTTCCTATTTGCCGGATTCTTTGATGGATATTGGATGTTCTGTGGCTTGGCTGAGTGCTCACTCAATAAAGTACATGGTTGTGGTTGTGTCAAGAGGTGAAGGTGCACGGTTGAAGTTTGTCTTATGGTGGGTTAAGTGGATTATTTCAAGTATTGTATTATTTGCAGTTGCGGCATGTCCGGCTGTTTTTTAGTGCGCAGGATGGATATCGAATATATTGATTTGTCTAGGTGGTGCGGTCAGGCAGAAGCGGTGCGAGCAGAGGGTTTTGCAAATCAGGGAGTTACCTGCTGGCTCTTTCAATTAATGGATAAATGCGTTGATCAGTACTCCGGCCCGAATGCCAGGCCTAGGAGTTATCCGAAACTCTCGGGTATGCGAAAATCGGCTGGCCACCTGATCCGTGCCGGCTATGGGTCATATGAGTTTTTCCGACTTCTAGCACGCCGGTAGGCGCAAGCTAACCGCCCCGAGCGTTTCCTTGCCGAGATGGATCAGGTCGTACACTGAGCAGGCCTGCTGGGGCTGATCGAACCTTTTCCACCCCAAGGCCGGTTGTGGTAGAAGGCCATACCCAAGTCGCCGAACTGCTCAGTCGGGAAGAAAAGGCGATGTATGCGGACGCTGGATACACTGGTGTTGAGAAGCGACAAGAGCATGAGGATCATGACGTTATCTGGCAAATCGTGGCTCGGCGCAGCACATATTCCAAGCTGAACAAACGCAGCCTGTCGTACAAAGCCAAGCGCAAGATCGAGTACTGCAGAGCGCAGACACGCGCTAAGGTTGAGTATCCGTTTGGGTCATCAAGCGCCAGTTTGATTACGTGAGAGTACGCCTTCATAGGCTGATAAAAACACGGCCCATTTGACCACGCTAGCCGGAGCTACCTCAGTCCAAAGACGCGCATGTTCATCGATGCCTTGGTTGAAGAGTGGACTCCGCAACCGCCTTGGGAGTAGGGCCTAGCATCGGGCCTGTGAGCCATTTCAGCTGGCGACTTTACCTGTTGATAGCACGAGCACCCCAAGCCGTAACACGTTGCCATTGTCCATACCCATATGAATCGCCCCTGGTTTCCTAGGGACTCTCCGAGCAAGTCTCGGGTATGCGAAAATCGCATGACCACCTGATCCGAGCCGCCCGTGAACCGATGAGCTTTTCCGACTTCGAGTAGGCCGGTAAGCGCAAGCAAACCCGTCGCGGGCGCTTCCTTGCCGAGATGGATCAGGTCTGGTGCTAGACAGGCCTGCAGGGGCTGTTAGAGGTCAGCTCGAATGGGTGGTAGGGAGCATCCATGACGAGGCGAGTTGGAGTGGTATTTGACCGCTCAGGGCATATGGAAATTAAGGTGAAAAAAGTATGATGGAATATCCAAAGCGGACGACTAACGGTGATGCAGGGGAGTATCTAGTTGCGCATCGGTTTACCAGGGTGCTGGGATGGCCCTACCGGATGCTTGATGTGGATCTCGGTGTGGATGGAGAAGTCGAAATACTCGATGCGAGCGGTATTTCGACGTCGGACATCATAAAGGTGCAGGTTAAGACCTTTGAGTCAATATCCAGTGAGCAGTCGAAGGGTATTTATGTAACTGAGAAACATATTGAGTACTGGAAAAGGTTCTGCTTGCCGATCATCATGGTGTGCGTTGATCTGAGTAAGGGGAAGGTTTACTGGAAAGCTGTGACGGCAACAGAGTGCTATAAAAGTGGTGGAGCCTCGCAAGTTGTTTCAATTGACCTGCGGACTGATGAGTTGACGGCAGGATGTGCGGCCAGGCTTAAAGAGTTGGTTTCTCCCGCCGAGTCAAAGAATATCGAATTGGTGCTGGACTCTATGCGCCGCCTGTGTGGCATAATAAAAAATCAGAATGATGAATGTGTAGATGTTGATCAACTTGGCCGTGTTCAAAATCTGGTGGAGAAATTTGAGTCTCAGGCTCGGCTATTTGATGAGTTGGCTCACCATTTTCCTTGGCGTTGCGGAGTTCTTACTCGTCGGGAAGTCGAAGTTATGCGCCGCATTGTTACCCAGGTCGATAACAAAGTAGGGGTGAGCTACAACAACACTGTCGAGGGAATGTGATCTTTCTGCGTGTCTTTGTGGCTTGATGAGTGGAACTACGTCTTGGCAGCGTCTTAGGGTGTGGTACCAGTCCGGACATCAAGGTGGCTGGTAGGCTTGTACCACCTCAAGCCATGTCCTTTTGGAGGTTTTCTTCTTGGGTCTCTTTGTCCGGCAAGAAGCGGCTTTGAGGGGGGGCGGGATTTTGGTGCCAGGTTGGTGATGGTAGCCTGGAGCCTTGCCCCGGTAGAAACACATGCTGCCTCGAAGAGTGCCCACGGCAGAACCATTCCATGGCCACAACACGCTGCGATAGACATCGTAATGGCAAGTGGCTATGTTGATGGCTTGTCCATAGGATCTCGTTTCAAGGAAGACCGCATGAAGCTGAAAATACTCTCCGTAAAGGAGCAGGGCGAGGCGAGCGCTGAGCGCCTGATGCTGCAAGCACTAGAAGACTGCAACCTAAGCAACTACGCAATCGTTGACAACACGTACGACTCTAATGGTGCGCCGAGCAATAGCTTAGACATACGTATTTCTTTCCTTCGACGCAAGTGAAGAAAGGTGATTACATTTCGCTGCATACCAAAGCAGGTAGGAATGCGAAAGCAGAAACCACCAATGGCAATCCGTTGTATCGGTTCTACTGGGGGCTTGCGACCTCTGTTTGGAACGATACCGGGGATACTGTGCATCTACTGGAGATCAGCGGTATTAGCAAGCTGAGAATCCCTGCCAAAGCCTGATGACGACATGCTTGGAATACAGCTCTATTGCTTGGCATAAAAGGGCGCTTTTGCGCGCCCTTGTTTGGTTTCCCTCCCGCTCAACCTCAATGCTGGTTCATTGGCCAGGACGGTTTGCAGGGTGTATGGAAACCACATTGTCAATTTGACGTAAGCGCCGATCCGCCTTATCCCATGCTCTTAGTAGCATGAGTTCTCTTCCAAGTGCAGCTTTATACTTCTGTTCAAAGCTATCAGCCTTTTGCTTGGCGTCAGACATCTTGCGCTTGGCCTGGTCTACCTTGAAAGCTCCGGGGCTGGCGTTTTCTAACTGGGCTTTTGCCTTGAGCTCCACTTCTCTAATAAGGGGGGCGAATACAGAGCGGTTTCTCTTAATGCTGCCTGCGCTTTTCCCAGCTCCGAGAGCTACTGCTTTCAGTGTGATCTTAGCGCCAGATGCTTCAAGGCGGTTTAACGAGTCGTAGTAGGGGCGTAGCGTTAGTGGCTCTGAGGTGGACTCATTCATATGGGATACTCTAGTCGTAGATTAGAATTAACCTTTCGCGATAATTTGATCGCGCAGATCTCTAAAGTCCTCTAGGTTTTGCTGCTCGGCACGGTGCTCGATGCTGCCCGGTTTAAGTTCGGCCAGGTCAAATTCCATCACCGCAATTGTGTCCTCCATTATGGATTCGATCCCAATGAGCCAACGGCACCCTGGGCAAGTAAAAAAATTCCCATGGGCTCGTTTATCACAAGGATACGGCGAACCGCAACCGCCGAGAGGACTATCTGCCCAAGCCTGGAGGCCAAGCGCAGATTTTCTTTCGGTCTCCTCACGAGAGCTCATGATCCATACGTCTGAATCCTCAGTGGCCATGATCTCTCTACCGCGCTGGCCGTATAGTCGCTCAGAGGATTTTAACGCCATGCGGACAAACATCGCGCCATCGGCCTCTTGCTTGGCGCGTTGCATCTCGTTGGCTAATTCAGGGTTGATCAAGGCGAAATAGTAGTTTTTGGCCGAGCAGCCTTGCGTGTAGTAACGTGACATCACGATAGTTAGGTGCCCAAGCAACCGTTTAAGTGATGTGAGGGTAATCAACCCGCTCTGCGCTGCAAATACGGACATGGTGCGACGGAATTGATGCGTTGTGATTACCCAAGGTTTTCCTACCTGAAATTTTGGGTCGTCTCGCCAATTCCTTAGTGGATCTATCGACTCAAGTTCTAAGATGTCGCGCTCCGTGATAATAACGGGGTTTAGCCTCTCCTCAGCTGAGGTGTTTTTCATCAACTCGTCTACCGAATTTTTTCCAGTGCTACGAGGATGCAAGGCAGGTGAAAGGAAAAGATTCTGACTACGATTTTTGGAGTAAGGTGAGAAAATTGTATTGATGAACTTTAATGTCGTAATCGGTTTTAAAATTGCCTTGGTTGTAATCCATTTGCTTGGTTTGGGGCGTTTGTGAAGTTTGGTTGAAATGCCGAGAATATACAAGGCTTCGTTGTTCCAGCCGTTAGCCTTTTCAAGGCATTCCGTGGTGAGGGAGCGAACCTCGTGATCACGCATGAGGGTAAAAAGATGAACCAGGTTTTTGGCGCAATGGCTAGCAGTGGAGACGTAACTAAGTAAGTTTGCAAATGAGTTCCAGTCATGTTTTGTGCAAAGGTATTGAAGCCCATGTTCTTTGATCGCTGTTGCGAATGGAGTATTGCCCGCAGTTTCTCCTGATGATGCGGCTGGTTGATGGGTGTGCAGTTTGCGAGGCGTGTACAAGGAGCTGGATTTTCCATAGTTATAGTCTGCTGCGCCAGCGTCCAATATAGATTTGATGTTGTCTTTGTTTTCTAAGAATTCATCCAGGACTGCGGTATACTGAGAGTATTTCAGCAATAAAATCCGACTTGGGATGATTGGGTGCTGCTGTGACTTTCTTTTCTTGCCTGCTTTGTTTTTTGCGATGTGAAGAAGTGAGCCGTCGATCGGAAAGCCGCGCTCGCTTTCTTTGATGGACAAGAGTGTGCGTAGGATTGAGATAATGTTTCGCTTCGAGTTGCGGGGCATTATTTCGATAAGGTTCTCAAAGATTTCCGGGCGAACAAGTAAGTCCTTGAAAGATATGTTTTTGTCTCGGCAAAATTTAGTGGCTATTAGCATGGCGTAGCGATGGCTGTGAACAGTGGCAAGCCGAAGAGGCTGGTCGCTATGCGATTTGCCAAACATCTTCATTAGTAGTATTTTTTTTACTACATTGAGATCTTCGCTTCGACTCTCGCGAGAACGATAGAATGGTAAGAAATCAAATTTCGGGTTATCCGAAACGCTGTAAGCGAATGCAGGTAGGTGCCAAGTGTCATGGGACAAGATGCTGAGGATCTCTCCCTGCTCCGTTCGGGATATGACGGTGCTTTCAGAAAGGCGAGAAAAATCCATTCCCAATGCTACATCTGTGGAGAAGTATTCCGGTTTGATTGGCGCTGAGCCTGAACTCGCCGAGCTGGCTGACTTCTTTTTCATTTCAATACCCTGATGTTGATAAGGCGCTCGTACAGACGCTCCCAATAAGGATGGAGTTTGAATTCTTCTTGGATCTCATTAGTGATGGTGTTGATAGTCTCTAAGAGATCTGGGCGGAGCTCGGTGAGTCGTGAGGTGATAGCGTCCAAGCGAGTTAGGGCTGCGCCGTGGACTTTCGCAAAGTGATCGGTGTTCTCGCAGGCATCAAGGTATTCAACGATGATGTATCTCATGCTCAGCAGCTTTCGGACTCCATCTGCGTCCGCGTGTACGCGAAACTCAGAGCAAAACAGGCACCCCAGAAAGCTTTTGCAATTAGGTTTGTAGGCATCTGGTGCTGGGACTAACTCTGAGGGGGCACCTGTATTGCATTGGCCAGCTGGGCTGTTTTCGGCGTGATGCGTTTCAAAGATCTCAGACGCCAGGTTCAAGACAGCAGTGATTTCATCGATTGCGACTTTTTCCTGAGCATCCGCATAGTAAGTAAGGGTGGTTGTACCACTGTGTTGCATGACCGCAGCTACAACGGGTACTGAGAACCCGCTGTTGAGCAGATAGACCGGCTTATATTTTCGCAGCTCTCGGGCTGTTAGGCCTTCGAATTGCTCATCAAGGAATCGCGTGATTCGTTCATTCAGGCCAAATATAAGATTGCCAGTTATACGTAGCTTGTGTGGAGTGTAGTGCTTAAAGCCGATAAACAAATAGGGGCTATGAATGCCTTGGTTTATGTATGACCTGAGTTTGAGGAATTTTTTGAATTGTTTGACAAATGTAACGTGGATGTCAAACCTTTGCTGCATACCGTTCGCCCTGCATTTTACAGTTCGGAAACCTTGGTTTTCACTTTTGGTGTACTCAAAACTCTCTGAGTAAAGAAGGGCTCTGGCAGGATAAGTGTTCATTCCAGTGTTGGCAATGAACAAAGAGAAGAAGGCATCTTGGCACATTTTGGCTAGCCATAGCCTTTTAGGATGTCTCGAGTCGTGATTGGCATTCTCCAAGTTTGCTACAGCTTCACTCCATCGAATTTTCACGGAGCTTCTGGAGGTCTGAGAGTTTTTTATGCACTTTGCCAAGGAATTGATTTCCCCGGTCGTGTAGTTCCAGAATACTGAAGCTTCAATCTTATCCTTCGCGCTTGCTAAACCTGGCGTGATAATAGGATATTCTACTGGCGAAATTAGTGCGTGCGTCTCCATGTATGGGATGCGATGTGGAAAGTTTCGGTGTTCAATTAGAAAATCAGTTAAGCCATCGAATATGTATTGGCAAGGGGTTAGATGTGCCGCCATTTCTTCCTTTGATGGTGTTCGGGTGCTGTTTTTCCTGCCCCGAGAATTAGAGATGATCGGTAAGTTCGCGCGAAAGTTTAGAGGTGTGCCAGGGAAGAATATATTCCCGCACATGATCGCTTGTGCTTGCAACCTATTTGCGGCATGTGCGCCAATGGAGTTGGATTTTTGGCGGTTCTGCAGATGGGCAGTGTAGTTATCCAGCGCTGACTTGTAAGCCACCGGATCGGCTAAGAAGTTTTCATGACCATTCTCATCGCACCAAACGCACAGTCGTGCAAGCTCGGTGCCTGACTGGTAAAGGCTATACCCAGAACCCTCCTCGTGAAAGACTGCGCCGTTATAGGAGCACCATGCGCGCAGCGGCTCCATACGCTCATTTCGTAACGTGGTGAGATCTACGGGCTTGGGTGAGAACCTGCTATGATATTTCTTCTTCTCGTAGCACAGCGCCCCGATATCAAGCTTCCGATCAGACTCACAGTGAAGCATGAGACTCTGGATAGGCGCGCTATCAAGTCGGGTTTGGAATTCGTCCTGAGAGAGTTGATAGGCATGGAGGTCATGGCAAATCCGGCCTGAGTTTTTCATGGCTTAGCATTTCCGTTCGAACCAGACCTTCGAGATGGACTTCGAAGTCTGACTGAGCCTGTTGGAGTTCAGGGTTCTCGTCATAGAACCGTAGATAATTCATCGTCACGTTGATGTCCTCGTGGTTTAATCTATTTTTTAAATGATCTAAAATTTCCAGCTGGTTCATTTTGCCTTCGTCCCTTTTCTTCATGTCGTCGTTAAGTAGGTTCATCCCAAACGTAGCTCTCAGGTCATGCAGATGGTAGGTGAAGTCTTTATTCTTCATCTGCATTTGAGCTATCACTTTTCTGCAGAACTGACGTAAAGCAGAGGCCTTTTCAGTGCTGTAGTTGAAAAGCTTTTGATCTGCCTTCGCGATATAGTAGGGTTTTCCTGTTCGAGTCAGAAATACATACTGGTCATCCGGATCTTGGATGGGGGAAAGCTTTGCTCTTGTTTGATGGCGTGGAGAGTTTATGTAAATATCAAGAATGTTATGCATCCATGCAGGTAGCAATACAGTTTGCTCTTTTCCATTCTTCGCCTCGACTAAGTGGCCTTCGCCCATCTCTATTCCATATAGCGCGAACTTATATTCGTCACTTGCATGGCCCACCCCCCTTTTCACAGAGCGGTGTCTTAGGGTTGAAATCGACTGGATTCTCATTCCTGAGGTAATGCCCACCAGATGGATTAAAAGCATTTCTGGATTTTCAAGGGCTATTAACGTATCCAGCAAAAGCTGTTGATTTTCCCTAGGGATAGGTTTTAAATTCCCGCCATCTTTAATGAAGCGACCGGTCAATACGCTTTTTGAGTTCCTGAACGTGAGGTCGGTGCTGATGACTTCTTTTGTTTGAAGGAGTCCGTGTCGGTCAGTGTAATTGACGAAGCGAGATTTGCTCTCCCACATGTCTTGCTTTGGCCTGAATCCGCGCGTGTTAACAAACCAGCGGTACATGCCTTGAACTGACCCAATCTCTCGGTTGCAGTAACTTCTGCTGCGTTCGCCGGCGATGATATGTTTTTTTAGTTCCGACTTGTAGAAGTATGTGGGGCGCTTGAACTTAGGGCCCTCGAAGTCAAGGAGGTCTTTGCCGTGTGAATAAAGCTTGTTCATGAAGTCGCAGATATCGGTCGCCGCACCGGAGACGGTTTGTTCCTTGTCCCCCATTACGGTGATTCGTTCAAATAGGTAAAGACTTCCTTCTCGCCACAAAGCGCCGTCGGGCTGAAGGATTACATGGAGGTGGGGGCAGCTAGCTTCCATTAGGGGGATGGGACGTATGGGGTACGGTTCATCCAAGCTGGGTGCGTCAGGATAGGTGTCTGGGGATAACCACTCGGTGGCGTCAGCTGGGGCGCACGGCTCCCAAAGGGGCACGTTTTTCAGCGTGACCTTGCGGTACTGACCCTTTGGATTTTCATCTTGCGTCTGCATGACTGCTACCTGAATGGTTGGTACGTGTCCATTCAAGTTCAGCTCACAGGTTATGTCAAACGGGCGGAGCTCACGGGTGGTTCTGCACCTTGACCGTGTGCAGCGTGATGTCCACCACATCACCGTCGGCCCCCACCTGAGGCATCTCGATCCAGTCACCGACCCGCAGCATGTCGTTGCTGGTCAACTGCACGCTGGCGACGAACGACAGCAAGGTGTCCTTGTAGACCAACAGAATCACCGCCGACATGGCCCCCAAACCCGACAATAGCAATAGCGGCGAGCGGTCGATCAGGGTGGCAACAATGATGATCGCGCCAAACACATACAGCACCATCTTGGTCAGTTGCACGTAGCCTTTGATCGAGCGGGTGCGGGCGTGTTCGGTGCGGGCGTAGACATCCAGAAGGGCGCTGAGCAGGGCGCTGATGGCCAGCACCATGAACAGGATGGTGAAAGCCAGGGCAACATTGCCCAGGAAAATCATGCTGGTCTTGCTCAGTTCCGGCACCAGGTGCAGGCCGAACTGGATGACCAGCGAGGGCGTCATCTGCGCCAGGCGATGGAAAACCTTGTTCTGGCGCAGGTCGTTGACCCAGTGCAGGGCCGGCTGGCGACCCAGCAACTTGGCACCGTGCAGGATCAGGTAACGCGCCACGCGCCCCAGCACCAGGGCAATCACCAGCAGCAGTATCAGTGCAAGGCTGGAATGCAGGAGGGGATGCTTATCGAGAGCACCCCAAAGGTCTTGAATGTTGACCCAGAGCTGTTTGATGTCCATGGACGAAACGGTTCTTCTATAAAGACGCGACGGTGCGATTAGAGCATTTAAGCCAGGTTAAGTGACCCTTGATGACGAGTCGGCTCACAAAAAAGCCACTGATTAGCGCCGTTCGTATAAAGAAACTCGGCCTTCGCGCTCGAAACCGTTACCCTATGCAGCTGTTTTTTTGCATTTCTTCGAGGTAGCACCCGTGTTTTCCCAATTCGCCCTGCACGAACGCCTGCTCAAAGCCGTGGCCGAGCTTAAATTTGTCGAGCCAACGCCGGTGCAGGCAGCGGCTATTCCGCTCGCGCTCCAGGGGCGTGATCTGCGGGTGACGGCGCAGACCGGCAGCGGCAAGACCGCGGCGTTCGTGTTGCCGATCCTCAACCGCCTGATCGGCCCGGCCAAGGTTCGTGTCAGCATCAAGACCCTGATCCTGCTGCCGACCCGTGAACTGGCCCAGCAAACGCTCAAGGAAGTGGAACGCTTCTCGCAGTTCACCTTCATCAAGTCTGGCCTGATCACCGGTGGCGAAGACTTCAAGGTCCAGGCCGCCATGTTGCGCAAAGTACCGGACATCCTGATCGGCACGCCAGGGCGGATGATCGAGCAACTGAACGCCGGCAACCTCGACCTCAAGGAAGTCGAAGTGCTGGTGCTGGACGAAGCCGACCGCATGCTCGACATGGGTTTTGCCGAAGACGTGCAGCGCCTGGTGGACGAATGCACCAACCGCCAGCAGACCATGCTGTTCTCCGCCACCACCGGCGGTTCGGGCCTGCGGGAAATGATCGCCAAGGTGCTGAACAACCCTGAGCACTTGCAGCTCAACGCGGTCAGCCAGCTGAACTCCACGACCCGTCAGCAGATCATCACCGCTGACCACAACCAGCACAAAGAACAGATCGTGAACTGGCTGCTGGCCAACGAAACCTACGAAAAAGCCATCGTGTTCACTAACACCCGCGCCATGGCCGACCGCATCTACGGTCGCCTGGTGGCCCAGGAATACAAGGCGTTCGTGCTGCACGGCGAGAAGGACCAGAAAGACCGCAAGCTGGCCATCGACCGCCTCAAGCAGGGCGGCGTGAAAATCCTCGTCGCCACCGACGTTGCCGCCCGCGGCCTGGACGTGGAAGGCCTGGACATGGTCATCAACTTCGACATGCCCCGCAGCGGCGACGAATACGTGCACCGTATCGGTCGTACCGGACGCGCCGGCAACGATGGCCTGGCGATTTCGCTGATCTGCCATGGCGACTGGAACCTGATGTCGAGCGTCGAGCGCTACCTCAAGCAGAGCTTCGAGCGCCGCACCATCAAGGAAGTCAAAGGCACCTACGGCGGACCGAAAAAGGTCAAGGCCTCGGGCAAGGCTGTTGGCGTGAAGAAGAAAAAGGTCGACGCCAAGGGCGACAAGAAGAAAACCGGCGCCAAGGCCCCGACCAAGCGCAAGATCGCCAACCGTCCGAAGACCGACGCTTTGTCGCTGGTCAGCAAGGACGGCATGGCCCCACTCAAGCGCCGCAAGCCTGAAGCGCCAGCGGCTGAGTGAAACGGCGGTAGTGCTGCACAAAAAACCGGACCTTGGGTCCGGTTTTTTATGGATAACTGAATCTGACGCAAAACCCGTGGCGAGGGAGCTTGCTCCCGCTGGGCTGCGCAGCAGCCCCAACAAAGTGGAATTTACAATCATCTAACGAGTTGACGCTTCGATTTCAGGGGGCGCTTCGCACCCAGCGGGAGCAAGCTCCCTCGCCACAAAAGCAAGCTGTATCCGCTCCGGGCGTCACCCCGCTTTCTTCTCCGCATTCTTGAGCTCTTGAAGACGCTCATCAATCAACTGGCACTTATCCGGCACGTCCTTGCTGGCGGTCTCCAGGTCCATGGCCTGCAGTTCCTTATTCATTTCCTTAGCCTTGTCCGGGTTCTGTTCGGTGAGCCTGGTCACTTCCTTGGCCAATTGTTCACGCTTGGCGGTGGCTTGCTCGGGCGTGCAAGTGGCCCAGGCGGGCAGGGCGCAGGTGAGGGTGGCGGCGAGGGTGAGTTTGAGGAGGGTGTTCATGGCAGGGCCTCGTATTCCTTGTTGGGCTGATAAGGGGTTGAGGCCACGCGAGGGTGGAAAGTTCATTGGCTGGATGTTGCGAGGTACGCCCGCGATTGTTTCTGTCCGTCTCGCAGGAAGTCTCCGGTTCCGCATCGGACCTTTCGTACTTCCGTGGGGAAGGCGTCTTATTTCAGATGAATGGTTTCGGTAATAGTCCCGCGGATCAAACAAATAGTTGACGTCAAAATGATGGCTAATTAGTATCGCGCCACTATTTTGATATCGTTTTTGCTAGAGGGATCTAACATGTCCTCCCCCTTACTTTGGGCGAGGTTGTGCGTAGCTTTGCTGTGCCTTTCTCCGCTTCCCCTTGCTCACGCTGCCCCCACCCCCGGCGAAACCGACCTTATCCGCGAGCGTCAGAACCGCTTGCTCGAAGAGCAGCGTCAACGTCTGGAAGAGCTCAAGGACTTACCCGGCAAGGCGGAGAAACCGGCCCAGCCAACAGCGCCTGCCGATGCCCGATGTTTCCCCATCAAGACCATTGAACTCAAAGGTGCCGACAGTCTTTCGGCCAGTGAGCGTGAGCGGTTGCTCAAACCTTACATCGGCCAATGCCTGGGCGTGACGCAGCTCAATGAGCTGCTCAAAGTCATCACCGATCACTACATCGAAAAAGGCCTGGTCACCAGCCGGGCCTATTTACCGCAGCAGGATTTGTCCGGTGGGCATTTAAGCGTGCTGGTGGTGGAAGGACGGCTTGAAGGCTTGAAGGGTGCCGAGAACAGCAAGCTCTCGGACCGTGAATTGGCCATGGCCTTTCCTGGCAAGACCGGCGAGTTGGTCAACCTGCGAGAGATCGAGCAGATGGTCGATCAGCTCAATCGCCTGCCATCGAATCAGGCGAAGATGGAGCTGACCCCCGGCCAGAACGTCGGTGGCAGTGAAGTGCGCGTCACCAACGAAGTACAAAAGCCCTGGCGTGCCGGGCTGTCGCGTAGCAACGACGGCCAGCGCAGCACCGGCGAGCAGCAGTGGGGCACCAGTTTTGAGTGGGACAGCCCGCTGGGCTTGGCCGATCAGTTGATGTTGCGCGGTGGTCACGATGCGATGACCGACCACCAACACACCTCCAACAACGCCATGCTCTATTACAACTTGCCTTTTGGCTGGTGGAACGTCAGTTACACCTACAGTCGGAGCGAGTACCGCTCGCAGATCCCGGCCAACGGTTTCAACTTCAAGCAGACCGGCGACAGCCAGAACCATCAGTTGCGAGTCGAACGGGTGATTCACCGCGACGCCCTGAGCAAGACGTCTCTCAACACCGGCCTGGCCTACCTGCGCACCAATAACTTCATTGAAGACAGCAAACTGGACGTCAGCAGCAATCGCCTGAGTGAAGGGCAGTTTGGCATCAACCATGGCCGACGGGTCGGCAGTGCTTTCGTCAACCTGGACCTGGGTGTGCAGCAAGGCATCGGCGCTTTCGATGCCCAGGGCGATCACGATCCGGGTCCCGGCCAGGCCGACGCCCGTTATCGCAAATACACCGCCACCGTCAGTTACCTGCAACCGTTCAAGTTGTGGGGCGAATCGTTCAGTTTCAGCAGCCTGATGACCGGCCAGCGCAGCGAGGACGTGCTGTTCAGCCCCCAGCGCATGAGCCTGGGCGGACAATCGTCGATTCGTGGCTACAAGGACCAGTCGCTGTCCGGCGACAGCGGTGGTTATTGGCGCAACGACCTGCGCTGGAGCCGCCCGGTGACGCTGGAGTGGTTGCGCCCGGTGTTCGCTGAATACGGCACCAGCCTCGGTTACGACCAAGGCGTGATTCGTGGCGGCCGCTACAACGACGACCAGCACGGGCGCATGTCGAGCAATTCGCTGGAGTTGTTCGCCCGCGGCCAGCACCTGAGCGCCAGCGTCACCTTCGCCCATTCCCTGGAACGCCCGGATGCCCTGACCGAGCGCGAAGCGCCGATCTACTTCCGCGTGGATGTATTCCTCTAATTCCTGCTGCAACGAGACCCGATCATGGACGACCGCCAACACGCCTTTCTGGCCCGCCAGCCTTCTGCTGCCTTGCAAACCCGCGAGCATTTCTGGGGCATGCCCAAGCGCGGCCTGGCGTTCCTGTTGGCCAACGTTATGTTCTGGCAACCGCTGATGACGAACGGGGACAGACCACGTTTTCTATGATGTAGAAACGTGGTCTGTCCCGGTTTTATTTTGAGTGGATGGCCTCATCCTCCTGAAAAATGGATTGGAAGGTGTAAACCTTATTCAGTACGGGTTAAAAAGGGGACGAATTTGGGGTAATGGGGACAGCCCACGTTATCTGTGCAGTTTCTTAAATAGAAATGTGGTCTGTCCCTGAAAGAAACAACAACCTCAACCACCACGACATGAGCGACTTTGTCGGGGACATGAATGCCTGTGGTAGCAGCGAGACTTGTCAGAAGAGTGGGTTGCCTAAAGTCGGCTCCTTGAGGGGGGACGCAGAAATCCCGTCCAAAAATGCTTCTCCGGATATGGTTCGATCTATTGAACGTCAGAATGAGGCGGCCAAAAAGCTTGCTCAAGCAGGGTATGATGTTGAACAGTTAGCAAATACAGGGCGAAAGGGCCCAAATCCAGATTTGCGAATTAATGGTGACTTGGCGGATGTGTTTTCGCCGATAGCAAATACTCCTATTTCAGTATTGATGACAGTGACTGAAAAGGTCCAAAAACAGGCCAGTAGTATTGTTGTGAATTTAGCTGATACACCACTGACTTTTGGTCAGATAGAGACGGCGCTCACCTCACGACCCGTTGAAGGTTTGAAGAGATTGTATTTGATGAGGAACAATGAATTTAGAGTGGTTGAGGTGCTGAAATGACCATTATGATGAGCCTTGAAATAGAAGAGGGAGTTTCGTTTGATGAGCTTTCCTTGGTTCTCTGTAGTATGGGGGATTGCTCAGTCGATGCTAAGCATTTGGTTGGTAATTTTCGTTATTCAAATTGTTATTTTGTTTTTCGGTATGTTTTTCCGAATGATGATGTTGCTACAGATGGTGTGTTAGTGGATTGGAAGGTAGGAGTGCGAGGAGCATTTCACTGTTCCATTGAGATGCTGGCGGAGTGCTCGGAAGATATCAAAATGTTTCTTGAGAATTTTTCGAAAGAGTTTGACTTTAAGTTTGTGCTCTCATTTCAATATGAAAGTGTATATGCCTGGCGTGATGAGTTTGGTCTGAGCTTTCTGAAAAGTATGATTGAGTGCTGAGATAAAAAGAGAAAAAAGGGGGTGGATTTAAATGGCACTTACTTAACGGATAACTAGCTGATATATCTGAAAGAAATTAAAAAAGGCTAACCTTGGTCTACGGTTCTTCAGGGGTAGACCACATATCTGTGTAGATTTTAGATGTAAAATTTTGTTTGTACCCAAGAGATCCCGATCTGCGGGGTTATTCGCCAGCATGTTGATTTGTTGCAGATAGGAAAGCCCGCTTTCGTGTGATTCATCCCCTGGACAGTTCGGTCATTCCCTTGGCGCGTGCGTGGAAAAGGGGACACCCATTAGCCGGTCTCAAGTCAAGGCTAAAAGCCAACTCCGGGCATCTCTCATGAACTCCGCAATGGCCTCTGGTGTGCTGAGATATTCTGCGGGGTCAAATTCTGTAGAGGTCTCGATCATTTTGCTCTCCGCGTATGTGAAAAACGGGCGACCCAAAGGTCGCCCGTTTTCGTTATTCAGCAGCCTGCGCCCGCAACCGCCTCCCAATCACGTCCATCACATCACACCCATCACGCAACGCTATCGTCAACATCTTGCAAAAGTCTGAAAGGACCACCGTATCGGAGCTGATATCCGAACGGAACGCGATATTTTCCAGCAGTTGGGTCACGGTGCGGATGCGGTAGTCGGCGGTTTCGAAGAGGACATCGAGCGGGGCTTCGGTGTCGATGAGCAGGGTGGCCGGGGTGCAGTCAATTCCGGTGATGGACATGTATCTGGTCATAGTCAGAGCCTCGAAAGTTGATTGAGTCTCTCTGTAGGTCGGGTCGCCAAACCCGGTCGCCTTTTTTGGGTGACGAAGGACTATAGAGCGATCCACTCTTGAGCCACAAGACACCGCTTTCCGAGCTTCATGTAGGACCTTTGGCCTGGCAGTTGTCGGCTTTGGCTGAGGCAACGCAGGCGACTGCTGCGCAGTCGAGCGGGAGCAAGCTCCCTCGCCACAGGGTTCGCGCTCGACTTGCGCGGGTTGGCGCATCAGCCATGGCAGCAGCTATGGGGCTTGGCCTCTTCGTATTTATCGTGATGCCGCACCCAGTCCATGATTTCGTCTTCGTTGCGGCCCTTGGGCGTGAGATCGAGGTAGTTGTAGGTGCCGACCAGGATGTCGAGGCCGCGGGCGTAGGTGGAGTAGGTGTGGAAGATGTCGCCGGCTTCGTTGCGATAGAAGACGCTCAGGCCTGGGAGTTCGCCTTCGGTGGTGTCGGATTTTTCGTAGTTGTAGGTGGCTTTTCCGGCGGCGGTGTCTTCGGGTTTGAAGCTGACGCCGAAGTCGTAGTTGAAGTCGCAGCCTTCTGACGAGACCCAGTCGAAGGCCCAGCCCATGCGACGTTTGAACGGCTGGAACTCGGCGAACGGCGCGCGGGAGACGGCGACCACGGCGACGTCATGGTGGGCCAGGTGTTGGTTGGCGCCGTCGATGTGGTCGGACAGAAATGAGCAGCCATCACAGCCTTCTGTCCAGCCGGGGCCGAACATGAAGTGGTAGATGATCAGTTGGCTGCGGCCGCCGAACAGGTCGGCCAGGGTCAGTTCGCCGTTGGGGCCCTGGAAACGGTAGGGTTTGTCGATTTTTACCCAGGGCAGGGCGCGGCGTTCTGCGCTGAGTTTGTCGCGTTCGCGGGTGAAGGCTTTTTCGTGGATCAGGTGCTGGCGACGGGCGGCGAGCCATTCTTCCCGCGAGACGACGGCATGATTTTCTACGTTCATGGTGAATTCTCCTGCGTGGCAGAGCCGCTGATTCGGCACTTCTGTCAGTGGTCGTTTGGCCCGGGGGGAATTCGACAGGCCGTTGGTCGGCTTGGGCCATAGCCCACCGGTAAGCCCGGCTGAACGGCAGCGCAGCGCCTGGGTCACACTTTAAGTAGGCATCTCACTCTTTGGAGGATGGACCAGGATGACGACTTATAACTGGGACTTGATCGAACGGTTGTTGCACGAAGTGCAAAACGGCGCCGGCCACAGCTTTACCCCTCGGCCTTATGCGGAGCAGTACGCGGCAGAGAAGGCAGCCGCAGGCGAGCCGATCGAGAACCTCGATCATCTGAAAGCGGTCGCCGGGGAGTACGAAAAGCTGCTGTTGGAGCGTAACTATATCGAGCCTCGGCCGGAGGAAGAGGGCGGTAACGGCGAGAACTTTGTGCTGACGCCCCGTGGCTCGCGGTTGTTGAGCCTGATCGACAGCAGCATCCCGGGCAATGATCATCCGCGCCAGGTGCTGGATGAGCAGGATGATGCGCTGGATGAGTTTACTTTTGATGAGGTGGCTTCGAAGGCGCAGATTGCCTGACAGGCCTGCACTGAGCCCTGTGGGAGCGAGCTTGCTCGCGATAGCGGTCTGACATCAACAGGTGTGTTGCCTGTTCTGCCGCTATCGCGAGCAAGCTCGCTCCCACATTCGATCTCCCACATGCATCTCAGTGGTTTTATGAGCGTGCTGCCTTCAGGCACTTCAAATCACTGAAATCCTTTTTCACCCGGTCGATTTTCCTCAGCAAATGTTCGCGCTGCGTCGGGGTGCTGTCGGCCATCACGTCCACCAGCAGGCTGCGGGCCTGGGCTTCGGTTTTGTCGAAGGCCTGGCGGTAGGCGGGGGTCCAGAGGCTTTCGCGGTCGACCAGCAGTTGCTCGATGCGCTTGGGGAAATCGGGGCTGTGGCGTTGGGCCACAGCTTCGCTGAACTGGTTTTGCCAGTGCGCGCGGTTGGCGATCCATTGCTGGTTTTGATCGCCCAAGGCTCGGGACCAGGCCTGCACGCGTTGGCGCTGGGTTTCGCTTAGCGGGCCGAGCCAGTCGTTCAGGCGTTTCTCCATGCGTTCGCTGCGCTCCTGGATTTGCTGCTGCAACGTCGGCTTGAGGTATTGCTGCTGGCGTTTGCGTTGGTCTTTGACGAACGCGGCGTCCATGTCCGCGACCTGATCGTCGTTCAACCCCTGCAATAACTCGATGGCCGACGGGGTGATTTCCCGGGCGGTTTCGGCGATGGCGGCCTTGGCTTCCCGGGTACGCTGTTGCAGGGCCTGGTCGGTCACCTGGTTGGTTTGCACCATGTTCTTCAAGCGGTCCAGCCAGTCAAGGTAGCCGGGCAGTTGTGTGGTGCAATGCCAGTTCAAGTGTTCATTGAGACGGTCGTTGAACCAGTCCTTTTGCTCGCCATTGATGTCCAGATAGTCGTTGAGCGTCCAGGGGATGATCAGGTCGAGGTTGCGGTAGGCCAGGCCCACGCGGCTGCAGGCGGTGACGGTGAGCAGCAGGGCCATGAGCAGGGCGATGCGGGTGAACCAGCGCGACATGAGCGAGTCCTTGCGAAGGCATGGGTTGCGAAGGCGTAACTGTCTTGTTTGAGCATGGCAGGTGCGCGGCAGTTCAGCCGATCGAATAAGTAACGCTTAGTAAAAAGGGTGGGCCATCTTGAGGGTCAGCAGGCCGTCGCATTCGCTGTTGTGGCCGGAGTACGCCGAGCAACGGCTGCCGCTCAGGCTGGAGTCGCTGTAGATCAGGTCCAGGTCGATGCCTCTCCAGGGGCGGGAAATTTTCAACGACCAGTCACTGAAACTGCCTACATAACCGTCCTCCACCGACACCGGTGAGTTGTACTGGTGGGTGGTGTATTTGGCGCTGACGCCAATGCCAAACGGCACGTTGCCGCCCAGGTCGGCAAACAAGGTGCTGTTCTGTTTATCCGGGTCGTTGCTGAAGGCCGCGCCGAAACGGCTGCCCAGTACGGTCAGGCCACCGAAGAATTCCTGGCTGTCGAGCGTGTCGAGGGTGGGGTAGCTGTAGTGGATCAGGCCGATTTCGTAACCCAGGGTCTGGTCGAAGGGCTGTTTGAAGCCCATGTAGGAATCGACTTCAAGATTGCTCGATGGGCTCAGGCCAACGCTGGGCGACCACTGGCCCACGTACCAGCCGCTGTCGTGGCTCAGGTCCAGGCCGCCATGAAACGAGCCGGTGCTTGACGGCGTGACCAGGCCCTGGGCCATGCTGCGGCTGGGCGTGGTGCCGAGTTTGAGGTCGAAGTCGCCGAGCTCGCCCTGAAACACCTGCCCATGGGCGAGAGGGCAGGCCAGCAGGCTGAGCGTCAGGGAGACAATGGGAATGCGCATGCTTCACTCCATGGATAGCGAGGAGCAGGATCGGTCATCAAGCTGAAACACTTGAGCTAGAGAGGTGCAAGCATACCGGCGAAAGCTCGGCAGCGAAGGCCGTTCGTCGATTCTTGCAGGATGAGGGTAAGCGGGGAGGTTCCAGTCCAAGCGCTTCGAAGCTCAAAGCGCTTTGGGACCAGGTGACGCGCGGGTTACTTTTTGCCCAGGCTGATCTGCTTGGACGGGCCGAATGTCTGGCCGCTGACGCCCTTGGCAATTTGCTGGATTTCACCGCCGGACTTGAGGAATGCAGCGATCTGGTCGTTGATAGACTCGCTGGTTTCCACGGCTGGAGCGGGCTTTGCTTTGCTGTTGGATGCTTTTACGCGCATGACGGCCATTAACCTGTAAATAATTAATTGGGCCAGGTATCGTACAGGAAATACTTGACAATTGCTTGGCAAATATACTCCCTCAATTATCACGCCGGGTGCTGGAATAAGGCGTGGTGTATGCCGTCATTATTGCCCTAAGCCACTGTTTTAAATAGCAACCCTCTGGACTGTATAACTTAAAAACGGCTGGCCGAAACGGCCTGGAGGGCCGTTGTCCGCCTGACGAATGGCCGCATACGCGAGGAAAACCCAGGGAAATCAACGGCTGCACAAGGCCCTTCCGGCCGCCCGCGCCAGAGGCCACGAATCACGCCGCAAAACCGGGTAGAATGCCGCCCACGCAATGAGGGTATTGGAAATGGCTTTAGTCGGGCGCTACAACAGTTTGCAAGTGGTTAAACACACTCACTTCGGTTTATATCTGGACGGCGGTGCGGACGGCGAAATTCTGCTGCCCAATCGTTATATCCCCAAGGATATTCCCAGCGAAGATGAAGACTGGCTCAATGTTTTTATTTATCTGGACAGCGACGACAAACTGATCGCTACCACGGAAAAACCCAAGGTTCAGGTCGGAGAGTTTGCCAGCCTGAAAGTGGTTGAAGTCAACAGCATCGGTGTATTCCTGGACTGGGGCCTGCCCAAGGACTTGCTGCTGCCGTATTCCGAAGAAAAGCGCCAGATGACCGCCGGCGAATATTGCGTGGTGCACGTCTACCTCGACAAGCACACCCGCCGCATCACCGCCACGGCGCGCCTGGACCGTTATCTGGACAAGACCCCGGCCAACTACACGCCGGGGCAGGAAGTCGATTTGCTGGTCGCCGAAGCCACCGACATGGGCTTCAAGGCGATCATCAATAACAAGCACTGGGGCCTGATTCACAAGAACGAAATCTTCAAGTTCATGCGCGCCGGCAAGCAGGAAAAAGGTTTCATCAAGGAAATCCGCCCGGACGGCAAGATCAGCTTGAGTTTGCAACCGGTGGGTCAGGAAGCGGCGACCAGCCTCAATGCCAAGATCCTCGCCAAGTTGCGCGAAAACAACGGCACGCTGCCGGTCAGCGACAAGAGCGACCCGGTGCTGATCAGCAGCCTGTTTGGTGTCAGCAAGGGCAACTTCAAGAAAGCCATTGGTGCGCTCTACAAGAATGGGCAAATTGTCATTCATGCTGATCGGATTGAGTTGAGCTGACGGCCCGCTTCGAACATGCCACCTCGGTGTGTTTGATCATTCCCACGCTCTGCGTGGGAATGCATCCCGTGACGCTCTGCGTCACCTTCCAGACGCGGAACGCGGAGCGTCCCTGGCGACATTCCCACGCAGGAGCGTGGGAACGATCAAGACTCTGAAAGACCGCATTGCCTTCATCGCGGGCAAGCCTTGCTCCCACGGATTGATCTTCGCTGTATACAAAACCCTGCACCTTTAGCATGCGCCCGCGCCCTGTTCGTGGGCGCGTGCCTGCTCCTGCCCGGCTTTAGTCCCCGCCACACACCGCAGTTTGTCTCATACTCCCCACATCTGGCACGCATTCTGCGTAGCAACCCGTATACAAACCATGCCGGCTCCCGTGCGCAGTATGGTGAGCAGGTTGATACGGGGGCACGGCGGTCCTCAAAAGGAGCCTCGCAATGTCCGAGCAACTGCCCAACGGCTACAGCCCTCGTCTCTATAACGAAGACCTGGGCCCGCTGCCGCAGAAATGGAACTGGTACAACATTTTCGCGTTTTGGATGAGTGATGTGCACAGCGTCGGCGGTTATGTGTTCGCTGCCAGCCTGTTCGCGTTGGGGCTGGCGAGTTGGCAGGTGTTGATTGCGTTGCTCTGCGGCATCTGCCTCGTGCAGTTGATCGCCAATCTGGTTGCCAAACCGAGCCAGCAAGCGGCGGTGCCGTATCCGGTGATCTGTCGCCTGGCGTTTGGGGTCTTCGGCGCGAATATTCCTGCGGTGATCCGCGGCTTGATCGCAGTGGCGTGGTACGGCATTCAGACGTACCTGGCTTCCAGCGCGCTGATCATTGTGGTGCTGCGGTTTTTTCCTTCCATGGAAGTCTATGCCTCGCCGCAATTTGCCGGATTGTCCTACTTGGGCTGGTTCGGTTTCCTCAGCTTGTGGTTCGTCCAGGCGCTGGTGTTCTGGGCCGGTATGGAGTCGATCCGTCGCTTTATCGACTGGGCCGGACCGGTGGTGTACGCCGTAATGTTCCTGTTGGCGGGTTGGATCGTATGGAAAGCCGGCTGGAGCAACATCAATTTCACTCTGGCGGAGAAGTCCTTGTCCGGCTGGCAAGCGTTCGGTCAGGTGATCGTCGCGACGGCGTTGGTGGTGTCGTACTTCTCCGGCCCGACCCTCAATTTTGGTGATTTCAGTCGCTACTGCCGGAGCATGTCTGACGTGCGCCGTGGCAATTTCTGGGGGCTGCCGGTGAATTTCCTGGCGTTCTCCCTGGTGACCGTGGTGATTGTTTCCGGGACGTTGCCGGTGTTCGGCGAAATGCTCCATGACCCGATCGCCACCGTGGCGCGTATCGACAACGACGTGGCGGTGTTGCTGGGCGCCTTTGCCTTTGTGACTGCCACCATCGGCATCAATATTGTCGCCAATTTTGTATCCCCGGCGTTCGACTTCGCCAACGTCGCCCCCAGCAAGATCAGCTGGCGTGCCGGCGGCATGATTGCCGCGATTGCATCGATATTCATCACGCCGTGGAACCTGTTCAACAACCCCGAAGTGATTCACTACACCCTGGACGTGCTGGCAGCGTTCATCGGTCCGCTGTTCGGGATTCTGTTGGTGGATTACTACCTGATCAAAAAGCAGCAGATCGACGTCGATGCGCTGTTCAATGACGGGCCCAGCGGGCGCTATTACTACAGCGGCGGCATCAACTGGACGGCGGTCAAGGCGCTGGTGCCGGCGACGTTGATGGGCGTGGCGATTACCTTCACGCCGATGTTGCAACCGATGGCCAATTTCGCCTGGTTCACCGGTTGCTTCCTGGGCGGGGTGTTGTATTTCGCCTTGGCACGGCGTGACTCGACCGTGCACCTGAGCCCATCGCTCGGCCAGGCCTGATTAACGCAGGGCGGTCTGGGCGCAAGGGCTCACCGTACCCCCGCTGGCGGGCCGCAGTAACAGCCCGCCGGCCAGCAGCAGGCCACTGCCGGCAATGATCAGCGCCGGTTGCAAGCCACCGCTGAAGTGGCTGCTCGACGCCGCCAGCAATGGCCCGCTGAGCTGGCCCAAGGCAAAGCAGGCGGTCAACAGGCCCGCGTTGCGCTGGGTGGCGTGGGGTGCCAGTTCCCGGGAACGCAGCATTACCAGTTGCATGCAGGCCAGGAATGGTGCTCCACACAGGATTACGCCCAGCGCCAGCCCCGGCCCGCTGCCCAGCAGGCAGGCGAATACTCCGGCGGCTTGCAGCCAGAGTGTACCGATCAGCCAGCGACCGGTGGTGTTCGGGTTGGGACGACGCAAGCTGACCAGCAACACGCCAGTGGCGGCGGCCAGACCGAAGCAGGGCCAGAACAGGTCTGCTTGCCATTGCCCGTGGAACTGCGCCGAGGCCATCTGCGACAGGAAGGTGGCGGGAATGATGTAGCCCAAGCCGTACAGGGCATACACCACGCCAAGTCGAGCGATGCCACGGTTCGGCGAGGCGCTGACGGGCGCTGTAGCGGTCGCGGCTGCGGCGGGTTGCGGCAGAATCGGCAGAATCACCAGCAGCATCGCCAATGCCACGCCGGCATACACAAGCCACAGGGTCGCGGAGGTCTGGCCGAGCAGGTTCGAGCCCAAGGCGAGCAAACCGGTCAGAAAAATCCCCAACCCTGGGCCGGCAAACACCAGGGCGCCGAGCCGTGGCCGTCCCGCCGCCGCAGCCAAGGGTTGGCTCAGGGCGGTGATCATCACCAACACCCAGGCGCTTGCCACTCCGGTACCAAAGCGCAGTGCCAAGTGTGGCCAGAAGCCCCAGGCCCAGAACGAAGCCAGGGTCAGCAGCACGCACAGCCACAGGCCCCCGATCAAACGCCGCCGCAACTGTTCCGGACGGCGGGCGAACATGGCGTCCAGCGCGCCGAGGAAGTAACCCAGGTAGTTGGCCGCGGCAATCAGACCGGCGGCGGTCAAGTCGATCTGACCTTCGCCGATTAAATGAGGTAACTGCGGCGTTAAGGCGAAGCGACCAATGCCCATGGCCATCATCAGGGCGATGAAACTGCCGAGCAGGCGAATCAGAGGTGACATGGCGGGTCTCCAGCGTTGAGGCGAATGACCGTCAGGCTAGGACTGATTGACTTTCATTAAAAATGAATAATAGTGAGTAACTTGTTCATTTTTGGAGAATGTCGTGAAGTTCAGCCAATTGCGGATTTTCCAGGCCGTGGCCGAGGAAGGCTCCATTACCCGCGCTGCCGAGCGGTTGCATCGGGTGCCGTCGAACCTCTCGACCCGGCTCAAGCAGCTTGAGGAGCAACTGGGCGTGGATCTTTTCCTGCGCGAGCGTCAGCGTTTGCAGCTATCGCCGGCGGGAAAAGTCCTGCTGGACTATGCGATCAAGCTTTTTGCTCTGCACGACGAAGCCCATGCTGCCGTGCAGGGCGGGCAACCGGCCGGGGATTTTGTGTTGGGTACGATGTACAGCACGGCGGCGATTCATTTGCCGGACCTGCTGGCCGGTTATCACCGCACGTACCCGGCGGTGAATTTGCAGGTGCAGTCGGCGCCCAGCGGTGAACTGCTCGAAGGCTTGCTCACCGGGCGCCTTGACGCGGCGCTGGTGGACGGCCCGCTGGAGCTGGCGGGGTTGGACGGGGTGCCGTTGTGCGACGAGCGGCTGGTGCTGATCACCGAGGCCGATCACCCGCCAGTGCGCAGTGCGTTGGATGTGCAGGGCCGCTCGGTATTCACCTTTCGCCAGGGCTGTTCCTACCGCATGCGTCTGGAAGCCTGGTTTGCCCATGACCATGCGGCCATGGGCCGGGCGATGGAGATTGAGTCTTATCAGGGGATGCTGGCCTGTGTGATTGCCGGCTCCGGGGTGGCGCTGATGTCCGAGTCGATGCTCGCCAGCCTGCCGGGCCGCGAGCGTGTGAGGATGCATCCGTTGGCCGAGCCGTTTGCCAATGCCACGACTTGGCTGATGTGGCGCAAAGGGATGGTGGGGGCCAATCTCACCGCCTGGATTGAACTGCAGCAACAGGCCTGGCCGCGGGCGCCGCTGATGGTGGAACGATCAGCTTGAGCGCCTAGCGTTGGATTTTGATGGATTCAGTAACAGATCATTGCAATGTGTGACGAGCATTGCGTAGGACTTCGGACTATTATCAGTGCGAAGGGGCCACAGAATTTTGCCGCTCGTACCACCCTGAAGGGGGCACCACGATGAAAGAGAAAATCCAGAACTGGCTTCACGACTTGGGTGTCGCGCTCGGCCTGATCGAGCCGCCCATGCAACCGATCCCTATCCGCACCGATGACGAGCAGCGCCGCCGCCAGCCGCGCCGTCGGTAAAGACACCGCGAATATCGGAGAGATCGCAGTCTCAGGCTGTTTCAGTTGAAACAGCCTGAGACTGCGATCTTTTTTGTTTTTGAAGGAAAATCTCTGTGGGAGCGAGCCTGCTCGCGATAGCGGCGGATCAGCCACCATTGATATTGGCTGATACACCGCTATCGCGAGCAGGCTCGCTCCCACAGGGTTTTCATCGTCTGGAACTGAGCGATACAAGGGCAAAAAAAAGGGTGTGGCCACCGACGCCACACCGTCGAAGAAAAACTGCTTTCAGACCGCCTTGGCCATCATTTTCGACCGTGGTGACAACAGACTCACCACCACGAAACTCACCAGCGCCACGCTCAGGCTGTAGTAGATCGGCGTATTGGCGTCCAGGCCGTCCTTGATCATGAAGAACAGCGCGGTCAAAAAGCCCAGCGACATGCTGGTGATCGCGCCGGCCGTGGTTGCGCGTTTCCAGTAGATGGCGCCGATCAGCGGAATCAGCATGCCGCCCACCAACAGGTTGTAGGCCAGGGTCAGGGCACTGATCACATCGCTCACCACCAGGGCGATGCCCAACACCACCACGCCCAGCAGCAGGGTCGCGATGCGGTTTTCATGAACGTCGCCATTGCCGCTTTCACGACCCTGGCGCAGACGCGGCAGCAGGTCCTGGACCACAGTGGTGGAGGCTGCCAGCAGGCCGGCCGCGGCGGTGGACATCAAGGCCGCCAGGGCGGCGGCGATCACCAACCCGCGAATGCCGTTGGGCAGGCTGGTCTGGACGACGCTGGCAAAGGCGTTGTTGACGTTTTCCAGGTCCGGCAGCAATACCTTGGCCGCCATGCCGATCAAGGCCCCGGCCAGGCCATACAGCACGCAGTACAGGCCTGCGGCGGTACCGGCCACTTTCGCCACGCCTTCGCTACGGGCGGTGAACACCCGCTGCCAGATGTCCTGGCCAATGAAGATGCCGAAGAAGTAGATCAGGAAGTAGGTGAGGATGGTGTCCCAGCCAATCGCGGTGAAATCGAAGTAGCTGGCCGGCAAGGCCGCCACCATCGCGTCCCAGCCGCCCGCATCGCTGATGGACATCGGCATCAGCAGGAACACCAGGCCGACGGTCATGATCAAGAATTGCACGATGTCGGTGAGGGTCAGCGACCACATGCCGCCGATGGTGGAATACAGCACGACGACACCGCCGCCCACCAGGATCGACACCCAGAACGGCAGGCCGAACAACACCTGCATCACCGTGCCGATGGCGATGGTCGAGGTGGCGCCGATCATCAACGCATAAACCAGCATGATCAGTGCACTGGCGTGGCGCGCGGCGGGGTTGTAGCGGCGCTCCAGCACTTGGGTCACGGTGTAGATCTTGAGTTTGAGCAACGGTTTGGCGAGGAACAGACTCAGGCCGACGATACCCAGGCCGATGGCGCCGCACAGCCAGAACCCGGAAATCCCATGGACGTAGCCCAGCCGCACGGTGCCGATGGTGGAGGCGCCGCCCAGAACGGTGGCGGCCATGGTGCCCAGGTAAAAGCCCGGGCCGAGGTTGCGCCCGGCGACCAGGTAGTCGTCACGAGTCTTGGCGCGGCGCATGCCGTACCAACCCAGGGCAATCATGCCGGTGGCATAGATGAGAACGACGATTAAATCCAAAGCCATGATGGCGTGTCTCCGATTGTCTTTTTTATAGTTAGGTCGAGATGGCGCCATGGACAGATGGAGTCGAGCGTTGCCGTTGTGGCGAGGGGATTTATCCCCGTTGGGCTGCGCAGCCGCCCCATGGCAGTCAACTCAATCTGTCAGGCACACTGATATGTCAGGGTTTGGGAGCGCTGCGCGCTCCAGCGGGGATAAATCCCCTCGCCACAGGTTCAGCGCTCGGTGAGACCGAACCCTTGCTACGCGGATCATCCGGCCCATACACCGCCGCCGGCTCGGGAAACAACCCAAGCAGCACCAGGTAAATCACCGAGGCCAGGCCCAGGGTCACCGGCAGGCCGATGTCGATGCCACCGGCCAGTTCGCCCAGCGGTCCGACGAACTGCCCAGGCAGGTTGACGAAGCACAGCCCCACCAGCGCGCTGGGAATCCAGGCCCCCAGGCCGCGCCAGTTCCAGCCGTGGCTGAACCAGTAGCGCCCGCCGGTTTCGCCACGGGTGAACACTTGCAGATCATCCGGGCAGTAGAAGCCGCGGCGCACCAGCAGGCCGATGATCATGATCACCATCCATGGCGTAGTGCAGGTGATGATCAGCACGGCGAAGGTCGATACGCTCTGCACCAGGTTCGCGGCGAAGCGCCCGATGAAGATGAAGGCAATCGACAGCACGCCGATCAGCAGTGTTGCCTTGACCCGCGACAGAACTCGTGGGAACACGCTGGACATGTCCAGTCCGGTGCCATACAGCGACGTGGTGCCGGTGGACATGCCGCCGATCACCGCGATCAGGCACACCGGCAGGAAGAACCAGCCCGGCGAAACCGCCAGCAGGCCGCCCACATAGTTATTGGCTGCGATGTAGTCCGGTGCCTTGATCGCCACGATGGTGGCCGTGGCGAGGCCGAACAGGAACGGGATCAGCGTCGCCAGTTGAGCGGCGATCACCGCCAGCATGATGCGTCGCTTGGGCGTGTTGCGCGGGATGTAACGCGACCAGTCACCCAGGAACGCGCCGAAGGAAATCGGGTTGCTCATGGCGACCAGTGCCGCGCCGATGAACGCCGCCCAGAAGCCCGGCTGGCCTAGGCCGACGGTGCCGGCGAACTGGCTGTCGAAGGCCGGCGCGAAGGCGGCGATGCCCAGCAGAAACAGCAGGCTGGCGGCCCACACGGCGATGCGGTTGACCCACAACATGAAACGAAAGCCGTAGATGCACACCGTCAATACCAGCAAGGCGAACAGGCCGTAGGCCAGGCCCAGGCTCAAGTCGGTTTCCGGTACGCCGATCAAGCGCTTGGCGCCACCGATCAACGCATCTCCCGAACTCCACACCGACAGGGAGAAGAACGCGATGGCCGTCAGCAGCGACAGGAACGAGCCGACGATCCGCCCGTGTACGCCGAAATGCGCCCCGGAGGACACTGCGTTGTTGGTGCCGTTGAGCGGGCCGAACAGGCCCATGGGCGCGAGGATGATCGAACCGAGCACCACCCCCAGCACAATCGCCCAGACCCCGGCCTGGAACGAGAGGCCGAACAGCACCGGGAAACTGCCGAGCACGGCGGTGGCGAAGGTGTTGGCACCGCCGAAGATCAGTCGAAACAGATCCGTCGGGCCAGCGGTTCGTTCATGGTCCGGGATCTGCTCGACCCCGTTGGTTTCGATTTGCGTAAGGCTTTTGTCGTTATTGTTATGCATGATCTGCTCCGATCATAAAGGCGCGCCCATCGTGTGCGAGCGTCGTCTGTTTGGCTAAGGGGGTGGCAGCCCTTCCGGCATAGCGGACAAATGTTCATGGCAGGCCAGCCATAGGCCCTGTTGTTCTTGTGTGCGTCCTTCCTGCTTGCGGAACAGAATGGTTTCGCGCTCCTGGCTAAAGTGTCGCTCCCCTTGCATGCGCAACTCGGTGGCCACGTCATGGATGAAAATCGCCACGTCCCCTTGCAGGCTGACGAAGGCGTTGCTCGAGGTACACGACAGCACCTCGAAGCCACCCTCGGACCGCCAGCGGTCCCACAACGTCTGGTAGGCATTGCGAGACAGCAGAGGTTGTTCGAGGGTGTAGAACACGAAACTCGCGTCGGGTGTGAAGGCGCCGAAGTAGGCGTCACGGTCATTGCGGGCGAAGGCCGACACCAGTTCAGCGGCGGCCTTGAACACTTGAGCCTGATCGTTCATGACCGCGCCTCAGCGATGGACCACACCGGGCAGTACGCAGAGCATCTCGTACAGCAGGTTGGCGCCCAGCAGCGAGGTGTTGCCGGTGGTGTCGTAAGGCGGCGAGACTTCTACCAGATCGCAACCGACCAGGTCCAGGCCCTGGCAGCCACGCACGATTTCGATGGCCTGGATGGTGGTCAGGCCACCGATTTCCGGGGTGCCGGTGCCAGGGGCCCAGGCCGGGTCGATGCCGTCGATATCGAAGCTCAGGTACACCGGGCCGCCGCCGACCTTCTCGCGGACTTCGGCCATCAGTGGGGCGAGGGATTTGTGCCAGCACTCTTCGGCCTGGACTACGCGGAAACCCTGGTTGCGGCTCCAGTTGAAGTCATCGGCGGTGTAGCCCTGGGCCCGCAGGCCGATCTGCACCACGCGGTCGCAATCGAGCAAGCCTTCTTCCACCGCGCGGCGGAAGGTGGTGCCGTGGGCGATTTTCTCGCCGAACATGTGATCGTTCACATCGGCATGGGCGTCGATGTGCACCAGGCCGACCTTGCCGTGTTTCTTGTGGATCGCCCGCAGGATCGGCAGGGTGATGGTGTGATCGCCGCCCAGGGTCAGGGGAATGACGTTGTGTTCCAGAATCTTGTGGTACGACTCTTCGATGATCCGCACGGCGTCCAGCAGGTTGAAGGTGTTGATCGGCACATCACCGATATCGGCCACCGACAACGAGTCGAACGGCGCGGCACCGGTGGCCATGTTGTAGGGACGGATCATTACCGATTCAGCGCGGATCTCGCGGGGCCCGAAACGGGTGCCGGCGCGCAGGGAGGTGCCGATGTCCAGCGGCACGCCGACGAAAGCAGCGTCCAGGCCGGCAGCGGTTTGTAAATGGGGGAGTCGCATCATGGTGGCGATGCCGCCGAAGCGCGGCATTTCGTTGCCGCCCAGTGGTTGGTGAAGAATCTTGTCCACGGGTAGGGCCTCATCGTTGTTTTATTTATCAGGGGCCGATTCTGCGAAAAGCCTGGGAGTGGAAGAATCGCTGGGGGCAAATACTTAGTTCAGATTTTTCTAAACTAATTCGGGATGGGGCGATAGACTCGCGATTGATCTCTGGGGGCAACACCATGCTTGCAAGCTGTGCAAGCAAAGCTGTGGGAGCAAAGCTTGCTCGCGACATAGGCGCCTCGGTTCCAAGGGGGAAACCGCGTTGACTTCATCGCGGGCAAGCCTTGCTCCCACAGATAAACCCCCTTGCCACAAAGTGTGCAGTGACCCGCCTGTATGGAGAGACCCCATGGCCAACGCTCTACCCGACCTGAAACTGTTGCGCATTTTCGTCAGCGTCGTGCGGCACCAGGGGTTCGCCAATGCCCAGCATGAGCTCAACCTTTCCACGTCGGCCATCAGCACCTACATGAGCCAGCTCGAATCGGCCCTGGGCCTGGTGTTGTGTCATCGTGGGCGGGGTGGGTTCAGCCTGACCAGCAAGGGCGAGTTGTTCCACCAGGAGACCCTGCGTCTGTTGGGCGAGCTTGAAGGGTTCGAGCAATACGCCGCCGCGCTGAAAGGCGAGTTGCGCGGCACGCTGAACCTGGGGGTGATCGATTCCACCGTCAGCGACAAAGCCCTGCCGTTCGCCGAAGCCATCGGCGCCTACAGCCAGGAGCATCCGGCAGTCCACCTGCACCTGTCGGTCATGAGCCCGTACGAACTGCAACTGGGCGTGCAGGACAACCGCCTGGACCTGGCCATCGGCGCGTTTTCCACGCGCATGAGCGGCCTGGTCTACATGCCGCTGTACCGTGAGCAGCACTGGTTGTATTGCAGCAACCGTCACCCGCTGTTCAACGAGCGGCGTATCCCCGAGCAACTCATCACCCAGCAGCGCATGGTCGGGCGCGGTTACTGGAGCCAGGCCGAACTGGCACGCCACGGCTTCAAGCACAGCGCGGCGACGGTGGAGAGCATGGAAGCGCAGTTGATCCTGGTATTGTCCGGCGCCTACGTCGGCTATTTGCCCGAACACTATGCCCAGGCCTGGGTGGACAAGGGCGATTTGCGCGTGTTGTTGCCGGCCACTTTTGGTTATCAGGCACCGTTTTCGATGATCGTACGCCGTGGCCGCAGCCGTGAGCCGCTGATCCAGACTTTTCGCGATCTGCTCAAGGCGCAGCTCAATCAGGCCTGAGGTGCCGTCATGTCCAGAATTCATTGTCCGCGCTGCCACAGGCCGCAAAGTCATTGCCTGTGCCCGCTGATCCCCAGCCTCGACAGTCGCACCCGGGTGCTGTTGTTGCAGCATCCCAGCGAGGTGAACCATGCCCTGAACACCGCGCGGCTGGCGGCGTTGGGGCTCAATAATGCCGAGTTGATCGTGGGCGAGGTGTTCGAGGATTTGCCTGGGTTGCTCAATCAACCGGGTTATCAGGCGCGGCTTTTGTTTCCCGGCGAAGAGGCGCAGCCCATGCATGCTTATGCTCCGTCTGAGGATCCGCTGCTACTGGTCGTCCCGGACGGCACCTGGCGCAAGGCGCGCAAGCTGCTGCACCTCAACCCTCTGTTAGCGGCGCTGCCGAGGGTGACGCTGGCCGCGGGCAGTGTGTCTCGATACCGCTTGCGCAAGGCGCCAGGGCCAGGGGCATTGTCGACGGTGGAGGCGGTTGTCCAGGCGCTGCAAACCCTTGAGGCACCGGCCCGTTTTGAGCCGTTGCTGAGGCCGTTCGAAGCGTTGATCGAGGGGCAGATTGCGGCGATGGGGGAGGAGGTTTTTCGGCGTAATCATGCCGAGAAATGAGTGGTGCCTTTGCTGGCCTCATCGCGAGCAGGCTCGCTCCCACAGTTGATCTCCAGTGCATGCAAAAATCTGCTAACACCACAGATCCAATGTGGGAGCGAGCCTGCTCGCGATCGCGGCAGCACAATCAACCAAAGTCTCAGCTCAAGGCCTACCGCTCACGCATCGCCTCAGTCCGCGCCTTCAACACCGGCTTGAGCAGGTAATCCAGGACACTTTTCTCCCCGGTAATGATGTCCACCGTCGCCACCATCCCAGGAATGATCAACAACGGTTTGGCATCGCCGCCCAAGTGATTTTTATCTGTGCGCACCTGGATCAGGTAGAAGCTGTTGCCCTTGTCATCGGTGATGGTGTCGGCGCCGATCAGTTCGAGCCTGGCGCTCATCCCGCCGTAGATCGTGTAGTCATAGGCACTGAACTTGACCATGGCTTTCTGGCCCGGATGCAGGAAGGCCACGTCCTGGGGGCGGACCTTGGCTTCGATCAGTAGGTTGTCTTCCAGCGGCACGATTTCTGCCATGTCGCTGCCCGGCTGCACTACGCCGCCGATGGTGTTGACCTTTAGCTGCTTGATCACCCCATGTACCGGCGAGACCACGGTGGTGCGGGTCACGCGGTCGTCGATGGCAATGCTCGAAGCGGTGATTTTTGACAACTCCGTGCGTTTCTCATTGAGTTCCTTGGCCGCTTCGGAGCGAAAGGACTGTTCCGATTCGTCGATCTTGCTCTTGATCTCGTTGATCGCCGATTCGGCCCGAGGAATCGCCAGGGTGGTGGCGTTGAGTGAGCCACGGATTTCCACTGCGCTGCGTTTGAGCCGCAGGATTTCCACCGGCGACACCGCCCCGGTGCGCACCAGTGGTGCCGACATGTTCATCTCTTCTTGCAGCAAGGCCAGGCTGGAACTGAACTGGCCCTGCTTGGAGCGAAACTCCGCCAGCTCCTGGGTTTTCTGGCGCAGTTGTTCGGACAGCGTCCGCTGTTCGCTGGCCAGGCGCCGCTGTCGTTGTTCATACAGCGAGCGTTCGTCCTCGGCCACTTGCGGGGCCTTGCTGATGACTTCAGCGGACAGTTCGAAAGGTCGGCCTTCGGCTTCGGCCGACAAGCGTTCGACCTGGGCGGTCAGAGCATAACGGTCGGCCTCGCTTTCGCCCTTGTTCGACAGAAACCGTGTGTCGTCCAGGCGTAGCAGGGTGTCGCCCTTGTTCACCATCTGCCCTTCGCGCACGAAAATCTCGGTGACGATGCCGCCCTCCAGGTTCTGGATTACCTGAATCTTGCTCGAAGGAATGGCCTTGCCTTCACCGGTGGTGACTTCCTGCAAGACTGCCAGTTTGGCCCACACCAACGCGGTGATGATCAGTCCGGCCGCCAGCCATACCGTCACCCGCGAGCGACGGGGCGAATCCTGCAGCGCGGCACCGGCGGTTTCCGGCATGAACTCGCTTTCGGCGCTTTTGCTGAAACTGCCGAAGTAGCTTCGGGCCGCTGAATCGGGTGTTTGAGCAGACATGGGGATACCCGTCAGTTAAAAGAGCTAAGGTCGGTGCGGCTTTTGTGGCGAGGGGATTTATCCCCGCTGGGCTGCGAAGCAACCCTAAAACCAGACACCTCGGTGTGCCAGCCTGATTGAGTTGATTGCTCTTGGGGCTGCTTGGCAGCCCAGCGGGGATAAATCCCCTCACCACAGGGACTGTGTGGGCTGTTACACCGCCGCAGACCCCACCCGTCCTTTACGCAGTGCATCGATCACCGCTTCCTTCGGCCCATCGGCCACAATCCGGCCGTTGTCCAGCACCACCAGCCGATCCACCAGGCTGAGCATCGACGTGCGGTGGGTCACCAGCAGCACCGTCTTGCCCTGCACATGGGTATGGAGCTTTTGCCGCAACACGTCTTCGCTGCTGTTGTCCATGGCGCTGGTGGGTTCGTCCAGCAGCAGGATCGGCGGGTCGAGCAACAGGGCTCGGGCCAGTAGCACGGCCTGGCGTTGCCCACCGGAGAGCAACTGCCCGCGCTCGCCCACCGGGCGGTCGAAGCCCTGGGGGTGCTGGCGGGCCAGTTCGGTAACGCCGGTCAGTTCCGCCACTTCCAGCATGCGTGCATCGCTGATGTAGCGGGCGCCGAGGGTGAGGTTGTCCCGCAGGCTGCCGGCCAGCAGCGGCAGGTCATGGGCGACATAGCCGATCTGCTGGCGCAGGTCCGCCACGTCCAGTTGCCGAAGGTCGAGCCCATCAAGCAGCAACTGGCCTTCCTGGGGCTCATAAAATCCCATCACCAGGCGCGCCAGGGTGCTCTTGCCCGAGCCACTGCGACCGATGATCCCGACCCGTTCGCCGGGCTTGAGGCTGAAACTCACATTCGCCAGCGCCGGGGCGTTCTGGCCGTTGTAATGGAAGGTCACGCCGCTGACGTCCAGCGCGCCCTGCAATTGGGTGCGATCCAGCGGCCGTTGTTTGGCATCGCGCTCCTGGGGCAGCGCCATCAGCGCATCGGTGCTGCGCATGGTCAGTTGTGCCTGCTGGTAGCGGGTGATCAGCCCGGCGATCTGCCCCAGCGGCGCCAGCACCCGGCTGCCGAGCATGTAGGTCGCCACCAGCGCGCCGACGCTGAGGTTACCGGCGATGATGCTGTAGACCCCGGCGACGATGGTCGCCATGCCGGCCAGTTGTTGCAAAAACAGCGTGCCGTTGGTGGCCAGCGCCGAGAGGCTGCGGGCGTGGCTGTCCAGGCGGGTGAGGGCGCCGTGGGTGCTTTCCCATTGATGCTGGCGCTCGCTTTCGGCGCTGCAAGCCTTGAGGGTTTCCAGGCCGCCGAGGGTTTCAATCAGCAATGCCTGGCGCTGGGCGCCCAGGGCCAGGCTTTTTTGCACGGTGTCACGCAGGCGTGCCTGGATGATCATGGCGAAAATAATGGTGAGCGGAAAAGCCACCACCGGAATCACCACCAGCCAGCCACCCAGCAACCCGATCACCACCAGCATCAGCACGGCGAAGGGCAGGTCGATCAGGCTGGTGAGGGTGACAGCGGTCAGGAATTCGCGCAGACCCTGGAAGTCATGGATGCTTTGGGCGAACCCGCCGATGGTCACCGGTTTGGCCTTCATCGCCATGCCGGTGATGCGTTCGAACAGGGTCGCGGAGAGGATCACGTCGGTTTTCTTGCCGGCGGTGTCCAGCAGATGGGCGCGCACCACGCGCAAAACCAGTTCGAATCCCGTGCCGATCAACAGCCCCACGGCCAGCACCCACAACGTCGACGTGGCCTGGTTCGGCACCACGCGGTCATAGGTCTGCATGACGAACAGCGGCACCATCAGCCCCAGCAGGTTGATCAGCAAACTTGCCAGGATCGCGTCGCTGTACAGCCAGCGCGACAGTTTCAAGGTGTCACGAAACCAGGCCTCGACCCGTGGAACCAAGGGCGCGCGCAGGTCTTCGAGTTCATGGCGCGGCCGGGCGAACAAAGCCTGGCCGCTGTAGACGGCGCTCAGTTCGTCGCGGCTGACCCACTGCTCGCCGCCATCGGCTTCGCTGGGCAGGATCAGCGCCTGGCCGTCCTCACTCCAGCGCCGCAACACGGCGCAACGACCACCGGCCAGAATCAGCATCACCGGCAGGTTGAGTGGCGAAATATCGGCCAGCTCTCGGCGCAGCAAGCGCGCCTGCAGATTGGCCCGGGCCGCTGCGCGCGGCAGCAGGTCCAGGCTCAGACGTTGGTGCGCCATTGGAAGCCCGGCGCCAAGGCTGGCGCGGCTGACTGTCGCGCCATGGAGTTTGCAGAGGATCAACAGACCGTCAAGCAAGGGATCATCGACATTCAGCCGCGGATCGGTGCTGAGGGTTGCGGGTTCCATGCTGGTCACATTGATCGCTCCCATTTTTTTGGGGGGCTACTTCAGTTCTGGCAGCCGCGCTTCGTTTTTGACTTCTGTTTGAGCGACCGCGTCGGCCGGCAGCACCACGCGCTGTTTGCTCAACAGCTGGCCCATGTTCGCCAATACCCGATACATCGAGTATTCCTCGGTGTAGCGCACTTCGGTGTAGCGACGGTTGGCGTTGTACAGCTCGTTTTCGCTGTCGAGCACATCAAGCAGGGTCCGCTGGCCGAGACCGAACTGATCCTGATAGGCGGCGCGTACACGGGAAGTGGTTTCGGCATATTCCCGGGCGGTGGGGGTCTGCTTGCGGGCGTTGAGCATCGCGTTCCAGGCCAGGCGGGTGTCTTCGTTGAGCTGGCGCAGGGCGTTGTTGCGGATGTCCATGGCCTGGTTGATCTGGTGGGCATTGGACGCCAACCGCGCCTTGTCGCTGCCGCCGCGGAACAGGTTGTAGTTCATCACCACGCCGACCCGCCAGTTGTTGTCGTGGCCTTCTTCGCCGCCGAGGTTGTTATTGGCGCCCACCGCCGCCTCGGCGTCGAACCGCGGATAGAACGGCGACTTGGCCACTTCATACTGGCTTTCGGCGGACTGTACGTCGGCCTGGGCCGATTTCAGGTACGGGTTGTTGTCCACCATGCTTTGCTGGGCTTCGCGCAGGTCAGCGGGCATCTCGCCTTTGGTCGAGGGCGGTGTTTCCAGCTCATCGGGCATGCGTCCGACCACGCTGTAGAAGTTAGCCTCGGCGTCGGCCAGGTCGACCTGGGCGGTGTCGTAGTTGTTTTCCGCCAGGGCCCGGCGAGCATTGGACTGATCGGAGTCGGCCGTACTGCCCACGCCACGCTCGGTGCGCAGGCCGATCTGGTCGTTGACGCGCAGGTGAGCTTGCAGGTTGTTCTTGGCCAGGGTCACCAGCTCGCGACGCTTGAGCACTTCCAGGTAAACCTCGATGGTGCGCAGCGCCAGGTCCTGGGCGGTGCCTTGGGCGTAGTAGGCCCGGGAATTGACCACGCCTTTGGTGCGTTCCACTTCATTGGCAGTGTTGAACCCGTCAAACAGCATCTGCCGCAGGCGCAGCTCCGACTGGGTGTAAGTCAGGATATTGGTGTGGTGATTGCCCAGCGCCCGGGTGTTGGTGTTGTCGCTGTAGCCGCGCCCGTAGCCGGCATTCAAGTCCACCGACGGGAAGAACCCCCCTCTGGCGACCTTGACGTCTTCATTGGCCGACAGACGGCTATCGACCCGTTGCGCCAGTTCCGGGTGAGTAGCAATGGTGCTCTGGATCGCTTCGGTCAACGACATGGCCTGCGCTGAAGAAGAGCAGGCCATGGCCAGCAAAACCGCGCTGCAGAGGGGGGAAAGAACGCGCATGGGGTGCATCTCCTAAGGTCTGTTGTGCTTCGCTGTCGCCAAAATATTGACGTATTTAAGATCAAAACCGTTTCAAGCTTGTAACAACACAGCTAAGAACATCCTGCGCAAAACCTAAGAAGAATTTCTCATAAGACTTATGCCAAAAAAAACTTATGTGCTTGGAAAAAAGCGGCACATTGTTCAAAGCGAAAGCCTTTGAATCTGCGGGTCCTGACGGATTTTGGGCGTCAATAAAGTTCCATAATCATTTTGAAGCGATGTGAAGAGGTGCCGAAAAGGACGACCTGAAAGGCGATTTTAAGTGACGGTTTTTTGTCATTGTGGCGAATAGCTAGCGCCTTTTACGTCCCCGAAAGCTGGCAGATTTTCCAGATTCCCTGGCTGCCAATCCGAGCACCAATTCTTCACCCAGACAGGTGCCGACTGCGGTTGGCAACGGAGGAATGCACATGGCAGCGCTCATCGGTACCGTCAGCAAGGTGGTAGGACAGGTTTTCGCAGAAGCCGTCGGCGGTCTGCGGCGACCTCTGGTTGAGGGTGATCGGCTCTATGCCGGCGAGCACCTGATCACCGGGGCCGAAGGGGCGGTGGCTGTGCAGTTGCAAAACGGCAAGGAGTTGACCCTGGGCCGCGGAAGTGACCTGACGCTCAGCCCGCAATTGCTCGCCAACCAGGCCTCTGCTAGCGATACGCCTGAGGCCACCACCCCCAGTGATGCGCAACTGACCGATGTGCAAAAACTGCAACAAGCCATCGCCGCCGGCGCTGACCCGACCCAGACCGGCGAGGCGACGGCTGCAGGCGCCGAGGGCGGTAATCCGGGGGGCGTGGGTGGCGGCCACAGTTTTGTGTTGCTGGAAGAGGTCGGCGGGGAGGTCGATCCGCAGATCGGTTTTCCCACCGCCGGGTTCAACGGGATACCCGAGTTTCCAGACCTGCGTCTGGCCGGTGATCCGGATGACGGCGGCGACGATGCAATCGTGCCACCGGTAGACCCTGAAACCCCGGACAACCCCGTTACCCTTGATGGCTTGACCGTGGATGGCGGTGAATTGACCGCCAATGAGGCGAACCTGTCTGACGGTTCCGCCAGCAATCCTGGCGCGCTGGTGCAAAGCGGCAGTTTCACCATTTCCGCGCCCGATGGGCTGAGCAGCCTGAGTATCGGTGGAATCGCCGTGATCACCGGTGGCGTGCCCGCAGGTTTTCCCCAATCCATCACCTCGGCGCTGGGCAACACGTTGACCATCACCGGTTACAACCCCGCGACCGGTGTGGTCAGCTACAGCTATACCCTGACGGACAATGAAAGCCATCCCGCCGGGGGCGGGGCCAACAGCATCAGCGAGCAGTTCCCCGTCGTGGCCGTCGACAGCGATGGCGATACAGCTACGGGGACCCTGGACGTCAACATCACCGACGACGTACCCCAGGCGATTGACGACAGCCACGCCAGCACCGCATCGGAAAGTCTTGTCACGCTCACCGGCAACGTCTTGCCCAACGATCATCAAGGCGCCGACCGCATCCCCACCGGTCCTGACAGCGGGCCGATCATTGGCGGCACGTTCACCGGCACCTACGGCACCCTGGTGCTGAAGCCCAACGGCACGTACACCTACACCCTCAACACCAGCGACCCGCAATTCGTGGCGTTGCACGGCGGCGGAAGTGGCACTGAAACCTTCACCTACACCCTGACCGACGCCGATGGCGACACCAGCACCGCCAACCTGGTGCTACAGGTACACAACAACGACGACCCAGTGATCATCGAAGGTTTGGACACCGAAGGCGGTGAGCTGAACCTTCAGGAGAAAAACCTCAGCGACGGCACCAGCCCGGACGCTCCAGCGCTGACCCAAAGCGGCACCTTCACCATCACCGCGCTGGACGGTGTGCAGACCCTGAGCGTGGGCGGCATCAATGTCGTCACGGGCGGTGTTGCGGCCGGTTTCCCACAATCCATCACCACGGCCCTGGGCAACACACTGACCATCACCGGCTTCAACGCCGCCACGGGCGTGGTGAGTTACAGCTACACCTTGCTGGACAACGAAGCCCACGCAAACGCCAATGGCGCCAACAGCCTCAGCGAGCAATTTGCCGTCGTGGTCACCGACGACAACGGCACCACGGCCACCGGCAATCTGGACGTGAATATCGTTGATGATGTGCCTCAAGCCGTGGACGACAGCAACGCCGGCACCGCCTCGGAAACCAACCTGACCCTGACGGGCAGCGTGCTGACCAATGACACCGAAGGCGCGGATCGTGTGGCGTCCGGCCCGGTCACGCCCGGTACTTTCACTGGCACTTACGGCACGCTGGTCCTCAATGCTGACGGTTCCTACACCTACACGCTCAACACCGCCGACGCCGACTTCAAAGGCCTGCACGGCGGCGGCAGCGGTAGCGAAACCTTCACCTACACCCTGACCGACGCCGACGGCGACACCAGCACCGCCAATCTGGTGTTGCAGGTGCACAACAACGACGACCCGGTGATCATCGAAGGCCTGGACACCGAAGGCGGTGAGCTGAACCTTCAGGAAAAAAACCTCAGCGACGGCACCAGCCCGGACGCTCCAGCGCTGACCCAAAGCGGCACCTTCACCATCACCGCGCTGGACGGTGTGCAGACCCTGAGCGTGGGCGGCATCAATGTCGTCACGGGCGGTGTTGCGGCCGGTTTTCCCCAATCCATCACCACGGCATTGGGCAACACGCTGACCATCACCGGCTTCAACGCCGCCACGGGCGTGGTGAGTTACAGCTACACCTTGCTGGACAACGAAGCCCACGCAAACGCCAACGGCGCCAACAGCCTCAGCGAGCAATTTGCCGTCGTGGTGACCGACGACAACGGCACCACGGCCACCGGCAATCTGGACGTGAATATCGTTGATGATGTGCCTCAAGCCGTAGACGACAGCAACGCTGGCACCGCCTCGGAAACCAACTTGACCCTGACGGGCAGCGTGCTGACCAATGACACCGAAGGTGCGGATCGCGTGGCGTCCGGCCCGGTCACGCCCGGCACTTTTATCGGGACATACGGCACGCTGGTCCTCAACGCCGACGGTTCCTACACCTACACGCTCAACACCGCCGACGCCGACTTCAAAGGCCTGCACGGCGGCGGCAGCGGTAGCGAAACCTTCACCTACACCCTGACCGACGCCGACGGCGACACCAGCACCGCCAACCTGGTGTTGCAGGTACACAACAACGACGACCCGGTAATCATCGAAGGCCTGGACACCGAAGGCGGTGAGCTGAACCTTCATGAAAAAAACCTCAGCGACGGCACCAGCCCGGATGCTCTCGCGCTGACCCAAAGCGGCACCTTCACCATCACCGCGCTGGACGGTGTACAGACCCTGAGCGTGGGCGGCATCAATGTCGTCACGGGCGGTGTTGCGGCCGGTTTTCCCCAATCCATCACCACGGCATTGGGCAACACGCTGACCATCACCGGCTTCAACGCCGCCACGGGCGTGGTGAGTTACAGCTACACCTTGCTGGACAACGAAGCCCACGCAAACGCCAACGGCGCCAACAGCCTCAGCGAGCAATTTGCCGTCGTGGTGACCGACGACAACGGCACCACAGCCACCGGCAACCTGGACGTGAATATCGTTGATGATGTGCCCACCGCTCATGCTGACTCTGCCTCGGTGGACGAAGGCGGGACGGTCAGCGGCAACGTTCTGAACAACGATGTGGGCGGTGCCGACGGACCCGCCACAGGGGGCGCGGTGATCGGTGTGCGTGCCGGCAGCGACACATCGACCTCGGCGGTGGGCGGCCTCAACACCCAAATCAACGGCACCTACGGCTATCTCACGCTGGACGCCAATGGCAACGCGGTTTACCACAGCAACCCGAACACCGTCAGTGCACCCGGTGCCACTGACGTATTCACCTACACCGTGCGCGATGCCGACGGCGATGAAAGCACCACCACCATCACCATCGATGTCTACAACAGTTGCCTCGTCGCTGAAACCGATCAGGACATTACCGTCTACGAAAAAGCCCTGGACCTGAATCAGGACGGCCAGGACCTGGCCCCCGGTACCGTCACCGGCAGCGAGCCGAACGCTACCAGCGAAACCGCCAGCGGTAGTCTTGTCGGCTCGGTCACAGGTGCAATCGGCGCCGTCACCTTCGCCCTGGTAGGCAACGCCACCGGTGCCTATGGGCAACTGCTGCTCAACCCCGACGGTTCGTACACCTACACCCTGACCTCGCCAGCCACCACCGCACCTTCGGCCAACGATGGTCCGAATGTCCTGAGCGAAAGCTTTACCTATCAAGCCACCGATTCGCTGGGCAATACCGTCACCAGCACCATCGTTATCAACATCGTTGACGACGTACCCAACGCCCATGCCGATTTGGCTTCGGTAGTGGAGGGCGGCACGGTCAGCGGCAATGTGCTGGACAACGACGTACTCGGCGCCGACGGGGGTGCAGTGATTGGCGTACGTGCCGGCAACGACACCTCAAACCCTGCAATAGGCGGCCTCAATACCCAGATCAACGGCACCTACGGCTATCTCACGCTCGACGCCAATGGCAACGCGGTCTACCACAGCAACCCGGACGCCGTCGGCGCGCCGGGGGCCACCGACGTATTCACTTACACCGTGCGCGATGCCGACGGCGATGAAAGCACCACCACCATCACCATTGATGTCTACAACAGCTGCCTAGTCGCTGAAACCGATCAGGACATCACCGTCTACGAAAAAGCCCTGGACCTGAATCAGGACGGCCAGGACCTGGCCCCCGGTACCGTCACCGGCAGCGAGCCGAGCGCCACCAGCGAAACCGCCAGCGGTAGCCTGGTCGGTTCGGTGACTGGTGCCAGTGGTGCGCTGACGTTCAGTCTGGTGGGCAACGCCACCGGCGCCTACGGCCAGTTGTTGCTCAACCCCGATGGCTCGTACACCTACACGCTGACTTCGCCCGCCACGACGGCGCCCAACGCCAACGACGGCCCGAATGTATTGAGCGAAAGCTTCACCTACCAGGCCACGGACGCCTTGGGCAACAGTGTCACCGGCAACCTGGTGGTGAGCATCGTCGACGACGTGCCCACGGCCGTCGCGTCCGAGCGTTCGGTGACGGCGGTGGAGATCGACTCGAACCTGTTGATCGTGCTCGATGTGTCCGGGAGCATGGCCGACCCCTCGGGTGTACCGGGGCTCTCGCGGCTGGACCTGGCGAAACAGGCCATCAGTGCCTTGCTCGATAAATACGACGATCTGGGGGATGTGAAAGTCCAGCTCGTGACCTTCAGCAGCAGCGCCACCGACCAGACTTCCGTGTGGGTGGACGTGGCGACCGCCAAGTCGCTCCTCTCCGGCCTGTCAGCGGGCGGTGGGACCAACTACGATGCGGCGGTAGCGACGGCCAAGACCGCGTTTGTCACCTCGGGGCAACTGACCGGAGCACAGAACATTGGCTACTTCTTCTCCGACGGCAAGCCCACGACGGGCCAGGGGATTGATGCGGCGGACGAAGCGGCGTGGAAAGCATTCCTCGACGCCAACGGCATCAAGAACTACGCCATCGGCCTGGGCGGCGGGGTCAGTGACACTCACCTCGACCCGCTGGCCTACGACGGCAGCACCCACACCGACACCGACGCGGTGCTGGTCACCGACCTGAACCAGCTCAACTCGGTGCTCTCCGGCACCGTGCAGGGTGTGCCCGTCACTGGCAGCCTGCTGGGCGAGGGTGGCTCGTTCGGCGCTGACGGCGGGTTTGTCAAAAGCCTGGTGGTCGATGGCACCACCTACAGCTACGATCCGGCCGCCAACGCCGGACAGGGTGCGCTGACCGCCAGCGGCGGGGCCAACCATGGCACCTTCAACACCGCCAACAACACGCTGAGTATCGCCACCGACCACGACGGCACGCTGGTGGTGAATCTCGACACCGGCGAGTACAGCTACACCTCCCAGACCGCCACCAACACATTGATCACCGAGGCCATCGGCTACACCATCAGCGACAACGACGGCGACCTAGCCAGTTCCAGCCTGGTGGTCAAGGTTCTCCCCAACAGCCCGCCCGTGGCAGTCGACGACAACATCATCACCAACGTCCTGTCGGGCAACATCGTGATCCCGGGAGAAATGCTGCTGGGCAACGACAGCGACGCCAACGGCGACCCGCTCACGGCGTCGCCCACCGGCTTCAACACCGGCTGGGTTGCCAGGGGCGCAGACTTCACCGGCAGTACCGGCACGGTCAGCTTCACCGGTAACAACGTGCAGTCGATCAACCTCAACCGCGGCGCTTTTGTCGCCAATGCCGCGACCATGACCGCGGTGCTGGTGGTCAGCGGTGCGCTGGGGATGGTGTCCAACAACAATGCCAATGACGAAGACCGGCTTAATATCAGCCTCAAACAGGGGGAAACCCTCACCCTGGACCACAATCTGGCGGCCGGACGCATCGCCCTGGAGTACTCCCTCAACGGCGGGCCTTTCATCACGATCACCGACGGTGCCTCGTTCACCGCGGCGGCCGATGGCAACTACCAGATCCACGTCACCAACATCGCCAATGGCAGTGGTGGCAACCCCAACGGCGCGGAAAACTACCAACTGACCTTGACCGTCAACTACGCCGGCGCCCAGGACAGTACGCCGGATTACCACGGCAGCTACACCGCCAGCGACAATCACGGTGGCAGCGACAGCGCAGCGGTCGGCATCAGCTATCAGGCAGGCCACACCCTGACGGGCACGACCGGAGACGACGTGCTGATCGCCGGCGAGGGGGACAACATCCTCAACGCGGGTGACGGCAACGACATACTCAGCGCCGGTTCGGGCAACAACGTCTTGCATGGCGAGGCGGGCAACGACTTGCTCTACAGCGGCGCCGGCAACGACCTGCTCGACGGTGGCACCGGCAACGACACCGCCAGCTACGCCCACGCCAGTGCCGGGGTTACGGTGAACCTGGGTCTGTTAGCCGCGCAAAACACCGTGGGCGCCGGTATCGACACCCTGGCGGGCATCGAAAACCTGGTCGGCTCGAACTTCAACGACACCCTCACCGGCGATAGTGCCAGCAACCGCATCAACGGCGGCCTGGGCGACGACGTGCTCAATGGCGGTGGTGGCGATGACGTGTTGATCGGCGGCCTGGGCAACAACACCCTGACCGGAGGCAGCGGCGCTGATACCTTCCAATGGCAGGTGGGCAACAGCGGCCATGACCTGGTCACGGACTTCACCCCAGGCCTCGACAAACTCGACCTGTCGCAACTGTTGCTGGGGGAAAACGGCAGCAGCGCGTCCCTGGACGATTACCTGCACTTCAGCGTCACCGGCAGTGGTGCGTCGGTCATGACCAGCATCGACGTCAGCTCCACGGCCGGCGCCGCGCCGAACCAGACCATCGACCTGGCCGGCGTCAACCTCGCCAGCTACTACGGCGTCACACCGGGCGTGGACGGCATGATCGCCGGCGCGGATACGGCGACCATCATCAATGGAATGTTGAATGATCACTCGTTGAAGGTGGACACCGTGTGAGGTGAACTGAAACAACAAAACCCGTCATGTTCAAATAGGACATGGCGGGTTTGTGTTTTTGAGGGGATGCACGCTTTTCGGGTGAAGGACATCCATACTCCTGTGGCGAGGGAGCTTCGCGCCGACTTCAGGGCTTATGCAGGGTTTTTTGCTTGAGGATATAAACCGTCACCAGTACCGCACTGGTCAGCATGAATGCGCGCGCCCACGGCAGGGGCACCAGGTAGCAGGACAGGAGGATGCTCACCCACATCAGGCCGATGGCGTAGACCTTGCCCTTGAGCGGGATGCCGTTGCCGCTGAGGTAGTCAGCGATCCAGGGCCCGAGCCGCGGATGGCCCACCAGCCAGCGATAGAAGCGTGGCGAGCTGCGGGCGAAGCAGGCCGCGGCCAGTAGCAGGAAAGGGGTAGTGGGCAATACGGGAATGAAGATCCCGATGACCCCCAGCACCACGCTCAACCAGCCAATGGCCAGCAGAACGTAGCGCAGGATCAGCGAGCGGTTACCGATGGGCGCGGGCACCCGGTGGCTCAGTGGTGGCGCGGCTTGAGGATCGCCGGTTTCTCGTCCGGGGCGTTGCACAGCAGGTACAGGGCGGTGAGGGCTTCAGGGATCTGCACGATCATGTCGTCCATCAGGTTCGCGTCGGCGGCGATGTCGGAAAACTCCGGTTGCTCGTCGAACAGACCGGAACCGACCATGATCGGCAGCAGCATTTCGCTGACTTCTTCCTCGGCGGTTTCGAACCAGGCGGCTTCGCGCAGGAACACCCCTTCCATGAAACCGATGCACCAGCCACGCAGTTCCGAATCGTCCGGGTCATCGCCCAGGTCCAGCTCGCATGGCAGTTCGAATTCTTCGTCGGAAGCCAACTGACGGGCGATGTGGGCCTTGAGCAACACCAGCGTGGTTTCGATGACCTCACGCTCGGCATCGTCGGCGTAATGCGGCTCTTCGGCGAACAGCGCGTCGATCCACTCACGCTCCGGCACCTGTTCGGAACAGATGGACAGGGCGGTCAGGTAGCCGTGAGCGGCCACGTAATCCAGCGCCTCTTCGTGCAGCTCATCGGCGTCGAGGAAGACTTGCAGGCGGGTCAGTTGCTCAGCGAAGGACATTACAGGCTACCTTGGGGAATAAACAATGCGGGAATTCTAGGCCTTCTTGAGCGCCCAGGCCAGCCGCGTGGTGTATTTGCCTCTCCAATGCCCGGGGTGGACACAAATTTGCGCTCGCCCACAGATCAAATGTGGGAGCGAGCCTGCTCGCGATAGCGGTGGAGCAGCTTGCATTGATGTTGAATGGGCCGATGTCATCGCGAGCAGGCTCGCTCCCACAGGGACTGATGGCAACCGGAAGACCCCCGACACCTCTTGTCAGCATCACCCTTTACAACGAAACCCTCGGGTATACTGCCGCGTTTTGTGATGCCCTGCGGCGTCCCGGCGTTTCGAAACGCGCACTTACGATTTGCCGGTGCAGCGTTTTTGATTCTGAACCAGCCTTGCAGGGATGTTTCGGTGATTTTTGGAGTTTTTATGCTCGAACAGGCTCAACGCGTCCTCAAGGACATCTTCGGCTACGACAGTTTTCGTGGCCGCCAGGGTGCCATTATTGAGCGCGTGGCCAGCGGTGGCGATGCCCTGGTGCTGATGCCCACCGGCGGCGGCAAATCGTTGTGCTTCCAGGTGCCGGCGCTGTTGCGCAACGGCCTGGCGGTAGTGGTCTCGCCGCTGATTGCGTTGATGGACGACCAGGTCGCGACCCTTGAAGAGCTGGGGGTTGCAGCCGCTTCGCTGAACTCGACCCTCAGCGCCGAGCAGCAACGGGACCTGGCGGCGCGAATCAAGCGCGGTGAAATAAAAATGCTCTACCTGGCCCCGGAACGCCTGGTGCAGCCGCGCATGCTGGCCTTCCTGCAGAGCCTGGAAATCGCTCTGTTTGCCATCGACGAAGCCCACTGTGTGTCCCAATGGGGCCACGACTTCCGCCGTGAATACCTGCAACTGGGGCAACTGGCCGAACTGTTTCCCGACGTGCCACGCATCGCCCTGACCGCCACCGCCGACAAACGCACCCGCGAAGAAATCGTCGAACGCCTGCATTTGCAGAACGCCGAGCGCTTCCTTTCGAGCTTCGACCGACCCAACATTTTCTACCGCATCGTGCCCAAGGAGCAGCCGCGCAAGCAGTTGCTGGCGTTTATTGCCGAGCGGCGCAGCGATGCCGGCATCGTTTATTGCCTGTCGCGCAAAAAGGTCGATGAAGTGGCGGCGTTTCTCTGCGAGCAAGGCTTTCCGGCATTGCCGTATCACGCCGGCCTGCCCAATGACCTGCGGGCCTATCATCAGAAGCGCTTCCTCAATGAGGAAGGCCTGATCATGGTGGCCACCGTGGCGTTTGGCATGGGCATCGACAAGCCCAACGTGCGTTTCGTCGCGCACCTGGACCTGCCCAAATCCCTCGAGGCGTATTACCAGGAAACCGGGCGCGCCGGCCGTGATGGTTTGCCGGCGGACGCGTGGATGGCCTACGGCCTGCAAGACGTGGTGATGCTCAAGCAGATGCTGCAGAACTCCGAGGGCGACGAGCGCCACAAGCGTCTTGAGCAGCATAAGCTCGACGCCATGCTTTCGCTGTGCGAAGAGACCCGCTGCCGGCGCCAGACCTTGCTGGCTTATTTCGATGAAGACATGCCCCAGCCTTGCGGACATTGCGATAACTGCGTCGACGGCGTGGAAACCTGGGACGCCACCGAGCCGGCCCGCCAGGCGTTGTCGGCGATTTATCGCACCGGCCAGCGCTATGGCGTGGGGCATCTGGTGGACGTGCTGCTGGGCAAGGACAACGAAAAGGTGCGCAGCTTTGGCCACCAGCATCTTTCGGTGTTCGGTGTGGGCAAGGCACGCACGGAAAGTGAGTGGCGTTCATTGTTCCGCCAGCTCGTGGCCCGCGGGCTGGCCGATATCGACCTGGAAGGCTACGGCGGCCTGCGCCTGAGTGCGAGTTGCCGGCCGTTGCTCAAAGGCGAGGTCTCCCTTGAACTGCGCCGTGATCTCAAGCCGGCAACGGCGATCAAGAACAGCAAGAGCCAGGCCAGCCAACTGGTGCGCGGCGAAGAGCGCGACCAGTGGGAAGCCTTGCGCGCCTTGCGTCGCAAGCTGGCCGAAGAGCATGGCGTGCCGCCGTATGTGATCTTCCCCGACTCGACGCTGCTGGAAATGCTCCGCAGCCAACCCACCTCCCTGGCGGAAATGGCCCGGGTCAGTGGCGTGGGCGCGCGCAAGCTGGAGCGTTACGGCGAAGCCTTCCTCCAAGTGCTGGGCGGCGAGGTCGAGGCGCCGAAAGCGGTGGCCGATGTTCGTCACGAATTGATCACCCTGGCCCGCGCCGGCATGACCCCGTTGCAGATTGCCGGACAACTGCAATGCTCGGAAAAGAACGTTTATACGATGCTGGCCGAGGCCATCGGCAAGCAGCAGTTGTCTTTGGAGCAGGCGTTGGATTTACCCGAGGAGTTGATGGGCGAGGTGCAGGATGCGTTTCTGGACGGCGAAGGCGAGTTGCCAGCGGTGTCGGAAGTTGCAGCACTGTTTGTCGGTCGGGTTCCGGAAGGAGTCCTGTATTGTGTCAGGGCTGCGTTGCAGTCGGAATTTGAAGTCTGATCAGTGAGTTACCTTCCTTTAACGATTCACTACAGGGTAAACCTTGCCTGAATCCGAAGCTCATGCTTAGCTGACTAATAATTAGTTTTTCTCTATTTCAGATCTGATGAGTTTTTTTATGCCGTTAACCGATCAACACCGTTTTGGCATGCAGTTGGCGCAGATGTCTCGAGGCTGGCGCGCCGAGCTGGATCGTCGCCTGGCCGGGTTGGGTCTGTCTCAGGCCCGCTGGCTGGTGCTGTTGCACCTGGCCCGTTTCGAACAGGCGCCGACCCAGCGCGAACTGGCCCAGAGTGTCGCTGTCGAAGGCCCGACCCTGGCCCGGTTGCTCGACAGCCTGGAAGCTCAGGGCCTGGTGCAGCGTCAGGCCGTGGCCGAGGATCGTCGCGCCAAGAAAATCGTGCTTTGTGCACCGGCGCTGCCGCTGATCGAACAGATCGAAACCATTGCCACGCAACTGCGCCGCGAGTTGTTCGAGGGGGTCGATGAAGCCGACATGCGCGTGTGCATGCGGGTCCATGGCACGATTCTGGCCAATCTGGAAAAATCCTGAGGCATATCCCAGGCATCAGACTTTTGAGATTCGGCGGTTCGCGAACTATAACCAGTACTTAGGCGCTCAGTCTGGTAATCAAAAGGGATGCCCATGCTTGTAAGTTTGCAGTGCACGTTGCGCAGTTGGCTCAACGTGTTGGTAGTCGTGGCAGCCATGGGGTATTCGGCGTTGGCATCGGCGCTGGGGCTTGGGGAGATCACCCTCCATTCCGCCCTGAATCAGCCGTTGCGTGCCGATATCGCCCTGGTCGATGTGACCGGGGTAAGTGAAAGCGATTTGTCGGCCAGCCTGGCGAGCGCGGACGATTTCAGCCGTGCCGGCGTGGAGCGGGTGTTCTATCTCAATAGCTTGCGCTTCACGCCAGTGCTGCGCGGCGAGCGCGGCTACATTCGGGTGACCTCCAGCAAACCGGTGGAGGAACCCTTCCTCAATTTCCTGGTGCAGCTCAATCAACCCAACGGGCGTCTGCTGCGCGAATACACCGTGCTGATCGACCCACCGGGCACGCCGGGTATCGTACCGGCGCGGGACGAGCCAGCCGCCGCGGCCCAGGCAACGCCTGCGATCAAGCCGCCTGCGGCTACTCAAGGCAAGCGCTATACCGTCGTGCAGGGAGACAACCCCTGGTCCATCGCCAAACGCCTGCATGACGCCGGCAGCAATGCTTCGGTCAATGAGCTGATGCAGGGCATCCAGGCCCTGAACCCCGGCAGTGACCGGCTTTCCGTGGGCCAGCGTTTATTGCTGCCCGATTCTGCGGTGCTGCCATCAGCGACAGAAACGGCTGCCGCCCCGGCCTCCGCCGTGTCCGACGAGCAACTGGCCGCCAGCGTGCTGCAAAACGAGCAGCAACAAAAAACCATCGAGCAACTGCAGGCGCTGCTCCAATCCCAGGACGAAGAAATCGCGAGTCAGCGCAAGCAGATCAGCGAGTTGCAGACACAACTGGCCGAGCTCACGCCAGCCCCTGCTGAATCTGCGCAGCCGGAGTCTGTGCCTGCCGCAACCCCCGCGCCGCCAGATCAAGCACCACCCGTCACAGAACCGGTCCCGGAACCAGAGGAGGGCATTAACTGGCTGTGGATAACAGCGCTGGTGGGGCTGTTGGGGTTGCTCGGGTTATTGCTGTTCCTTCGTCGGCGGCAGCAAGAACAGGCGGAAATGGAGCCCCTGCCCGAGCGTCCTGAACCGATGCTGGAAGACGACACCCAAACCTACGCTTCGACCGCCGACACGGAACAGCCTGAGGCCGCCACGTCGTTCAGCAACGGTGATGCACCTTTGGGGGACGTGCTGGAAGGGGTCGGGATTTACCTGACCTACGGTCGTTTCACCGAAGCGGCGGGATTACTGCGCGCCGCGCTGCTGACAGAGCCCGCGCGCACCGACCTGGGCCTCAAGTTGCTGGAAGTGCTGGGCAAGCAGGGCGATACCATCGGTTTCCAGGCCCAGGAGCATCATTTGTTGGCGCAGGGCATTGACGTCAGCACACTCGAAGAAATCCGCGGGCGTTATCCGAAGGTCGCCGCGGTGGCCGCGCCCATGGTTACAGAACCTCAGCCGCCGCTGACTGACGTCGCTCCTGCGTCCAGTGACGAGTTCGAACTCGATCTGGATGCGCTGTCCATGGAAACCAGTTGGGACCTTGCCGAGCCGCAGCACAGCACCACTGAAAAAACACCTGTTGCGCCCGAAGGCTTTGGGGACTTGTCGCTTTCGAGTTTCGACGCGCCGGACCTGCAGTGGAGCGCACCTTCGGAAACCGAATCGCTGGACGATGCATTTCTCGACGGGTTTGCCGATGAAGAGCAGTCGCTGGAACTGGAGCCGATGGTCCTCGAGCCTGTCCACCAAGAGCCTCAGGTACCGGAACACTCCGACAAGCTGGAGCAGGCGCAGAACTGCATTGACGATGGCGATCTGAAAACCGCCGTCGCACTGCTGGAAGAGTTGCTCGAAGAGGGCAACGAACCTCTCAGGCAAACCGCGCGCGTGCTCCTGGCGGGGATTCGCTGAAGTCCTTTATTAGTGAGCCTGCCGGCCCCTTCGCGAGCAGGCTCGCTCCCACAGGGGATTTGCGGTGAACGCCAAGCCCGCGAACGACACGAAACCAATGTGGGGGCTGCTGCGGATACAGGGCCATCAAAACGTCTGCCCCAGATTCAGATACACCGCCCGCTCATCATCATCGTTAAACCCATAGCTGAAATTCAGTGGCCCCAACGGCGTATCAAACCCCAGGAAAATACTGGCGGCATTGATGTAGCCGCTGTCGAACTCATTGTCGTTGTTCCACGCCCGGCCGCGTTCCAGGGAGCCGCCGATGTACAGCGGGAAATCCAGCGGCAGGTAGGCTCGCGGTGTGAGCCTTCGGTAATACACAGCGCGCATCAGGCTTATGTTCTGCCCGGAGATGCCGTCTTGGCGAAAGCCCGACAGTTGCCGCGCACCACCGAGTACAAAGCTTGAAGTCACCACTTCAGCGGTGTCCAGGGTACGCCCGTAACGCCCACCGAGGATGAAGGTGTCCGGGCCGTGGCTCAGCGCCTTGTCCAGATTGAGTTCCCATTGGCGGTAACGCTGGTCGGAACCCAATCCCGGCTCATACTGGCGCCAGGTCAGGCCGATGTCTTCGCCTTCATGGGGGAAGTACACATTGTCGAAGGAGTCGAATGAATACTTCAGGTCGTAGAAGCCTTCATTGAAACTTTCGCTGGGCTGGTCGTGATCGCCAATGCGTACATCTGCCTCGCCCCAGGCTTGGCCGACACCGAAACGGATTTCGCCGCTGTTGCCAATCTGCCGGCCCAGGTTCAGGCCAAAGCCATAACGTTCGACGCGGTACTGGGCCACCGGGTCGTTGTCCAGGATGGACTCGACGTTGCGGGATTCGAATTGCCCGTAGGGTGCGATGAAGTAGCGCGAGCCGACATCCAGCGGCTGGTAGAACTCGCTGTACAGCTCCTGCTTGTCGCCAATCTGTGCCCGGGTCAGCCACTCGGCGCCGAGGCGATTGATGCCATTGACCCGATAGCTGGCGCCGAGGTTGAAAGCGCTGTCGCCGCGCATGTCGTCCGACAGGCTCAACCCCAGCCGCAGGTAATCGGTGCCGGTGCGTTTGCCCCGGGCACTGATGACCAGCGTATGGTCCGGGGCCTTGTGCACTACGCGGTATTGCACCTGCTCGAAGTAATCCAGCCCGTACAACGTGCCCATGTCGGTCTGCAAACGACCCAGGTCCAGCGGCTCGCCGACTTGCTGGCGAACGTAATAGCGAATCACGTCGTCACCGACTTTGGAGTCGTTCTCCACGCGAATGGCGGTGATGATCGGCGTGCGCTCGCTTGGGGTACGCGCCGCCATGAGCTCGGGGTCGGCCGGCTCCGTGGGGCGCAGGTGCGCCAGGCGGGCCTCGAGTATTTGGGTGGCACGGTAACCGGCGTCGATCATTTCCTGGGCGCGGCCGAAGTCTGTGGCGCCGAAGCTCGCCAGCGCCGGCTGGATCAGCACATCGTCTTCTCTGAGCGTTGCCAATTGTTCTTCTGAGTTGCGCCGGGTCATCAGGGTGGTCGACTGGTTCAGGACGTCGATCACGGTGACCAATTGCTTGCGGGTGCTCAGCGGGGTGCCGATGTCCACCACGATGGCCCTGTCCACGCCCATTTCCCGGGCCACATCCAGCGGGATGTTGTCGGTCATGCCGCCATCCACCAGCAACCGGCCGTCCAGTTCCACCGGCGCGAATACCGCCGGGATCGACATGCTGGCGCGGATGACCTTGGGCAGGTGGCCCTTGCGAAACACCACCTTCTCGCCACTGGCGATGTCGGTCGCCACGGCGCGGAAAGGGATGGGCAGTTTGTCGAAGTCCCGGGTGTCGCTGGCGTGGGCCAGCAGGCTTTCAAGCAGCAGGGCCAGGTTCTGCCCCTGGATAACGCCCAAGGGCAGGCCGAGGCTGCCGTCATCACGAAAGCTCAGTTTCTGTTTCACCAGAAAGTCCCGATCGTCCTGCTTGCGCCGGAACGGTACGTCCTTGCGCGGCGGAGCGTCGGACAGGGCCTGTTGCCAGTCGATGCCCAGGGCGAGTTTTTCCAACTCGTCGATTTTGTAACCTGAGGCATACAGTCCACCGATCACTGCGCCCATGCTGGTGCCCGCGATGGCGTCGATCTGGATGCCTTGCTCCTCCAGGGCCTTGAGCACCCCGATGTGGGCCAGGCCCCGGGCGGCGCCGCCGGACAGTACCAGGCCGATTTTCGGACGCGGCGCCTCGACGGCGGGCTCGTTGGCATGGCCGAGCAGGGGCAGCAGTAGCAGAAGCAGGCAAGGCAGCAGGCGGCGCATCGTCAATCTCGGGGCGGGCAATCAAAGGCAGGTATTATAGCGATGCCTTTGCCCCCAGGAGTTCACCCGCAATGACCGAGCACAAGCCGGAAGTCGTCATCACCTATTGCACCCAATGTCAGTGGCTGCTGCGCGCCGCCTGGCTGGCTCAGGAACTGCTCAGCACGTTTAGCGACGACTTGGGCAAGGTGTCGTTGGTGCCGGGCACCGGTGGGGTGTTTCATATCAGTTGCGACGGCACGCAGATCTGGGAACGCAAGGCCGATGGTGGTTTTCCCGAGGCCAAGGTTCTCAAGCAGCGGGTCCGCGACCGGATCGACCCGGAACGGGACCTGGGCCACAACGACCGGGTTCAGTGAGACGCGGCTTGGGCGCTTACACCCGGTTTCTTTGTGCCGCCACTGAGTTGGCTCGACATCACGATCGCGACGATGATCAGCGCGCCACCCAGCAGCATGCGCAACGTCGGGTTTTCATCGAATAGCAACCAGGCGATGGTGATGCCGTAGACCGGTTCCATGGCAAACACCACCGCCGCCGTGCGGGCCTTGATCACCGCCAGGCTGGCGACAAACAGGCTATGGGCCAGGCCGGTGCAGAACACCCCCAGCAGGGCGATCCACAGCCAGTCGACAGGGCGCACGTCAATCAGTTGCGGCGCTGCCATTGGCAACAGGCAAAAGCCGACCACCAGGTTTTGGCACAAAGCGGCCTGTACCGGCGGCACCCGTGTGGAACCGGCGCGGTTGACCAGCGAAAGCAGCGAGAACAGCAAACCCGAAAGCACGGCCCACAGCAGGCCGGTGGTGGCGCCGCTGGCCAGGTCGAAGTGCGGTGTGACCAGCACTAGGCCGATGCTTACCATTGCCACCAACAGGATTTCATTGGCACGGATCCGCTCGCGGAAAATCAACCCTTCGAGCAACACCGTGAAGGCCGGGAAGCTGGTAAAGCCCAACGTGGCGATTGCCACACCGGCGACTTTGACCGATATGAAGAAGCTCACCCAGTGTCCGGCGAGCAATAGGCCGCCCAGCAGCAGGCGTCGAAGGTCCTGTGCGTGGAGCTTGTGCCAGCGGGCGCTGCTGGCGAAACGGGCAAAAAACGCCAGGGCCAGCACGGCGAATACGGCGCGGCCGAACACAATGACCGCTGGCGAGGCGGCGGCGAGCTTGCCGAATACACCGGTCAGGCCAAACATGAGTGCGCCAATGTGCAGGGCGCCGAGGGCGGTACGGGGAGTCATTGCGATCCTTGTCCAACGGTTGAGCGTCTGGGTATTGAACCCGCTACCGGCCGTTCATGTCTGTCGCGATCCTCGCGTTTTTTAGCGCGAAGCTAGCGCTGGCGCCGCAGCTTGCCCGGTGAGGCGCCGAATTCGCGCAGCACTGCGGCGGCAAAGGCGCTTTGCGAGCTATAACCGACCCGGTGGGCGATTTCACCGATGGGCAGTTGCGAATCACGCAGCAGGTCCACCGCCTTGTGTAAACGGCGACTGCGGATGTAGTCCATCGGGGTTTGCCCGCATTCAGCGACGAACCGTGCATGCAAGCGGGCACTGGAGAGCCCGGCGACCTGGGCCAGGTCCGCCACTTGCAGCGGATAGGCGGCGTACTGGTCAATGTGGGCGTTGAGCGCCGCATAGGGCAGGCGCCGGCCGCCGACGATGTCCTGGCCAGTGCCATTGAGGCTGGCCAGGAGCAGCACGGCCCCTTGTTGGGCGATCACCGGGTCGTCCACCGGGCTGCCCGCCAGCCAACTGACCAACTGGCTTTGCCCCGCATCCAGGGGCCTGCGCGCGGCATTGTCGAGCAATCGGCGGCTGGCGTCGGCGTGATCACCCAAGGCTTGCCCGATCCAGTCATCGCTCGGCACATCCAGCACCAGGCAACGGCTGCCACGGGGGCTGCCGCAGGCGTGATGGGCACCGGCGGGTATCACCACGAAACTCTGCTGCACGACCTGACTGCCACAACCTTCGACCTCGAAATCCAACAGCCCGGACAACCCGAACACCAGTTGGGCGTGGTCGTGGCTGTGGACAATCAGGTCGTGGCTGTAATGGCGTAGCGTCAGGGTCGGTCTCATCGCGGTCTCCCGGGGCAGGCCGTCAGCATACACCGAGGCCACGCTGCTTCGCGCTGTCATGTAACGGACTTGTATTTGTCATGGGGTATTAACCGCAGGGAGGCACAGTGGCTAAAACGATCAGAGGGTTGCCCATGACCAGCGCCGAGCTCGCCAGACCCAGCCGCAAACAGCGTGTTCGCACCTTATGGATTTCCGATGTGCACCTGGGCACCCGGGACTGCCAGGCCGAGCATTTGTCGCAGTTTCTCAAGGGCTACCATACCGACAAGATCTACCTGGTGGGTGACATCATCGACGGTTGGAAGCTGCGCGGCGGCATGTACTGGCCACAGGCTCACACCAACGTCATTCGCCGCTTGCTGACCATGAGCAAGCGCGGCACCGAGGTGATCTACGTCACCGGTAACCATGACGAATTTCTGCGGCGATATTCGAAGCTGATCCTGGGCAATATCCAATTGGTGGACGAAGCGGTGCACGTCACCGCGGACGGCCGGCATTTGCTGGTGATCCATGGCGATCAGTTCGATGTCATCACCCGGTACCACCGTTGGCTGGCGTTCCTTGGCGATTCGGCCTACGAGTTCACCCTGACCCTGAACCGCTGGCTCAACCATTGGCGGGCCCGTTATGGCTACGGTTACTGGTCGTTGTCGGCGTACCTCAAGCACAAGGTCAAGACGGCGGTCAGCTTCATCAGCGACTTCGAAGAAGCCATCGCCCATGAATGTGTGAAGCGTGAACTGCACGGTGTGGTGTGCGGACACATCCACCATGCCGAGATGCGCAGGGTGGGCGAGGTGGAGTATCTCAATTGTGGCGATTGGGTCGAGTCGTGCACGGCGCTGATCGAGCATTGGGACGGGTCGATCGAGTTGTATCGGTTGGCCGATGCCCAGGCGCGGGAGGCGTTGATCCGGGCTGAGTTGAAAGTCACCGAACCGGCGTGAGCCGATCTGACGCCATCGCGGGCAAGCCTTGCTCCCACAGGTATTCACAGCCTGCGAGAGCAAGCACCAGCTGTGGGAGCAAGGCTTGCCCGCGATGGACCGCATAGCGATCCCAGCAATCAGTCAGGCTTGAGCCTGTTCAGCCATCGCCGCCTTGTAGATCGACTGCTTCGGTGCGGCAAACAGCCTTTCCAGCATCGGCTCGAAGAAACTCAACGGCAGGGTGTCGTACTCGGCATCGAACGCCGCGGCGTCGTATCGGGCGCAGAAATCAATGGTCGCCTGGTATTGGGGATGCGCTTTGAATTGCTCGCGCAGGTGCCGGTCCATGCCCAGGTGATGGAAGAAGTAATAGCCCTGGAATATCCCGTGTTTCTCCACCATCCACAGGTTTTCGGCGCTGACGAACGGCTTGAGGATGGCGGCGGCAATGTCCGGGTGGTTGTAGCTGCCCAAGGTGTCGCCGATGTCGTGAAGCAAGGCGCAGATCACATATTCCTCGTCCCGTCCGTCACGATAGGCGCGGGTGGCGGTTTGCAGGGAATGGGTCAGGCGATCCACCGGAAAACCGCCGAAGTCGCCGTCCAGCAACTTCAAATGGGTCAGGATTCGACCCGGTAATTGCCGGGCATAGGCGCTGAAGTCGGCAGCGATGATTGCCCAGTCTTCCTCAGTACCGTCCTTCATGTGGGTAAAGCGCGCTTGGGAGTTCATGGGCAGTCCTTTGAGAGTGACTAGAACGCAACCTTGCCCCGCAGCATGTCGCGATACATGACGAAATCGCCGAGCAGGCTGTAGAACGGGTGCTGGAACGTGGCGGGACGGTTCTTTTCAAAGAAGAAATGCCCGACCCAGGCAAAGCCGTAGCCGGCAATGGGCAAGACGATCAGCCACCAGCCGTTGCCGACGATCAGAGCCAGGGCAACAATCAGGATGACCAGAGAGGTGCCGATAAAGTGCAAGCGCCGGCAGGTGCTGTTGCTGTGTTCGCTGAGGTAATAGGGATAGAACTCAGCGAACGTATTGAAGCGTCTGGTGTTTTCCACGACTGCGGGCTCTGTGGTTATTGTTCTGTTGGTTCTGGGCGACCAACGGTTTGATTGAAGTCTAGAGCGATCACTTGCAACGACCAGTGACAATGGGCGCCACTTTAGTATCCTTCGCAAATCCAGCCGTACCCTGCGGCTCGTCATGCAAGTAAAACGTCATGAGCGAACGAACGACTTCTTCAAGCTGGGCGATGGGGATTGTCAAGGCACTGGAAATGGACGGCCTGGATTGTCGGATGCTGTTCAAACAGCTGGGGCTGGACTATGACGCGCTGGAAGATCCAGATGCACGTTTCCCCCAGGATTCGATGACCCGACTCTGGCAACGCGCCGTGGAGTTGTCGGGCAACCCGGCCATCGCCTTGAACATGGGTAAAGTGGTGCGCCCGGCGTCGTTTCACGTGGTCGGGTATGCCTTGATGTCCAGCCGCACGCTGGTCGAGGGTTTCCAGCGGCTCGTGCGTTATCAGCGGATCATCGCTGAAAGCGCCGACCTGAGCTTTCGTCAGATGGAGGGGGGCTACGGGTTGGTTCTGACAGTGCATGGCGACCATCTCCCGCCCACCCGCCAGAGTGCCGAGGCTTCCCTGGCCTGTGCGCTGGCCATGTGCAACTGGTTGACCGGACGCACCCTGCACCCGATGAAGGTGCTGTTCCAGGGCGCCGAACCGGTTGATCTGGCGCCTTATCAACAGGCGTTTCCCGCGCCACTGATGTTCGGCGCACCTTACGACGCGTTGATCTTCGAACGTAGTGACATGGAAGCACCGTTACCCACCGCCAACGAGGCCATGGCGCAGCTCCACGACCGGTTTGCCGGTGAATACCTGGCGCGTTTTTCCGAAAGCCGCGTGACCCACCAGACCCGGCAAGTGTTGTGCCGGCTGCTGCCACGGGGCGAGCCTAAGCGTGACGTGGTGGCGCAGACGCTGCACCTGTCCCAGCGCACCTTGCAGCGACGCTTGCAGGAAGAGGGCACCACTTTCCAGAGCCTGCTCGATGACACCCGCCGCGAACTGGCCGAACAGTATCTGGCGCAGCCGGCCCTGACCCTGCTGGAAATCGCCTATCTGCTGGGCTTCGCCGACCCGAGCAATTTTTTCCGGGCCTTTCGACGCTGGTTCGACACGACGCCCGGCGAATACCGGGCGCGGTCAAACGGCCAGGCCGGTCAGTGACGCCAGAACGCCGGGATACACAGCACGAACACGGTGATGATCTCCAGTCGGCCCAGCAGCATGCCAGCCGACAGAATCCACTTGGCCGCATCCGGCAGCGGCGCAAAGTTGCCGGCCGGGCCGATGGTCTCTCCCAGTCCCGGGCCGACGCCGGACACGGTGCTGGCCGCGCCGGTCAGGGCGGTCATCCATTCCACGCCCAATAGCGAGAGCAGCAGGGCGATCACGCAGATGGTGATGGCGAAGAAGAACGAGAAGGTGAGAATCGAGCGTACGATTTCTTCGTCGAGGCGGTGGCCGTTGTATTTCTGCTTGATCACCGCGCGCGGGTGGATCAGTTGCTTGAGGTTGGCCCTGAGCAGGATGTAGGCAACCTGGAAGCGGAAGATCTTGATCCCGCCGGCCGTCGAACCGGAACAGCCGCCGACGAAACCCAGGTAGAAGAACAACATCAGCGAGAAATTGCCCCACAGGCTGTAGTCTCCCAGCGCGAAGCCTGTGGTGGTGACGATCGACGTCACGTTCAACGCCACGTGCCGCAGGGCCTCCAGCCAGTGCAGGTCGGTTGTCGCCCAATACCAGGTGCCCAGTACCACCCAGGTCACCAGCAGCACCGCCAGCAGGCCTTGGACCTGTTGGTCCTTGATCAGCGCCCGGCGATTGCCCCGCAGTGTCGAGACGTATAAGGCAAACGGCAGGCTGCCGAGAATCATGATGACGATAGTGACCCAATGCACCGCCGGTTCGGTCCATTTGGCCAGGGATTTGTCCGACGTCGAGAACCCGCCGGTGGAGATCGCCGACATCGCATGGTTGATGGCATCGAACAGGTTCATCCCCGCCCACCACAGTGCGAGGGTGCCGAGAATGGTGATGCCTACATAGGACGCCACGATCAGCCGCGCCACCATGTGGGAGCGGGGCATGACTTTCTCCGAGCGGTCGGAGGATTCGGTCTGGAACAGACGCATGCCACCGATGCGCAACAGCGGCAGGATCGCCACCGCCATCGCAATGAAGCCGATCCCGCCGAGCCAGTGCAACAACGACCGCCACATCAGGATGCCGGGGGACATGTTATCCAGGCCGCTCAGGACCGTGGCGCCGGTGGCGGTGATCCCGGACATGCTTTCGAAGAACGAGTCGGTGTAGCTGATGTGCTGGGTCAGCAGGAAGGGCAACGCGGCAAAGATACACACCACCAGCCAACTGCTGACGGTCAGCAGGTACATGTCCCTGGGCCGCAGATGCACGTGTTCCGGGCGTCCGGGAAGGATCAGGGCCAGGCCGGCGACAAAGGTGATCATGCTCGACCAGAGGAACGATGGCAGGTCGTTGGTGCGCTCGAAGATCAGCAAGGTGGCCATGGGCACGACCATGAAGATCGCCAGGGTGATCAGGAAGATGCCGATGATGAAACCAATGATCCGTAGGGTCGGCAACGCCATGAAGTCCGCTCGGGCTGAAAGGGAAGGGCGTCATTCTACCCGCGACAAGCGGCATGTAAACCGGCACCCGGTGGCGCGTGAGGCCAGTGGCCTGCGCAATGGACTTCTGGTTGCGGAATTTGAGCTAACGAACTCGCCGTACAAGCCACTAGAATAGCTGGACATTTTTTCAGGAGGTGGCCGATGCAGGCTCTCGACGCTTTGCTCAACCGTGTTTCCGTCCCGCGCCTGGTGGACCCGGCGCCTACCGCCGAACAGCGCGAGGTCATGTTCGCCGCGGCGATGCGGGCTCCGGATCATGGCCAGTTGCGGCCATGGCGATTTCTGACGGTCGAAGGGCAGGCGCGTCATCGCATGGGCGAGCTGCTGGCCGAAGCGGCGCGGTTCAATGATCCGCTGGTAGCCGAAGCCGTCGTGGAGAAGGCGCTCAACGGCCCGCTGCGCGCACCGCTGGTCGTGGTGGTGATTGCACGGTTGCAGGACCATTTCAAGATTCCCAAGTCCGAACAAATGCTGGCGGCCGCCTGCGCAGCCCACGCAATCCTGTTGGCGGCTTACGCCCAAGGGGTGGGCGGAGTCTGGCGTACGGGTGAGCTGGCGTATTCACCTCATGTGGCCAAGGGGCTTGGTCTTGAGGACGGTGAAGAGGTGATCGGTTTTCTCTACCTGGGCACACCGCAGAAAGAAGCACGCACGGCGCCGAAGGAAGACGTCGGGCAGTTTGTCCGGGAGTGGACGGGCCCGCAGGTCTAGCGTCTGGCGCAGCTTCTGTGGTGAAAAGGACTTATCTGTGGCGAGGGGATTTATCCCCGTTGGGCTGCGTAGCAGCCCCAAAACCTTCGATATAAGGCAACCTGACTCTCCGAGGTGACGGATTTAAGGGCTGCTGCGCAGCCCCGCGGGGATGAATCCCCTCGCCACAAGGGGATGTGTTCAGCTATTCAAAGGCTGGTTACTTGCACACGTCAGCAATAGCCTCAGCCAGCAAATCCAGGCGCGTGGCGTCGATGCCTGCCACGTTGGCCCGGCCTGTGCCGACCATGTACACGCTGTGGCGTTCGCGCAGGAGCCTGACCTGTTCCGGCGTCAGGCCGGTGTAGGAAAACATTCCCCGTTGCACGCCGATATGGGCGAAGCGCTCACGCAAACCGTGGGGTTCGAGCGCTTCCAGCAGGCCGCTGCGCAACTGCGCAATGCGCAGGCGCATGGTCTGCACTTCGTCGGCCCACAGGCTTTTGAGGTCCGGGTTGCCCAGGATCGTCGCCACTACCGCCGCGCCATGATCCGGCGGCGTCGACCACAGGTTGCGAGCGATGTTCGCCAGTTGGCTGCGGATATCCACCAGTTTGTCGGCATCGCCGGCGCAGACGATCAGCGCACCGGTGCGGTCGCGGTACAGGCCGAAGTTCTTCGAACAGGAACTGGTGATCAGAACTTCAGGCAGTGCCTGGGCAAACAGCCGGACGGCCCAGGCGTCCTGCTCCAGCCCATCGCCGAAACCTTGGTAAGCGAAGTCGATCAACGGCAGCAGGTTGCGGCTGCGCATCACTTCCAGCACCTGGCGCCATTGTTCCTGGGTCAAGTCGAAGCCGGTGGGGTTATGGCAGCAGGCATGCAGCAACACCACATCGCCCTTGGGTGCCTGGCTCAGGGTCGCCAGCATCGCTTCGAAATCCAGGCGGTTGTCGGTGCCTACATAGGGGTAATGGCTGGCCTTGACCCCAGCGGCGGCGAAGATGGTTTCGTGAATCGGCCAGGTCGGGTTGCTCAACCATACGCCGCGGCCCGGCAGGCACTGGGCAATGAAGTCGGCACTCAGGCGCAGGGCGCCGGTGCCGCCCGGCGTCTGGGTCGCACCGGCGCGTTTGTCCTTGATCAGCGTCGAGTCGGCGCCCAGCACCAGTTCATTTATCAACTGGCCGAACGCGGCGTCGCCATGACCGCCGATGTAGGTCTTGGTGCTCTGGCGGTCCACCAGGCGCTGCTCGGCCTGTTTGACTGCCGCAAGAATCGGCGTCAGGCCTTGGGCGTCTTTATAGACGCCCACGCCCAGGTCGAACTTGCCCGGATTGCTGTCCGCCGCGTAAGCCTCCATCAGGCCGAGGATCGGATCGCCGGGCACCCGGCCGATGGCATCGAAATGCATTACTTGCGGCCCTCGGCGGTCTTGGCCACGTCATCGGTGCGGGCGGCCATGATGAAGTCGTTGCGGTGCAAGCCCTTGATGGAGTGGCTCCACCAGGTCACGGTGACTTTGCCCCATTCGGTGAGCAGACCCGGGTGATGACCTTCGGCCTCGGAGATTTCCCCAACGGCGTTGGTGAAGGCCAGGGCGTGCTTGAAATTCTTGAACAGGAAGACTTTTTCCAGCTGCATCACGCCGTCGCGCACTTCGATGTTCCAGTCCGGGATCTGCTTGATCAGTACCGGCAGTTCTTCGTCGCTGACTTGTGGCGCGTCGGCGCGGCAGGCTTCGCAATGGGCTTGGTTCAGAGTGTTCATGGTGTGTTCCCGGATCGAATATTTGAAAAACGTCGATGCACTCACGCTAAAGCAAAGCCGCGTTGTGCAACAGACTCAATTGAGATTAAAAGACGCGGTTCACGCAGCTTTTGGCGGAAATTTCGGAGCGTGCAGGCCCAGTTCGCGACCGCGCTTGACCATGCCCATGATGTCTTCGTGGGCCAGGTCGAACAGGCGCTTGAGCTCGGGGAGCACGAAATACACCGGCTGCAGGATGTCGATGCGATACGGCGTGCGCATGGCTTCCAGCGGATCGAAGGCTTGATGCTCCGGCTCGTCCGACAGGCAGTAAACAGTTTCCTTGGGCGAAGACAGGATGCCGCCACCGTAGATGCGTCGGCCTTGCGGGGTTTGCACCAGGCCGAACTCAATGGTCATCCAGTACAAGCGCGCCAGGTAGACGCGTTCTTCCTTGGAAGCCTGTAGGCCGAGTTTGCCGTAGGTGTGGGTAAATTCTGCAAACCAGGGGTTGGTCAGCAGCGGGCAGTGGCCAAATATCTCGTGGAAAATGTCCGGCTCTTGCAGGTAATCCAGTTCTTCGCGGGTACGAATAAACGTCGCGACGGGAAACTGCTTGCTGGCGAGCAATTCAAAAAAGGTCTGGAAGGGGATCAGTGCTGGTACTCGCGCCACTTGCCAACCGGTGGTTTCGCCCAACACCTTGTTGATTTCACCCAATTGCGGAATACGGTCGTGGGGCAGGCCCAGCTTGTCGATACCGTCCAGGTACTCCTGGCACGCACGGCCTTCGATGACTTTGAGCTGGCGGGTGATCAGCGTGTTCCACACCGCGTGTTCTTCGGCGGTGTAGTGAATAAAACCTTGCGCATCGGGCTCGCGGGCCACGTATTGCGTCTGCTTCATGCTGCTCTCCTGCTGATTTCCCTCGGGGGGACGGCTTGTTTGTTGTTATGTCCAGCGATGCATTAGAGATAACCCGAAGCAGGGATGTGTGCAGCAGGCAGGCAAGAGTTGGGATCGCGATAAAGGTTTGGTTTCGTAAAGTTTTCGTTACGGCTCCAGCTGTTCTTCGCTATTGTCGGGTTTTTCGACTGGGAAATGGCCTACAACTGTCACATAATCTTGACGTTTATTTGCGCTGCCAAGCAGAAAAACTTGTAGCGAGGGAGCTTGCTCCCGCTCTCCCATGCTTGCATACACATCGATATCGGGCCTTTTCATGCGCATCAAAGTCCATTGCCAGAACCGCATCGGCATCCTGCGGGACATCCTCAACCTGCTGGTGGAGTACGGCATCAACGTCGCCCGCGGGGAAGTGGGCGGTGAGCACGGCAATGCGATTTATCTGCACTGCCCGAATCTGATCAACATCCAGTTTCAGGCGCTTCGCCCGAAGTTCGAAGGCATTGCCGGGGTCTTCGGCGTCAAGCGGGTGGGGTTGATGCCCAGTGAACGTCGGCACATGGAGCTCAACGCGCTGCTCGGCGCCCTGGAGTTTCCGGTGCTGTCCATCGACATGGGGGGTTCCATCGTCGCCGCCAACCGGGCTGCGGCGCAGTTGCTCGGGGTGCGAGTGGACGAAGTGCCGGGGATTCCACTGTCCCGGTACGCCGAGGATTTTGACCTGCCGGAGCTGGTGCGCGCCAATCAGTCACGCATCAACGGTTTGCGGGTCAAGGTCAGGGGCGATGTGTTTCTGGCGGACATCGCGCCACTGCAATCGGAGCACGACGACAGCGAGGCCATGGCCGGTGCGGTGCTGACGTTGCATCGGGCGGACCGGGTTGGCGAGCGCATTTATAACGTGCGCAAGCAGGAACTGCGCGGCTTCGACAGCATTTTCCAGAGTTCGAAGGTGATGGCCGCTGTGGTCCGGGAAGCCCGGCGCATGGCGCCACTGGATGCGCCGCTGTTGATAGAAGGCGAAACCGGCACTGGCAAAGAGTTGCTGGCTCGCGCCTGTCACCTGGCGAGTCCGCGCGGGCAGTCACCGTTGATGGCACTCAACTGTGCGGGGTTGCCCGAGTCCATGGCCGAGACCGAACTGTTCGGCTACGGCCCCGGTGCTTTCGAGGGGGCCCGGGCCGAAGGCAAGCTCGGATTGCTCGAACTGACCGCCGGAGGCACGTTGTTCCTCGACGGGGTAGGGGAAATGAGCCCGCGCCTGCAAGTGAAATTGCTGCGCTTTTTGCAGGACGGTTGCTTCCGTCGTGTAGGCAGCGATGAAGAGGTGTACCTGGATGTCAGGGTGATCTGTGCGACCCAGGTGGATTTGTCCGAGCTCTGCGCCCGAGGGGAATTTCGTCAGGATCTGTACCACCGTTTGAACGTCCTTTCGCTGCACATCCCGCCTCTGCGCGAATGCCTCGATGGCTTGATGCCGCTGGTGGAGCATTTTCTTGACCAGGCCAGTCGGCAGATTGGCTGTGCGCTACCGAAACTGGCCCCGGCGGCGATGGACCGTCTCAGCCACTACCACTGGCCAGGCAACGTTCGGCAGCTGGAAAACGTGCTGTTCCAGGCTGTCTCCCTGTGTGATGGCGCAACGGTGAAAGCCGAGCATATCCGTCTGCCGGACTACGGCGTGCGTCAGCCCCTGGGGGACTTTTCCCTGGAGGGCGGGCTGGACGACATCGTCGGGCGATTCGAGAAAGCCGTGTTGGAGCGGCTGTATTCCGAACACCCCAGCAGCCGGCAACTGGGCAAGCGGCTGGGGGTTTCCCATACGACCATTGCCAATAAGTTGCGTGAGTATGAGGTGGGTAAGGCCGGCTCATAATAGTTGCTTACCTGTTGTGTTTGGTGGGAACTTCTATCGCGAGCAGGCTCGCTCCCACAGGGGTATCGAGTGTTCAAAATCCTGCGAGCACCCAAGATCCATGGTGGGAGCGAGCCTGCTCGCGATGACGGCAGTAGCCGTTGCCAGAAGGTCAAGCGTTGCCACCAAACGGCATGACACCGCCGGTTTTTCGTCTTCGATACATTTCCCCAAATCCCTTCAATAACCCTGAAGCCCTTTGTTTGTGCGGCTCGACGGCGCCAGAAAAAAGTTGGTCTGCAAATTGCTTAGTGCTCAGCAGTACAGCAGTGGACGGCAAACGTCCGGCATGCAGAGGAACGACAGTGGACAAGTACCTTTATGTGGCAATGACCGGCGCCAGCCAGAACGCACTGGCGCAGCGGGCCCATGCCAACAACCTGGCGAACATCTCCACCAACGGTTTTCAGAAAGACCTGGAGCAGGCTCGTTCGATGCCGGTGTTTGGCGACAGCTTTCCGGCGCGGGCATTTGCCATGTCCGAGCGTCCAGCCACTGACTTCACCCCTGGCGCGCTGGTGGAAACCGGCCGCGACCTCGACGTGGCAGTCAGCGGGCCGGGCTGGATGGCTGTGCAGAACCCTGAAGGCGGTGAAAGCTACGTGCGCACCGGCAGCCTCAACGTTGACGCCCTGGGCGTGCTGCGGGCCGGCAACGGTATGCCGGTGATGGGCAACGGTGGTCCGATCGCCGTGCCGCCAGAGCAGAAAATCGAAATCGGCCAGGACGGCACCATCAGTATCCGCGCCATGGGTGAAGGCCCGCGCGTGATGGCTGAAGTCGACCGCATCAAGCTGGTCAACCCGGATCTTCGCAACATGACCAAGGGCCTGGACGGCACCATCCGCACCAAGGACGGCCAGCCGGCTGTCATTGATGCCAACGTGCAACTGGTGTCGGGTTTCCAGGAAGCGAGCAACGTCAATGCCGTGGACGAGATGACTTCGGTGCTGGCCCTGGCCAAGCAGTTCGAGCTTCACGTCAAGATGATGAACACCGCCAAAGAAGGCGACGAAGCCATGGCTCGGGTCTTGCAGATCTAATCATTAATTACAGCGTCGCGCCGAAAAACAGGCGTACGAGGAGAATCGAATGCTTCCGGCTCTTTGGGTTGCCAAAACAGGTCTGTCCGCCCAGGACACCAACCTTTCTACTATTTCCAACAACCTGGCGAACGTGTCGACCACGGGTTTCAAGCGTGATCGCGCCGAGTTCCAGGACCTGCTGTACCAGGTCAAACGCCAGCCAGGCGCCCAATCGACCCAGGACAGCGAATTGCCGTCGGGCCTGCAAGTTGGTACCGGTGTGCGCATCGTCGGCACCCAGAAAAACTTCACCGCCGGTAGCCTGCAAACCACCGAGCAGCCGCTGGACATGGCCATCGACGGTCGCGGTTTCTTCCAGATCCTGCAGCCCGATGGCACCACGTCCTACACCCGTGACGGTACGTTCCACCTCGATTCCAACGGCCAGATCGTCAATGCCAGCGGTTTCGCCCTGGAGCCGGCCATCGTCATTCCGAACGATGCCCAGACGTTCACCGTGGGCCGCGACGGCACCGTGTCCATCACTGTGGCAGGCAACCCTGCTTCGCAGGTGATCGGCAACCTGCAGACCGCCGACTTCATCAACCCGGCCGGCCTGCAAGCGGTGGGTAACAACCTGTTCCTGGAAACCGCGGCCAGCGGCGCGCCACAAGTTGGCACGCCAGGCCTGAACGGCTTCGGTACCACGCTGCAGAACACCCTGGAAACGTCCAACGTGAGCACCGTGGAGGAGATGGTCAACATGATCACCACCCAGCGCGCCTACGAGATGAACTCCAAGGTGATCTCCACCGCCGACCAGATGCTCTCGTTCGTCACGCAGAATCTGTAATCACGTCTATAGGGCGGCCTGAGGTCGCCTGCAACACCAAGAGGTAGGGTCATGAATCGCTTCGTATCTGTTCTGGCACTGAGTGGGATTACCGCGCTCGCGGGCTGTGTCGCGCCAACGCCCAAGCCCAATGACCCGTACTACGCTCCGGTGTTGCCGCGCACGCCGTTGCCGGCCGCTGCCAACAACGGTTCGATCTACCAGGCTGGCTTCGAGCAGAACCTGTACAGCGACCGCAAGGCCTTCCGGGTCGGTGACATCATTACCATCACCCTGAATGAGCGGACCCAGGCCAGCAAGAACGCCAACTCGCAGATCGACAAGAGCAGCGAGACCAGTGTCGGCCTGACGTCGTTGTTCGGCTCCAGCCTGACCACCAACAATCCCATCGGTGGCGGTGACCTGAGCCTCAATGCCGGCTACGGTTCCGACCGATCGAGCAGCGGCGACAGCCAGTCCGGGCAGAGCAACAGCCTGACCGGTTCGATCACCGTGACCGTCGCCGATGTGTTGCCCAACGGCATCATCGCCGTGCGGGGTGAGAAGTGGCTGACCCTCAACACCGGCGACGAACTGGTGCGCATTGCCGGCATGGTCCGCGCTGATGACATCTCCACCGACAACACTGTTCCGTCGACTCGTGTGGCCGATGCGCGCATTACCTACTCGGGCACTGGCGCCTTTGCCGATGCGAGTCAGCCAGGCTGGTTCGACCGTTTCTTCCTCAGCCCGAAGTTCCCTTTCTAGGTGGCCCAGTTGAATCTTAAGCGGTTGAATCTCAAGCAGCTGTTGATGGGGGCACTGCTGATGTCGGCGGCCTTCACCGCTCAAGCCGAGCGTCTGAAGGACATCGCCAGCATTTCCGGCGTGCGCTCCAACCAGTTGATCGGCTATGGCCTGGTCGTGGGTCTCAATGGCACGGGCGACCAGACCACCCAGACCCCGTTCACCCTGCAAACCTTCAACAACATGTTGTCGCAGTTCGGCATCAAGGTGCCGGCGGGTTCGGGCAACGTGCAGTTGAAGAACGTGGCGGCGGTGTCGGTCAGTGCCGACCTGCCGGCGTTCGCCAAGCCCGGGCAGCAGGTGGATATCACTGTTTCGTCCATCGGTAACTCCAAGAGCCTGCGCGGCGGCACCCTGTTGTTGACGCCGCTCAAGGGTATCGACGGCAACGTCTACGCCGTCGCCCAGGGCAACCTGGTGGTGGGTGGCTTTGACGCCGAAGGCCGTGACGGTTCCAAGATCACCGTCAACGTTCCGTCGGCTGGCCGCATTCCTGGTGGTGCGTCGGTGGAACGTGCGGTGCCGAGCGGTTTCAACCAGGGCAACAGCCTGACTCTGAACCTCAACCGTTATGACTTCACGACCGCCAAGCGCATCGTTGACAAGATCAATGACATGCTCGGCCCTGGCGTGGCACAGGCCATCGACGGCGGCTCGGTGCGCGTCACCGCGCCTCTGGATCCGAGTCAGCGGGTCGACTATTTGTCGATCCTGGAGAACCTCGAAGTCGATCCGGGCCAGGCGGTTGCGAAAGTCATCATCAACTCGCGCACCGGCACCATTGTGATCGGCCAGAACGTCAAGGTTTCACCCGCCGCGGTGACCCACGGCAGCCTGACCGTGACCATTACCGAAGACCCGATCGTCAGCCAGCCTGGACCCTTGTCCAACGGCCAGACCGCCGTGGTGCCCCGTTCGCGGGTCAATGCCGAGCAGGAAGCCAAGCCGATGTTCAAGTTCGGCCCGGGCACTACCCTGGATGAAATTGTCCGGGCGGTGAACCAGGTCGGCGCGGCGCCGGGCGACTTGATGGCGATTCTCGAAGCCTTGAAGCAGGCCGGCGCGTTGCAAGCCGACCTGATCGTGATTTAAGGAACGAGCCATGGATATGCGCAAGGGCGCTTTGATCAGCGGGGATTCGGGTTCCTACTCGGACCTCAATCGCCTGAACCAGCTCAAGGTCGGCGACAAGAACAGTGACGGCAACCTGCGCAAAGTGGCGCAGGAATTCGAGTCGCTGTTCATCGGTGAAATGCTCAAGTCCATGCGTGCGGCGACCGAGTCGATGGGCAAGGACAATCCGCTCAATACCGCTGAAGCCAAGCAGTACCAGGAAATGTACGACCAGCAGTTGGCCGTTTCCATGTCTCGCGAGGGCGGTGGTATTGGCCTGGCTGACGTGCTGCTGCGCCAGATGTCCAAGAACAAACCCCTGGTGTCAGGCGAGGCGGCAACGCTGTCGGCCGGCAAGCAGGAGCAAGCGTTGGACGAGGCCGTCAAGGCCCCGGTGCCGACGCCCATTGCCGCCGGCACGTTGCCCGACGGGCCATTGTCGCGCTCCAACGGCCAGCGTCCGCTGTGGGCTTCGCGGGCCGTGAGTGCGCCGCAAGGGGCAGGCGAGGGCGTTCACCGCAACGACATGGAATTGCTCAACCAGCGCCGCCTGGCCTTGCCGCCCAAACTGGCCGATCGGCTGCTTGCCGGGTTGGTGCCTTCGGCTGCCGCCGCGCCTGACGTCAAGGCGCAGAATATTTTGCCGGATCGTGCCATCACCGCCGTCAAGCCTGCCACCGGCGAACTGGCCAATGGCGACTGGCTGGCCGCGCTCAAGGCGTCAGAGCCGAGCGAGTCCATGCAGGTGTACGGGCGTGCCGTGGCGCAGCCACCCCTGGCGCCAGCCCGCAAGGCCTTCCGCGATGCTGACGAGTTCGTCGATGCCATGCTGCCAATGGCCAAGGAAGCCGCGGACCGTATCGGCGTGGACCCTCGTTACCTGGTGGCCCAGGCGGCCCTGGAAACCGGCTGGGGCAAGTCGGTCATGCGTCAGCCTGATGGCAGCAGCAGCCACAACCTGTTCGGTATCAAGGCCAGCAAGAACTGGACGGGCGATTCGGCGCGGGCGATCACCAGCGAATTCCGCAATGGCGAGATGGTCAAGGAGACGGCCCAGTTCCGTTCCTACGCTTCGTATCGCGACAGCTTCCATGACCTGGTCAATCTGCTGCAAAGCAACAGTCGCTATCAAGATGTGCTGAAGTCGGCCGATAACCCGGAACAGTTTGTGCGTGAGTTGCAGAAGGCCGGTTACGCCACCGACCCGAACTACGCCAGCAAGATTTCGAATATAGCCCGGCAGATGACCAGTTACCAAAACTACGCTTCGGCTGGCGCCACTACGACTTTATAAGGTCTGAACCATGAGTTTGCTCAACATCGGGATGTCGGGTCTGTCCGCAAGTCAGACCTCATTGGTGACCACGGGTAACAACATTGCCAACGTTGATACCGCCGGTTATTCGCGTCAGCAGACCGTGCAGACCACCAAGGCGTCCAATCAATACGGCAACGTCTTCATCGGCTCCGGCACCACCCTGGCCGATGTGCGCCGGGTCTATAACGCCTACCTTGAAGCGCAGTTGAAGACCACGACCTCGCTCAACAGCGATGCGGCCGCGTATCAAGGGCAGATCACCCCGCTCGATGCCTTGCTGTCGGACAGCGGCACGGGCCTCAATGGCGCGCTGACCAAGTTCTTCGCCTCGGTGCAGAACGTCAACGCCAAGCCGGGCGATGATGCGTCCCGTCAGTTGCTGCTCAGCGATGCGCAAGCCTTGAGCAATCGTTTCAATTCGGTCGCCAGCCAATTGACGGAGCAGAATCAGAACATCAACGGCAACCTGTCGAGCATGGTCGATCAGGTCAACAAACTGGCTACCACCGTCGCTCAGTTGAACAAGAAAATCGCCGAAGTCTCCAACTCCGGCGGTGCTCCCAACGACCTGCTCGACGCCCGCAACCAGACCATTCTCCAGCTCTCGGCCTTCACCGGCACTCAGATCGTGGAGAACGGCAGCAGCCTGGACATCTACTTGGGTTCCGGCCAGCCGTTGGTGATGGGCAATACGGTCAACACCCTGGAAACCGTGCCGGACAAGAACGATCCGGGCCGCCTGGGGATCCAGCTCAATAGCGGTTCCAGTGTCATGGACCTCACCCAGGTACTTACCGGCGGCGAGATCGGCGGCCTGATGCGCTATCGCAGCACTGTGCTTGACCCGGCCATGAATGAACTGGGCCGCGTGGCCCTGGTGGTCGCCGACCAGATGAACGCGATCCAGGCCTCGGGCATCGACAAGAACGGCGCCTTCGGTTCCAACCTGTTCACCAACATCAACAGTGCCGCGCAGATGAGTCAGCGCAGTATTGCCGCGTTGAACAATAGCGCCGGTTCCGGCAACTTCAACGTGGCCATCGAAGACACCGGCGCGCTGACCACCAATGATTACAAGGTGAAGTTCACCAGCGCCACCGACTACACGGTCCAGCGCCTGCCTGACGGCACTTCGATGGGTTCGTTCAATACCGCGACGACGCCGCCGCCGGTGATCGACGGCTTTTCGATGACCTTCGCCAATGGCACCGCTGCCGCTGGCGATTCGTTCAAGATCACCCCGACCCGCAACGCGGCGACCAGTATCAAGACCGAGATGACCGACTCCAAGCGGTTGGCGATTGCCGCGCCGCTGGGCGCAGCCATCGTGCCGGGCGGCAGCGGTACGCTGACCATTCCGGCCAGCGGCCAGCCGACCATGACGTCGCAGTTGGACATCTACGACGAAGCCACCACCACCATCATCCAGAACGGCATCAAGACCTCGATGCCAGTCAAGGTGGTCTTCGGCGCGACGTCCGCCGACGGTACCAGCCAGGCTTACCAGTTGCTCGATGCCACGGGTGTCGAGATCAGCAATGGCACGATCAAGCCCGGCCAGAGCAATACCTTGAGCCTGAGCGTTCCACTCAAGGATGCCAGCGGCAACCCGATCATGGACTCCTCGGCACCGCCGGTGCAGCGTACCGTCACCTTCGACATGTCGATTGCTGGCGCACCGTCCAACGGTGCCGCGATCGATGTGAGCGTCAGCCAGGCCGGCAGCCTGGATAACCGTAACGGCACTGTCCTGGCCGGTTTGCAGACTGCCAAGACCGTGGACACCGGTTCCGCCAGCAAGGGCATTTCGTTGAACGATGCCTACGGCAAGCTGGTGGAGGGCGTAGGTTCCAAGGCCGCCCAGGGCAAGCTCGACAGCGCTGCCACCGGCGCGATCCTGGATAACGCCAAGGGCGCTCGCGATTCGCTGTCGGGCGTGGACCTGGACGAAGAAACCGGCAACCTGGTCAAGTATCAGCAGTACTACACCGCGTCTTCGCAGATCATCAAGGCTGCGCAGGAAATCTTCAGCACATTGATCAACAGTCTTTAAGGAGTCGTAGCCCATGCGAATTTCTACCGCCCAGTTTTACGAATCCACGGCTGCGAACTATCAGAAAAACTTCGCCAATGTGGTCAAGACCAGCGAAGAGGCCAGCAGCCTGGTGCGCGTCAATACCGCTGCCGATGACCCGGTAGGGGCTTCACGTCTGCTGCAACTGGGCACACAGGCCTCGATGCTGGCTCAGTACGAAACCAACGCCAACACCATCAAGGCGACGCTGGGCACCACTGAAGCGGTGATGACCAGCATTGGCAACGTGCTGCAGCGCGCCAAGGAATTGGCCGTCGGTGCCGGCAACGCTGGCTACACCGACGCCGACCGCCAGGCCAACGCCTCGGAGCTGGCGCAGATCGAAGAGCAGTTGCTCAGCCTGATGAACAGCAAGGACGAAAACGGCAAGTACATTTTTGCCGGTTCCAAGGGCGACACCATCCCGTTCACCCGCAACAACGATGGCAGCTACAGTTACAACGGTGACCAGGTGACCCTCGACCTGCCGGTCGGCGATACCATGTCGATGGCCACCAACAGCACCGGCTGGGAAGTGTTCCAGCAGGCCGTCAACACCAGCCGCAGCCAGGTCACCATGACCGCGCCGGCGGTGGACGATGGTCGCGTGGTGCTGTCCAACGGTCAGGTCTCGTCCAGTGTCAGCTACAACAGCAAATTCCGCAGCGGCGAACCCTATACCGTTGAATTCACCAGCGGCACGCAGCTGAGAATCACCGACTCCGGCGGCAACGACGTCACCGCCGAAGCCAGCCAGGGCGGCGCTTTTGATCCCAGCAGCAAAAAAGGTCAGGCGGTGCAGTTCCGTGGTCTGGAACTGACCCTGAACATCAATCTGCAAACCGGTGATGATGCCAATACCGTGTTGCCGGGCCATACCTTCACCCTGGCCGCCAAGCCGGACACCTTTGCCGCGACCCGCAGCCCGGGCAACCCGACCACCGTCCAGGTCACGGGCAGCGAGATCACCGACCCGGTGGCGTATCACGCCAGTTTCCCTACCGGTTCGGCCGTATTGAAGTTCACCAGCGCCACCGACTTCGACTTGTACGCCGCGCCGTTGACCGCCAACAGCCAGCCGGTGTCCAGCGGCACCCTGGCCGGCAACGTGGCCACCGCCTCGGGCGTGAGCTTCACCCTGGACGGTACGCCCGGTGCGGACGATCAGTTCAGCATCGCGGTCAATACTCACGAGACCCAGAACATTCTGGACACCGTGAACCAACTGAAAACCGCGTTGAGCACGCCAACCAACAACGATCCGATTGCGCTGCAAAAGCTGCAGGCTTCGCTGGCCTCCGGTATTGGCAACCTGGCCAGCGGCACCGATCAGTTGTCCAGCGCCTTGAGTTCGGTAGGTGGGCGTGGTCAGGCTCTGGAAACCCAAAGCGACACGAACCAGAGCCTGTTGTTGGCCAATAGCCAGACCCAATCGTCGATCCGCGATTCCGATCCGGCCGAAGTGATGACCCGCTTGACGTTGCAACAGACCATGCTGCAAGCCTCGCAACTGGCTTTCAGCAAGATCACCCAACTGGGCCTGTTCAACAAGATCTGAGCCGGTATCGACCGAGCCGCCAACCGTCTTTTTTAAGCGGTTCCGGGGCTCCGGCCTGAAAAGGTCGGGGCCCGCCGCTCGAGAGTTTTCGCCGTGAAACCATTGCCCCTCGTCAGTATTGTCATTCCTGCGTACAACCCCCGGTTCTTCGATCAGGCACTGCTCAGTGCCCTGGCCCAGACTTACGAGCAGATCGAAATCGTTGTTTGCGACGATTCGCCTGGCGATGAGATTCGCCGGATAGTCGATTCCTTCACTGAGCCGTCCCATCCGATCCGCTATCTGCGAAATCCGCAGCGACTGGGGCTTCAGGGCAACCTGTTGCGTTGTGTCGAAGAGGCCAGGGGCGAGTTCATCAAAGTGCTGTGCGACGATGATCGGCTGTTTGCGCCGAGCATTGCGATGCAGGCCCAGGTGCTGATCGATCACGCCGATGCCAGCGTGGTATTTGCCCTTCGCTTGTTGTGTGACGCGGGTAACTTCATCCTGCCGCCTCGCGTCGACAATTGCCGATTCTCGCCGAACGATGCCCTGCTCAAGGGCGATGACATGCTGGCGATTTTCGAGAGCACGCCGACTAATTTCGTTGGTAATTTCAGTTCCGCCCTGATGCGCCGGGCCGATGTGCTCGAGCTGCTGCCAGCGCTGGTCCAGGGCGGAGCCGGTTTCGTTGCCACCCTCGACTTTGCCTTGTTTGTCTGTCTGATGCGCCGCGGTAACCTGGCAGCGCTCAATACGGTTTTGAGTATCGAGCGCTTGTACCCTGAGCGTTTGAGCAAGACTGCTGAAATGCTCAAGGCTGCGAAAGTGGAGTGGCAATGGTTGGCGCAGATGCTCGCCGCACGCAACGGTGAAGCGGCTCCGGCCTCTGGCTGGGTGCGTTGCGTTGATCTGGACAAAGTCACCGATCAGCCTCACGCCTGGCAGGAATTATGTGTGACCCGCGTGCTGGGCAATCGCAATACGGTCGTCAATGGCCGGGTAGGTGCTCAGAGCGAGAGTTATGCCGAGTTCTACCGCGAGTGGCTGTCGATTCGTCGCTTCAGCGAGGTCGAGCAGCGTGTCATGCCTGCGCGCATCGACAGTTGGCCATTGCGTCCGAACATCGTGCCGATTGTCATCGACAGTGCCGGCGACGACGTGGCATTGGCGACCACGCTGCGCAGCATAGAGGGCCAGCTCTATCCGGCCCAGGCTGTCGTGGTGCTTTCCGACGCCCGTTGTGAGGTCAATGATCGGGTGTTGCAGTTGCCTTATCAGTCCGACTGGGCGCGGCAACTCAATGCCATCGTTGCGCAGTTGGAGGGCGCACATTGGTTCTATCTTCTGCGTGCTGGCGATACTCTCCGTGATTCAGCGTTGTTGATCCTGGCCGAACGCGTGGCGGGCAAGAGCGGAATTCTCTGCGCTTACAGCGACGAAGGCGCGCTGGTAAACGGCGAGTCCATCGAGCCGGTGTTCAAGCCTGATTTCAACCTCGACCTGATGCGCGCCTATCCCTACGTCGGTCGGGCCCTGGCCTTCGAGCGTGAACGCTTCATGACCCTGGGCGGGTTCGTCCCGGCTCGCGGTGAGCTGGCGCCTCACGATCTGCTCTGGCGGCTGGTGGAAGAGGCCGGCCCGCAAACCATCGAACACATTGCCGAGATCCAGGTTGAATCCACACTGAGCTTCGCCCAGTGGTTGTCGTGGCCCGAGGTGATCGAGGGCAACGCTCCTATGGTCGGCGCTCACCTGGAGCGTATTGGCGCACCTCACGAGATTCGCCAGGATGTGTTGCCGCTGATCAATCGCATCGACTACCGCTACGGCACCCGTCCGTTGGTGTCGATCATCCTGCGCACGGGTGATTCACTGGCAGCCTTGCAGCGCTGCTGCGAAAGCCTGATCGAGCGCACTGCCTATACGCACTATGAAATCCTGATCGTGGACAGCGGCGTCCGGGATTCGGCCATGCTTAGCTGGCTCGAGGACATGGCGCAGCTGGGCGCGAGCATGCTGCGCGTGCTTCGCTACGCCGGTGACGACAATGACGCCTCGGTGCGTAACTTTGCCGCGAGCCAGGCCCGGGGCGACTACCTGTTGCTGCTGAGCCCGCAGATTGTCATTTGCGAAAGTGACTGGTTGGACGAGATGATCAACCATGCCCTGCGTCCGGAAGTCGCGGTGGTCGGCGCAAGGATACTCAGCCCCCAGGGCACGATTGTCGGTGGTGGGCAGATTCTCGGGTTGGCCGGGCCGGTGGGATCACCATTTTACGGTGAGTCCGCGACCTCGCGTGGCTACATGCAACGTCTGCATACGACCCAGAACTGGAGTTCGGTCAGCAGCGACTGCCTGATAGTGCGCAAGCAGGTGTTCGAGGAGCTGGGTTGTCTCGATGACGCGACGTTCACCCAGGGCCTCAGTGACGTCGATTTGTGCTTGCGTGCAGGTAAAGATGGCTACCTGGTGGTCTGGACACCCTACGCCAGCGTCATGCAAACGACCGGGCAATCGTCAGCCCAGCCGGAAGAAGTGTTGCAGGAGCGCGAACGCGAAGTTTTCTATCGCAAATGGTTGCCGCAGATTGCTCGTGACCCGGCTTACAGTCCTGCCTTGAGTCTTGGGGCTTCCAGTTTCAGTCTGGAACCGTCACTGCGCAATAACTGGAATCCGTTCTGCACCCGTGCATTGCCCTTGGTACTGGGACTGCCGGTCAACTCCACCGCGGTCGGCCACTATCGGGTCACCGCCCCGCTGGCCGAACTCGAAGCCAGCGGGCGGGTGATTGCCCGGGTGGCCTACGAGTCGCCTTCGACCGTGGAAATAGAGCGGCTGTCCCCGGATACCATCGTTTTGCAGGGGCGCTACAGCGAAGGCGCTGCCGGTGACATCCTGCGGATGAAGAAGTACTCCGGCGCCTTGCGGATTTTCGAGCTCGACGACTACGTGGTCAGTGCCCCCAAGAAAAATACCCACGCCCGTAACAAACCGGTCAACACCGAGCAGATGCTGCGCGAGGGAATTGGCTTGTGTGACCGGGTGGTGGTGACGACCCAGGCGCTGGCCGATGCCTTGTCGAGCATGCATAGCGAAATTCGGGTAGTGCCCAACATGCTGCCGCCCGAACCGTGGACCCGGTTGACCAGCCGGCGCGGAACATCTTCCAAGCCGCGGGTTGGCTGGGGCGGCGGGACCAGCCACAGCGGTGACCTGGAAATCATTGCCGACGTCGTCCGCGAACTGGCCAATGAGGTGGAGTGGGTGTTCTTCGGGATGTGCCCGGACGCGTTACGCCCCTACATTCATGAGTTCCACGGCTCCGTCGGGTTGCAGACTTACCCGTTCAAACTGGCCAGCCTGAACCTTGACCTGGCGCTGGCGCCGCTGGAGTTCCACATCTTCAACGACTGCAAGAGCAACCTGCGCTTGCTGGAATACGGCGCCTGCGGCTATCCGGTTATCTGCACCGACACCAAGGCTTACGACGGCTTCCTGCCGTGTACCAAGGTACGCAGCAACAGCACCGAGGAATGGATCGCGGCGATCCGCATGCACCTGACCGACCCTGACGCCAGCTACCGCATGGGCGATGAACTGCGCGAAGCGGTGCTTCGTGATTTCATGCTCAGCGGCGACAACTTGCAGCATTGGTTGTGGGGCTGGTTGCCGGACTGAGCATGAGCTGTTTGGGCCGGAAAGCCTGTGGCGAGGGGATAAAATTCCCTCGCCACTAAGATCAGTATTCAACCCTGTTTTGATTCAAATCCCCTCCGGCGAGCTGGCGCGTTTCCTGCAAGCCCCCCTCATATCGCCATAAAACGAGCGCTTGCGGCATTCCGCGGCGCCCGGATCGGCATCGAAGGTGTAATCCCCGCGCCCGCAAAGCGAAACAACGCTTGGCCGAGCCCGGTGATGGACAAGAGGGGAGACGATGAAGGCAGTTATCTTGGCAGGTGGTCTCGGCACGCGGATCAGCGAGGAGTCGCACCTCAAGCCAAAACCGATGATCGAAATCGGTGGCAAGCCAATTCTTTGGCACATCATGAAGCAGTATTCCGCTCATGGAATCCACGACTTCGTCATTTGCCTGGGTTACAAGGGCTACGCCATCAAGGATTTCTTCGCCAACTACTTCCTGCACACCTCCGATGTCACGTTCGACATGTGCAACAACCGCATGGACGTTCACCAGAACTACAGCGAGCCGTGGCGCGTGACCCTGATCGACACGGGCGAAGAGACCATGACCGGCGGGCGGTTGCGTCGGGCGGCGCGTTATCTGGAAAACGAAGAGGCGTTTTGCTTTACCTATGGCGACGGCGTCTCGGACCTCAACATCGGTGCGCTGGTGGATTTTCACCTGGCGCACGGCAAGCTCGCCACGGTGACGGCGGTCCAACCTCCAGGACGTTACGGTGCGCTGGAGCGCAATGGTGATACGGTCCTTGGCTTTACCGAAAAACCCCGGGGCGACGGTGGCTGGATCAACGGCGGTTTCTTTGTCCTCTCGCCGAAGGTCCTGCCCTATATCGCTGACGACCAGACTTCCTGGGAGGCCGAACCGCTGGCGGCGCTGGCAACGGAACAGCAACTGCAGGCGTTCCAGCACGACGGTTTCTGGCACCCGATGGACACCCTGCGCGATAAAAACCATCTTGAGGCCCTGTGGCAAAGCGGGGAGGCCCCATGGAAACTATGGGGTTGAGCCCGGAGTTCTGGCGCGGCAAGCGGGTGCTGGTCACCGGCCACACCGGTTTCAAGGGCAGTTGGCTGGCGCTGTGGCTGCAAAGCCTGGGCGCTCGGGTCAGCGGTTTTTCCCTGGATCCGGCCACCGAGCCCAACCTGTTCGAGCTGGCAAGGGTGGGCGAGGGCATCGATGATCGGCGCGGTGATTTGCGCGACCTCGGCGCGTTGCTGGAAGTGCTCGCCGACGTGCAGCCGCAGATCGTCCTGCACCTGGCGGCTCAACCATTGGTACGCGAGGGTTATCGCGATCCGCTGGGCACTTATTCCAGTAACGTCATGGGCACCCTGAACCTGCTCGAAGCGGTCCGCCAGATCGGCGGCGTGCGAGCCTGTGTCCTGGTCACTACCGATAAGGTCTACGCCAATCAGGAATGGCTGTGGCCCTACCGAGAAAACGAAGCCCTGGGCGGCCACGATCCTTACAGCAGCAGTAAGGCCTGCTGCGAGTTGCTGGCGCAGTCTTATGCCGCCTCGTTTTTCTCCGCCGATCGTTACGCTGAACACGGCCTGGCCCTGGCCACGGCCCGGGCTGGAAACGTACTGGGTGGCGGTGATTTTGCCCCTGAACGGCTGATTCCAGACGTGCTCAAGGCTTGGTCGGCGGACGAACCGGTGACGCTGCGTTATCCCCAGGCCGTACGCCCCTGGCAGCACGCCCTGGAGCCGCTGGCCGGCTACCTGCAATTGGCCGCGCGCCTCTATGAGCAAGGCCCGGAGTTTGCCGGTGCCTGGAACTTTGGCCCCGGCGAGGCCGACATGTGCAGCGTCGGCGAAGTCGTCCAGTTGCTCGCCGAGCGCTGGCCGCTGGCGCCGGGCCTACGGATCGAACCGAGTGCTTTGCATGAAGCCGGCCTGCTGCGCCTGGACAGCAGCCGTGCCCGTCAGTTGCTGGGTTGGCAACCGCGCTGGTCGTTGCAGCAGTGTCTTGCCCAGACCCTCGATTGGCATTTGGCGTGGCAGAACGGCGATGACATGCGTGCGATAACTCTGAATCAATTGAATCTCTACAGAGGTCGGTTATGACTGATTTCACCCTTCAGGCGTTGGCGCTGGAAGGCTTGTATCTGATCCGGCAAAAAGTCTTCTGCGATGATCGGGGCCGTTTTGCCCGATTGTTCTGTCAGTCCCGCCTCACGCTTCAGGGGCGTCCATTCGCTATTCGCCAGATCAACCATTCACGTACGGTCGAAAAAGGTAGCGTTCGCGGTCTGCACTACCAAAAGCCGGGATATGCAGAGTCCAAGCTGATTACTTGCGTCCGGGGCGCGGTATGGGACGTGGTGGTCGACTTGCGGCCGCAATCCCCAACCTACCTGCAGTGGCATGCCGAGGAGCTGCAAGCCGATGACGGCCGCAGTTTGCTGATTCCTGCCGGTTTCGCTCATGGTTTCCAAGCCCTCACTGATGACGCTGAAGTGCTGTACCTGACTGATGCTGACTACGCTCCGGATCATGAAGCCGGCCTTTCGGTGATTGACCCTGCACTGTCTATACCCTGGCCGTTGCCGGTTAAAAACCTGTCGGTCAAAGACGCGAGTCATCCGTTGCTGGACAAAGACTTCAGTGGAGTTGAGCTGTAATGGGGCATTCCTCGACCGTACTGGTTACGGGAGCCACCGGTTTTGTCGGTCGGCATCTGGTCAGTGCTTTACTCGCTAAAGGCTTCAAGGTTCGAGCTTCTGGCCGAAACGTCGAAATCGCGCGTGCCATGCCATGGTTTGATGATGTGGAGTTTTGCACGGCAGACATCCACGCACCGGACCTGGACGTGGCCGCTCTGACTGACGGGGTCGAGGCCATCGCGCATCTGGCTTGGCCAGGCCTGCCGAACTATCAGGCGCTGTTCCATTTCGAGCGAACCTTGCCTTTGGACTACGCGTTTCTCAAGCGCGTGATCGAGGCTGGTGTCAGCCATGTGCTGGTCACCGGTACCTGTTTTGAATACGGGCTGCAAAGTGGCCCATTGAACGAGACGGTGATCGCACAGCCTTGCACGCCGTATGGCCTGGCGAAACATACATTGCATCAGTTTCTTGAAGCCTTGCAGCGCGAGCGCGCCTTTACGTTGCAGTGGGCACGCCTGTTTTATTTGCACGGCGAGGGACAGAACCCTAACAGTCTGTTGGCCAGTCTCGATCGGGCGATCGACGAAGGTGATGCGCAGTTCAACATGTCTGCGGGCGACCAGTTACGCGATTACCTGGAAATCGGACAAGCCGCTTCTCAATTGGCCTCGCTGATTGCGCGGCGCGATGTCGAGGGGGTGATCAACTGTTGCAGTGGTCATCCGGTGTCGGTGCGGGCTCTGGTTGAACAGCGAGTGCGTGAGCGCCAGTCGGCCATCGCCTTGAACCTGGGGCACTACGGGTACTCGGGTCATGAGCCCATGGCGTTTTGGGGTGATGCTCAGCGGATTTCTCAGCTCAGGAGAGAAGAACATGCAGCATGAACTGTATCGGGCTAGCGGACTGCCGATTCTGCAGAACCGCACATTTGCCACTGCCGAACAGGCTCAGGCGTCGGCCAGCGCGGATATCGTGCTGGTGCAGGACAGCCAGAGCGGTCTGATCTTCAATCAGGCATTCGACGCGAGCAAACTCAGTTATGACGTCGACTATCAAAACGAGCAGGCTCACTCAGTGCAGTTTCAACAGCACCTGAATGACGTCGAAGCGATCCTGGCGCGACATTTCAAAGACAAAAGCCTGATTGAAGTTGGCTGCGGAAAAGGTTATTTCCTCGAGATGCTGCGAGGCATGGGCTACGCCATCACCGGGATCGATCCTTCCTATGAAGGTGATAACCCTGATGTGATCAAGGCTCCCTTCAGTCGGGAGTTGGGGATGGCGGCTGATGCCATTGTGTTGCGCCATGTGCTGGAGCACATCAGCAATCCGGTCGGTTTTCTGACTGAAATCGCCGCTGCCAACCAGAACGGACAGATTTATATCGAAGTGCCGTGTTTCGACTGGATTGTGGAGCACAGAGCCTGGTTCGATGTGTTCTACGAGCACGTGAATTACTTCCGCCTCGCCGATTTGCGCGCAATGTTCGGGACGGTGCACGAGGCGGGTCATTTATTCGGCGGCCAATACCTTTACATCGTTGCGGATCTTTCCACTTTGCGCAGCACACCCGCCGAGGCACCACAGCCGCTGATGCTGCCTGAAAACTTCACCGCCAGCCTCGACCGTGCCGTGCAGATCATCCGGGGCGCGCCTGAGCAAGGTTCGGCGATCTGGGGCGCTTCCTCCAAAGGCGTGATCTATTCATTAGCGCTGCAACGTGCAGGCGTGGCAGTGGATCGCGTGGTGGATATCAATCCAACCAAGCAGGGGCGCTACTTGCCTCTGAGTGGTGTGCGAGTGTCCTCCCCCCAGGAGGCGATGGACACCTTGCCTGAAGGCGCCAATCTGTTTGTGATGAATTCCAATTACTTCGAAGAGATCAAGCGGATGACCGGTGGGCGATACGTCTATCACGCCGTTGACAGCGCTTCGTTCCAATAACCGCGAGATTCGAACATGACCGACAATACTCTTCATAAAACTTTCGAAGCCCAATGCCAGGCTGAAATCTCAGCTCAAGGCCAAGACGAGAAAGTCGTTGCGCTGGCCAAGGAGTTCTTCAACGAATCGGCCCGCCACAAGTACAGCTACCATTTTTCATGGATGGGCCGGCCGATCATCCAGTTGCCGCAGGACATGATGGCCATGCAGGAACTGATCTGGCAGATCAAGCCTGACCTGATCATCGAGTGCGGCATCGCCCACGGCGGTTCGATCATCTACTACGCCTCGTTGCTGGAACTGCAAGGCCACGGTGAAGTGCTGGGCATCGACCTGGATATCCGCCCGCATAACCGTGAAGCCATCGAAAACCACCCGATGAGCAAACGCATCTCGATGATCGAGGGTTCGAGCATCGATGCGGCTATCGCCGAGCAGGTCCATGCAGCGGCCAAAGGCAAGAAAGTCATCCTGGTGCTCGATTCCAACCACACCCACGACCATGTGCTCGAAGAACTGCGTCTGTACGCGCCGCTGGTTTCGGTAGGCAGCTATTGCGTGGTGATGGACACGGTGGTCGAGGACATGCCGGCGGACTTTTTCCCGGATCGTCCATGGGGCCCGGGCGACAACCCGAAAACCGCGGTGTGGAAATACCTCGAGGAAAATGGCGATTTCGAAATTGACCGGCAGTTGCAGAACAAGCTGCTGATCACCGTTGCACCGGATGGCTATCTGCGCCGGGTTCGTTAATTCATCCGTATCAAATCATTGGCGTCTGGCAGGTTGTGGGGACAGGAAATATGCAGGTTCGAAACAATGCTCAAAGCAACGTGGCACCGCTGAACGAGCGGTTCACAGTGGTGGTGATCTCCCACAACCGCAGTGCGTTCCTGCGCCGGACATTGCATTACTACAGCGGCTATCCGTGTTCGGTGCTGGTGCTTGATTCATCGGTCGAGCGCGATGAGCAAATTGCCCGGGACTTTCCCTCGGTCGATTACCGGCACTTGCCTCAGTTCACTTACAAGGGGCTGCAAGACAAGCTGGTGTACGGCGTCAATCAGGTCACGACGCCCTACATGGTGTTCGCCGCCGATGACGATTTCCTGCTGCACGATGCCTTGACCGAATCGGTGGAGTTCCTCGAAGCCAATCCTGACTATGGCCTGTGCCATGGCTACGGGATCATGTATTTGTCCTGCGCCACAGAAGTCTGCTACTTCCGTCGTGATCGCAAGGTGCATGAGGACTACAACAGCGAACTGGCCGAGGACCGTGTGATCCGTTTCATGGATCAGTTCCTTCCGCCGTTCTACGCCGTGACCCGCACCGACCTGCTGCAGCAGTGGTACGGCATGCTGCCGCCAGGCACCAGTTTCGAATGGCAGGAAATCGGTCATACCTTTTACTTGTTGGCGTGCGCCAAGGCGCGGATCTTGCCGATTCCGTTCGCCGTGCGCGAACTCAACTACGGCGGTTCCGAACACAACACCAATGTGTTGACCGTGCTCACCTTCAAGGATGCCAAAAGCGTTGCCGAGCGTGAACAGTTCGCCGAGTTTCTGGCATCCGTGCCTACCCAGCTTACCGAGCAGGCTCCGGAGCGTATCAAACAGATTGCTTTGGACAGTTTTGCGGCCATGGCTGACTGCTTGCAGCAGGGGCGCTCACTCAAAGGTACACAGATCATTCGTTCGGCCTGGCTGGAAGCAGGGGGCGAGCCGATGCGTTCGTTTGGCCCCCAGCAGTTTGTCGAAATGCCATTTTATAATCAGAGGGTTTTCGATCTGCTGACCCAGTTTGAATTCCTGCTGCATGCAATGCCGGCCGGTCGCCTTCAGCTTCAGCAACTGGAAGGCATCCTGCTGCGCCAGCACGAACTGATGCAGGTGCAACCCAACGACAACGAACGCACGATACGCAGCCGCTTGTGGGAAGCCCAAGGTCTTTATGCGTTCAGCCGTACCGTGGTCAAGCGCCTGGCCGAGTCGTTGAAGAACAGCGACGAGCCTGAAGAATCGGTGAAGTTGCAGGCCTGGCTCGAGCGTCTGGACTCGGTGCCGGGGCAGCAGGATCGCCGGTTACTCGAGAACATGCACTCCGGTCGCTTGTTGAGCTGGCTTGAAGCACGTAACCCCGATGAACAGCAACTCAAGTCCATCGCCGCCCACCTGGCCGAGCATCAGGGCGGGCCGCGGTTTGGCATCCTGTTGCTGGATCTGGACGCTGACATGTTCAAGTTGCAGGCTACCTTCGACAGCCTGGTCAACGGCCATTGCAAAGCATTCAACGTCGTGGTGTTCACCACGGGTGACTTGCCGGCGACCACCACCGCGCGTGACACCGTGCACTTCGTCAAAGTCAGCACCACCAATTACGTCGAGCGCATCAATCAGATCGTCGGGCAATCCACCGCCGACTGGCTGTTGCTGGCCGAAGCCGGTGACCAGTTCACCCAAAGCGGCCTGCTGCGCGCCAGTCTCGAACTGATCGGTGCCGAGGGCGTGCGCGCGGTGGCCATGGATGAAATCCAGCGTAAGGCCGATGGCGGCCTCACCGACGTATTCCGCCCGGGGGTCAACCTCGATCTGTTGCAATCGGTGCCTTCGTTGATGGCGCGGCACTGGCTGATTCACCGTGAGGTGCTGACCCAGGCCCGTGGCTTTACCGCGCAATACACCCAGGCCCTGGAACTGGACCTGCTGTTGCGCCTGATCGAGGACGAAGGGCTCAGCGGCCTGGCGCATCTGGCCGAGCCGTTGTTGATCTGCAACGCCCCGACGCAGGAAGAAAACCCTCAAGAGCGTCAGGTGTTGACCCGTCACTTGACTGCCCGGGGCTATCGCGCCCAGGTCACTTCGGCCCAGCCGCTGACCTACCAGATCGATTACCAGCACGCCGAACGGCCACTGGTGTCGATCATCCTTGAGAGCCGCGACAACTTCGAACACATCCAACAGGCGTTGGTCAGCGTGCTGCAGCGTACCCGCTACCATCGTCATGAAATCGTGATTGCCGACAACCACAGCCAATCCGAAGACCTGATCCAGTGGCTGGATAGCCTGGAAGGCAAGGGCGACCGGATTAGCATCCTGCGCAGCGACCGCCGCTTGAGCACTTCGGCGTTGTACAACTGGGCCAGCGGCCAGGCCAAAGGTGACTATCTGGTGCTGCTGTCGGCCCAGGTGCAAGTGGTCAACTCCAACTGGCTCGACAGTCTGCTCAACCAGGCCCAGCGGCCTGAAGTGGGGGTCGTCGGCAGCAAACAGATGGACAACCGCGGTGTCACCACCCAGGCCGGGCTGGTGCTTAAGCCCGACGGCCAGGTGGGCTCGGTGTTTGTTGGCGAACGCAAGGACGCCAAGGGCTACCTCAACGGTCATCAGGTGGAGCAGAGCTACTCGGCGGTGTCGGGCGCTTGCCTGATGATCCGCAAGGAGCTGTTCGAAGCTGTGGACGGCCTGGACGAGGGCCACTTCGCTGAGGCGTTTGCCGATGTCGATCTGTGCCTGAAAGCGTCCGATGCGGGTTATCTCACCGTCTGGACCCCTCAGGCCCAGATGCTGCACCCCGGCACATTCGCCCAAGCGCCACAGGCTGCCGGCGCTCTGCAGGACAAATGGCGGGCGCGCTTTGAACACGACCTGGCCCGTAACCCCAACCTGGCCTTGACCGGCACCGGCTTTGCGCTGGGCACCGCTACGGCTGTCGATTGGTCGCGGTTGCTCGCATAAGCCTGCCAGGCAAAAGGAATCAGGTATGTTCAACGGCAAATCGATTTTCATCTCAGGCGGCACCGGTTCGTTCGGGCGCAATTTCATCCGCCGGTTGCTGGAGCAGTACCAGCCCAAGCGGGTGGTGGTGTTTTCTCGTGACGAACTCAAGCAGTACGAGATGCAACAAACCTTCAATGCCCCGTGCATGCGTTATTTCCTGGGGGACGTGCGTGACGCCGACCGTTTGCGCCAGGCTATGCGTGGGATTGACTACGTGGTGCACGCGGCCGCCCTCAAACAGGTGCCGGCGGCGGAATACAATCCCACCGAATGCATTCGCACCAACGTCAATGGCGCCGAGAACATCATTGCGGCGGCCATCGATAACGGTGTGAAAAAAGTCGTTGCGCTGTCCACCGACAAAGCGGCCAGTCCAATCAACCTGTACGGCGCGACCAAGTTGCTGTCGGACAAACTGTTCGTGGCGGCCAACAATATCGCGGGTGAACAGCAGACCCGGTTCGCCGTGGTGCGCTATGGCAACGTTGCCGGCTCCCGGGGCTCGGTGGTGCCGTTCTTCAGCAAGCTCATTGCCGAGGGTGCGACGCAGCTGCCGATTACCGATGAACGCATGACCCGCTTCTGGATCACCCTCGACCACGGCGTGCAGTTTGTGCTCGACAGCTTTGCCCGCATGCACGGCGGTGAAGTATTCGTGCCAAAGATTCCGTCGATTCGTATCGTCGATCTGGCGTCGGGCATGGCTGGGCATTTGCCTCACAAGAACGTTGGAATTCGTCCTGGCGAAAAACTCCATGAGCTCATGGTGCCGCTCGATGACGCGCGCATGACCATCGAGTTTGCCGATCACTACACCATCCAGCCGTCGATTCGCTTCACCAGCGTGGATGTGGATTTCGCGCTGGACAATTTGGGGGAGTGCGGCAAGCCTGTGGCGGAGGACTTCGAATATCGCTCCGACACCAATCCGCACTTTTTGTCGGTTGATCAGATTGCCGACCTTCATGCCCGGTTACCGACATGATTCCCTACGGGCGGCAAAGCCTCGATCAAGCTGACATCGATGCGGTGGTCGCGGTATTGCGCTCCGATTGGCTGACCCAGGGGCCGGCGCTTGAGCGTTTCGAACAGGCCATGGCCCTTCGTTGCCAGGCCGATCACGCCGTGGCGGTGTGCAATGCGACCGCCGCGCTGCACATTGCCTGCGTGGCGGCGGGGCTGGGGCCAGGTGATTGTTTATGGACCACCCCCAATACGTTCTTGGCCTCGGCCAACTGCGGGCGTTATTGCGGTGCGCAGGTCGACTTTGTCGATATCGATCCGCTGACCTGGAATCTCGATGCCGATGCCCTTACCACAAAGCTTGAAGAGGCCGAGCGCGATGGAACGCTGCCCAAGGTGTTGGTGGCGGTGGCGTTCTCGGGGCAAAGCTGTGACATGCGTAGAATCGGCCAGCTATCGGAGCGATACGGTTTCACAGTGATCGAGGATGCTTCCCATGCAGTGGGGGCGTCTTATGCGGGCCGGCCGGTGGGCTGTGGCGAATTCGCGGACATGACGGTGTTCAGTTTCCACCCGGTGAAAATCATCACCAGCGCCGAAGGCGGCATGGTCCTGACCAATCGCCCGGACCTGGCACAGCGCCTGCAACGCCTGCGCAGCCATGGAATGACCCGCGACGCCGGACAAATGACCGAGCCCAGCCATGGACCGTGGTATTACCAGCAAGTCGAGTTGGGTTTCAATTACCGCATGACAGATCTGCAGGCCGCGCTGGGACTCTCGCAGTTGAACAAGCTGGACGGGTTCATCGCACGGCGCCGTGAGCTGGCAGCGCGATACCATCGTTTGCTGGGCGGTTTGCCATTGACCTTGCCCGGCTTACAGCCCGAGGCGGAGTCGGCCTGGCATTTGTATGTGGTGCGCCTGCAACTCGATGGCATCACCCTGAGCCACCTTCAGGTATTCGAGGGCTTGCGTGCGGCCGGGATTGGCGTAAACCTGCATTACATTCCAGTTCATTTGCAACCGTATTACCGTGACCTGGGATTCGCCACAGGTGATTTTCCCCAGGCCGAACGTTATTACAGCGAAGCCATCAGCTTGCCCATGTTTCCTTCCCTCAGTGATGAACAGCAGGACTATGTGGTCGAGCAACTGCGCCGATTGCTTGAGGAGTAACCAGGTGAACGCCATCGCGATCATTCCCGCCCGGGGCGGCAGCAAGCGGATCGCTCGCAAGAACCTGAAGCTGTTCGCTGACGTGCCCATTATTGTCCACTCGATTCGCACGGCTCTGGCCTCGGGGCTGTTCGCTGAGGTGATTGTCAGCACCGATGACGAAGAAATCGCCGAGCTGGCGCAGGTTCATGGCGCGCGGGTACCGTTCATGCGTCCGGCCGCGCTGGCTGATGATTTCACCGGGACGGCAGCGGTGATTGCCCATGCGGTGGGCGAGTTGCGCGAGCGGTCGTTCGATTTCGCCTGTTGTATTTATGCCACTGCGCCGCTGTTGCAGGCGCGGTTCCTGCGTGAGGGATTTGAGTTGTTGCGCGAGCACCCTGACAAGTCGTTCGCGTTTTCAGTGACCGGTTTTGGTTTTCCCGTCCAACGGGCCTTGACCCTGGATGAGCAGGGCGCGCTGACCCCGCTTTATCCGCAGTTTCGCGACACTCGCTCTCAGGACCTGCCGGAAGCTTTCCAGGATGCCGGCCAGTTTTATTGGGGGCGTCGGGAGGCCTGGTTGCGGGGGGACGTGCTGTTTTCCCCCAACAGCCTGCCGGTGATTCTGCCCCGCCATCTGGTGCAGGACATCGATACCCCTGAAGACTGGAAGCGGGCCGAATACCTCTACGCCGCCTTGAAAGCAGGCGGGGAACTGCAATGAGGGTGCTGATTCGCGCGGACGCCTCGCCAACCATTGGCAGCGGGCACATTGCTCGCTGTCTGACGCTGGCTCGCGTGTTGCGTGGGCAGGGAGCGCACGTCGCGTTTGCCTGTCGCTCGCTGTCAGGGCATCGATTACAGGCACTAGAAACCGAGGGCTTCGAAACATTTGCCTTGCCGGATCTTTATCCCGGCGAGGACCCGCTGCAGGCGATCGAGTCGTTGCTGCCCTGGCAGGCGGATATCACTGCGTTGGAACAGGCCTTGCGCGCTCAGCAGCGTTTCGACTGGATCATCGTCGACCATTATGGCCTGGACCATCATTGGCAAACCGCCGCACGGCGCTTTGCGCCCCGGATCATGGCCCTGGACGACCTGGCAACACGTACCTATAGCGTCGATCTACTGCTCAATCAGAACCTGTCCGGCACCCGGGCCGCGTACGCAGGGCTATTACCCGAGCACTGCCAGACACTGCTCGGGCCGCGGTACGCGTTGTTGCGTGATGAGTTTTGTGGTCGGGCGATTGAGCTAAAACCCAAGGTCAGACGGGTACTGGTTAACTTCGGCGGGTTTGATGCCGCGATGCAAACCCATCACGCCATGCAAGCGCTGGCGGATTTTGATGATCTTGACGTCGATTTTGTCGCCGGTGCCGACAACCCGGCCTGGGCTCAGATGCAGGCGATAGTGGCGACTCGGCCGCGCTGGCGGTTGCACAGTTTCGTGCGCAACTTTCATCAGCTCATGTTCGAGGCGGACCTGTTCGTCGGCGCCGGTGGAGGTACCAGTTGGGAACGCGCCGCGATGGGCCTGCCTACGATTTGCATTGCGGTGTCGAACAATCAGCAGGCCAATGGCGAGGTTATGGCGACGCTCGGCGCACACGTTTATCTCGGACCTCGGGAGACGGTCAGCGTCGAGCAGTTGCGCCAGGCCATCGGGTTCGTTGCGGACAATCACGGCATGCGCTGTAGCTTGTCCCAGCGCTCACGGCAATTGGTCGATGGCTTGGGCGCAAAAAGGGTCGCAGCGACGCTGGCCGGTGCCTTGCTGCGGATTCGCCCGGCCACGCAAGCCGACGCCCGGCTGCTTTTTGACGGACGTAACGCCGAGGCCGTGCGCCGCGTATCGCTGGATACGTCGATCATTGACTGGGACCGTCATTGTCAATGGCTGCAAGCAAGCCTGGTGAACGCACAGCGCCTGTTGCTGATCGGTGAAACCACGGACGGGCCCGTGGGCGCGTTACGTTATGACTTGCAAGGCACCGAGGCGCTGGTGTCGATTTATCTGTTCGAAAGTCGCCTGGGGCTGGGATGGGGCAGGGCGCTGCTGGCCCGAGGCGAAGCCTTTGCCAGCGCCCATTGGCCTCAACTGCGGACTCTCACCGCGCAAATACTGCCTGGTAATCAAGCATCCCTGAACCTGTTTCGGCAGGCCGGTTTTATTCAAAGTACCTGCGTGTTTACGCGTGTATTGAAGGATCACCCCCATGAGTAGTTTCAAGATCGGCCACCGCAGCATCGGGGCGCAGGTGCCACCGTTCATCATTGCCGAAATGAGCGGCAACCATAACCAGTCCCTGGACGTGGCGTTGCAGATCGTCGAGGCCGCCGCCCGGGCCGGTGCCCACGCCTTGAAGCTTCAAACCTACACCGCCGATACCATGACGCTGGATTTGAGCGAGGGTGAGTTCTTCATCAAGGACCCCAACAGCTTGTGGGCCGGGACCTCGCTTTATGACTTGTACGAAAAGGCTCATACACCGTGGGAATGGCATGCGCCGATTTTCGCCCGGGCCAAGGCGCTGGGCATGCTGGCGTTCTCGACGCCGTTTGACGAGACAGCCGTGGATTTCCTCGAGAGTCTGGACGTGCCGGCCTACAAGATCGCCAGTTTCGAAAACACGGATCTGCCGCTGATCCGTCGGGTCGCCGCCACCGGCAAGCCGTTGATCATTTCCACCGGCATGGCCAGCATCGCAGAACTCGACGAAACCGTGCGTGCCGCCCGCCAAGCCGGCTGCAAGGATCTGGTGCTGCTCAAATGCACCAGCACCTATCCGGCCACGCCGGCCAACAGCAACGTGCGCACCATTGCTCATTTGCGAGAATTGTTCGGCTGTGAGGTGGGCTTGTCGGACCATTCCATGGGCGTCGGGGTGTCTGTCGCCGCCGTGGCGTTGGGCGCGACCGTGGTGGAAAAACATTTCACTCTTGACCGCGCCGCTGGCGGAGTGGACGCCAGTTTCTCGCTGGAACCGGCGGAACTCGCGGCGCTGGTGATCGAAACCGAGCGCGCCTGGCAGGCGCTTGGGCAGGTGCACTATGGCGTGACGGAGGCTGAGCGCAAGTCGCTGGTCTATCGCCGGTCGCTGTACGTGACGCAAGACATGAACCCTGGTGATGCGTTTACACCGCAGAACCTGCGGGCCATCCGCCCGGGTCTGGGACTGGCTCCCAAGTATGCAGACGCCGTGATGGGCCGGTGCGCTCGCCAGGCGATCGCGCGGGGTACACCCCTGGCCTGGGCACTGGTTGAATAGCTTTGTGATCGAGCTAATCAGTAAAATCGCGTGACCTGTGAGTCATAACGCGCATCTTCACTGTATTGTATTGACCGGGAAGATGGCGCCTGGCCCTTATCAGGCCCAGTGATAGCCCTTTACACTTCCCGTTTGTCGGCGCCCCTCGAATCCTTGCGAGCGGTGGTATTGGGCTGTTTTTAATTGGGAAGCCGTAATGATTGGCATAAAAGGCATTGCGAGCTACGTTCCTGTAGCCGGCGTGGATAATTACGCACAAGGTGCGAAGTTCGACAAGGATGAAGAGTTCATCCTGGGCAAGATCGGTTCCGCCTTCTTGCCGCGCAAGGATGACGGGCAGGAAACCTCGGACCTGTGTGTAGAAGCGGCCAATGCGCTGTTTGCCAACAATCCCGGCCTGAAACGTGAATCTGTCGATGTACTGATCGTCGTTACCCAGAACGGCGACGAAGAAGGCTTGCCTCACACGGCGGCCATCGTTCAGGACAAGCTGGGTTTGCCGACCACTGTCGCAGCGTTTGATATCTCCCTGGGCTGCTCGGGTTATGTCTATGGCATCTACGCCATCAAGGGCTTCATGGAAGCCGCCGGCCTGAAGAATGGCCTGCTGATAACGGCGGACCCGTACTCGAAAATCGTTGATCCGGAAGATCGCAACACCACGATGTTGTTTGGTGACGCCGCTACCGCTACCTGGATGGGCGAGGATGCATCGTGGCACTTGGGCAAGGCCAAGTTCGGCACCGACGGTTCCGGTGCGCCGCACCTGAAGGTCAGCGACGGGGTGTTCTTCATGAACGGTCGCCAAGTGTTCAATTTCGCCTTGATCAAGGTTCCGGCTCATTTGCATGAGTTGCTCGCCGAGTCCGATCTGCAGGCCAGCGACATCGATGCGTTCTGCATTCACCAGGGCAGTGCGGCGATTGTCGATGCGGTGGCGCGGCGTTTCGAAGGCGAGCCGGAGAAGTTCATCAAGGATATGGTCGAGACCGGGAACACCGTGTCGTCGAGCATTCCATTGCTGCTGGAAAAGCACGTGCTCGATTCCGACTGGAAACGCGTGGCGTTAAGTGGTTTTGGCGTGGGCCTGTCCTGGGGCTCGGCGATCATTTATCGTCCTTGAGCCGTTAAAGCCCGAGCACAAAAAATAGCGTCCAAGGTGTAACCTTGAACGCTATTTTTTTGCCTGATGGAAAAGCGAGACGCCATGAGCGAGTTCTTTGAGCGCAATTTCCAGGTGATCGAGCAACGTTGGCCGGCCGTGGCCCAGCGGCTGCTGCTGGAGAATGCCGGTGAGTTGCAGGCCGATCTGGTGGAGGGCCTGGGTTCGACCCTTAGCATCAACGGCATCCAGCTGACCAGCCGGCATGACCGTCTCGCCGAAGCCGACCTGCAAGCCGGCAGCCTGCCGCCAGACGCCACTGCGGTGCATGTCTATGGCACCGGGCTGGGGGATCTGCAAAACCGGCTGCTGGAGCAGGCAGAGGTTGAACATCTGTACGTGCATATCCTCAATGGCTCAGTGTTCGCCCTTGTGTTGCAGTTGCTGGACCAGTCGTCATGGCTTGCTGACCCGCGTGTCGAAATGCTTTACGCCGGCGATCTGGCGGAACTCCAGTTGCCGTTTTTCGCCCTGCCCGCCGAACTGGTGCTGGCCGACGATTTCAACGCGAAGATACGCGACCGGCTGATCAGTGAAACGCATCTGGCCTTCAACAACCGGGAATTCGACCCACGGGCTCCGGAGATCATCGAGCGTCTGCAATCCACCTTCGGTCTCGTGCAAAGGGATCGCGATGTCGCCGAGCTGTTTGGCACCCTCAATGGACGCGAAGTTTTTGTCATCGCCACCGGGCCAAGTCTCGAACAGCACTTTGAGCGGTTGCGCGGCTTGAATAGCCAAGCCGAGCGGCCGCTATTGATCTGTGTCGATACGGCCTATCGGCCCTTGATCACCCAAGGCATCCGACCGGATATCGTGGTCAGCATTGATCAACGCATTTCGGCGCGCCACCTTCCGCCCGAAGACACCGGCGACATTGCCCTGGTTTACCTGCCAATGGCGGATCCATCGGTGATTGAAGCCTGGCAGGGTCGCCGTTATGCCGGTTATTCCGCCAGCCCTGTCTATCATCAAATGCGCCAGCAACTGCCTCGGGGCGAGCTGTACGTAGGTGGCAGCGTGATTCATCCGGCCGTGGACCTGGCCGTCAGGATGGGCGCAGCGCAGGTCACTTTGTTCGGAGCCGATTTCGCTTTTCCCCATGACAAGACCCATGCGGGTTGGGGCGACGGAGACCTGGGGCCACAGTTGGACGCATCCAGGCACTGGGTGCTTGATGGCCATGGCCAGCGGGTCAAGACTCAGCTCAACTTCCGTAGCTATTTGTGTGAGCTGGAGCGATTTGTCGCCGGGCACCCTCAGGTGCGCTTCTATAACAGCAGTCGAGACGGAGCGATGATCGTGGGCACTGCTTTTCATCCGGAGTTTGTGCGATGAGCGGCCTTGAGGTGGTCATCGAAGACGCGCGCGGGTGTGCTCGGCTGTTTCGTCTTGGCCGCGATGTCGAGGCGGGGCTGGCGATGGTTGCAATGGTCGAGGCGGCCCAGCCTTTTGTCGAGCTTATGCCAGGCGATGTCCAGTCATCGTGGGGCGGTTTGCTTGGCTTGATGTTCAACGATCAGCAGGCTCAGAACTGGCTTTCGCTGGCGGATTATCTTGAGTTCGAGTTGGTTGAGCTATTGACCTCTGGTTCAGGCGGTTTAAGTCTTTTCTCCCTCCGCTAGGGCCGCCGCCTGGACGAGTGGCGGTTCCGGCATTTCCCTGACGTCATTTTTTTACCTTCTGAGCGCTGCCAAGTCCTTGATTTACGAGGGGTGGCACCCTGATGGCAAATTATTTGAAAAAACAGCTAAAGCAAGTTCCGATTACGACGATAACTATTACGAAGGTTCTCTAGGCCACACCCGGCGGTTGCCAGGGCCGGAAGCCGCAGTACCCAACCAACGAGGAATTCGTCATGGCTTTAACAGTAAACACCAACGTCACATCGTTGAACGTTCAGAAGAACCTGAACCGGGCTTCCGATGCTCTCTCCACTTCGATGACCCGTCTGTCTTCCGGCCTGAAAATCAACAGCGCCAAAGATGACGCCGCCGGCCTGCAGATCGCTACCCGTATGACTTCGCAAATCCGCGGTCAGACTGTTGCGATCAAAAACGCCAACGACGGTATCTCCATCGCTCAGACCGCTGAAGGCGCTCTGCAGGAATCCACCAACATCCTGCAGCGTATGCGTGAACTGGCTGTCCAGGCTCGAAACGACTCCAACGGTACTGCTGACCGTGACGCTCTGAACAAAGAATTTGCTCAGATGTCGGACGAACTGACCCGTATCGCCGAGTCGACCAACCTGAACGGCAAGAACCTGATCGACGGTTCCGCTGGCACCATGACTTTCCAGGTCGGCTCCAACACTGGTGCTACCAACCAGATCACTCTGACCCTGGATAGCGGCTTCGACGCTGCAACCTTGAGCGTTGACTCTGCTGCCATCGCCATTACCGGTAACGACAGCGCCACGGCCGAAGCCAGCACCGCTGCTGCAATCGATGCAATCGACGCTGCTCTGGCAACCATCAACGCCAGCCGTGCTGACCTCGGTGCTGCACAAAACCGTCTGACCAGCACCATCTCCAACCTGCAGAACGTCAACGAAAACGCCGCCGCTGCACTGGGTCGTGTACAAGACACCGACTTCGCTGCTGAAACTGCCCAGCTGACCAAGCAGCAGACTCTGCAACAGGCTTCCACTTCGGTTCTGGCCCAGGCCAACCAACTGCCATCCGCTGTACTGAAGCTGCTTCAGTAATAGTCGGATGAGTTTTAGCGGGGGAGTGCGCTTGCGTACTCTCTCGCTTTTTCCGTTCAAGAGGTGATGGACATGGATATGAGCGTGAAGCTGAACTTGTCTTATCCAGCTGCGAAGCCGGCGACGACATTTGCCGACAAGCCAGTGGAGAAGCCTCGAGCCGATGCTGCCACCGTGGTACCGGTCAAGGATGAGCCAAAAGACGCTGAGGCCGAGCAGGAAAAGCTGAAGAGAGCGGTTCAGGAGATCGAAACCTTTGTTCAGTCGGTCAAGCGCAACCTGGAGTTCTCAATCGATGAGCCTTCAGGCAAAGTGGTCGTCAAAGTGATTGCCAGTGGTTCCGGTGAAGTGATTCGCCAGATCCCTAACGAAGAAGTGCTCAAACTGGCGAACAGTTTGAATGATGCAAGCAGCCTGTTGTTTAGCGCACAAGCCTGATAGCTGGCACGAATTTTGTTGTTTGGTTCTTTTGACGTTTTAAAGGTCAAAAGACCGGCGGCACACTGAAGGGAGTCCCACATGGCAAGTCCAATTCTACCTGGCTTGGGTTTAGGCTCTGGCCTTGATACCGGTGCTATCGTCAAGGCATTGGTGGATTCTGACAAAGCAGCCAAGCAAGGTCAGATTGACCGTGCCACCAAGACCAATACCGCCAATATTTCGGGGATCGGCACCCTGAAGTCACTGTTGGCTACCTTCCAGTCCGCGCTTGAAAGCCTGGGCAGCACCACCACGCCTCAATTCACCGGTGTTTCCGCTACTTCGGCCAATACCAGTGCGCTGACGGTGACAGCCGGGAATTCGGCGGTAAGTGGTATCTACTCGGTCAAAGTCACTCAGCTGGCAACCTCCTCAAAAGTTGCCACGGCGGCTTTTGCAGGTGGTGCTTCCAGTGCGGTGGAGACCGGTACGCTGACCATCAGCCAGGGCGGTACGGATTACACCCTTGATATCCCTGCTGATTCGACGCTGCAGTCGGTTCGGGACGCTATCAACAGCAAATACTCCTCCAGCGGTCTGACCGCCAACATCGTGACCGACAGTTTTGGTTCACGTCTTGTGGTGGGCTCGACTAAAACTGGTGCGGGTAACGATATTTCCCTCAGCGGTGTTGCCAGTCTTGCGGCTGACGGCTCTGTAGCGATGGCTACCCCCCCCACCGCGACTTCTTCAGGTTCTCTGGTGTTCGCACAGGATGCCGAGTTCAGCGTCGACGGCCTGGCGATGACCAGTCCGACCAACAAGTTGGATAACGTGGTCTCAGGCTTGAGTATGACGTTAGTCGTTGCCGATACCGGCCCGACGACCGTCACCGTTGCTGCCAATACCGACGGTCTGAAAGCTTCGATCCAGAAATTTGTCGATGCTTATAACGCGATCGCGAAGGCCGTGACTTCCCTGACCAAGCCATCGACAGATGCCGAAGGTAACTCGGTTCCGGCAGCATTGACCGGCGACTCATTGCCTCGTTCGCTTTTGGCGGCTATTCGCGCGCCTTTGTCCGAAACCGGTGCTGGCGATAAGCTGACCGTGTTGTCGCAGCTGGGAATTACCACCAATCAGACGACTGGTGCCCTGGATTTTGACAGTACAAAGTTCGCAACCGCTGTGAACGAAAAGCAATTGGGTGGGGAAATCCAGACCCTCTTCACTGGGGAGAATGGCCTGATCGAGCGCATGCAGAATGCACTCAATCCCTACACGGAGACCAGTAAGAAGGACTCCAACGGGAAGACCGTGGATAACATCCTGACGGCTCGATCCAAGAACCTGGAAGTTCTCAAGGCGAAACTGAGCGAAGATCAGTTGGCCCTTGATCGCCGAATCGAGACCCTCACCGCGGTGCTGACCAAAAAGTACAACGACATGGATACCCTGGTGGGCAGGCTGAAAGCCACTGCCAGTAACATCACCTCGATGTTCGAAGCCATGACGGCACAGCAGAAAAACAGCTGATTCTGGTCGATACACAAAAGCCCGGTAGCGTCTCAGGACGCTCCGGGCTTTCGGCTTTTTCGATCTAAAGTTTTTTGACGCGGCGTCGATACGCTGTTTATACGAACCGAAGTTTTTTTTTGATGAGGTAGAACATGAATCCGATGTTAGCCCTTCGCCAATACCAGAAGATTGGCGCCCAGGCGCAAACCTCCGAAGCAAGTCCCCATCGTCTGGTGCAGATGCTGATGGAGGGCGGGCTGGACCGCATTGCCCAGGCCAAGGGTGCGATGGAGCGCAAGGATATCGCCAATAAAGGCGTACTGATCAGTAAGGCCATCGGCATCATTGGCGGTTTGCGTGAAGGCCTGGACCTGGAAAACCAGGCCGCGTCGGTCACCGAGCTGGATAGCCTCTATACCTACATGATGAAGCGCCTTGCCGAAGCCAACGCCAAGACTGATCCGAAGATCCTCGACGAAGTCGCCGATCTGCTGAGCACGGTCAAGGAAGGTTGGGATGCCATCGCCGTACCGGGTCCGCAATTCTAAGGAGCACGCTCATGAGTCTTGTCTTGCAGCGAATCGAACAAACCCGTGATGCCCTGGTCGGTGCCCTGGCCGAGCGCAACTGGGAGGCAATCGGTCAATTGGACCTGGCTTGCCGTTCCTGCATGGAAGACGTTCTGAGCGAGCCTGAGGTAGACGAGGCGGCGTTGCGGAGCAATCTTGAGGAGTTGCTGGGGGTCTATCGGCAGCTGCTGGAGGCGGCCACTGGCGAGCGTCAGGCGATTGTCGACGAGATGTCGCAGATCCATCAAGCGCAGAACGCGGCAAAGGTTTACCATCTGTTCGGTTAACGCTCAGTTAATCCGAACAAAGTGCGCCATAAATTTGACTGTGCACGGTTTTTTGACTTAACTAGTGGCTGTTTACAGATTTCAGGCGTCTACAGGCATGACAAGTCTGCAAGCGTCTAGCTTGCCCCCAAATTCCGGGCATTGAGTTGACTAGGGAAGTTGCTATTGCATGTGGCGTGAAACCAAAATTCTCCTGATCGATGACGATAGCGTCCGCCGCCGCGATTTGGCGGTGATCCTAAATTTTCTTGGTGAAGAAAATTTACCCTGCGGAAGCCATGACTGGCAGCAGGCCGTCGGCTCTTTGTCGTCCAGTCGTGAGGTCATTTGCGTTCTGATCGGAACCGTAAATGCACCCGCAACGCTTTTGGGCTTGCTAAAGACACTCTCAACCTGGGATGAGTTCCTTCCGGTTTTGTTAATGGGCGAAAATTCTTCCGTTGACTTGCCTGAGGACCAGCGCCGCCGGGTACTTTCCACCTTGGAAATGCCTCCCAGCTACAGCAAGTTGCTCGATTCGCTGCACCGCGCCCAGGTTTATCGCGAGATGTACGACCAGGCGCGCGAGCGCGGCCGGCATCGCGAGCCCAACCTTTTCCGTAGTCTTGTTGGCACCAGTCGGGCGATCCAGCATGTGCGCCAGATGATGCAGCAGGTCGCCGATACCGACGCCAGCGTGTTGATCCTGGGTGAGTCGGGCACCGGCAAGGAAGTGGTTGCGCGTAACCTGCACTACCATTCCAAGCGTCGCGAAGCGCCGTTCGTGCCGGTCAACTGCGGTGCGATCCCGGCCGAGTTGCTCGAGAGCGAACTGTTCGGACACGAGAAGGGCGCCTTCACCGGCGCCATCACCAGCCGGGCCGGGCGGTTCGAGCTGGCCAACGGCGGCACGCTGTTTCTCGATGAAATCGGTGATATGCCGTTGCCGATGCAGGTCAAGTTGCTGCGAGTCTTGCAGGAACGCACCTTCGAGCGCGTGGGCAGCAACAAGACCCAGAGCGTCGATGTGCGAATCATCGCCGCGACCCACAAGAACCTCGAGAGCATGATCGAGGTGGGCAGTTTCCGCGAAGACCTCTATTACCGCCTCAATGTTTTCCCGATTGAAATGGCACCGCTGCGTGAGCGGGTCGAAGACATCCCGCTGCTGATGAACGAACTGATTTCGCGCATGGAGCACGAGAAGCGCGGCTCGATCCGTTTCAACTCGGCGGCAATCATGTCCCTGTGCCGCCACGGTTGGCCGGGTAACGTCCGTGAGCTGGCCAATCTGGTCGAGCGCATGGCGATCATGCATCCCTACGGTGTGATCGGCGTGGTCGAGTTGCCGAAGAAATTCCGTTATGTCGACGATGAAGACGAGCAAATGGTCGATAGCCTGCGCAGCGATCTGGAAGAGCGCGTGGCGATCAACGGCCATACGCCGGACTTCACCGCCAATGCCTTGCTGCCACCAGAAGGCATTGACCTCAAGGATTATCTGGGAGGCCTGGAACAAGGCCTTATCCAGCAGGCCCTGGACGATGCCAACGGTATCGTGGCCCGCGCCGCCGAACGCCTGCGCATCCGTCGTACCACCCTGGTGGAGAAGATGCGCAAGTACGGCATGAGCCGTCGCGAAGGAGATGAACAGGCGGATGATTGACGCCTGTTTTCCAACCGCCTGATTTTTCAGGCGGTTTTTTTTCGGCACGGGTATTGCTACATCCCTCGCAACGTTCCGTTTAACTGACGGTCAGCCAAGCGAGAGAGCACGATGACCCAAGCCGCCCAGATCTCACCTGTCCCCGAGCCGGGGATCATGCCGTCCGCCGAGCAGGCAAGCCGGGTTGGACTTGAGCAGGCCTTTTCGCTGTTCGACCAGATGTCCAGCCGGTTGACCGATTCCTACAGCCTCCTCGAAGCTCGCGTCACTGAGCTCAAGGGCGAGCTGGCAGTGGTCAGTGCCCAGCGCATGCAGGAGCTGGCGGAAAAGGAACGGCTGGCTAATCGGCTGCAAAATCTCCTCGATCTGTTGCCCGGTGGCGTTATCGTCATCGATGCCCATGGTCGCGTGCGCGAAGCCAATCCGGCGGCCTGCGAGCTGCTTGGCCTGCCATTGGAGGGCGAGTTGTGGCGGCACGTCATCGCCCGCTGCTTCGCCCCGCGTGAAGACGACGGCCATGAAGTGTCGCTCAAGGACGGTCGGCGCCTGTCCATCTCCACTCGTTCGCTGGACGCCGAGCCCGGGCAATTGGTGCTGCTCAATGACCTGACTGAAACCCGTCACCTGCAAGATCAACTGGCCCGCCACGAACGCCTGTCTTCCCTGGGGCGGATGGTGGCCTCGCTGGCTCATCAGATTCGTACGCCGCTGTCGGCCGCTTTGCTGTACGCCAGTCATCTGACCGAGCAGCAACTGCCGGTGGAAACCCAGCAACGCTTCGCCGGACGCCTGAAAGAGCGGCTGCACGAGCTGGAGCATCAGGTGCGCGACATGCTGGTGTTCGCTCGTGGCGAGTTGCCATTGACCGATCGCGTCACCCCCAAGGTCTTGCTGCAATCCTTGCAAGCCGCCGCATTGACTCACGTGCAGGACCTGCCAATTCGCTGGCAATGCGACAGCCATGCTGGCGAGGTGTTGTGTAATCGCGACACCCTGGTGGGCGCAGTGTTGAACCTGATCGAAAACGCGGTCCAGGCCAGCGGCGGCGACGTCCGGCTCAAAGTGCACTTGTTCACACGGGGCAACACCTTGCGCTTGTGTGTCAGTGACAGTGGTAGCGGCATCGAGCCAGCGGTGCTGGCGCGTTTGGGCGAACCCTTTTTTACCACCAAGACCACAGGCACGGGCTTGGGCCTGACCGTAGTCAAGGCAGTGGCGCGTGCCCATCAGGGAGAATTGCAACTGCGCTCGCGTCTGGGGCGTGGCACCTGTGCACTGGTGCTTTTGCCATTGTTTTCCAGTACGCCGGGAGTGGAGTGAAGGTCATGGCGATCAAGGTGTTACTGGTTGAGGATGACCGGGCCCTGCGTGAGGCGCTGGCCGATACCCTGGTGCTGGCCGGGCACGATTACACCGCCGTCGGTTCGGCGGAAGATGCTTTGCTGGCCGTGGCTCAAGAGACCTTCGGCCTGGTGGTCAGTGACGTCAACATGCCGGGCATGGATGGGCACCAGCTGCTTGGTTTGTTGCGCGCCCGCCAACCTCAATTGCCGGTCCTGCTGATGACTGCCCACGGTGCCGTCGAGCGTGCCGTGGATGCCATGCGCCAGGGGGCTGCGGATTATCTGGTCAAGCCGTTCGAGCCCAAGGCGCTGTTGGATCTGGTGGCCCGCCATGCCTTGGGCAGCCCTGCCGTCGAGGGTGAAGGCCCGGTCGCGATCGAACCGGCCAGTGCGCAGTTGCTGGCGTTGGCCGCGCGGGTGGCTCGCAGCGACTCCACTGTTTTGATTTCCGGCGAATCCGGCACCGGCAAGGAGGTGCTGGCGCGCTACATTCACCAGCAATCCCGGCGTGCCAGCGAACCGTTCATTGCCATTAACTGTGCGGCGATTCCCGACAATATGTTGGAGGCGACGCTGTTCGGTCACGAGAAGGGCTCGTTTACTGGCGCCATCTCGGCCCAGGCCGGCAAGTTCGAGCAGGCTGACGGTGGCACCATTCTGCTCGATGAAATTTCCGAAATGCCCCTTGGCCTGCAAGCCAAGCTGTTGCGCGTGTTGCAGGAGCGGGAAGTGGAGCGGGTGGGTGCGCGCAAGCCTATCAGCCTGGATATCCGCGTGGTGGCGACCACCAACCGCGACCTGGCTGGCGAAGTGGCGGCAGGGCGTTTTCGCGAAGACCTTTACTACCGTCTGTCAGTATTTCCGCTGGCCTGGCGACCGTTGCGCGAGCGCACCGCCGATATCCTGCCGCTGGCCGAGCGTCTGCTGACCAAACACGTCAATAAAATGAAGCATGCGGCAGCCAGGCTGTCCCCCGAGGCCCAGGCGTTTCTGATCGCCTACCCCTGGCCTGGCAACGTACGGGAGCTGGATAACGCGATTCAGCGGGCATTGATTCTGCAGCAGGGCGGTCTGATCCAGCCGGAAGATTTTTGCCTGAGCGGTCCGGTGGCCTGCGCGCCATTGCCGGCCGTGTCAGCGGTCCCGGCGTTCGCCCCTCCGGCGGAAGTGGAGGGCGAATCGGCCGGTGCTTTGGGAGACGACCTGCGTCGTCGCGAATTCCAGATGATCATCGACACCCTGCGCGCCGAGCGCGGGCGTCGCAAGGAAGCGGCCGAGCGCTTGGGGATCAGCCCGCGCACCCTGCGCTACAAGCTGGCGCAAATGCGTGACGCCGGCATGGACGTCGAGGCCTACCTGTTCGCCAGTTGAGTGATGTGCACCGAATATCCCTTGTGGGAGCGGGCTTGCTCGCGAAAGCGATTTACCAGTCGCCGTTGCATTGACTGAACCACCGCCTTCGCGAGCAAGCCCGCTCCCACATGCATTTGTTTTTTACGGTCACGGAGCTGGCACCCTTGTTGCTAATACCTGTGTACCCGCTGAGTAAGTGTCAAAAAAATGCGGGCCGCCAGAGAGAGTAGACCATGAGCCAAGGTATTGAATTTAATCGGTTGATGCTGGACATGCGGGCCATGCAAATGGACGCCATGGCACAGCCTAAGTCGGTCGCGGTCCCGGAAGTGGGCGCCAGCAGTTTTTCCGACATGCTCGGTCAGGCCGTCAATAAAGTGAACGATACCCAGCAGGCATCGAGTCAGTTGGCCAGTGCTTTCGAGATTGGCAAAAGTGGCGTCGATCTGACGGACGTGATGATCTCTTCGCAGAAAGCCAGTGTCTCGTTTCAGGCGTTGACCCAGGTTCGTAACAAGCTGGTTCAAGCCTACCAAGACATCATGCAGATGCCGGTCTAAGGAAATTATTGAGTCATGGCAGAAGCAGTCGCTGATAACGTTCCGGCCAAGGCCACTCCGCCCGACGGCAAACCGCCGCTGTTCGGTCTGTCCTTCCTGGAAAACCTCTCCGAGATGACCATGCTGCGTCAGGTGGGCCTGTTGGTCGGCCTGGCTGCCAGCGTGGCGATCGGGTTTGCCGTGGTGCTGTGGTCCCAGCAGCCAGACTACCGTCCTTTGTACGGCAGTCTGGAGGGCATGGACGCCAAGCAAGTCATGGAAACCCTGGCTGCCGCCGACATTCCTTATACCGTCGAACCCAATTCCGGCGCCTTGCTGGTCAAGGCCGACGACGTGGCGCGCGCGCGCCTCAAGCTCGCCGCTGCTGGCGTAACGCCCACCGATGGCAATATCGGTTTCGAGATCCTCGACAAGGACCAGGGCCTGGGTACCAGCCAGTTCATGGAGGCGACCCGTTATCGTCGCGGCCTTGAAGGCGAATTGGCGCGCACCATTGCCAGTCTGAACAACGTCAAGGGTGCCCGTGTGCACCTGGCGATTCCAAAAAGCTCGGTGTTTGTGCGCGATGAGCGCAAGCCAAGCGCCTCGGTACTGGTTGAACTGTATTCCGGTCGCTCTTTGGAGCCCAGCCAGGTCGTGGCCATCGTCAATCTGGTGGCTACCAGTGTTCCCGAGTTGAGCAAGTCCCAGATCACCGTGGTCGACCAGAAGGGCAACCTGTTGTCCGATCAGGCGGAGAACTCTGCTCTGACCATGGCCGGCAAACAATTCGACTACAGCCGTCGCATGGAAGGCATGCTGACTCAGCGGGTGCACAACATCCTGCAACCGATCCTGGGTAACGACCGCTACAAGGCCGAGGTGTCGGCCGATGTGGATTTCAGCTCCGTCGAATCGACGTCCGAACAGTTCAACCCTGATCAACCGGCGTTGCGCAGCGAACAGTCAGTGAACGAGCAACGCACCGCCAGCAATGGCCCGCAAGGCGTGCCTGGTGCGCTTAGCAACCAACCGCCGTCGCCGGCCAGCGCGCCCCAGACCACCGGTGGTGCCACTGCGGCCGCTGGCATGGTGCAACCGGGCCAGCCGCTGATCGACGCCAACGGCCAACAGATCATGGACCCGGCCACCGGTCAGCCGATGCTGGCGCCATACCCGGCCGACAAGCGCCAACAATCGACCAAGAACTTCGAGCTCGACCGCTCCATCAGCCACACCAAGCAGCAACAGGGCCGTTTGAATCGCCTGTCGGTCGCGGTGGTGGTGGATGATCAGGTCAAGATCAACCCGGCCAATGGCGAAACCAGCCGTGCGCCGTGGAGTGCCGACGAACTGGCGCGGTTCACTCGCCTGGTGCAGGACGCGGTCGGTTTCGACGCCAGCCGTGGCGACAGCGTGAGCGTGATCAACGTGCCGTTCTCCCAGGAGCGCGGCGAAGAAATCGCCGACATTCCATTTTATTCGCAACCCTGGTTCTGGGATGTGGTCAAGCAAGTATTGGGTGTGCTGTTCATCCTGATCCTGGTGTTCGGCGTGCTGCGTCCGGTGCTCAACAACATTACCGGTGGCGGCAAGAACAAGCAGTTGGCTGGCTTGGGTGATGTAGAGCTGGGAGGCATGGGCGGCCTGGATGGCGAGTTGGCCAATGATCGCGTCAGCCTCGGCGGGCCGCAGAGCATTCTGTTGCCAAGCCCGAGCGAAGGCTATGACGCTCAGTTGAACGCTATCAAGAGTCTGGTGGCAGAAGATCCGGGTCGTGTGGCCCAGGTCGTGAAAGAGTGGATTAACGCAGATGAGTGATAATCGAGCCGCTGTTGCCAAATTGTCCCGGGTCGACAAAGCCGCGATTTTGCTGCTGTCCCTGGGGTCGACCGACGCCGCCCAAGTGTTGCGTCACATGGGGCCCAAGGAGGTCCAGCGCGTGGGCGTGGCCATGGCGCAGATGGGCAACGTGCACCGTGAGCAGGTCGAACAGGTGATGAGCGAGTTCGTCGACATCGTCGGCGACCAGACCAGCCTGGGCGTCGGATCTGACGACTACGTGCGCAAAATGCTCACCCAGGCCCTGGGCGAGGACAAGGCTAATGGCCTGATCGACCGGATTCTGCTGGGCGGCAATACCAGCGGCCTGGACAGCCTCAAGTGGATGGAGCCGCGCGCGGTGGCTGACGTGATTCGTTACGAGCACCCGCAGATCCAGGCGATCGTGGTGGCTTACCTCGACCCGGACCAGGCCGGTGAGGTGCTGGGCAACTTCGATCATAAGGTGCGCCTGGACATCATCCTGCGGGTATCGTCGCTCAATACCGTGCAGCCGGCGGCCCTGAAAGAATTGAACCAGATTCTCGAGAAGCAGTTCTCGGGTAACTCCAATGCCTCGCGCACCACTCTGGGTGGCATCAAGCGCGCGGCGGACATCATGAACTTCCTCGACAGTTCGATCGAAGGCCAGCTCATGGACTCGATCCGCGAGTTCGACGAAGACCTGTCCGGTCAGATCGAAGACCTCATGTTCGTGTTCAACAACCTGTCCGATGTCGACGATCGCGGCATTCAGGCGCTGTTGCGCGAAGTGTCCTCCGACGTCCTGGTACTGGCCCTCAAGGGGTCGGACGAAGGCGTCAAGGAAAAGATCTTCAAGAACATGTCCAAACGGGCGGCCGAACTGTTGCGCGACGATCTCGAGGCCAAGGGCCCGGTACGTGTCAGCGACGTGGAAACCGCACAAAAGGAAATCCTCACCATCGCCCGCCGTATGGCCGAAGCCGGAGAGATCGTGCTCGGTGGCAAGGGCGGCGAAGAGATGATCTAAGGTCGTTATGTCTGCCAAGAGTGATGGTTCACCCAGCGACCTGATCCGCGCTCGGGACGTCGGTGGTTTTGACGTCTGGTCGCTGCCCAGCTTCGATCCCCACGTGCCCGAGCCTGAGCCTGAGCCCGAGGAAGAACTGCCGGAAATGGAGGAGGTGCCGCTGGAAGAAGTCCAGCCACTGACCCTCGAAGAAGTCGAAAGCATTCGTCAGGAGGCCTACAACGAAGGCTTCGCCATTGGTGAAAAAGAAGGTTTCCATAGCACCACGCTCAAGGTTCGCCAGGAAGCCGACGTAGCGCTGACAGCCAAGCTCCGCGCGCTGGAATCGCTGATGCTCAACCTGTTCGAGCCCATCGCCGAGCAGGACACTCAGATCGAGAAGTCCCTGGTCGGGCTGGTGCAGCACATCACTCGACAAGTGATCCAGCGGGAACTGGCCATTGATTCGAGCCAGATCGAACACGTCATGCGCGAAGCCCTCAAGCTTTTGCCGTTGGGCGTGGGCAATGTGCGGCTGTACATCAATCCTCAGGATTTCGAACTGGTCAAGGCACTGCGTGAGCGTCATGAAGAAACCTGGCGCATCGTCGAGGACGAATCCCTGCTGCCGGGCGGTTGCCGTGTGGAAACCGAGCACAGCCGCATTGATGCGACCATCGAAACCCGCATCAGCCAGATCATGGCCAAGCTCTTCGACCAGTTGCACGAACAGGCACTGCACCCGGCTGCTGCCGACCTGAGCCTGGAATTGCCGGACGAGCCCCAGGTTGACACCCCTATTGATCCAGACGCCGCAGAGTCGGATGCTCTTGAACTCAGTACCCCTGAACTGGACGGCCGCGATGCGCCTTGAGCGAACCAGCTTCGGCAAGCGCCTGGGCAGCTACGCCGAGGCCACCGAGCTGGCCGGGCAGCCGATCCTGGAAGGGCGCTTGCTGCGCATGGTTGGCCTGACCCTCGAAGCCGAGGGCCTGCGTGCCGCCATGGGCAGTCGTTGCATGGTGATCAACGACGACAGTTATCACCCGGTCCAGGTCGAAGCCGAAGTCATGGGCTTCTCCGGCAGCAAGGTCTTTCTGATGCCGGTGGGCAGCGTAGCCGGCATCGCACCTGGCGCGCGGGTTGTGCCTTTGGCTGACACCGGTCGGCTGCCCATGGGCATGAGCATGCTCGGACGGGTGCTGGACGGCGCCGGGCGTGCCCTGGACGGCAAGGGCGGCATGAAGGCCGAGGATTGGGTGCCGATGGACGGCCCGACGATCAACCCCCTCAAGCGCGACCCCATCAGCGTGCCGCTGGACGTGGGCATTCGTTGCATCAACGGTTTGTTGACGGTCGGGCGCGGTCAGCGTCTGGGCCTGTTTGCCGGTACGGGGGTGGGCAAGAGTGTGCTGCTGGGCATGATGACCCGATTCACCGAGGCGGACATTATCGTGGTCGGGCTGATCGGCGAACGGGGTCGCGAGGTGAAGGAGTTCATCGAGCACATCCTCGGCGAAGAGGGCCTCAAGCGATCAGTGGTCGTGGCTTCGCCAGCCGATGATGCACCGTTGATGCGCCTGCGGGCCGCCATGTACTGCACGCGGATCGCCGAGTATTTCCGCGACAAGGGCAAGAATGTCCTGCTGCTGATGGACTCGTTGACCCGTTTCGCCCAGGCCCAGCGGGAAATCGCCCTGGCCATCGGCGAACCGCCGGCCACCAAAGGCTATCCACCCTCGGTATTCGCCAAGTTGCCCAAGCTGGTTGAGCGCGCCGGTAATGCGGAAAAGGGCGGCGGTTCGATCACGGCGTTCTATACCGTGCTGTCCGAAGGCGACGATCAGCAGGATCCCATTGCCGACTCGGCCCGTGGCGTGCTCGACGGTCACATCGTGTTGTCCCGGCGTCTGGCCGAAGAAGGGCACTATCCGGCCATCGACATCGAGGCGTCCATTAGTCGGGTCATGCCGTCGGTCATCAGCGCCGAGCACCTCAAGCGTGCCCAACAGTTCAAGCAATACTGGTCGCGCTATCAGCAAAGCCGCGATCTGATCAGCGTCGGTGCCTACGTGCCCGGCGGTGATCGTGAGACCGATACCGCCATCAATCTCTATCCGGCAATGGCGGTCTATCTGCGCCAGAGCCTGAACGACAACATCGGCATGGGCGCCAGCGAGGCGCACCTGCAGAGCATCTTCACTCCGGTCGCCGGCGGATAACCGGCCATGGCCACGAGTCGTGCGGCGCGTCTGGCGCCCGTGGTGGAGATGGCGGAAAAAGCCGAAAAAACCGCCGTCCAGCGTCTGGCATATTTCCAGGGGCAGGTGGCCGTCGCCGAAAGCAAACTGGCGGACCTGGAAAACTTCCGTCTCGAATACCAGGAGCAGTGGATCGCCCGTGGCAGCCATGGGGTTTCCGGCCAATGGTTGCTGGGTTACCAGGGCTTTCTTGCGCAATTGGGCACCGCCATTGACCAGCAGCGCCAGAGTCTGGTCTGGCACCAGAACAACCTGGAAAAGGCTCGCCAGAGTTGGCAGGAGGCTTTCGCCCGTGTCGAAGGGCTGCGCAAACTCGTACAGCGTTATATCGACGAAGCGCGGCGATTGGAGGACAGGCGCGAGCAAAAACTGCTGGATGAATTGTCCCAGCGTCTGCCGCGTCAGGATCCGTATTGATCATCGGGCCGGGATTTTGAGAGGGAAGTGTTCCAAACCTTGCTCAGACTTCTACCAGGTGCTAAACCTTGTACACGTATGTCCATGACAAGGAAGCCGAACATGTCAGTCGTTACCGAAGTATCCCCCGATGGGCAAAAGCTGACGATCTCGATCAAGGGTCGTTTCGATTTTGGGCGGCATCAGGAGTTTCGCGAGTCTTACGAGCGGCTCAACAAAAAGCCCGAATCCATTGTGGTGGACTTGAAAGAAGCCACTTATCTCGACAGTTCCGCCTTGGGCATGCTCCTGCTGCTACGCGATCATGCCGGCGGCGAAGATTCGGATATCCGGATCGTGAACAGCAACAGTGACGTCAAGAAAATCCTCGCGATCTCCAACTTCGACAAGCTGTTCGATATCTATCCGAAAGAAGAAGCAGGGAAAGACAGCTCGGGAGAAAAAGACAAGCCACAGGCAGGCCATCTCCAGGACAAACTTCATCCCGGAAAAGCTTGACCGGCAGCCATGTTGTCCGACCTCGAACCGCTGACGGTCCTGATTGCCGAAGACAGTGCCGCTGACCGACTGCTGCTGTCGACTATTGTCCGTCGTCAGGGCCATCACGTGCTCACTGCGGCTGACGGTGCCGAAGCGGTGGACATCTATATCCAGCAGCGTCCGCACCTGGTGCTGATGGATGCGATGATGCCGGTGATGGATGGTTTCGAGGCGGCGCAAAAGATCAAGCAACTGGCTGGGGAGCAGTTGGTTCCGATCATCTTTCTCACCTCGTTGACCGAAAGCGAAGCCTTGGCCCGATGTCTGGAAGCCGGGGGTGACGATTTTCTGGCCAAGCCGTATAACCAGGTCATCCTGGCCGCCAAGATCAAGGCCATGGACCGCTTGCGTCGGTTGCAGGCCACTGTCGTGGAACAGCGTGACCAGATATCCCGGCACCATGACTACCTGCTCAACGAGCAGCGCGTGGCCAAGGCCGTGTTCGACAAGATCGCCCATTCCGGCTGTCTGAGCGCACCGAACATCCGTTACCTGCAATCCCCTTACGCCCTGTTCAACGGCGATCTGCTGCTGGCCGCATTCAACCCGGCGGGCGATATGCACATCCTGCTGGGGGATTTCACCGGACACGGTTTGCCGGCCGCTGTCGGCGCGATGCCGCTGGCGGAGGTGTTCTACGGCATGACCGCCAAAGGTTATGGCCTGGCGCAGATCCTGCGGGAGATGAATGCCAAGCTCAAGCGCATCCTGCCGGTGGACATGTTCTGTTGCGCGACCCTGTTATGCCTGAGTTTCCAGCGCTGCACGGTGGAAGTCTGGAACGGCGGCATGCCCGATGGTTACCTGCATGACAGCCTCAGCGGTGTGCGCACGCCATTGCCGGCGCGGCACCTGCCGCTGGGCGTGCTCACTCCCCAGTTGTTCGATGACCGCACTGAAGTACACCCCATGTCGCTGGGTGACCGGGTATTCCTGCTGTCCGATGGCGTGATCGACACCGCTGACGACAATGAGCAGCTGTTTGGCGTGGAGCGTTTGCAACAGGTCTTTTCGGCCAATCGTGAGCCCGACTGTCTTTTCGAAGACATCCAGCAAGCCTTGCGGGACTTTCGCGGCGAGCCGCGGGACGACTTCAGCATGGTCGAGGTGCGCTTGGTCGCGCCGACGCAACTCAACCCGCCACCGCCGGTCTATTCCGATAGCGGCCAGTCCAGTCCGCTGGACTGGTCGATGAGTTTCGAGTTTCGCGCGCAGACGCTCAGGCGGTTCAACCCGATGCCGTACCTGTTGCAGCTGTTGCTTGAGGTTCATGGGCTCAGGGCTCAGAGTGGCGCTCTTTACAGCGTGCTGTCGGAGCTCTACTCCAATGCGCTGGACCATGGCGTATTGGGGCTCGATTCGAGTCTCAAGCGCGACGCGTCGGGTTTCGCCCGTTACTACAGCGAGCGCAACCAGCGCCTGGATGAATTGAACAGCGGTCACGTCCGGGTTCATGTGCACGTCACGCCTCACGGTGACGGTGGTCGTCTGGTCATTGAAGTCGAAGACAGTGGCCAGGGCTTCGATGTCGCCCGGGTGTTGGCACGACCTGCGGACAGTAACCGGTTGTCGGGGCGCGGCGTGAGCCTGGTGCGTCAGTTGAGCCATCAGGCCTGCTGGTCCGACGATGGTCGTAGTGCGCGCGTGGAGTTTTTCTGGGAGGCTCTGGCATAATCGGCGCCATTCTTGATCAGGGAGCGAACAAGTGAGTGAGATTCATCTGGACCGCGACGTACTGAGTACGTTGAAGGAAGTCATGGAGGACGGGTATCTGGAGTTGCTGGATACCTTTCTTAACGATTCCGAAGCACGCCTGCGTGTGCTGCATGAGGCGCGGGATGCGGAAAAGCTCAGTGCCACGGCCCACAGTTTCAAGGGCAGCAGCAGCAACATGGGCGCCATCCGCCTGGCAGAACTGTGTGGCGAACTGGAGCAACGTGCCAAACAGCCGTCGTTGAGCGGGATTGAAAAGCTGGTCAGCGAAATCGACAGTGAATTCGCCCATGTCCGCAAGCTTTGCAGGGAAGAGCGTGAAGGGTTCCACTGCTGAGATTCGAGCATTGCCAATAGGTTGGCCCGTCCCTTGCATTGTCCTCTCTCGACTGTACCTATGATTCCAGTGCAGCGGAGACCTTTTTATGCCCGTAACGCCCAATACACTGCTTCAGGCCACCCCGCAGGCCAAGCCTCAGGCCGCCGTCAATTCACCGGCAGCGGCCCCTGAGTTCGGGAATAAAGCCTCCAGCTTCGCCCAGGTCTTCGCCCGCCAGGCCCCCGCGAAGTCGTCGACCGCCCCCGAGCCATCGGTTAAACAGATGCGCGACCAGGCTTCTGATAACACCGTCAAAAAAGACGATGGCAACGAAACGGCTGCCGCCTCCGAGACGACGGTTGCCGATAGCGGCAAATCCTTGCCCGCCGACAAGCCGTCAACGGCCGATGACAAGGTGGCCAGTGATGACGGTGCCGACACGACTGAAACCCCAGTGGCGGAAGTTGCTTCTGGCGATCCGGCTGTGGACCCCGCGCTGCTGCCGGATATGATCGCAACGGTTGTCGCAACCGAGGCAGAACCCGCCCCCGTGGTGGCCACGACGATGCCTCAAGTCGCGGCTGCGGTGGCGGCGCCGGTTGCTCCATTGGCCGCAGCAGCCCAGACTTCGGCTGTGGTCGATCCTGAATTCGATCCGGCGGCCGATCCGCTTGATGCATTGCCTGCCTTGCGCCTGGCGATGGAGCAGAGCGGCCATGTTTCCGCTGCCAGCCACGCGCAGTCCAAGACGCCTGCCCCTGCATCGGTTGACGGTGAGCCGACATCGGCCCAAACCTTTGCCGCCGGCATGGCAAGCATGCTCACCGTCCAGGCTGATCAGAGCAGTACCGGCCCCGGCAGCCAGGGCAGTGAAAAAGCATTTGGCGGTTTGATCAATGAAGGTCTCAAGGATCTGACCGCCGCCTCCAGCGATACTCGCGTGGATGACTTCGCCAACCGTCTGGCAGCGCTAACCCAGGCCGCCACGCCAAAAACCGCCAATGCGATACCGGTCAACCAGCCTATCGCCATGAATCAGAGCGGCTGGACCGAAGAAGTGGTCAACCGGGTGATGTACCTGTCGAGTGTCAACCTCAAGGCGGCCGATATCCAGTTGCAGCCGGCCGAACTCGGTCGTCTGGATATTCGGGTGAACATGGTTCCGGATCAGCAGACCCAGGTGACGTTCATGAGCGCTCATTCCGGCGTTCGCGAAGCGCTCGAAGGTCAGATGCATCGCCTGCGCGACAGTTTTGCCCAGCAGGGCATGGGCCAGGTCGACGTCAGCGTGTCCGACCAATCCCGTGGCTCCCAAGGGCAGGAACAGCAAGCGCAGCAACAGGCCCAGGCTGGGCGCACAACATCGTCCGGCGGTCGGGTGGATTCGGTAGAGGAAGACCTGCCAGCCAGCATTGCTGAAGTAGCAGCCACTGCCACCAGCGTGATCGGCACCAGCGCGGTCGATTTCTACGCCTGACCCCAAGATGTCCCCCCCTGTGGGAGCGAGCCTGCTCGCGATAGAGGTGAATCAGTCCCAAAATGGGTGACTGACACTCCGCTATCGCGAGCAGGCTCGCTCCCACATTGGTTTTATGGCGTTCTGCAGATTGCATCCCAATCGTGATCCTTGTGCCCCGACACTTCTGGCATAACACTTGCTCCTGCCTTGCCGTGCAACAGTGAAAACCCCGATTAGTGACGGATTATTGGCATGGCGAAGAGCGAAGCAGCAGCTGTAAAGGACCCGGCAACCAAGGGCAAAATCAAGCTGATCATCTTGATCGTGGTGGGCTTGCTCCTGGCCATTGGGGTCTCTGTGGGGGCGACCTGGTATTTCATGCACAACGCTCAAAGCAAGCCGGCCGTGGCGGTCGAGGCCGCGCCGGTGGGCAAGCAGCCGGCGATTTTCGAGCCGATGGCGCCCGCTTTCGTGGCCAACTACACCCAGAACGGCCGCCAACGCTACATGCAGGTCAGTATCACCCTGTTGGGCCGCAACCAGGCTGATCTGGAAGCGCTGCGGGTGCACATGCCACTGATCCGCAATAACCTGGTGATGCTCTTTTCCGGACAGAATTTCGACACCCTGGCCACGCCCGTCGGCCAGGAAATGCTGCGTCAGAAAGCCACGGCCAGCGTGCAGGAAGTGGCTCAGAAAGAGCTCGGCAAAGTGGTGATCGAACAGTTGCTCTTCACTAACTTCGTATTGCAGTAGGAACCCGACATGGCCGTGCAGGACCTGTTGTCCCAGGATGAAATCGACGCGCTGTTGCATGGTGTCGACGATGGCCTGGTGCAGACCGAAAACGCTGCTGAGCCGGGCAGCGTCAAAAGCTACGACCTGACCAGCCAGGATCGCATCGTTCGCGGACGGATGCCGACCCTGGAAATGATCAACGAGCGTTTCGCCCGATACACCCGCATCAGCATGTTCAACATGCTGCGCCGTTCGGCCGATGTGGCCGTCGGTGGCGTGCAGGTGATGAAGTTCGGTGAATACGTGCACTCGCTGTATGTACCCACCAGCCTCAACCTGGTGAAGATCAAGCCGTTGCGCGGCACAGCGCTGTTCATCCTTGACGCCAAACTGGTGTTCAAGCTGGTGGACAACTTCTTCGGCGGTGACGGTCGTCACGCCAAGATCGAAGGGCGTGAATTCACCCCGACCGAGCTGCGGGTAGTGCGCATGGTGCTGGAGCAGGCCTTTGTCGATCTGAAGGAGGCCTGGCAGGCGATCATGGAAGTGAACTTCGAGTACATCAACTCGGAAGTGAACCCGGCCATGGCCAACATCGTCGGCCCGAGCGAAGCCATTGTGGTTTCGACCTTCCACATCGAGCTCGATGGCGGTGGTGGCGATCTGCACGTGACCATGCCGTACTCGATGATCGAGCCGGTACGGGAAATGCTCGACGCCGGCTTCCAGTCGGATCTCGACGATCAGGACGAGCGCTGGATCAATGCTTTGCGTCAGGATGTGCTGGATGTCGACGTGCCGATCGGCGCGACGGTTGCCCGGCGTCAGCTGCGCCTGCGGGACATCCTGCATATGCAGCCGGGGGACATTATTCCTGTCGAGATGCCTGAAGACATGATCATGCGCGCCAACGGTGTACCGGCCTTCAAGGTCAAGATGGGCTCTCACAAAGGCAACCTGGCGTTGCAGGTGATCGAGCCGATCGAACGCCGCTGAGCGGTGTCGAATCCTTACGTTTTTAACTGAATTTTTGCCCGCCGAGGACAAATGATGGCTGACGATATGAACACCCAGGATGACCAGGCGCTGGCCGACGAGTGGGCTGCGGCCCTGGAAGAAACCGGCGACGCCGGGCAGGCCGACATTGACGCTTTGCTGGCGGCCGACACTGGCGCTCACGCCTCCAACCGCCTGCCGATGGAAGAGTTTGGCAGCGTGCCCAGAAGCAACGAACAGGTGACGCTGGACGGGCCGAACCTGGACGTGATTCTCGACATCCCGGTGTCGATTTCCATGGAAGTGGGCAGCACCGACATCAACATCCGCAATCTGCTGCAGCTTAACCAGGGCTCGGTGATCGAGCTGGATCGCCTGGCTGGCGAGCCGTTGGATGTACTGGTCAACGGCACGCTGATCGCCCATGGCGAGGTAGTGGTGGTCAACGAGAAGTTCGGCATTCGCCTGACGGACGTGATCAGCCCGAGCGAACGCATCAAGAAGCTGCGCTGAGTGAAAGGTTTTTTCGCCGCAGCCTTGATGCTGCCATTCAGCGTGCTGGCGGCCGAACCGGTAGCCACCGTAGCGGCTGCGCCGGCGGCGAGTAGCGGGATCGCCGGGCAACTGGCGCAATTGGTGCTCGGTCTGCTGCTGGTGCTGGGGTTGATCTTCTTCCTGGCCTGGTTGCTGCGGCGCGTGCAGCAGGCGGGGCCAGCCGGCAAGGGGCAGGTCATCGACATCGTCGGTTCCCGCGCGCTTGGCCCGCGGGACCGGCTGGTGCTGGTTCAGGTTGGCAACGAGCAGATTCTGCTGGGGCTGAGCCCGGGTACCATTACTGCATTGCATGTTCTCAAGGAGCCGGTGCAGGTGCCTGCCACCGACCAGGCCACCCCCGAGTTTGCCCAGCGTCTCATGGAGCTGTTGGGTAAAGATCAGAAGGATAAAAAGTAATGCCATTGCGCATTCTGTTGGCGGTGGTCCTGATGCTGGCCGCGCCGTTGGTGCTTGCCGCCGATCCACTGTCGATCCCGGCAATTACCTTGGGCACCAACGCCGAAGGAGCTCAGGAGTATTCGGTCAGCCTGCAGATCCTGCTGATCATGACCGCGCTGAGTTTCATCCCGGCGTTCGTCATGCTGATGACCAGTTTCACTCGGATCATTATCGTCTTTTCGATCCTGCGCCAGGCCCTGGGCTTGCAGCAGACGCCGTCGAATCAGATTCTTACCGGCATGGCGCTGTTCTTGACGATGTTCATCATGGCACCGGTCTTCGACCGGGTGAACCAGGATGCGCTGCAGCCCTATCTGGCGGAAACCATCACCGCCCAAGACGCGGTGGCCAAGGCTGAAGTGCCGATCAAGGATTTCATGCTGGCCCAGACCCGCACCAGCGACCTGGAACTGTTCATGCGCCTGTCCAAGCGCACTGACATTGCCAGCCCGGATCAAGCGCCGCTGACCATCCTGGTGCCGGCGTTCGTGACGTCCGAGCTCAAGACCGCGTTCCAGATTGGTTTCATGATTTTCATCCCGTTCCTGATCATCGACCTGGTGGTCGCCAGTGTGCTCATGGCCATGGGTATGATGATGCTGTCGCCATTGATCATTTCCCTGCCGTTCAAGATCATGCTGTTCGTGCTCGTGGACGGCTGGGCCCTGATCATCGGCACCCTGGCGGGCAGTTTCGGCGGTGTTTAGGCCATTTGTGCGGGTAGCAAGAATATGACGCCTGAAGTAGCGGTAGACCTGTTCCGCGAAGCGCTCTGGCTGACGACCATGATGGTCGCTGTGCTGGTGATACCCAGCCTGCTGGTGGGCTTGCTGGTGGCGATGTTCCAGGCCGCGACCCAGATCAACGAACAGACCCTCAGCTTCCTGCCGCGTCTGCTGGTAATGCTGGTGACGTTGATCGTCGCCGGTCCCTGGCTGGTGCAAACTTTCATGGAATACATCCTGCAGCTTTACGGCAGTATTCCGCAGTTGATCGGCTGACCTGATGTCGATGCTCGAACTGACGGATACCCAGATCAGTACCTGGGTGGCGTCATTTATCCTGCCGCTGTTTCGTGTCACCGCGGTGCTGATGAGCATGCCGGTGTTTGGCACTACCCTTGTGCCAACCCGCGTACGGCTGTATTTCGCTCTGGCGATTACGGTGGTCATCGCACCAGGGTTGCCACCTATGCCGCCGGTCAACGCTCTGGACCTCAGTGCATTGATGCTGGTGGCCGAGCAGATTCTGATTGGCGTCTTGATGGGCTTTTCGCTGCAGCTGTTTTTCCAGGCGTTTGTGGTGGCCGGGCAAATCATTTCGATCCAGATGGGCATGGCGTTCGCCTCCATGGTCGACCCCACCAACGGCGTGAACAGCGCTGTGATCGGGCAGTTCTTGACGATGCTGGTGACCCTGCTGTTTCTGGCCATGAACGGGCACCTGGTGGTGTTTGAGGTGCTGACCGAGAGCTTCACCACATTGCCGGTGGGCAGCGCGATGCTGGTCAATCATTTCTGGGACATCGCCGGCAAGCTTGGCTGGGTTCTAGGGGCGGCGATGGTGTTGGTATTGCCCGCGATTACCGCGTTGCTGGTGGTCAATATTGCCTTTGGCGTGATGACCCGGGCGGCGCCGCAGTTGAACATTTTCTCCATCGGTTTTCCGTTGACCCTGGTGCTGGGCCTGGTGATTTTCTGGATCAGCCTGGGGGATCTTCTCAATCAGTACCAGCCGCTGGCGACCCAGGCCCTGCAGCTGTTACGCGACATGGCACAGGCGCGCTGAACCATGGCCGAAAGCGAGAGTGGGCAGGACAAGACAGAAGACCCCACGGAGAAGCGCAAGAAGGAGTCTCGGGACAAGGGCGAGATTGCGCGCTCCAAGGAGCTCAATACCCTGGCGGTGATGTTGGCCGGGGCGGGCGGTCTGTTGATTTATGGCGGCGGGCTGGCCCTGGATCTGCTGGAAATCATGCGCCTGAATTTTTCCTTGCCCCGCGAGGTACTGCTCAGTCCCGGTGCCATGGGGCAATACCTGCTGCACTCCGGCAAGATCGCGATCCTGGCCGTGCAACCGGTCCTGATCTTTCTGCTGTTGGCGGCCATTATTGGCCCGATTTCCCTGGGGGGCTGGCTGTTTGCCGGTAAGAGCCTGGCGCCCAAGTTCAGTCGGATGAACCCGGCCAACGGCCTCAAGCGAATGTTTTCCAGCACGGCGCTGATGGAGTTGCTCAAGGCGCTTGGGAAGTTTTTCCTGATCCTGTTTGTCGCGCTGACGGTACTGCAGGCCGATATCGACGACTTGCTGCGCATCGCCCATGAACCCTTGGAGCAGGCCATTATCCACAGCGTGCAGCTGGTGGGCTGGAGTACCTTGTGGATGGCTTGCGGCTTGATTCTGATCGCCGCCATCGACGTGCCGATCCAGCTGTATCAGAGCAAGCAGAAGCTGATGATGACCAAGCAGGAGATCCGCGACGAGCATAAGGACCAGGAGGGCAAGCCGGAGGTCAAGCAACGGATTCGCCAGTTGCAGCGTGAAGTGTCCCAGCGCCGGATGATGGCGGCGATCCCGGATGCCGACGTGGTCATCACCAACCCGACTCACTACGCCGTGGCACTCAAGTACGACCCCGATAAAGGCAATGCTCCGGTGTTGCTGGCCAAGGGCAGTGATTTCCTGGCGCTGAAAATCCGCGAGATTGCCGTAGCCAACGAAGTGATGCTGCTCGAGTCCCCCGCGTTGGCGCGATCGATTTACTACTCCACCGAACTCGACCAGGAAATCCCCGGAGGCCTGTACCTGGCCGTGGCCCAGGTGTTGGCCTACGTCTATCAGATCCGTCAACACCGCGCCGGCAAGGGCAAGCGCCCCGAGCCTCTCAAGGATTTGCCGATTCCACCGGATTTGCGCCGCGACTCCTGATTCGGGCCTGCGCTGATTGCGCTCGGATGCAGAACCAGTGGGAGCGAGCCTCGATTGCATTCAGCGCCTTGGCTAGCGCCTCTATTTCAGCCTCTGACAAAAGTTGGAAGGCTTCTTGCAATACCCCGTCTGCGCCCGTTTCGGGCGTCAAAAGTTTGCTTCACAGGAACGGGGATTATTGGTGGATCGCTCTCAGTTATTCAACACCGCGCGCAACAACGTAGCCGACCTCAGCCGGGGTAATCTGGGCGTGCCGTTGTTGCTGCTGGTCATGCTCGCCATGATGATGCTGCCGGTGCCACCGTTTCTGCTGGACGTGTTCTTCACGTTCAACATCGCTTTGTCCATCGTTGTACTGCTGGTGTGTGTGTACGCATTGCGGCCACTGGATTTCGCGGTGTTCCCGACCATTCTGCTGGTGGCGACGCTGATGCGCCTGGCGCTCAACGTGGCGTCCACCCGGGTGGTGATGATCCACGGGCATGAAGGCCACGCCGCTGCCGGTAAGGTGATCCAGGCCTTCGGTGAAGTGGTGATCGGCGGAAACTACGTGGTGGGTATCGTCGTCTTCGCCATTTTGATGATCATCAACTTTGTCGTGGTGACCAAGGGTGCCGGACGGATTTCCGAGGTGAGTGCGCGTTTCACCCTCGATGCAATGCCCGGCAAGCAAATGGCAATCGACGCCGACCTCAACGCCGGCCTGATCGATCAGGGCCAGGCCAAGGCCCGTCGTCTGGAAGTGGCCCAGGAAGCCGAGTTCTATGGCTCCATGGACGGTGCCAGCAAATTCGTGCGCGGCGATGCCATCGCCGGCCTGCTGATCCTCTTCATCAACCTGATCGGCGGTATGGCTGTCGGTATCTTCCAGCACGGCATGACATTCGGCGATGCCGGCAAGGTTTACGCGCTGTTAACCATTGGTGACGGTTTGGTGGCGCAATTGCCATCACTGTTGTTATCCACAGCTGCCGCGATCATGGTGACCCGTGCGTCCGGCTCCGAAGACATGGGTAAGCAGATCGGCCGGCAGATGTTTGCATCGCCCAAGGCGTTGGCCGTTGCAGCCGGACTGATGGCCGTGATGGGCCTGGTCCCCGGGATGCCCCATTTCTCGTTTCTAAGCATGGCCGCATTGGCGGCGGGTGGCGCCTACCTGTTCTGGAAGAAACAGAACGTACAAAAGGTTCAGGCCCTGCAGGAGGTCAAGCGTCAGCAGGAACTGTTGCCGTCGCCGGCTCGTGCCATGGAAACCAAGGAGCTGGGCTGGGACGACGTGACGCCGATCGACATGATCGGCCTGGAAGTCGGTTACCGTCTGATCCCCTTGGTGGACCGCAATCAGGGTGGTCAATTGCTCGCGCGGATCAAGGGTGTGCGCAAGAAGCTGTCCCAGGACCTGGGCTTTCTGATGCCCACCGTACATATTCGTGACAACCTCGATCTGGCGCCAAGTGCCTATCGCTTGACGCTGATGGGGGTGATCCTGGCCGAAGCCGAGATTTACCCGGACCGTGAACTGGCGATCAACCCGGGACAGGTCTACGGTTCGCTCAACGGCATTACCGCCAAGGATCCGGCTTTTGGCCTGGAAGCGGTATGGATCGAAATCAGCCAGCGGGCCCAGGCCCAGTCCCTTGGCTATACCGTGGTGGACGCCAGTACCGTGGTCGCGACCCACTTGAACCAGATTCTGTACAAGCACTCCAGCGAGCTGATCGGTCACGAAGAAGTCCAGCAATTGCTGCAAGTGCTGGCCAAAGGCTCGCCGAAGCTGGCCGAAGAGCTGGTGCCTGGCGTGGTTTCGTTGTCGCAATTGCTCAAGGTGTTGCAAGCGCTGTTGGCTGAGCAGGTGCCGGTGCGCGACATTCGCAGCATTGCCGAGGCTATCGCCAACAACGCTTCCAAGAGTCAAGATACCGCCGCTCTGGTGGCTGCGGTGCGGGTTGGCGTATCCCGCGCAATCGTCCAAAGCATTGTAGGCACTGAGTCGGAGCTGCCTGTGATCACGTTGGAGCCAAGGTTGGAACAGATATTGCTCAATAGTCTGCAGAAGGCAGGACAAGGCTCGGAAGAGGGCGTTCTGCTGGAGCCAAGCATGGCCGAGAAGCTGCAGCGTTCGCTGATCGATGCAGCCCAGCGGCAGGAGATGCAAGGCCAACCGGTGATCCTGCTGGTGGCCGGTCCGATTCGCGCGATGCTTTCGCGATTCGGGCGCCTCGCGGTCCCGGGGCTGCATGTGCTGGCGTACCAGGAAATACCGGACAACAAGCAAGTGACCATCGTTGCGACAGTAGGGCCCAACGGCTGAGGTAGTGGTTTATGCAAGTGAAGCGTTTTTTCGCCGCCGATATGCGTCAGGCCATGAAGCTGGTTCGTGACGAGCTGGGCGCTGAAGCCGCCATCATCGGCAACCGTCGGATCGCCGGCGGTGTCGAGCTGACGGCGGCTCTGGATTACAAATTGTCGGCGCTGGCCCCACGTGTTCCCAACATGGAACTCGAGGATGAGCTGCGCAAGACCCAGTCGCGCATCGCCAGTGCCCAGGCCGAATTGAGCTTGCGCAGCAGTGACGGCGAAGCCAGCGCGGGCACCAATCGTCAATTGTTCGCCGGCCAGCCTCTGACCGCTGGATTGCCGTTGACCGCTGCCGAGCCACTGGTCGAGCAGGCCAAGGCCGAGCCGCGTCGTCCGGCGCCGGTTCAGGCTGCCTCAGGCGGTGGCGTCGACCCGCGCGCCCTGGACTCGATGCGCTTCGAACTCAACAGCCTGCGTGAACTGATGGAAGTTCAGCTCGGCTCCCTGGCCTGGAACCAGTTGCAAGGCAACCGTCCGGCCCAGGCTAACCTGTGGCGTCGCCTGCAACGCATCGGCCTGTCCGGTCCGTTGTCCCGCGACCTGCTGGCGCTGATCAACGATATCGAAGAACCTCGTCAGGCTTGGCGCATGTTGCTGGCGCACCTGGCGCGGATGATCGCCACACCGGAAGTCGAGCCTCTCGAAGAAGGTGGCGTCATTGCCATGGTCGGCCCGGCCGGCATGGGCAAGACCACCACCCTGGCCAAGCTCGCGGCGCGTTATGTACTCAAGTACGGCGCCCAGAGCATCGCCCTGGTGAGCATGGACAGTTTCCGTATCGGTGCCCAGGAACAACTCAAGACCTTGGGCCGGATCCTCAATGTGTCGGTGACCCATGTGGATCCGGGCCAGTCCCTGGCCCAGGCGCTGGAACCGCTGCTGCGCAAGCGCGTCGTGCTGATCGATACCGCCGGCCTGCAAGCCAGCGATCCGGCCCTGCGCATGCAGCTTGAAAGCCTGGCCGGGCGTGGGATCCGGTCAAAAAATTATCTCGTGTTGGCAACCACCAGCCAGAAACAGGTTCTAACCGCCGCATACCACAGCTACAAACGCTGCGGGCTGGCCGGCTGCATCCTGACTAAGCTGGACGAAACGGCAAGCCTGGGCGAGGTGTTGAGCCTGGCGATCGGTCATGATTTACCGGTGGCCTACCTGACCGACGGGCCGCGGATCCCGGATGATTTGCATCTGCCGCGCCGTCATCAACTGGTCAGTCGTGCCGTGAGTGTGCAAATGCAGGAAGAACCCAGCGAAGAAGCCATGGCTGATATGTTCGCTGATATCTACCACAGCCCGACCAAGCAGGTCGGCTGAGGTAATCATGAATATTTTTTGTACCTACATCGATGGTCTGCCATGCATTGTTCCTTCATGCGAGCGCGCAGCCAGTAATGTGGCCTCCGTCTAAGTAAGACAAGGTAAAGAACGAACATGGGCAGCATGCATCCCGTACAGGTGATCGCGGTGACCGGCGGCAAAGGTGGCGTCGGCAAGACTAACGTGTCAGTGAACTTGTCCCTGGCTCTGGCAGAGCTTGGCCGACGGGTCATGCTGCTGGACGCCGACCTGGGCCTGGCGAACGTCGACGTGCTGCTGGGGCTCACGCCCAAGCGCACGCTGGCGGACGTGATAGAGGGCCGCTGCGAACTGCGCGACGTGCTGCTGCAAGGGCCGGGCGGGATTCGCATCGTGCCGGCTGCCTCGGGCACCCAGAGCATGGTTCACCTGACCCCGGCTCAACACGCCGGCCTGATCCAGGCCTTCAGCGACATCGGTGACAACCTCGATGTGCTGGTGATCGACACCGCTGCCGGTATCGGTGATTCGGTCGTCAGTTTCGTACGCGCTGCCCAGGAAGTCTTGCTGGTGGTCTGCGACGAACCGACGTCCATCACCGACGCCTATGCCCTGATCAAGTTATTGAACCGTGACTACGGCATGAACCGCTTCCGCGTCCTGGCCAACATGGCCCAGAGCCCGCAGGAAGGTCGCAACCTGTTCGCCAAGTTGACAAAGGTCACGGATCGTTTCCTGGACGTCGCCCTACAATACGTCGGCGCTGTGCCCTACGACGAAAGCGTACGCAAGGCCGTCCAGAAGCAACGTGCGGTTTATGAAGCCTTTCCCCGTTCCAAATGCGCACTGGCGTTCAAGGCTATTGCCCAGAAGGTTGATACCTGGCCACTGCCAGCCAACCCTCGCGGGCATCTGGAGTTTTTCGTCGAGCGTCTCGTGCAACAAACAGCAGGGCCCGTGTTATGACAGCCAGCGGTTACAACCATCTCTACAAGAAATCGGCACGGGACGCCCAGTACGAATTGATTGAGCGATACGCGCCTCTGGTCAAGCGTATCGCCTATCACTTGCTGGCGCGGTTGCCGGCCAGTGTCCAGGTTGAAGACCTGATCCAGGCGGGCATGATCGGCCTGCTCGAAGTGTCGAACAAATACGACGCGAGCAAGGGCGCCAGTTTCGAGACCTATGCCGGTATTCGCATTCGCGGGGCGATGCTCGATGAAGTCCGCAAGGGTGATTGGGCGCCGCGTTCGGTGCATCGCAATACCCGCATGGTCAGTGACGCCATTCGCGCCATTGAAGCTAAAACCGGGCGTGACGCTAAAGATCACGAGGTTGCGGCCGAACTCCAATTGAGTCTCGATGATTATTACGGGATTTTGAACGATACCTTGGGCAGTCGCCTGTTCAGTTTCGACGACCTGCTGCAGGACGGCGAACACGAAGGGCTGCACGAGGACGGCGCGAGTGCTCACATGGAGCCATCGCGTGACCTGGAAGATGAGCGTTTCCAGAGCGCGCTGGCGGATGCGATTGCCAATTTGCCGGAGCGTGAGCGACTGGTCTTGGCGCTGTACTACGACGAAGAGCTGAACCTCAAGGAAATCGGTGAGGTCCTGGGTGTCAGCGAATCGCGGGTCAGCCAGTTACACAGCCAGTGCGCGGCCCGTTTGCGGGGGCGTTTGGGGGAGTGGCGAGCGCGCTGACAGCAGTGTGGGGACACTGCGAACGAGGCTGGCCTGGCATGTGCTGAGCCAGTCTTTCTCTGTTGTCCTCCAGACCGTTGTCGAGTGTTGTGCCGGATTGATTGAAATGGCGCGTTCAGGTGCTGGGCGCGTTTAAGACTGCTTGGAGGTCGAATTGGACAAGAACATGAAAATCCTCATCGTTGATGACTTCTCAACGATGCGGCGGATCATAAAAAACCTGTTGCGTGACCTTGGGTTCACCAACACGGTCGAGGCCGACGATGGCACCACTGCCATTCCGGTTCTCAACAGCGGAAGCATCGACTTTCTGGTGACTGACTGGAACATGCCCGGCATGACCGGTATCGACTTGCTGCGCCATGTGCGCGCCGACGAAAAACTCAAGCACCTTCCGGTGCTGATGGTCACTGCCGAAGCCAAGCGCGAGCAGATCATCGAAGCGGCCCAGGCCGGTGTGAACGGCTACGTGGTCAAACCCTTCACGGCCCAGGCGTTGAAAGAGAAGATCGAAAAAATCTTCGAACGCATCGGTTAACGGCGCCACGGGGGAGCTATGGATAACGAATCTTCAATGGGTGATTTCGAATCGACCCTGAAAAAACATGCCCGCGAACTGGTCGACAGCCTTGAGAAAGGCCGCTTTGGCGATGCGGTTCAAATGATCCATGAGCTCAACCAGACCCGTGACCGCGGTCTGTATCAGGAAGTGGGCAAGCTCACGCGTGAACTGCACAGCGCGATTGTCAATTTTCAGATCGATCCGAACATGCCGCAGGCCGAGGAGGTCTCGCAGATCACCGACGCGACCGAGCGTCTGGGTTATGTGGTCAAGCTGACCGAGGCCGCGGCCAACCGCACCATGGACCTGGTGGAGAACGCAACGCCGCTGGTCAATGGCCTGAGCGATGAAGCCCAGGCCTTGAGCACCGACTGGGGTCGCTTCATGCGGCGCGAAGTCGGGGCTGAAGAGTTTCGCGAGCTGGCCCGTCGGGTCGACGGTTTCCTGACGCGCAGTAGCGCCGAGAACCGCGCCGTGGCGAGCAACCTCAACGACATTCTGCTGGCTCAGGACTATCAAGACCTGACCGGCCAGGTGATCAAGCGGGTGACCCAACTGGTCACCGAAGTGGAAAGCAACCTGCTCAAACTGGTGTTGATGGCCAGCCAGGTAGACCGCTTTGCAGGCATCGAACACGACCGTGAAGCGATGCTCGCTGAAAAAGATCCACAAAAACATCTCTCTCAGGGTGAAGGTCCGCAAATTCATGCCGATAAAAGAGAAGACGTTGTGTCCGGTCAGGACGATGTGGACGATTTGCTGTCCAGCCTTGGATTTTAGGTTTTAGACCTCTAGGAGCACCCATTAATGAGCTTCGGCGCCGATGAAGAGATCCTTCAGGATTTCCTGGTTGAGGCCGGCGAGATTCTAGAGCAACTGTCCGAACAGCTGGTCGAGCTGGAAAGCCGACCTGATGATGCGGATCTGCTCAATGCAATTTTTCGCGGTTTCCACACTGTAAAAGGAGGCGCCGGCTTCCTCCAGCTCAATGAGCTGGTGGAGTGCTGTCACATTGCCGAAAACGTGTTCGACATCCTGCGCAAGGGTGAGCGTCGCGTTGACTCGGAATTGATGGACGTGGTGCTCGAAGCGCTGGATGCGGTCAACAGCATGTTCAGTGAAGTGCGCGAGCGCTCGCCGATCACCGCTGCTACGCCTGAGCTGCTCGCCGCGCTGTCGCGCCTGGCCGAGCCGCAGTCGGCTGACGAAGCTGCACCGGTAGCCGCGCCAGTGGTTGAGGAACCGGTCGCCGAGGAATCAGGCGACATCACCGATAACGAATTCGAACAACTGCTGGACTCGCTGAACGCCGTCAAGGCTCAAGCCCAGGCTCCGGCAGCGCCTGCTGCCCCGGCTGCGCCGGCCGCCGATGCCGCCGCCAGCGATGAAATCACCGACGCCGAGTTCGAGTCGCTGCTCGATCAGCTTCACGGCAAGGGCCAGTTCGCCGTGGATGCCGTCGCCCCCCCGAGTGCCCCGGCCGCCCCGAAAGCGGCGGGCGACAACTCCGATATCACCGACGATGAATTCGAGGCTTTGCTCGATCAGTTGCACGGTAAGGGCAACTTCGCCGTGGACGCACTGGATTCGGCTATCGCCTCCGCGCCGACCCCAGCCAAGCCTGCCGCCGCCGCAGCGGGCAGCGACCTGATCAGCGATCACGAATTCGAATCACTGCTCGACGAACTGCACGGCAAGGGCAAGTTCAGCGAAGTCGGCACCGCCTCAACAGCCACTGCGCCTGCCGCCACTGCCACAGCGGCTGCGCCAGCGGAGAAGGCCGCGGCCAAACCCGCCGCCAAGGCACCGGAACCGAAGGCTGAGACACCCAAGCCTGCTGCCGCCGCCCCGGCGCCAGCCCGCGCACCGGCGGCCGCGCCGGCGGAAAAGCCGGCCAGCGAAGCCGAGACCACTGTACGGGTCGACACCGCTCGCCTGGACGAGATCATGAACATGGTCGGCGAACTGGTGCTGGTGCGTAACCGCCTGGTGCGCCTGGGCCTCAACAGCCAGGACGAAGCCATGGCCAAGGCCGTGTCGAACCTGGACGTGGTCACGGCTGACTTGCAGACGGCGGTCATGAAGACCCGGATGCAGCCGATCAAGAAAGTCTTCGGGCGCTTTCCGCGCCTGGTTCGCGACCTGGCGCGCCAGCTCAAGAAAGAAATCAACCTGGAACTAGTGGGCGAAGAGACCGACCTGGACAAGAACCTGGTCGAGGCTCTGGCCGATCCACTGGTCCACTTGGTGCGCAACGCGGTCGACCACGGTATCGAGTCGCCGCAAGAGCGCGAAGAGTCAGGCAAGCCCCGCAGCGGCAAGGTGGTATTGGCCGCCGAGCAGGAAGGCGACCACATCCTGCTGTCGATCTCCGACGACGGCAAAGGCATGGACCCGAACGTACTGCGCTCCATCGCGGTGAAGCGCGGTGTGATGGACAAGGATGCCGCCGACCGCCTGAGCGACACCGAGTGCTACAACCTGATCTTCGCCCCGGGGTTCTCGACCAAGACCGAGATTTCCGACGTGTCGGGCCGTGGCGTGGGCATGGACGTGGTGAAAACCAAGATTTCCCAGCTCAACGGTTCGATCAACATCTACTCGACCAAGGGCCAGGGCTCGAAAATCGTCATCAAGGTCCCGCTGACCCTGGCGATCATGCCGACCCTGATGGTGATGCTGGGCAACCAGGCATTCGCCTTCCCGCTGGTCAATGTCAACGAAATCTTCCACCTCGACCTGTCGCGCACCAACGTGGTGGACGGCCAGGAAGTGGTGATCGTGCGGGACAAGGCACTGCCGCTGTTCTACCTCAAGCGCTGGCTGGTCAGCTCCGCCGCTCATGTCGAGCAGGGTGAAGGCCATGTGGTGATCCTTTCGGTGGGCACCCAGCGGATCGGCTTCGTCGTCGATCAGTTGGTGGGCCAGGAAGAAGTGGTCATCAAGCCGCTAGGCAAGATGCTCCAGGGCACCCCGGGCATGTCCGGCGCCACCATCACCGGCGACGGTCGCATCGCGTTGATTCTCGATGTGCCAAGCATGCTCAAGCGTTACGCCGCACGGCGTATTTGATTCTGGAGGGGCGCGGCCCGCAGCCGCGTCTCGTCTAACGGAGTGTTTATGGTAGTTAAAGTCCTGGTGGTGGACGATTCGGGGTTTTTCCGCCGCCGCGTCTCGGAAATTCTCTCGGCGGACCCGAGTATTCAGGTCGTCGGTACGGCGACCAACGGCAAAGAGGCAATCGATCAGGCGCTGGCGCTCAAGCCGGACGTGATCACCATGGACTACGAGATGCCGATGATGGATGGCATCACGGCGGTGCGGCATATCATGCAGCGCTGCCCGACCCCAGTATTGATGTTCTCCTCCCTGACCCATGAAGGCGCCCGGGTGACCCTCGATGCGCTGGACGCCGGGGCGGTGGATTTCCTGCCGAAAAATTTCGAAGACATTTCGCGCAACCCCGACAAGGTTCGGCAGTTGCTGTGCGAGAAGGTCCACAGTATTTCCCGCAGCAACCGGCGTGTCGGTGCCTATAGCATACCTGCGCCAGCGCCTGCACCAGCCCCGGCTTCATCGGGCAGCTTCAATCCGGCCCCAGCGCGCAGTGCCCCGGCCCCAGCGCCAGCTCGTTCCGCGCCCGCCAGTACGTCATCGTCGCCGGCCCCCAAGCGCAAAGCCTACAAACTGGTCGCTATTGGTACGTCCACCGGCGGCCCGGTGGCGTTGCAGCGGGTCCTGACCCAGTTGCCGGCCAACTTTCCGGCGCCGATCGTGCTGATCCAGCATATGCCCGCGGCCTTCACCAAGGCGTTCGCCGAGCGTCTGGACAAGCTGTGTCGTATCAGCGTCAAGGAGGCCGAGGATGGCGACATCCTGCGTCCGGGCCTGGCGCTGTTGGCGCCAGGCGGCAAGCAGATGATGATCGATGGTCGCGGCGCGGTGAAAATCCTGCCCGGCGATGAGCGCCTCAATTACAAACCGTGCGTGGACATCACTTTCGGCTCCGCCGCTAAATCCTACGGCGACAAAGTTCTGGCGGTGGTGCTCACCGGCATGGGCGCCGACGGTCGCGAAGGCGCGCGCCTGCTCAAGCAGGGCGGCAGCGCCATTTGGGCCCAGGATGAAGCCAGTTGCGTGATCTATGGCATGCCGATGGCGATTGTCAAAGCGGATCTGGCCGACGCGGTGTACGGGCTGGACGACATCGGTAGACACCTGGTCGAGGCGTGCCTGTAATGGATGTGCTCAGCCTGATCGGCATCATCATGGCGTTCGTCGCCATTATTGGTGGCAATTACCTGGAAGGCGGTCACCTGGGGGCCTTGGCCAACGGCCCGGCGGCGTTGATCGTGATCGGCGGCACCGTGGGCGCGGCGCTGTTACAGTCGCCCATGAGCGCCTTCAAGCGCGCCATGCAGGTGCTCATCTGGATTCTGTTCCCGCCGCGCGTCGACCTGGCCGGGGGCATCGACCGCGTGGTGAACTGGAGCCTGACCGCCCGCAAGGAAGGTTTGCTGGGTCTGGAAGGGGTGGCCGACGCCGAGCCCGACAACTACTCGCGCAAAGGCCTGCAACTGTTGGTGGACGGCGCTGAGCCGGAAGCCATCCGCAGCATCCTGGAAGTGGATTTCTACACCCAGGAAAGCCGTGACATCGAAGCGGCCAAAGTCTTTGAAAGCATGGGTGGCTATGCGCCGACCATCGGCATCATCGGTGCGGTGATGGGCCTGATCCACGTGATGGGCAACCTGGCCGATCCGTCGCAACTGGGCAGTGGTATCGCCGTGGCTTTCGTCGCGACCATTTATGGTGTGGCCAGTGCCAACCTGGTGCTGCTGCCGATCGCCGCCAAGCTCAAGTCCATTGCGTTGCGCCAGTCGCGTTATCGCGAAATGTTGCTGGAAGGGATCCTGTCGATCGCCGAAGGTGAAAACCCGCGTTCCATTGAGTTGAAGCTTCAGGGCTTCATGGACTGATGGGAGACATGGAAAATGGCACGTCGCAGGCATCGTGAAGAACACGTCAACCATGAACGCTGGCTCGTCTCTTACGCCGACTTCATCACGCTGCTGTTCGCTTTTTTCGTGGTCATGTATTCGATCTCGTCGGTCAACGAAGGCAAGTACAAGGTTATTTCCGAGGCGCTGATCGGCGTGTTTACCGACTCCGACCGCGCCCTCAAGCCCATCCCCATTGGTGATGAGCGGCCCAAGACCACCACGCCGGCCAAACCGCTGGTCAGGGACTCCGAGCAGGTCGATGCCGGTATCGCTGGCGGCAGCGATCCGTTGAAAAGCATTGCCGATGACATCAGTGCGGCGTTTGGTGATCTGATCAGCTCCAATCAGATGACCGTGCGCGGCAACGAGTTGTGGGTTGAGATCGAACTCAATTCCAGCCTGTTGTTTGGCAGCGGCGATGCCATGCCCAGCGACATGGCGTTCAACATCATCGATAAAGTGGCCGCGATCCTCAGGCCTTTCGACAACCCGATCCACGTAGAAGGCTTCACTGACGACCAGCCGATTCGCACTGCGCAGTACCCGACCAACTGGGAACTGTCCTCGGCGCGTTCGGCGAGCATCGTGCGCATGCTCGCGATGCAGGGCGTAAATCCCGGTCGGCTGGCGTCGGTGGGCTATGGTGAATTCCAGCCGGTGGCCAACAATGCCACCGCCGAGGGGAGGGCGCGCAACCGGCGAGTGGTGTTGGTGGTGTCGCGCAACCTTGAGGTGCGCCGCAGCCTGACCGGGACCGGCACGGCCCATGCAACACCGGATGCGGCATTGAAGCGTGCTGGCACACAAACTGCACCGACCCAGCCCAAGTCGCCGGGAAGACAGAGCGCCGTCAATTCTCCGTCACCCGCTTTATAACCGAGCTATTTCTCGGTCGAGCCTTTATCGACCGGGAGGAACAATCCGAATGAGAGTCTGGGCAGTCGCCAATCAAAAAGGTGGTGTGGGTAAAACCACATCTTCCATCGCTTTAGCCGGATTGCTGGCCGAGGCGGGCAAGCGCGTGGTCATGGTCGATCTGGACCCCCACGGCTCGATGACCAGCTACTTTGGTTACGATCCCGACAGTCTGGAGCACAGCAACTACGACCTGTTCCTGCACAAGGGCGGTGTGCCCGAAGGCCTGCCGGGGCAGTTGCTGCTGTCCACCAGCGATGAGCGGATTTCCCTGTTGCCATCCAGCACCGCCCTGGCGACCCTGGAACGGCAGTCCCCGGGACAAAGCGGTCTGGGCTTGGTGATCGCCAAGAGTCTGGCGCAACTGTGGCAGGATTTCGATTACGCGATCATCGACAGCCCGCCGCTGCTTGGCGTGCTGATGGTCAACGCCTTGGCGGCCAGCCAGCAACTCGTTATCCCGGTGCAGACCGAGCATCTGGCAGTCAAGGGCCTGGAGCGCATGGTCAATACCCTGGCGATGATCAACCGCTCACGTAAGCAATCGTTGGCCTTCAACATCGTGCCGACCCTGTTTGATCGTCGCACCCAGGCGTCCCTGGGCACCCTGCGCGTGCTGCGGGACATGTACCCGGATGACATCTGGCAAGGCTACATTCCGGTCGACACGCGTTTGCGTGACGCCAGCCGTGCCGGTGTGACCCCTTCGCAATTCGATGGCAAGAGCCGCGGCGTGCTGGCCTACCGGGCGCTGCTCAAGCACCTGCTGGCCCAGCAGCTCGTTTCGCAGCAGGTGGCTTAAGGTGACGAGGCTTACCAAAGGCATTGCACTCGCTTGTGAGCGCTCAAGTCCTGGCGCATACATGCCGATAACCTTTTCAAGTGGCGCACTGTTCCCATGAGCCGCCCGATAAAGACAACCTCGCGTCCGCAACTGGCCCTGCAGTCTTATCTGGATGGGCTGCTGCAGGAAGCAACCGAAGAACTGCCACTGCAACCGAGCGTGATCGAGGCGTTGCCCGAGACCGTCGAAGCCGAAGGTGGACTGGATGAATTTCAGGCGGCCGTGCTCGAAGAGCAGGCCCGTGATGCACACAAAACAGTGATTGCCGCGGCAGTCGAGGCTCCGTTCATCAAGCCTCAGGTGGCAGTGATGCAAGCGCCTGCGCCGATCCTGGCGCCGGTCTCGACCGTTGCACCGTTGCTGCAGGGCCTGGTGACGCCGGTGGTGGAAGTCCATCTGCCACCAAGCAGCCCACCGCCGCCGGCGCCGACCGACGACCGTCCGGCCTGGGCCGCCGAGCCGTTCGAGTGTTTGTTGTTCGATGTGGCCGGGTTGACCCTGGCGGTGCCGCTGGTATGCCTGGGATCGATATATTCCCTGGCCGGGCAGGAACTGACGCCGTTGTTCGGTCAGCCGGAATGGTTCCTGGGGATCCTGCCGAGCCAGGCCGGCAACCTGAAGGTGCTGGATACCGCGCGCTGGGTGATGCCGGACCGTTATCGCGATGATTTTCGCCAGGGCCTGCAATACGTGATTTCGGTGCAAGGGTATGAATGGGGTTTGGCGGTGCATCAGGTCAGTCGCTCGCTGCGCCTGGACCCGAACGAGATCAAGTGGCGCAGCCATCGAGGCCAACGGCCATGGCTGGCCGGTACGGTGATCGAGCACATGTGCGCCTTGCTGGACGTTTCCGAGCTGGCCGAATTGATCGCCAGTGGCGGGGCAAAACACCTGGGCGGCGCCAAGCCGGTTCAGAAACCGAAATAAGACAACCCGTGGCGCACCACGTCACGGGGCAGAACACACACCGCCACAGGCGGTTTTTCGAGGGGTCAGGGTATGAATGATAAGGCGTCGTCTCTCAAGGGTTCCGAAGATCCGATTTTGCAATGGGTGACCTTCAAGCTCGATAACGAAACCTACGGCATCAACGTGATGCGCGTTCAGGAAGTGCTGCGCTATACCGAGATCGCCCCGGTACCCGGTGCGCCAAGCTACGTGCTGGGCATCATCAACCTGCGCGGTAACGTGGTCACGGTGATCGACACTCGCCAGCGGTTTGGCCTGAACTCCACCGAGGTCAACGACAACACCCGTATCGTGATCATCGAGGCCGACAAGCAAGTGGTCGGCATCCTCGTCGACAGCGTCGCTGAAGTGGTTTACTTGCGTCAGTCGGAAATCGAAACCGCGCCTAACGTCGGTAACGAAGAGTCGGCCAAGTTCATCCAGGGCGTGTGCAACAAGAACAACGAGTTGCTGATCCTGGTCGAGCTGGAGAAGATGATGAGCGAAGAGGAATGGTCGGAACTGGAGAGTATCTGATTTGATTCTTGAGGTAGCAGTCATTGTCCTGTTCCTTTTCTGGGCAGGCACGCTGGCGATGTTTGTCGCGTACATACGCGGCCAGCGGCAGATCGCCGCTCAGCAGGCCCAGGGCGATGCGTTGCGTGATCAACGCATCCGCGACCTGGCCAAACGCGTCGACGATTACCAGAACGGCACCGTGCGCATGGGCGAAGCCCTGCACGAGCTACGCGCCGTGGTCGCTCCGTTGCCGGACAAACTGGCCCAGTTGGAGCAGCGCGACCCCTCCAGCCTGTCCTTCGCCCAGGCCGCTCGCCTGGTGGGCATGGGCGCCAGCGTCGACGAACTGACCCAAGCCTGCGGCCTGACCCAGGCCGAGGCGGAGTTGATGAGCAAGTTGCATAAGGGCGGCTGATAGTTTCAAGCGGCAAGCTGCAAGAAAGATCAAGAGATCGCAGCCTTTGGCAGCGCCTACAGGGTTCACATTCCCCTGTAGGCGTTGCTGAAGGCTGCGATTTTTTTTGGGGTGCGCTTTTGTGGCGAGGGGATTTATCCCCGCTGGATCGCGAAGCGGTCCTGAATCTGGGCGATCCGGCGAGTCAGAGAAAATGAGTCGCTTTTTTTGGGGTTGCTACGCAACCCAGCGGGGATAAATCCCCTCGCCACAGGAACAGCATCGCAGTGATCAATAATCGTCGCCGCGATCGGTCACATCCTTCTCGACACTTGGCGCGTTCGGGTCATAGCCCTGGGGGAATTTGCCTTTCAAGTTCCAGGCAAAGGCAATGATTTCGGCAATGGTGCGATACAACTCTTCCGGGATGCTGTCGCCCAGTTCCATCCGCGCCAACAGCTTCACCAATTCAGCGTTTTCATAGATCGGCACTTCGCTTTCGCGGGCGATCCGCAGGATTTCCTCGGCCAGGGCTTCGTCGCCCTTGGCGGTGAGGGTCGGGGCGTGGAGGCCGTCGTACTTGAGGGCGATGGCCTGGCGTGGTGCGGTGTCGGTTGTCATGCGGTTTCGTCCACCCAGCGTTGTTCCAGTCGCGTCTTGGGGCCTTGGGGCGGGGTGCCGAGGTGGCAATCCAGGTCGCCAACGTTCAGGCCGCAGGTCACCAGGCGTTCACGCAGCGCGGTCAGATTGTTTTCGATCAGGTTGGCGGTATACGGCCGCTCTGCCCATAGCTGGCTCGACAGGCTGCCGCTGAGCAACTGGGCCTGAATCTGCAGCGGCCCCAGTGGCTCCATGTCGAACGCCAGCTCGACCCGCCAGAGCTGCTGTTTCGGCTCGCGTTCTTCACGGCGTTCCGGTGACTCCTCCCGGGGCGGGGTTTCCTCGCGCTGGAACTTGACCTGCAGCGGCACGATGTCCTGCAGGTTGCGCATGGGGATTTCCAACTGCCAGGTGCTCATCAATCGACCGTCGTCGGTCAGGCCCGTCTGTTCCAGGCTCGACAATTGATGGCTTTGCAGGCGCGACACGGCGGCGGCGGCCAGGCGCAACAAATGTTCCAGGTCGCCTTCATCGTCCTGGCCTTTCAACAGGCGCGAAGGCAGGGGGAAACTGGTGGGTTGCGGCTTGACGCTGACCTGGCCGAGGGTGCCGAGGGCGTTACGCACGAAGCTGGGTAGCGCCTGGGCCAAGGTGTTGGCGGCGATGATGGCGGCGAGGTTGGTTGAGGCGGGCAGGGCCGGGGTCAGTTGGGCGATCAGTTTCAGCAGATCGCCCTTCATGTCTGGCGCCAGGCTCGGTACTTGCCCGGCCAGCAGTTTGCTTTCCAGGAACGCGCCGCTGGCGGCCATGGCCTGGGCCAGGCCCTTGGGTGTGCTCAGTTGCTGGATGTCGGGCAGGCCCGCCAACAGGCGTGTCACCGCAGCGCGCAACTCGGCGCCAGTGTCGTCGCTGGCCGGAAGCTTTTGCAGCGCGGTGTTTTGCAGCGCGGTGACCAGGCTGTCCAACGAGCCCTGGCGGCTCATCTGCGTGACCAGTTGCTGGCTCACCGCCAGTTGTTCCTGGCGGTTGCTCAAGGGGACAAATTTCAAGGTTTGGGCGTCTTGTACCTGAGCGCTCAATAGCGTGCCGATGCGCAGCGGTTGCGGGCTGTCGATGTCCAGGGTACTTCCGGCCTGGGCGGTGTTGAGCAGGCTCACCAGCGACCGGTACACCGCGGGTTGCCCCGGCAACTGCGGCAACGCCTGGCTGGTCAGTACCTTGCCTTGCAGCAGCGTGCCGACCGGCATCTGTGCCGTGTCGATACGGGTCAGGGTGGCGACGCTCGAGGCGATGGCCTGCTGCACGGTAATCGCCAGGTTGCTGGCGGACGGCTGAGTCACGGCCAGGCTGGTGCCTTGGGGCAATGGCTGGGTGCTGGTGGCTTGCACGGTGGTTTGGCGACCGCTCTCCAGGGTGACCTTGAGCAACAGCTGGAAGGTCTGTTCCGCCTGCTTGAGCGACAACACCTCGGCCTTGGCGGTCTGGCCCGCACCGATCAGGCCTTCGACCGGCGTCAGCAATTTGAGCAGCTCGCCCGTGACCGCCGGCATACGGGTTGTTGCCGAGGCCTGAGGCAACGGCGGGATGTTCATGTCGCCTGTCATCTGCGGTCTTACCTTGGGAAACTAATTGAGCACGCCCCCTGGGGCATGACATGTATAATGCCGCCGGTCTTTCAGGGAGTGGCGAAAACCTTGCAATTGTTTGACGCAGCTCTGTGGAACCGGCCGCCAAAGCATCTATGCTGCACCTCTTTAACGGCCGCTGCATTGCCGACTTGAACCGTATAAGGCCCGCTATCCCTTGACCAGTCCTCTCCTGCAAACCGTTGGCCTCGCCTGTGAGCGAGATTTGCGGCTGCTTTTCGAGAATCTCCAATTGAGACTCTCGCCTGGCGATATGGTGCAGATCAGCGGTCCCAACGGCAGTGGCAAGACCAGCCTGTTGCGCCTGTTGGCCGGGTTGATGCAGCCGACTGCCGGCCAAGTGCTGCTCAATGGCCAGCCGTTGCACAGCCAGCGCAGCGAACTGGCCCGCAATCTGCTCTGGATCGGCCATGCCGCTGGCATCAAGGATTTGCTGACGCCTGAAGAAAACCTCAGTTGGCTCTGCGCGCTGCATCGACCGGCCGGGCGCGAGGCGATCTGGCAGGCGCTGGCGACGGTGGGCCTGCGCGGCTTCGAAGACGTGCCGTGCCACACCCTGTCCGCCGGCCAGCAGCGCCGCGTGGCCCTGGCCCGGTTATATCTCGACAGCCCGCCGCTGTGGATTCTCGACGAGCCGTTCACCGCCCTGGACAAGCAGGGCGTGGCGCAGCTCGAGGAGCACCTGGCCGGGCACTGCGAGCGTGGCGGCATGGTGCTGTTGACCACTCACCACACATTGGCGCGGATGCCATCCGGTTATCGCAACATCGATCTTGGGAACTGGGCTGTATGAGTGTGTTTGGCCTGCTGCTTGCCCGCGAGGCGCGCCTGTTGTTCCGCCGTCCGGCCGAACTGGCCAATCCGCTGGTGTTCTTCGCGATTGTCATCGCACTGTTCCCGCTGGCGGTCGGTCCCGGGACTCAATTGTTGCAAACCTTGTCGCCGGGGCTGGTCTGGGTGGCGGCCCTTTTATCGGTCCTGCTCTCGCTGGACGGGCTTTTCCGCAGTGATTTCGAGGACGGATCCCTGGAACAGTGGGTCCTTTCGTCGCACCCCCTGGCCCTTCTGGTTTTGGCCAAGGTACTGGCACACTGGGTTTTTTCCGGCCTGGCACTGGTGCTGCTCTCGCCGCTGCTGGCAATGATGCTGGGCTTGCCCGCTGCCTGCATGCCGGTATTGTTGGTATCGCTGTTGCTGGGCACGCCGGTGTTGAGCCTACTCGGCGCAGTCGGCGCGGCATTGACGGTGGGGTTGAAGCGCGGCGGCCTGTTGCTGGCGCTGCTGATCCTGCCGCTGTATATCCCGGTGTTGATCCTCGGCAGTGGCGCCTTGCAAGCCGCGCTGCAAGGCATGCCGGCAACCGGTTATCTGCTGTGGCTTGGGAGCCTGACCGCCCTGGCGATAACCCTGACACCCTTTGCAATAGCCGCTGGCCTGAAAATCAGCGTCGGCGAATAATAATGAGGCCTGGTCAAGAACTGACCACTTCTTTTGAAGTAAAGGCAGACCTGGCGACTCGTAATGACGAGTCGCAACCGTGATGGAAACAGCAATGAACTGGACCTGGTTTCATAAGCTCGGCTCACCCAAGTGGTTCTACGGCATCAGCGGCAAACTGCTGCCCTGGTTGAGCATCGCCGCACTGCTGCTGATAGGCATCGGCGTGGTCTGGGGCCTGGCCTTCGCACCGCCGGACTACCAGCAGGGCAACAGCTTTCGCATCATCTACATTCACGTTCCCACGGCGCTGTTGGCCCAGTCCATCTACGTGATGCTGGCGGTGTGTGGCGTGGTCGGGCTGGTGTGGAAGATGAAACTGGCGGACGTGGCCCTGCAATGCGCCGCGCCGATCGGTGCCTGGATGACCGCCGTAGCGCTGGTCACCGGGGCGATCTGGGGCAAGCCGACCTGGGGCTCATGGTGGGTCTGGGATGCCCGACTGACGTCGATGCTGATCCTGCTGTTTCTGTACTTCGGTCTTATTGCGCTGGGCAACGCCATCAGCAATCGTGACAGCGCCGCCAAGGCCTGCGCGGTACTGGCGATTGTCGGCGTGATCAACATCCCGATCATCAAGTACTCGGTGGACTGGTGGAACACCCTGCACCAGGGCGCGACCTTCACCCTCACCGAAAAACCGGCGATGCCTGTGCAAATGTGGCTGCCGCTGTTGCTCACCGTGCTGGGTTTCTACTGTTTCTTCGGCGCGGTGCTGCTGCTGCGCATGCGCCTGGAAGTGCTCAAGCGCGAGTCCCGGGCCAGTTGGGTGAAGGCCGAAGTACAGAACAGCCTGGAGGCCGCTCGATGAGTTTTGCATCATTCGGCGATTTTCTCGCCATGGGCCATCACGGCCTGTATGTCTGGTCCGCCTATGGCATCTGCCTGGCGGTGCTGGCCCTCAACGTGGCGGCGCCGATCCTGGCCCGCAAGCGGTATCTGCAACAAGAGGCGCGTCGTCTGCGCCGGGAGAATGGTCAGTGAATCCGCTGCGCAAAAAACGTCTTGTCATCATTCTTGCCATCCTGGTGGGGGTCGGCGCCGCAGTCGGCCTGGCCCTGAGCGCCTTGCAACAGAACATCAACCTGTTTTACACCCCGACCCAGATTGCCAACGGCGAAGCACCCAAGGACACGCGCATTCGTGCCGGCGGCATGGTGGAGGAGGGGTCCCTGGAGCGTTCCGGGGACTCGCTGGACGTGAAATTCAACGTCACTGATTTCAACAAGACCGTGACCATCACCTATCGTGGCATCCTGCCGGACCTGTTTCGCGAAGGGCAGGGCATCGTCGCCCTGGGCAAGCTCAATGCCGAAGGCGTGGTGGTGGCCGATGAAGTCCTGGCCAAGCACGACGAAAAATACATGCCGCCGGAAGTGACCAAGGCTTTGAAAGACAGCGGCCAGTCGGCGCCCGCTCCCGTGAAGGAGGGTTGATCGATGACCGGTCTGTTTATTCCCGAGCTGGGTCACCTGGCGATGATCCTGGCCTTGTGTTTCTCCATCGTTCAGGCGGTGGTGCCTTTACTCGGTGCCTGGCGTGGCGATCGTTTGTGGATGAGCCTGGCCCAGCCGGCGGCTTGGGGGCAGTTCGCCTTCATGTTGTTCGCCTTTGGTTGCCTGACCTACGCGTTCATGGCTGATGATTTCTCCGTGGCCTACGTTGCCGGTAACTCCAACAGTGCCTTGCCTTGGTACTACAAGTTCAGCGCGGTGTGGGGCGCCCATGAAGGGTCTCTGTTGCTCTGGGCGTTGATCCTCGCCGGCTGGACCTTCGCGGTCTCGGTGTTCTCCCGGCAGTTGCCCCAGGTAATGCTGGCCCGGGTGCTGGCGGTGATGGGGATGATCAGCATCGGTTTCCTGTTATTCCTGATCGTTACCTCCAATCCGTTCGAGCGCATCCTGCCCCAGGTGCCGATGGACGGTCGCGACCTCAACCCGTTGCTGCAGGACATCGGCCTGATCGTTCACCCGCCGATGCTCTACATGGGCTACGTTGGATTCTCCGTGGCCTTCGCCTTCGCCATTGCCGCGTTGCTGGGCGGTCGTCTCGATGCCGCCTGGGCGCGCTGGTCGCGTCCCTGGACCATTGTCGCCTGGGCCTTCCTGGGCATTGGCATCACCCTGGGTTCGTGGTGGGCCTACTACGAACTGGGCTGGGGTGGCTGGTGGTTCTGGGACCCGGTGGAAAACGCCTCCTTCATGCCCTGGCTGGTGGGCACCGCGCTGATCCACTCCCTGGCCGTCACGGAAAAACGTGGCGTGTTCAAGAGCTGGACCGTGCTGCTGGCCATCGCCGCATTCTCCCTGAGTCTGCTGGGAACCTTCCTGGTGCGGTCCGGCGTACTGACTTCGGTGCATGCCTTTGCCTCTGACCCTGAGCGTGGCGTGTTCATCCTGATGTTCCTGCTGTTCGTGGTCGGCGGCTCGCTGACGCTGTTCGCTGTGCGCGCGCCGGTGGTGAAAAGCCAGGTCGGCTTCAACCTCTGGTCCCGGGAAACCCTGCTGCTGGGCAACAACCTGGTACTGGTGGTTGCCGCGTCGATGATCCTGCTGGGCACGTTGTACCCGTTGGTGCTCGACGCGCTGACCGGCGCCAAGCTGTCGGTCGGCCCGCCGTACTTCAATGCCTTGTTCATTCCGCTGATGGCGATCCTGATGGTGGTGATGGCTGTCGGCATGCTGGTGCGCTGGAAAGACACACCGGTCAAATGGCTGATGGGCATGCTGACGCCCGTGCTGCTGGGCACTGCTGCCCTGGCCGTCATCGCCGGGATCGCGTATGGCGATTTCAACTGGGCGGTGCTGGCGACCTTCGTGCTGGCGGCCTGGGTATTGCTGGCCGGGGTCAGGGATATCTTCGACAAGACCCGCCACAAGGGCTTGATCAAGGGCCTGCCAACCCTGACCCGCAGCTACTGGGGCATGCAGCTCGCCCACCTGGGTATCGCGGTCTGCGCCTTGGGCGTGGTGCTGTCCAGCCAGAACAGCGCCGAGCGCGACCTGCGCCTGGCGCCCGGAGAGTCCATGGATCTGGGTGGCTATCAGTTTGTCTTCGAGGGTGCCAAACATTACGAAGGCCCGAACTTCACTTCCGACAAAGGCACCGTGCGGGTGCTCCGCGACGGCCAGGAAGTGACCGTGCTGCATCCGGAAAAGCGCCTCTACACCGTGCAGAATTCGGTGATGACCGAAGCCGGGATCGATGCCGGTTTCACCCGCGACCTCTATGTAGCGTTGGGTGAGTCCCTGGGCGATGGCGCGTGGGCTGTGCGGGTCCACGTCAAGCCGTTCGTGCGCTGGATCTGGTTCGGCGGCTTGCTGACCGGCCTGGGTGGCGTGCTGGCGGCCTTGGATCGTCGTTATCGGGTCAAGGTAAAAACCCGGGTGCGTGAAACCCTGGGCATGACGGGAGCCCCTGCATGAAACGTTGGTTGATGCTGTTGCCGCTGGCGCTGTTTTTGTTGATGGCGGTGTTTTTGTACCGGGGGCTCTACCTGAACCCGGCCGAATTGCCCTCGGCGATGATCGGCAAGCCGTTCCCTGAGTTTTCCCTGCCGTCGGTGCAGGGCGACAAGACACTGACGCGGGCGGACCTGCTGGGTAAACCGGCACTGGTCAATGTCTGGGGCACCTGGTGCATTTCCTGCCGGGTTGAACATCCGGTATTGAACAAACTGGCCCAGAACGGCGTGGTGATCTACGGCGTCAATTACAAGGACGTCAACGCCGATGCTTTGAAGTGGCTGGCCGAATTCCATAACCCGTATCAACTGGATATCCGCGATGAAGAGGGCTCCCTGGGCCTGAACCTGGGCGTCTACGGGGCGCCGGAAACCTTCTTCATCGACGCCAAGGGTGTCATCCGCGACAAGTTCGTCGGCGTGATCGACGAACAGGTCTGGCGCGAGAAGCTGGCCGCCAAGTATCAGGCGCTGGTCGACGAGGCCAAGCCATGAAGCGCTGGTTAGCAGCCCTCATCCTCGGGGTGAGCCTGGCTGGCGTGGCCCACGCCGCCATCGATACCTATGAATTCGCCAACGAGGGCGAGCGCGAGCGGTTTCGTGAATTGACCAAGGAGCTGCGCTGCCCCAAGTGTCAGAACCAGGACATCGCCGATTCCAACGCACCGATTGCCGCCGACCTGCGCAAGGAAATTTTCCGCATGCTCGGCGAAGGCAAGGACAACCAGCAGATCATCGATTTCATGGTGGACCGCTATGGGGAGTTCGTGCGCTACAACCCGGCCTTGACCTCCAAGACCGCGCTGCTCTGGTTTGGCCCCGCCGGGCTGTTGTTCGGTGGTTTCGTTGTCATCGCGGTGATTGTGCGCCGCCGCCGGGTCCAGCGCACGGCTGCCCCGGACACGCTTTCTGTCGAAGAGCGCCAGCGCCTCGACCAACTGTTGGATAAAACCAAGCATGATTGATTTCTGGCTCGCCGCAGGTCTGCTTCTCCTGGTTGCCCTGAGTTTTCTGTTGATCCCTGTATTGCGCGGTCGCCGCGCCCAGCGCGAAGAGGACCGCACCGCGCTCAACGTGGCGCTGTACCAGGAGCGCGTCGCCGAGTTGCAGGCCGAGCAGGAAGAGGGCGTGCTGAACGCCGCGCAACTGGACACCGGCCGCGCCGAAGCCGCGCGTGAACTGCTCGCCGACACCGAAGGCGCCGATGCGCCGCGCGAGTCTCGCTTGGGGAAACCGTTGCCGTTACTCGCCGCCGTGCTGGTGCCGGTGTTGGGCCTGGGGCTGTATCTGCATTTCGGCGCCAGCGACAAGGTCGAGCTGACCCGTGAGTTCGCCCAGGCACCGCAGTCGATGGAAGAAATGACCCTGCGCCTGGAGCGCGCGGTGGCCGCGCAACCGGATAACGCCGAGGGCTTGTATTTCCTCGGTCGCACCTACATGGCCCAGGACCGACCGGCGGATGCGGCGAAGATCTTCGAGCGCACCGTGGTGGTGGCCGGCCGGCAACCCGAGCTGCTCGGGCAATGGGCTCAGGCGCAGTATTTCGCCGATGGCAAGAAATGGTCGGACAAGGTCCAGGCCCTGACCGACGAAGCGCTCAAGCTCGATCCCAAGGAAGTCACCAGCCTGGGCCTGCTGGGAATCGCCGCGTTCGAAGGCGAGCGCTATCAGCAAGCCATTGATTATTGGGGCCGCCTGCTCGCGCAACTGCCGGAAGGCGACAAGTCCCGTGAGGCGCTGCAGGGCGGTATCAACCGCGCCACCGAGAAGCTTGAGGCCAGCGGCGGCAAGGTCGCCCAAGCGCCAGTGAGCAAGGCTGCGGCATTGCTCAAGGTGCGCGTCGAGCTGGCGCCAGCGCTCAAGGCCAAGGTGCAGCCGGGCGACAGCGTGTTCATCTTTGCCCGCGCCGCTTCCGGCCCGCCGGCGCCGCTGGCGGCCAAGCGCCTGACCGTCGCTGATCTGCCTGTTACCGTGGAACTGGGCGACGCGGACGCCATGATGCCGCAACTGAAACTGTCGAACTTCCCTGAAGTCCAACTGGTGGCGCGCATTTCCCGGGCCGGTCAACCGACCGCCGGTGAATGGATCGGCCGCAGCAAGCCTCTGGCGAGCAGCACCACGGCGCAGCAACAACTGACTATCGACAGCCCGGATAAATAACAGGAATTCGCACCATGACCGCCATCGCTCGTATCACCCTGCTCACGCTCGTCCTGGGCCTGAGTGCTTGTGCGGTCCAGCGTCCGCCGCAGCCGTCGGCGCCGCTGCCTCCCATCCCGTCTTCAGGCCCGGCCACCAAGCCGGGGCCGTCGACCGCCCCAAGCAAGCCCGTCACGCCGAACACACCGGCCAAGCCGTTGCCTCGTACTTCCGCCAGCTTCGCCCCACCACCCGGCGGCAATAGCCACTGGGACGCCAAACTTGGGGTCTATGTGCTGGACAACCACACCAACACCTTCTATCGCCAGCGCACCTATTACCGCTGGAGCAACGGCTGGAGCCGCTCCATCAGCCCGAACGGGCCGTGGGAAGAAACCACCATCGAAGGCGTTCCGGCGGGGTTGGGGCGTCAATTCCACTAAGAGAGACCAGCCTGTGGCGAACCGGCTCGCCCCGGCTGGGCTCGACAGCTGCTACGCAGTTTGGCCGGTGATGAGTTCAAGGTTCGACCTGTCATGCCCGGCGTCGTAGAATGCGCGCCTTTGCGAGCCTTCACCGGCCAACCGCGTATTTATCGGAGCACCTGACCATGACGACTACCCCGACCGGCGACTACCTGGAAACCCTCTACGAAGGCTACGGCCAGCGTTTTCGGATGGACAAGCTGCTGCACGAAGTGCGCACCGAGCACCAGCACCTGGTGATTTTCGAGAACCCGCGCATGGGCCGGGTGATGGCGCTGGATGGCGTGATCCAGACCACCGAAGCCGATGAATTCATCTACCACGAAATGCTGACCCACGTACCGATCCTCGCCCACGGCGCGGCCAAACGCGTGTTGATCATCGGCGGTGGCGACGGCGGCATGTTGCGTGAAGTGACCAAGCACCTGGGCGTTGAGCACATCACCATGGTGGAAATCGACGGCACGGTGGTGGACATGTGCAAGGCGTTCCTGCCCAACCACTCCAAGGGCGCCTACGACGACCCGCGCCTGAACCTGGTGATCGACGACGGCATGCGTTTCGTCTCCACCACCCAGGAGAAGTTCGACGTCATCATCTCCGACTCCACCGACCCGATCGGCCCGGGTGAAGTGCTGTTTTCGGAAAACTTCTACCAGGCCTGTCATCGCTGCCTGAACGAAGGCGGCATTCTGGTGACCCAGAACGGCACACCGTTCATGCAACTGGGCGAAGTACAAACCACTGCCGGGCGTCTGCGTGGCCTGTTTGCCGACTGGCATTTCTACCAGGCCGCCGTGCCGACCTACATTGGTGGCGCCATGACTTTCGCCTGGGGCTCGACGGATACTGCCTATCGCAAGCTGACCCGCGAGACCCTGCGTGAGCGCTTCATTGGCAGCGGCATTGTTACCCGCTACTACAACCCTGAAGTTCACATCGGCGCGTTCGCCATGCCGCAGTACGTCTTGCGGGCGATCAACAAGCCAAGCAACGACTGATCAGGACTCCCAAGCTGTGGCGGGGGTTATATCCCCTGACCACAGAGAGGTTCGACACAGACTCATCGGGCAATCCGGAGTTTTTTGTGTTTGCTAATAGTTATTGAACAAAATTTTCACAGGACCTTGCGGACAATCCCGGCGCCTGTTGCCGTCGGTGAATGAATTGCGATGCTCAGCCATTCATTCAACGCTCGCGCACTCGCGCAGACCCAGGGACCCGGGTGATGGTCGGCATAGGACGCGCCGTTGTTCTATTCGCCCTCAACCCCATTAGGTCCTTACACGACATGGCAATCCCGGACGCCCTGAGTCAGCAACGCACCACGCATCGCCTGCTGCAACCGACCGTCAAATCTCACCTGGCCTACACGTTGCTCTGTGCCTTGGTGATGATGATCATGTTCAGCCTGTTGCGCGTTGCGCTACTGGTCTACAACCGCGAAATGATCCTCGACACCCCGGCCTCGACCTTCGTCGAGGCGTTCGTCAACGGTCTGCGTTTTGACCTGCGTCTGGTGGTCTATCTGTGTATTCCGCTGCTGCTGGCCTTGTTCAGCGCGCGGGCCATGGCGGCTCGTGGTTTTTTTCGTTTCTGGCTGACCGTGACCGCCAGCATCGCGCTGTTCCTCGGTCTGATGGAGATGGACTTCTACCGCGAGTTTCACCAGCGTCTCAACGGCCTGGTCTTCCAGTATGTGCAGGAAGACCCGAAAACCGTGATGAGCATGCTCTGGTATGGGTTCCCGGTGGTGCGCTACCTGTTGGCGTGGGCCGTGGGCACGCTGATCCTCACGATGGCGTTCAAGGGCGCCGACCGCGCGACTCGACCGCGCGGGCCGTTCAGTGGCGGCACCATTGGCACACGCCAGGTGGCTCCGTGGTACGGGCGTGTCGCGGTGTTCATGGTCTGCTTGGTCGTGGCCGTGGGCGCCGCCCGGGGTACCTTGCGCCAGGGGCCGCCGCTGCGCTGGGGTGACGTCTACACCACCGATTCGAACTTTGCCAATCAGTTGGGCCTTAATGGCACGTTGTCACTGGTGGCCGCGGCCAAGAGCCGGATGTCCGAACACCGCGACAACATCTGGAAAGCCACCCTCGAGCAACCGCTGGCCCAGCAGACGGTGCGGGACATGCTGGTGATGCCCGACGACAAACTGGTCGATGCAGACACCGCCGCCGTACGTCGCGACTACACGCCACCGGCCGACAAGACTTTGCCGATCAAGAACGTGGTAGTGATTCTCATGGAAAGCATGGCGGGGCACTCGGTAGGTGCCTTGGGCGCGCCGGGCAATATCACGCCTTATCTGGACAAACTGTCCAAGGAAGGTCTGCTGTTTGACCGCTTCTTCTCCAATGGTACCCACACCCATCAGGGCATGTTCGCCACCATGGCCTGCTTCCCGAACCTGCCGGGCTTCGAGTACCTGATGCAGACACCTGAAGGCAGCCACAAGTTTTCGGGGCTGCCGCAACTGCTCAGTGCCCGCAACTACGACGACGTGTATGTCTACAACGGTGATTTCGCCTGGGACAACCAGTCGGGTTTCTTCAGCGGCCAGGGTATGACCACGTTCATCGGGCGCAATGATTATGTGAACCCGGTGTTCTCCGACCCCACCTGGGGCGTGTCCGACCAGGATATGTTCGACCGCAGCCTGATCGAACTCAAGGCACGGGAAAACGGCAAACCGTTCTATGCGTTGCTGCAGACCCTGTCCAACCACACGCCGTATGCGCTGCCGACACCGTTGCCGGTGGAACCGGTCACTGACCGTGGCAGCCTGAATGCGCACCTGACTGCCATGCGCTATTCCGATTGGGCCCTGGGTCAGTTCTTCGAAAAGGCCCGCAAGGAGCCTTATTTCAAGGAGACGCTGTTTGTCATCGTCGGAGACCACGGCTTTGGTAACGAGCGCCAGATTACCGAAATGGACTTGGGCCGTTTCAACGTACCGATGCTGTTGATCGGCCCGGGTATCCAGGAAAAGTTCGGCCAGCGCAACCACACCGTGGGCACACAGGTCGATATCGTCCCGACCATCATGGGCCGGATCGGCGGGCAAGTGCGTAACCAGTGCTGGGGCCGCGATCTGTTGAACCTGCCGCCAGGCGACAGCGGATTTGGCGTGATCAAACCGTCGGGCAGTGATCAGACCACGGCGATCATCCGCGACGACAAGATTCTGGTACTGCCAAGGGAAAAGGAAATGGCGCCGAAGCTGTACCGCTACCAACTGGGTGCCCAGCCACGCGCGGATGTCATCTCCGACGCGCCGCAGGCTCTCGAAATGAAACTCAAGCTGGAGGCGTTTCTGCAAACCGCCACCAAGAGCCTGCTGGATAACACCGCCGGCGTGACACGGGGTGTTCCAGACTGAGAAGTTCCGCCCATAAAAAAGAGGCCTTAACGGGCCTCTTTTTTTTGTCACTTAGTGGTTCATATCTTGCCCAGTAATAGCAGGATCAACAGCACTACCAGTACGACACCGATGATTCCGGACGGACCGTAACCCCAACTTCTAGAGTGCGGGAAGACCGGCAGGCCACCGATCAGCAGGAGGATCAGGATAATGATGAGTATTGTGCCCATTGTTGATTTCCTTATTGGTCAGTTCTGGAGTGATGCAACTTTCAACTACCAGCACGCATGCGTTAAATCCGGGCGGCTTAATAAGTACGACCGTAACGTCCTGTAAAAAATTCAAAGTCTTTTTGAGGCGTGAAAGAACCCGTCTTCGGGAGCAAAGCGGGCTCGCGCTGCAAACGACACCATCTTCCAGAACTGCGTCGCGCCGATCGTGAGCAAGCTTTGCTCCCGCAGGCGGTTCCACTGGGTTGTTCCCCTCAAAACCTATTAAGGTTTGCCCTCGCCATTCAGCACTCTGATGGAGCGTGGGTGCGGCGGGGTCCTTCGCTACACTCGGCGCATCTCTCCCGGAACAACAAGGCTGTTTCCTATGCAAAATCGCATGATGATTACCGGTGCCGGTTCTGGCCTGGGTCGCGAAATCGCGCTGCGCTGGGCCCGCGAAGGCTGGCGCCTGGCCTTGTCGGATGTCAGTGAGCCGGGCCTTCAGGAAACCCTCAGGTTGGTGCGTGACGCTGGCGGCGACGGTTTTGTCCAGCGCTGCGACGTGCGCGACTACAGCCAACTGACGGCGTTTGCCCAGGCCTGCGAAGAGAAGCTCGGTGGCATCGACATCATCGTCAACAATGCCGGTGTGGCCTCGGGTGGGTTCTTCAGTGAACTGTCCTTGGAGGATTGGGACTGGCAGATCGCAATCAACCTGATGGGCGTGGTCAAGGGTTGCAAGGCGTTCTTGCCGTTGCTGGAAAAAAGCCACGGCAAGATCATCAACATCGCCTCCATGGCCGCCCTGATGCAAGGCCCGGCCATGAGCAACTACAACGTGGCCAAGGCTGGTGTGGTGGCGCTGTCGGAAAGCCTGTTGATCGAGCTGGCACAGCAGGAAATCGGTGTGCATGTGGTGTGCCCGTCGTTTTTCCAGACCAACCTGCTGGACTCCTTCCGCGGCCCGACGCCGGCAATGAAAGCCCAGGTTGGCAAGCTGCTGGAAAGCTCGCCGATCAGCGCTGCCGAGATTGCCGATTACATCTATGAACAGGTCGCCCAGGGCCAGTTCATGATCCTGCCCCACGAGCAAGGGCGCATGGCCTGGGCCATCAAGCAGAAGAATCCGCAATTGCTGTACGACGAAATGACCGTCATGGCCGACAAGATGCGCGCCAAGGCTCGACAGAACCCGAGTTGACCTGAGTGTCCGGCGTCCTCAGGATGGCCGCATTCGGCCCTCCTGATGGACGCTCACATGCTCAACTATTTTTGGTTCTTTCTCGCCGCGCTGTTTGAAATCGCCGGCTGTTACGCGTTCTGGATGTGGCTACGCCAGGGCAAGAGCGCCTGGTGGATTGTGCCGGCCCTGTTGAGTCTTACGCTGTTCGCCCTGTTGCTGACCCGCATCGAAGCGACCTACGCCGGTCGTGCCTACGCCGCTTATGGCGGTATCTATATCATCGCCTCGATCGGCTGGCTGGCCGTGGTGGAGCGAGCGCGGCCGCTGACTTCCGACTGGGTGGGGGTGGCGCTCTGCGTGTTGGGGGCGAGTGTGATTCTGTTCGGTCCGCGGATTTCCGCCTCTTGAATAAGTCCGCTAGCTGACAGGGTTTTGCAGGACGTTTCCTTCAGTTGCCAGAGTGTTGCTTGTAGGGCGTTACTGAATTCTTGAAGGTGTCTTGAGAACCTCAGGCGGGGCGGGCATGGTCAAGTTCCAGATATTCTTAAGGACAAGAACCATGCTCGTACTTAGCCGCGCTGTGGGTGAACTGATTTCCATCGGTGATGATATTTCCGTCCGAGTGCTCTCGGTCAACGGCACCACTGTTCGTTTTGGCGTGGAAGCGCCACGGCACATCGACGTTCATCGCTCCGAGATATACGAAAAGATTCAGAAAAAAAGGGCCCTGGCCAGTCGCAAGGTCTGCTCAGTCGAATAGATGCTTGGGCACGTCGTGCTTGAGCATCAACTGGCACTGTTCGCTTTCCGGGTCGAAGACGATCATCGCCTGGCCTTTGGTCAAGGCTTGCCGGACCCGCAATACGCGGGTCTCCAGCGGCGTGTCATCGCCATTGTCGGTGCCGTCGCGGGTCACGAAATCTTCGATCAGGCGAGTGAGCGTGTCGACTTCGAGTTGGTCGTAAGGGATCAGCATGGGGTACCTCGGCTAGACAATGTCGCGATGCTACGACCAAAGGGCTTTTGCGGCTAGCCTGGCTTGGGGATTGCGGTGTCTGCTGCGGCGCTATCGCGAGCAGGCTCGCTCCCACAGTGGGCCTGCGTCGGGCACGAACTTTATGCTCAACGAAGGTCTCCTTGTGGGAGCGAGCCTGCTCGCGATGGCGTCATGACGGGCACTGAGATTCTGGAACTGTGCTCAGTTATCCGACCGCTGCCCAATCAAACTATCCACCGACGGCACCCGGGTATCGCTTTCCATCTGCGCATCGTGTTCGAGTTGATGGCTGAAGCGGTCCAGCGAACCCTGGGCCGGTTGGGCGTCGCTGGCGAATACCGGTGGGCTGAGGATGTAGGCGCCCAGCAGACGGCTCAGGGCGGCCAGGCTGTCGATGTGGGTGCGTTCGTAGCCATGGGTGGCGTCGCAGCCGAAGGCCAGCAGGGCGGTGCGGATATCGTGGCCGGCGGTGACGGCGGAATGGGCATCGCTGAAGTAATAACGGAACAGGTCGCGGCGCGCCGGCAGTTCGTTTTCCCTGGCCAGCTTCAGCAAGTGCCGTGACAGGTGATAGTCATAGGGTCCCCCGGAATCCTGCATCGCCACGCTCACTGCGTGTTCGCTCGAGTGCTGGCCCGGTGCGACCGGCGCGATGTCGATGCCGACGAACTCGCTGACATCCCAAGGCAGTGCAGCCGCCGCGCCGCTGCCGGTTTCTTCGGTAATCGTGAACAGCGGGTGGCAGTCGATCAGCAGTTCTTCGCCACTGTCGACAATCGCCTTGAGCGCCGCCAGCAGCGCCGCGACCCCGGCTTTATCGTCCAGGTGCCGAGCACTGATATGGCCACTCTCGGTGAACTCCGGCAAAGGATCGAACGCCACATAGTCGCCAATGCCCACCCCCAGTGTTTCGCAATCGGCGCGGGTGGTGCAGTAGGCGTCCAGGCGCAGTTCGACGTGATCCCAACTGATGGGCATTTCGTCCACGGCGGTGTTGAATGCATGCCCGGACGCCATCAGCGGCAGTACGCTGCCTCGGATCACCCCCGTGTCCGTAAACAGGCTGACGCGACTGCCCTCGGCAAAGCGGCTGGACCAGCAACCCACCGGAGCCAGGGTCAGGCGCCCGTTGTCCTTGATGGCGCGCACCGAGGCGCCGATGGTGTCCAGGTGAGCCGACACGGCCCGATCGGGGCTGCTCTTGCGGCCCTTGAGGGTGGCGCGGATCGTGCCGCGCCGGGTCATTTCAAACTCGATACCCAACTCTTCGAGCCGCTCAGCGACATAGCGCACGATGGTGTCGGTGAAGCCGGTGGGGCTGGGAATGGCGAGCATTTCCAGCAGGACTTTTTGCAGGTATTCGAGATCCGGTTCGGGAATTTTGCTGATCATGGAAACTCCTGATGAGTTGAGCGCATCGATGGTTTCGATGAGGAAGGGAATGTGTCTGACCTATGAAATGTTGGTGTCCTTCAAGCCGCCATCGCGAACAGGTTCGCTCCCACAAGGTTTCTGCGGCGGTGCATACCACCGGGTGGGAGCGAGCCTGCGCGCGATGAGGCCCGCCCAGGCACTACACCTCTATTGGGCCACCGCCTGACTATGGGGAAACAATAAATCCACAAAGCGTTCGGCAGTGGGTTGCGGTTCGTGGTTGGCCAGGCCGGCGCGTTCGTTGGCTTCAATGAACACGTATTCGGGCTGATCGGCCGCCGGCACTAACAGGTCGAGGCCAACCATGGGAATATCCAAGGCCCGCGCGGCGCGTATCGCAGCTTCAGTCAGGGTCGGATGGAGGATGCCCGTGACATCTTCCAGCACGCCGCCCGTATGAAGGTTCGCCGTACGCCGTACGAACAGGTGTTTGCCGGCGGGCAGCACACTGTCGTAGTCATAACCTGCCGCGCTCAATGTGCGTTGGGTCTCGGCGTCCATGGGAATCTTGCTTTCACCTCCCGTGGCCGCTTGTCGGCGGCGGCTTTGGGCTTCGATCAGCGCGCCGATGGTGTGCCGACCGTCGCCGATCACCTCCGCCGGCCGCCGGATCGCCGCTGCCACCACTTCAAAGCCAATCACCAGTACGCGCAGGTCCAGGCCCTCGTGGAAGCTCTCCAGCAGCACCCGGCTGTCAAACTGGCGGGCCGTTTCAATCGCGCTCTGCACCTCTTCAATCGTGCGTAGATCCACCGCGACACCCTGGCCCTGTTCACCGTCCAGTGGCTTGACCACTACCCGTTCATGCTCATCGAGAAAGGCCAGGTTGTCATCGGCGTTGCCAGCCAACTGTTGGGCCGGCAAGTTCAAGCCGGCGTTTTTCAGCACCTTGTGGGTCAGGCTTTTGTTCTGGCACAGGGTCATGCTGATAGCGCTGGTCAGGTCGCTGAGGGATTCACGGCACCTGATCCGGCGGCTGCCGTGGACCAGGGTAAACAATCCACCTTCGGCGTCGTCCACCTGGACTTCGATGCCCCGGCGGTGAGCCTCTTCGACAATGATGCGCGCATAAGGATTGAACTGCGCCTCGGGGCCCGGCCCCAGGAACAACGGCTGATTGATGCAGTTCTTGCGTTTGATGGCGAACGTCGAAAGATTACGGAACCCGAGCTTGGCGTAGAGACTTTTTGCCAGGCGATTGTCGTGCAGCACCGAAAGGTCCAGGTAACTCAGGCCCCGGCTCATGAAGTGCTCGATGAGGTGGCGCACCAGGACCTCACCGACACCGGGCCGCGAACACTGCGGATCCACGGCCAGGCACCAGAGGCTGCTGCCGTTTTCCGGGTCGTTGAAGGCTTTCTGGTGATTCAGGCCCATGACGCTGCCGATCACCGCGCCGGTGTCATCATCTTCGGCCAGCCAGTAGACCGGCCCGCCTTCATGGCGCGGTGTGAGTCGTTGCGGATCGATGGGCAACATGCCCCGGGCCTGATACAGCAGGTTGATCGCCTGCCAGTCGGCGTCGCTCTGGGCCCGGCGTATCCGGAAACCGCGAAATACCCGGGTGGCCTGGCGATAGTCGCTGAACCACAGGCGCAAGGTGTCGGATGGGTCGAGAAACAGCTGCGCCGGCTCCAGCCCGAGTATTTGCTGGGGGGCGGCGACGTACAAGGCAATGTCGCGCTCACCCGATTGCTCATTGAGCAGCTCTTGGGCCAGGCTTGCCGGGTCCGGGAAGGTGTGGCCGATCAGCAATCGGCCCCAGCCGCAGTGCACCGCGATCGGGTCGGCGCCCAGTTCGCTGCCGTCTTCGGCCAGTCGCGCCTGCAGGCGTTCGTAGGAGGGCGCCTGGCCCCGCAGCAGGCGTTGATTGTGGGGTTTCATCGATCAGATTCCTTGCTCGCTGAGCCACAGGTTCAGCGCCGCCAGTTGCCACAGCCTTGAGCCGCGCAACGGAGTGAGCTGGCCGTTGGGGTCGGTCAGCAGTCGATCAAGCATCGCCGGGTTGAACAGGCCGCGATCCTGGCTCGGATCCAGCAGCAGTTCGCGGACCCAGGCCAAAGTGTTGCCTTCCAGATGCTTGAGACCGGGTACAGGGAAATAGCCTTTTTTACGGTCGATGACCTCGCCAGGGATCACCCGTCGAGCGGCTTCCTTCAGGACCTGTTTGCCGCCGTCGGGCAGCTTGAATTTCGCCGGGACCCGTGCCGAGAGTTCCACCAGTCGGTAATCCAGGAATGGCGTGCGCGCTTCCAGGCCCCAGGCCATGGTCATGTTGTCGACGCGCTTGACCGGGTCGTCCACCAACATCACCGTGCTGTCCAGACGCAGGGCCTTGTCCACCGCTGCGTCGGCGCCCGGTTGGGCGAAGTGTTCCTTGACGAAATCACCGGCCGCGTCATTGGCCGTCAGCCATTTGGGCTGCACGGTAGCGGCATATTCTTCGTAGCTGCGATCAAAGAATGCGGCGCGATAGGCCGCGTATGGGTCACTGGCGCCGTCCACTTGTGGATACCAGTGGTAACCGGCGAACAGTTCATCGGCGCCCTGGCCGCTTTGCACCACTTTGCAATGCTTGGACACTTCCCGCGACAGCAGGTAGAAGGCGATGCAGTCGTGACTGACCATCGGCTCGCTCATGGCCCGAAACGCCGCCGGCAGTTGCTCGATGATTTCTTTTTCGTCGATGCGTAACTGGTGGTGATGAGTGCCGTAGTGCTTGGCGATCAGGTCCGAATACTGGAACTCGTCACCGCGCTCGCCACCGGCATCCTGGAAGCCGATGGAGAATGTGGAAAGGTTTTCCACACCGACCTCCCGCAGCAGGCCCACCAGCATGCTGGAGTCCACGCCGCCGGAAAGCAGCACGCCGACATCCACGGCGGCACGCTGACGAATGGCGACCGCTTCACGGGTGCTGTCGAGCACGCGGTCGATCCAGTCTTGCAGATTCAGGTGCTGTTCGTCGGCCCGTGGACCGTAGGGCAGGGTCCACCAGGTTTTCTGCTCGGTGGTGCCGTCGGCTTCGACCCGCATCCAGGTGGCAGGCGGCAGCTTTTCGACGCCGGCCAGCAGGGTGCGGGGCGCCGGGACCACGGCATGGAAGTTCAGGTAATGGTTCAGCGCCACCGGGTCGAGCATCGGGCTGATGTCGCCGCCCTTGAGCAGCGCCGGCAACGCCGAGGCAAAGCGCAGGCGCTGGCCGGTGCGCGACAGGTACAGCGGTTTGACACCGAGGCGGTCGCGGGCGATGAACAGCCGCTTGGCGTCGCGTTCCCAGATGGCGAAGGCGAACATGCCGTTGAGCTTGGGCAACAGTGCTTCGCCCCAGGCGTGGTAGCCCTTGAGCAGTACTTCGGTGTCGCCACCGGAATAGAAGGCGTAGCCCAGGCCTTCCAGCTCGGCGCGCAATTCAGGGTAGTTGTAGATCGCGCCGTTGAAGGCCAGGGACAGGCCCAGTTGATTGTCGATCATCGGCTGGGCCGAACCGTCGGACAAGTCCATGATTTTCAGGCGCCGATGGCCCAGGGCAATGGGGCCCTGACTGTGGAAACCCCACGCGTCGGGGCCGCGAGGAGCCAGGTGATGGGTGATTCGCTCTACGGCCGCAAGGTCCGCAGGTTGTTGATCGAAACGTAACTCTCCAGCTAATCCGCACATAAGTCCTTACCGGTTTTTCCGTTGGGGAGGGTCAAACACCATACGCCAAAATGGCGGGTACTTTGAAACTGACCGGTGGGATTGGTGTGAGTTTTAGATCAATGCGTTATAAGCAGCTGAAGTAGGGACGCTCGGGCGACTGAAAAACCACGGCAAAACATCAGCCTGTGGGAGCGAGCCTGCTCGCGATCGCGGTGTGCCAGTCACTTGGATGCCAGATGATCTGGCGCAATCGCGAGCAGGCTCGCTCCCACAGGTTTTTGTGGCATACCGGCAATCTGCATCAGGCCTTGCCCCGAACCAGCGCCCGCAACGCAAACCGGTTCGGATGGCAGGCCTCGGCCACGCTTCGGGGCAGAGGCAAAGGTTCGTTGTCCAGCCAGGCGGCAATCAACTCGCCCGACAATGGCGCGGTGATCAGGCCCCGGGAGCCGTGGCCGCTGTTGATGTACAAGCCATCGAGCCAGGGGCATGGGCAGTCCGGCACTTGGCGGGCGTCCTTGCTCAGCGCCGAGTATGCCTGGGTGAAGGCCTGACTCTCGGCCAAGGGGCCGACAATCGGCAGATAGTCCGGACTGGTGCAACGGAACGCCGCGCGGCCCTGGAGGTGTGCCGGGTCCAGGGTGCTGGCGTCCAGGCGTTCCACCAGATCAGCGGAGATTTGCTCCAGCATCTGCAGGTTGCCGGCGTGCTCGGCGGCGGTAGGGGTCAGGTCGTCGTTCTTGAAATCGAAACTGGCCCCCAGGGTGTGCTCGCCCAACCGTGCCGGAGCCACGTAGCCTTCGGCGCAGACCACCGTGCGCAGTGCCTGGCTGTGGGCGGTTTGCGACAGGCGGGTGATTTGCCCGCGAATGCGCTTGAGGGGCAAGTCGGCGGCCGCATCGAAGCGTTTGATCTCGGCGGCGCTGGCGAGGACCACTACCGGCGCGCTGGCCAGGCAACGTTCACCGTCCCAGGCCTGCCACTGACCGTCGATGCGGCGCAGCTCGAGGACTTCATGGTGGTTTTGCACCTCAATCTTGGGGGCGGATGCCTGCCAGCGGCACAGCGCGGGCGGATGCACCCAACCGCCTTGCGGGTAAAACAGACCGCCACAGGCCAGGCCGATACCGGACTGCGCCTCGGCCTGGGACTGATCCAGGACGTGCAGCAAATCTTCGGCAAAGGCCTCGGCCAATTGCGTCTGGCGCTCGGCTTCCTTGGCGCTGAACGCCAGTTGCAAGACACCGCAGCCGTCCCAGTCCACACCTCGCTGCAGATGTTCGAGCTGGCGCCGGGTGTAACCGAAACCGCTGAGGATCATCTGCGACAGCGCCGTGCCATGGGCCGAAAGCTTGAGATACAACACGCCCTGCGGGTTACCGGACGCCTCTTCGGCCAACCCGGCATGCCGTTCCAGCAGCGTCACCTGCCAGCCACGGGCCGCGAGGCTGGACGCGCTGGCGCAACCGGCCAGGCCGCCACCGATCACCAGGGCTCGACGCTCGCCGCTGTGCGCCGTGGGGCGGGCGTACCAGGGTTTTACCGGGGGCGGTGCGGGTGCCAGCTGCGGCCAGCCGAGAAACACCCCGCGAAGGATTTCCCATTTATGGCCAATGCCCGGCGTACGCTTCATCTTGAAGCCTGCCGCGTTCAACAACCGTCGCACCCAGCCGGTGCTGGTGAAGGTGCTGAGGGTCGCGCCGGGGGCAGCCAAGCGCGCCAGTTCGGCAAACAGCTCGGCGGTCCACATCTCGGGATTTTTCGCCGGCGCGAAACCGTCCAGGAACCAGGCATCGATTTGCGCATCCAGCTGTGGCAATTGCTCCAGGGCGTCGCCGATCAACAAGGTCAGGGTCACCCGGCCGTCTCCCAGCGTCAGGCGCTGGAAGCCCTGATGGATGGCGACGTACTGCGCAAGCAATTGATCCGCCTGAAGCTTGAGTTGCGGCCACAAATCCAGCGCCCGGCGCAGGTCGGGGGGGCTCAAGGGGAATTTCTCGACACTGACAAAATGCAGCCGCGCCCCGGCCGGTGCGCACTGCTCGAACAACTGCCAGGCGCAGAGAAAATTCAGCCCGGTGCCAAACCCGGTCTCGCCGATCACCAGCCGCCCGTCGTCCGGCAGCGCGGCAAAACGCTCGGTCAGGTTGTTCTGTTCAAGGAACACATAGCGGGTTTCTTCCAGGCCCGACTGATCGGAAAAATACACATCGTCGAACACCCGCGAGCGCGGGCGACCCTGATCGTCCCAGTCGAGTTGGGCGTGGTGCTGTACGGGTGTCATGGCAGGCTCGGTCAAAACTGGGAGGCCATTCTAGCCGATCGGTATGGGCTTGCTTGACCCATCGCAATACAGCGTTCGTCTGGATGGAATCTGCTGCACCGGCCCGCGTCCAATCCGCTAGTCTTGCCCCATTCCCTGGAAGGAGCTGTCCATGTTCGAATCCGCTGAAATCGGTCACGCCGTCGATAAAGACACCTATGACGCCGAAGTCCCGGCACTGCGTGAAGCGTTGCTCGAAGCCCAGTACGAGCTACACCAGCAGAGCCGTTTTCCGGTCATCGTGCTGATCAACGGCATCGAAGGCGCCGGCAAGGGCGAAACGGTGAAATTGCTCAATGAGTGGATGGACCCGCGGCTGATCGAAGTGCGTACCTTCGACCAGCAGACCGACGAGGAGCTGGCGCGGCCACCGGCCTGGCGTTATTGGCGGATGCTGCCGGCCAAGGGACGCATGGGGATTTTTTTTGGCAACTGGTACAGCCAGATGCTGCAGGGGCGCGTTCATGGCCAGATCAAGGATCCACGGCTCGACCAGGCCATCAATGGCGCTGAACGGTTGGAGAAAATGCTCTGCGATGAAGGCGCACTGATCTTCAAGTTCTGGTTTCACCTGTCCAAGAAACAGATGAAAGCCCGGCTCAAGGGGCTCAAGGACGACCCGCTGCACAGCTGGCGCATCAGCCCGCTGGACTGGCAGCAGTCCCAGACCTACGACAAGTTCGTCAAATACGGTGAGCGGGTCCTGCGCCGCACCAGTCGAGACTACGCCCCGTGGCATGTGATCGAAGGCATGGACAGTTATTATCGAAGCCTTACGGTCGGACGGATCCTGCTTGACGGGATGCGCCAAGCCTTGCACCGCTCGAGGATCAAAGCGGAAAAGGTCAATGTGGCGCCACTGCCGCCGCTGGACGACCAGGTCACGCTGCTGGACAGCCTGGACATGACCCTGCGTCTGGACAAGGCCGATTACGAAGAGCAACTGATCGCCGAGCAGGCGCGTTTTTCCGGCCTGTTGCGCGATAAACGCATGCGCCGCCATGCCCTGGTGGCCGTGTTTGAAGGCAACGATGCGGCGGGCAAGGGGGGGGCGATCCGGAGGGTCGCGGCAGCACTCGACCCGCGCCAGTACAGCATCGTACCGATTGCCGCACCCACCGAGGAAGAGCGCGCCCATCCCTACATGTGGCGGTTCTGGCGGCATATCCCGGCGCGGGGCAAGTTCACCGTGTTCGATCGCTCCTGGTACGGCCGGGTGCTGGTGGAGCGGGTCGAAGGTTTTTGCAGCAAGGCCGACTGGCTGCGGGCTTACGGCGAGATCAACGATTTCGAGGAGCAGATTGCCGACGCCGGAGTCGTGGTCGTCAAGTTCTGGCTGGCCATCGACAAGGAGACTCAACTGGAGCGCTTCCAGGAACGCGAGGAAATTCCTTTCAAGCGCTTCAAGATCACCGAGGACGACTGGCGCAACCGTGACAAATGGGATGCCTACCGGGCAGCGGTGTGCGACATGGTCGACCGCACCAGCACCGAGATTTCTCCTTGGACCCTGGTGGAGGCCAACGACAAGCGCTGGGCGCGGGTCAAGGTGTTGCGCACGCTTAATGAAGCGTTGGAGGAGGCCTTCGAGCGCTCAGCAAAGCAGGCTCGCAAGGCGAGCAAGGGCAAATAGTGGGCGATGGGAACGCATACGCGGGGTGAATGATCGTCGCGGTCGGTTATGCAGTGGATCTATGCTCAATTGACTCCTAACCGACAATAACAATTGAGGTACAGCCATGCGTGAAGTGGTGATCGTCGACAGCGTGCGGACCGGCCTGGCCAAGTCTTTTCGCGGCAAGTTCAACATGACCCGTCCGGACGACATGGCGGCCCATTGTGTCGATGCATTGTTGGCGCGCAACGGGATCGATCCGGCCAGCGTCGAGGACTGCATCGTCGGCGCCGGTTCGAACGAGGGCGCCCAGGGCTATAACATCGGTCGGAACGTGGCGGTGCTCTCGCAATTGGGCATCGGCACCGCCGGCATGACCCTCAACCGCTTCTGCTCCTCGGGCCTGCAAGCCATCGCCATCGCCGCCAACCAGATCGCCTCCGGTTGCAGCGAGATCATTGTTGCCGGTGGCGTGGAATCCATCAGCCTGACAATGAAAAGCGTCAATACCGATCACCTGATCAACCCGCTGCTCAAGGAGCAAGTGCCGGGGATTTATTTCCCCATGGGCCAGACCGCCGAGATCGTCGCCCGCCGTTATCAGGTCAGCCGTGAAGAACAGGACCGCTACGCTTTGCAGAGCCAGCAGCGCACTGCCCAGGCCCAGGCGGCCGGGCTGTTCGACGACGAGATCGTGCCGATGGCGGTCAAGTACAAGGTCGAGGACAAGAACACCGGTGCGGTGCAGATTCTCGACGGCGTGGTTGATCGCGACGATTGCAACCGCCCCGACACCACCTATGAAAGTCTGGCGGGCTTGAAGCCGGTGTTCGCCGAAGACGGCTCGGTGACGGCAGGCAACTCGTCACAGTTGTCCGACGGGGCTTCGATGACCCTGGTGATGAGCCTGGAAAAAGCCCTGGCCCTGGGGCTCAAGCCCAAGGCGTTTTTCCGTGGCTTTACCGTGGCCGGTTGCGCGCCGGACGAAATGGGTATCGGTCCGGTGTTTTCGGTGCCCAAACTGCTCAAGGCCAAGGGCTTGCATATCGATGATATCGACTTGTGGGAACTCAACGAAGCCTTCGCATCCCAGTGTCTCTACAGTCGTAACCGGCTGGAAATCGATAACGAGAAGTACAACGTCAACGGCGGTTCGATTTCCATTGGCCACCCGTTCGGCATGACCGGTTCGCGCCAGGTCGGCCATCTGGTGCGCGAGCTGCAACGGCGCAGCCTGCGCTACGGCATCGTGACGATGTGCGTGGGCGGCGGGATGGGGGCGACGGGGTTGTTTGAGGCGGTGAGATAACCGGGCGCTGACAGTTAGCGAGATGATTATTTGTGGCGAGGGGATTTATCCCCGCTGGGTTGCGCAGCAACCCTAAAATCTACAACCGAGGTATATCAGGCTGACAGAGTGGTTTGCTTTGGGGCTGCTTTGCAGCCCAGCGGGGATAAATCCCCTCGCCACAAGGGGGGGCTGCGTCAGCTGCGCTAGCTGGCAACCTGGGTCAGTTGCTGCATCCGCGCGATATACGCTTTTATCTCCCGTTCTGCCGCCTCGCGGCTGGCGAACGGGCCTTCCTGCGTGCCTTCTCGGGTATTGAAATAAAACTCGCCGTTTACCCGGCAGATCCGGTCGCTGCGAAAAATCGTCGTAGGGGCGGGATCCTGGGCGCGTTTGCCAAACATGGCGGTCTCCAAAGGCAGCGGGGGCAATGTCATTTGAGCTTATGCGCAGTCCTTGGTTTGCGCCTGGCCAGGCGATCGACGGCAACGACCCGTACAGTCCCATGGACGTCCACGGCCTAACTGTCCCTGTGTCCTGAAGCGATCCGCGCCTAGAATGGGGACTCTTTGTCTTGAGCTGCGAGGATTGCATGCACATATCGTCCGGTCGCTGGGTCTACGGCCTGTTCCTTGCCCTGCTGACCGCCCTGCTGTGGGGCATCCTGCCGATCAAGCTCAAGCAAGTGCTGCAGGTGATGGATCCGGTCACCGTGACCTGGTTTCGCTTGCTGGTGTCCGGTGGCTTGCTGTTCATCTACCTGACGGCCACTGGCCGTTTGCCCAGTCGCAAGGTGTTGGGCCCCCGGGGTGGCTGGCTGGTGGCGATGGCGGTGTTGGGGCTGGTCGGCAACTACGTGCTGTACCTGATGGGCCTCAATCGCTTGAGCCCCGGCACCGCGCAACTGGTGGTGCAGATGGGGCCGATCATGTTGCTGGTGGCCAGCCTGTTTGTGTTCAAGGAGCGTTTCAGCGTGGGGCAGGGCATCGGCCTGCTGGTGTTGTTGATCGGCTTCACGCTGTTTTTCAACCAGCGCCTCGGCGAGCTGCTGACGTCCCTGAGCGACTACACCGCCGGGGTCTTGATGGTGTTGCTGGCGTCGACGGTCTGGACCTTCTATGCCCTGGGCCAGAAGCAACTGCTGACGGTGTGGAATTCGTTGCAGGTGATGATGGTGATCTACCTGTTCTGCGCGCTGCTGCTCACGCCCTGGGTACATCCGCTGGAGGCGCTGCAACTGAGTCCGCTGCAAGGCTGGCTACTGCTTGCTTGCTGCCTCAATACCCTGATTGCCTACGGCGCCTTTGCCGAGGCCCTGGCTCACTGGGAAGCGTCGCGGGTCAGCGCAACCCTGGCGATCACGCCGTTGGTGACCTTCGCCGCGGTGGCGTTGGCAGCTTGGTGGTGGCCTGACTACGTGCATGCCGAGCAGATCAATCTGTTGGGGTATGGCGGGGCGGTGCTGGTGGTGTTGGGATCGGCATTGGTTGCCCTGGGGCCGTCGCTGATTGCCGGGCTCAGGGCCCGGCGTGAGCGACTGGCTGTCGGGCGATAGACCGCGACTGCAAGAAGAACCGCTTTTTTGTGGGAGCGAGCCTGCGCGCGATAGCGGTCTGGTCGTCGATAATGATGTCGAGCCGACCGGCCTCATCGCGAGCAGGCTCGCTCCCACAGGTGGGTTGTGTTGAGCGCACGCTTTGCGTCCAACCAAGCACACATCTCAGCCCTGGCTTCCGGCCTCCAGCATATTCTCCGGCCGCACCCAGGCATCGAACTCTTCGTCGGTCAGATACCCCAACTGCAAGGCCGCTTCGCGCAGGGTCAGCCCTTCGCCGTAGGCTTTCTTGGCGATTTCGGCGGATTTGTCATAGCCGATGTGTGTGTTCAGGGCGGTGACCAGCATCAAGCCACGTTCCAGATGCGCCGCCATCTGCTCGGCATCCGGTTCGAGCCCGGCGATGCAGTGCTGCTGGAAATTGCTGCAGCCATCGGCCAGCAGACGGATCGACTGCAACAGGTTGTGAATGATCACCGGCTTGAACACGTTCAATTGCAAATGACCCTGGCTGGCGGCGAAACCGATGGTCACGTCGTTGCCCATGACCTGGCAGGCCAGCATCGACAAGGCCTCGCACTGGGTCGGGTTGACCTTGCCGGGCATGATGGAGCTGCCCGGTTCATTGGCTGGCAACTTCACTTCGGCGAACCCGGCCCGTGGCCCGGAGCCCAGCAGGCGCAGGTCATTGGCAATCTTCATCAGGGTCACGGCCAGGGTTTTCAGCGCGCCGGACAACGTGGTCAGGGGCTCATGGCCGGCCAACGCCGCGAACTTGTTTGGCGCGGTGACGAAGGGCAGACCGGACAGCGCCGCCAGTTCAGCGGCGATCGCCTCGCCGAAGCCGTGGGGCGAGTTGAGTCCGGTGCCCACTGCCGTGCCGCCCTGGGCAAGTTCGCAAACCGCCGGCAGTGCCGCACGGATCGCCCGTTCGGCGTAATCGAGTTGAGCGATGAAGGCTGACAGTTCTTGGCCGAAGGTGATCGGCGTGGCGTCCATCATGTGGGTGCGGCCGGTCTTGACCAGTTTCATGTGGCGCGCCGCCAGTTCCGCCAGTGCGCCGGACAACTCGGCGATCGCCGGCAGCAATTGCTGATGGACCGCCTGGATGGCGGCGATGTGCATGGCGGTGGGGAAGCAGTCGTTGGAGCTCTGGGAGCGGTTGACGTGATCGTTCGGGTGCACCGGGCTCTTGCCGCCGCGGGGATTGCCCGCCAGCTCGTTGGCGCGCCCGGCGATCACTTCGTTGACGTTCATGTTGCTTTGGGTTCCGCTGCCGGTCTGCCAGACCACCAGGGGGAATTGGTCGTCATGCTGGCCGGCCAGGACTTCGTCGGCGGCCTGTTCGATCAGGCGCGCGATGTCGGCAGGCAAGTCGCCATTGCGGTCATTGACCCGCGCGGCGGCTTTCTTGATCAGCGCCAGGGCGTGCAGCACCGACAGCGGCATGCGTTCGTTGCCAATGGCAAAGTTGATCATGGAGCGCTGCGTCTGGGCGCCCCAGTAGGCTTCATCCGGGACTTCAACCTGGCCAAGGCTGTCGGTTTCGATACGGCTCATCGGGTCAAACTCCTGTAGGTCTGAATGCGCAGTTTAGGCCCTGAAGGGCGACACGGGTTCCCTCAATCATTTTTCGATCGTTTCGGCCCGTCAATCGGACGCGTAGAGCAATGGGGTTGAGGCTCGGTGTTTATTAGGCGCAGAATGATCGCCCTTGGGGTTTTACCTCGCCTGTAGAAAAGGAAACTCGATGACCCGTCTTCGTGCCATCTGTACCGCAGTTGCTCTGGTGTGTGCCAGCAGTCCTGTTTTTGCCGATACCGCCAGCCACAACGCCAGTGCCGAAGAGTTCCTGACCCTGGCGCACGCCGACAAACTGGGTACCCCGGTGTACATGCAAGTGCAGCAGATGTTTGCCCAGCGCTTTGAACAGACCAAGGCTCCCGAGTCGAAAAAAGCCACCCTCGAAACCTACCAGGCCAAGGCCAACGCCGCGCTGGATCAGGCCATCGGCTGGAAGAAGCTCAAGCCGGACATGGTCAAGCTTTACACCTCCAACTTCAGCGAGCCGGAGCTCAAGGAACTGGTGTCCTTCTACCGTTCGCCTCTGGGCAAGAAAGTCCTGGAAAAAATGCCCCAGCTGACCCAGCAATCGGCCCAGTTGACCCAAGCCAAGCTGGAAAGCGCGGTGCCGGTGGTCAACAAGCTGCTGGCAGACATGACCGCCGAGCTTGAGCCCAAAGCCGCCCCTGCCAAGAAAAAGCCGTAAGCGGAGCCCGGTATGAGCATGCAACAACGCATCGAATCGACGCTCGGGCTGTTGCAGCCCGAGCACCTGCAAGTGCTGGATGAAAGCCACATGCACAGCCGTGGGTTACAGACCCACTTCAAGGCCGTGGTGGTCAGCCACCAGTTCGAGGGGCTCAATCGCGTCAAGCGTCATCAGAAGGTCTACGGCACGCTGGGCGAGCTGATGGGTGAGTTCCATGCGTTGGCGCTGCACACCTATACCCCCGAGGAATGGGCGCAGATCGATACAGCCCCGGCTTCGCCGACTTGTGCCGGTGGCAGCAAGCACTGATCTGCAGAGAATGGCTGCTGTTGTGGCTGTTGTCGCTGCACTCCTGCAACCCCTCTGTTTTTTGTTAGAATCCGCAACGCGCCTCACGGGGCGCGTTTTTTTTTCGCATCCGGTTCACCCTTTGCGAGGGTAGCCACCTGGAGAAATACCCATGACACCATCCATTGTCGTGGCGGCACTGTATAAGTTCGTCACCCTTGAAGATTACGTCGAGCTGCGTGAGCCATTGCTCAAGGCCATGCTCGACAACGGCATCAAAGGCACGCTGCTGATCGCCGAAGAAGGCATCAACGGCACCGTTTCCGGCACTCGCGAAGGCATCGACGGATTGCTGGCCTGGCTCAAGAACGACCCGCGCATGATCGACATCGACCACAAGGAGTCGTACTGCGATGAGCAGCCGTTCTATCGCACCAAGGTCAAGCTCAAGAAGGAAATCGTCACCCTCGGCGTCGAAGGCGTGGATCCCAACAAACAGGTTGGCACTTATGTCGAACCGCAGGACTGGAACGCACTGATCAGCGATCCGGAAGTCTTGCTGATCGACACGCGCAACGACTACGAAGTGTCCATCGGCACCTTTGAAGGCGCGATCGACCCCAAGACCACCAGCTTTCGCGAGTTCCCCGAGTACATCAAAGCCAACTTCGACCCGGCCAGGCACAAGAAAGTCGCGATGTTCTGCACCGGTGGCATTCGCTGCGAAAAAGCTTCCAGCTACATGCTCGGCCAGGGTTTCGACGAGGTCTATCACCTCAAGGGCGGCATCCTGAAGTACCTCGAAGAGGTGCCTCAGGAAGAAACCAAATGGCGCGGCGACTGCTTCGTGTTCGATAACCGCGTGACCGTCCGCCATGACCTTAGCGAAGGCGACTACGATCAATGCCATGCCTGTCGTACACCGGTGAGCGTAGAAGACCGCGCTTCGGAGCACTACGTGCCAGGCATCAGTTGCCCGCATTGCTGGGACAAGCTGAGCGAGAAGACCCGGCGCAGCGCCATCGACCGGCAAAAGCAGATCGAACTGGCCAAGGCCCGCAACATGCCGCATCCGATCGGCTACAACTATAAGCAATCACCTTCCGAGGCTTGAACCATGGCGCCACGCCTGCTCTATGTGATGGACCCGATGTGTTCCTGGTGCTGGGGTTTTGCGCCGGTTGCCGAGGCACTGGTCGAGCAGGCGCAGGCCGCCGGGGTAGAACTGCACCTGGTGGTGGGCGGTTTGCGCACCGGCAGCGGTTCGGCCCTGGAGCCGACCACCCGACGCTACATCCTCGAGCATTGGCAGGCCGTCACCCAGGCCACCGGCCAGACGTTCAAGCTTGAAGGGGCGCTGCCGGACGGTTTTGTCTATGACACCGAACCGGCCTGCCGGGCACTGGTGACGGCCCGTGGCCTGGCGCCGGACCTGGCCTGGAAGCTGTTGAAGCTGATCCAGCAGGCGTTTTATGTCGAGGGTCGTGATGTGACCCACGCCAGCGTCCTGGTGGAACTGGCCGAACAGGCTGGACTGCCACGCATCGAGTTCGCCGCAGCCTTTGACCGCGCCGAGCAACATGCGGCCACTGCTGCGGATTTCACCTGGGTGCAGGATCTTGGCATCGCGGGTTTTCCTACGCTGCTGGCCGAGCGTGACGGTCAATTGGCCTTGCTTACCAACGGCTACCAGCCCCTGAGCCAGTTGTCTCCGCTGTTGGGCCGCTGGCTGGAGCGCGCGGCCTGTGCCTGACCGGGCGGATGACGCATCCCCTGGGCAGCGCGTCGACCGCTTGAGCTGGGCAGAAATCCGCCGTCTGGCCCTTAAACACAAGAAAGCCCTGTGGATCGCCAACGGCGTGGCCGTGCTGGCGACGCTGTGCAGCGTACCGATCCCGCTGCTACTGCCGCTTTTAGTGGACGAAGTGCTGCTGGGCCAGGGCGACGCGGCATTGAAGGTCATGAACCATGCGTTGCCCAGCGGCTGGCAAAGCGCGGCCGGTTATATTGGCCTGATGCTGGTGGTGACCCTGGTCCTGCGATGCGGCGCTTTGCTGTTCAACGTGCTGCAGGCGCGATTGTTCGCCAGGCTGGCCAAGGACATCGTCTATCGCATTCGCGTCCGATTGATCGAACGGCTCAAACGTATTTCCCTGGGCGAGTACGAAAGCCTGGGCAGCGGTACCGTGACCACACACCTGGTCACCGACCTGGACACCCTGGACAAATTCGTCGGCGAAACCCTCAGTCGTTTCCTGGTGGCGATGCTGACACTGGTGGGCACTGCCGGCATTCTGGTGTGGATGCACTGGCAACTGGCGCTGCTGATCCTGTTGTTCAACCCGTTAGTGATCTACGCCACGGTCCAGTTGGGCAAACGGGTCAAGCACCTCAAGAAGCTGGAGAATGACAGCACCTCGCGCTTCACCCAGGCCCTGACCGAAACCCTGGATGCCATCCAGGAGGTGCGTGCCGGTAACCGCCAGGGTTATTTCCTGGGTCGATTGGGGACACGGGCCAGGGAGGTCCGTGATTACGCAGTGAGTTCACAGTGGAAAACCGATGCCTCGAACCGCGCCAGCGGTTTGCTGTTTCAGTTTGGTATCGATATTTTCCGCGCAGCGGCGATGCTCACCGTACTGTTCTCCGACCTCTCCATCGGCCAGATGCTGGCGGTGTTCAGCTACCTGTGGTTCATGATCGGACCGGTGGAGCAACTGCTCAATCTGCAGTACGCGTTTTATGCCGCCGGGGGCGCATTGTCGCGGATCAACGAGTTGTTGGCCCGTGCCGACGAACCGCAATACACCGGCAGTGTTAACCCGTTCCAGGGGCGTGCCACCGTGGGTATCGAAGTTCAGGGGCTGAGTTTCGGCTACGGCGACGAACTGGTGCTGAACCAGATGAACCTGTCGATTGCCCCCGGTGAGAAAGTCGCGATTGTCGGGGCCAGCGGGGGTGGCAAAAGTACCTTGGTCCAGTTGCTGTTGGGGCTGTACACGCCGCTGGCCGGGACTATCCGTTTCGGTGGTTCGACTCAGCAGGAAATCGGCCTGGAAACCGTGCGCGACAATGTTGCCGTGGTCCTGCAGCATCCCGCGCTGTTCAACGACACGGTACGGGCCAACCTGACCATGGGCCGCGAGCGCACGGATGAGGCCTGCTGGCAGGCACTGGAAATCGCCCAACTGCACCAGACGATCATAAGTTTGCCCAACGGTCTGGACAGCATCGTCGGCCGTTCCGGCGTGCGTCTGTCCGGCGGCCAGCGCCAGCGCCTGGCCATTGCCCGGATGGTGCTGGCCGAGCCCAAGGTGGTGATCCTCGACGAGGCGACGTCGGCGCTGGACGCCGCCACCGAGTACAACCTGCATCAGGCGCTGGCGCGGTTCTTGAGCAACCGGACCACCTTGATCATCGCGCACCGGTTGTCGGCCGTGAAGCAGGCCGACCGCGTGCTGGTGTTCGACGGCGGACAAATCGCCGAGGATGGCGACCATCAGCAACTGATTGCTGACGGTGGTTTATACGCCAAGCTCTACGGGCATCTGCAGCAGCATTGATCGCCAGGGATCAATCGGATTCGGTTGAAGAGCTCATTTCAGTTGCCGGACGCTTACGGCGCTGTCCCCAGATGACGTTCAACGCAGCGGCTCCGCGCTCATGACCGAACTCCTTCATGACAATCGCGCAGGATTCGCAAGGAGGCAGGGTGGTGGCAAGCGTGATCGACTTGATGTCTTCAGGGTTTGGATACTTTTCGCTGATGTAGGCAATCAGTTTGCTTTCGCTGTCCGCAGAGGTCACTCGACTGAGCCTGTCCGAGGTGCCCGGAGCATCCATCAGATGGGGGATAGCGAGCAATTTTCCATCGGCGCTCAGAGTGAGGGAGGCAGGGTCAATCGCGTTCCTGATGCCATCAACATTGAAGTAAGTGGCCTCTTTGACGTTGACTTGCGTATAGCCACTGTGGGATTTGAACAGCGGCAGGTGCCGGGTGTAGTCCTCGATTCCGGAAACACTGACATATATTTCGTTGTTTCCGGATGCCGTGATGACGTGGGCAAAAGCTATGTTCTTTTGATTTTTAGTCGGAAGGGTTTTTTGCAGTTCTCGCATGGCGTCATTGATGGTCACCGCTCGGGTGGTGGATTGAGACGGGCCGGCAATGGCCGGCGATGTAAAAAGCGCGTTGAAGATGCTTGCGGTTGATTTTTGTATGGCTTCGGGCGCTTGCGTGGTGGGTTGCCACACGGCTGCTCCGTTAGGCAAATCAGAGACAATCATTCTGGTGCGACGATCGAATAACACCGCCTCGGCGGGGTAGGTACTGACTTTCAACCACTTCATATTGGAGGGTGGATGGCTCGGTGCGCCAATGGGTATCGAAATTTCATCGATCTTGTCCAGTGCCCGTTCGACCTGGTCTCTGCCGTAGATTCGCGCGGCGTTGTTGGCGTTCAACGAACCGATATAAACCCGTTGCAGCTCTTCTCCCAAAGAGCCGGGCGTCAGGTCGCTTGGGCCAAGCCTTTTCAGGCTCAGAGCAGACTCGACACTCTCAGTGGAGAGCAATCTGGTCATGTAATAATCATCCGTGTTCAAGCGGGTGAATATGTACGTGAACTGCTCATCGATCGAGGGAATGATGAGCGCGCCGGTTTGATGGATATCGTCAATTTTTTCTGCCGAACCGGTTACTTTGATGCCACCGTACAGACCGGTTTGAAATTCCAGGGTCGCCGTAATGGTTTCTCTGGGGATGGGGACTCTGCTGGAGAGACCGATCCATTGCGGTTTGCCTTTGTAGGTGTTGAGCTTGCCGTCCTTGAGTTCATAGATTTTCCCTTCGAAGGCGAGCAGGGCGCGATCGTTGGGATGCTTGGGCGTGGAGGGATAGAACGTTGCGTCACCAAACCAGGGCGCCCAGCTTAACTCAGTGCTGAATTCTCCGGCGGGTGGGCGCTCGGCAGGTTTGTCTTGCACTACATACCTGGTTTTGCACACCTCATCCGGCGCACGACGAACACGGCACGCCAGTTTCCTGAAGGGTGGACTGTCATCCGGGTGGCTGATGCGACGCAGGGTTCCGGCCTTCAAACGATAGGGCACGCCATCCACATAGAAGAGGCGGCTGCCATCGGCTTCAAGCACTTCTAGTACCCGGGCATTTTCCGGTAACTCAACGAGGGTCTCGGTGTCGGTTTGCGCCCGTGTGTTGAAGTGGGAGCGGCCCGGTGACACGTCAGCACCCAGCCCAGGGCCGTAAGGCCTGGACGATAAAGGGTCAATCAAACGGTAATCGGCGCTGCCTGTGGCTGTGGTGTTGCGCACAGGAACATCGTCAACTCCGCGCACAGTGCTCAACTGGTCATTCATTGTCAGTGGACGCCAGCGGCCCGGGTCCGTGGCTTGGGCCATGCCTTGGACGAAATCGTATTGGCCGGCGCGCCCGGACAACGTCTTGAGACTCAGATAGCCCTTTTTACTGAACCTGTACACGCTCTGGCTGCCTGCCCGTAGCAAGGACGCAATGCCGTCGAGCGGGTTCAGGGTGGCGTTGAGCAAACTACCTGTCAGCGTTGCAAAGGCGGGCAGTGCTTTGCCAATGCTCAACTTGCCCGCGGCGCTGACCAACTTCAGCGAGCCTGACGCAAACTTGCCCATGGGTCGGGCGAATGCAACAAAATCTGTGAACAGGCCAAAGGCTCCACTCACCAGGCGATCACGGTCCCCCGAAGCCAAGTCTTCGATACTGCCCCAGAAGGGCACAAACATTTTGAGGATTTCCAGGTTTTTTTCACGCCTGGCCTTTTGACGGTCGAATTCGGTTTCGCCATAACAACTGTCGTAGAGCTGTTTTTCGTCAACGAAAAGCAGCTTCTCGCAAATGTACCGGGCCAGGTCCAGGGTGACTTTCGACTCCAATGTCCGCGGTAGAGTGTGGTTGGCGTCGCTATTGTTCGATTCGCCGAACGTGCCGCCAAGTGGGTCCAGGATGGCTTGGCATTCTTTGTGAGCGCCGGGGAGGGTGCCTTTTACGTGGGCATCCCAATCGAACGGAAGGGTTTTATGGCGAAGAACATCCACACTCACTGCCGAGCCGCGGCTGATTCTCCACTTTTCGATTTTGCGCTCTGCGCCAATATGGTGTGGCTGAATATCCGGTCGTGGGCGGATCACCCCAGCCCGCGGGAGCAGTTCGTAGTACGAGGTTTTGCGCTGGCTCGTCGTTTCCAGAATGAAGCCATTACGCGCGCGCAGGGGCAGCGTCTTATCTTCGGATTCATTGTTTGCTTCAATGCCCGTGGTTTCTTTTCTGAGGGTGTAGACCTTTGTCACGCCGTACTCCAGGGCTTGGCGATCAGCCAGGGGTAGGGATGCGAGCAGGTGGGTGATCAACGTGCGATAGGAACTTCTGATGAAGCTGAGGTAGATGTCGAAATGGGTTTTGAACGTTTGCTCGATATCGGGGAGCTTCCTGTCCTGCTGGGCAATAGCGCTAAAGCCGGGCCCGGCAAAGTTAGTCTGTAGGGTCGTATCGTGGTCGATCTTGAACCAGACATCGGTGATGACTTTTCCATCGGGCCGGGTGACGAACCATTTATGCTCAGTGAGTTGGCCGGCTGCATACACATCCACGAATGTGTAGGTTTGGGGGGCGAGTCTTGCGAGGGGGCCGCTGAGCCGAGTCACGGGGGCGGCGTAAGTGCTGGCCTCCTTCACCAGCTTCCTGCCATCCGTCACGAACCGGCCGTCTGCGAAGAGCTTCGCCATTTTAAGCCTGGCGATGTTCAGCCTCTCGGGGGGGCGGCTATCCAGCCAGTTGACCGCCCGGGTCATGCTATCGATGGTGAAGTCGAGCTTTTCTGCAGCAGTCTGTATGTCCTGCAGGGTGTAGTGCCCGTCGGCCTTATGGGCAACCAGGCCGTTTGTCACGGCCCATTCCAGCATGGGTTTCAATCTGGTCAGGGTGACCAGTTTCAGGTCATCAGCCGTGGCTTCACTGGCGTATTGGCCAGGGAAGTCGACCAGTTGCTGGAAACTCAGTCTTTGCAGCAACGTCGGGTCGATCGCGTCAGCAAGACCCACACCATGAGCAAAATTTACCCAGACGGTGGAGCTTCGGTAAGGCAGTTGCGACGGTATATCGTGAATCTGGAAGTGCGGCGGGAACAAGGATTGATAAAGACGCGCGAGCAGAATGGATTCGTTCACTGACGCGGCGCGTTTTGAAGACAGCAGATGCGCCTCGAACTCGGCCCGAATCTGCCCATAGCTTTTCCCCCAGTTGGACGAACGTTGCCACGGGTAACCGGCGATACTGTCCGGGCTCTCGTTTTGCTCGTTTTCAAGCCAAAGACGAATGGCGTGGGCGAGCAGCTTGGTGCATATCCCTGCAGCCGTGTCCTCACCGGGTCTGCCGCCAAACCAGCCCAGCACTTGCAATAACCTGGTTGCCAGTTTCCGGGCGTTCGTCGATTGCAGAATAGCCTCCAGATACGCCGAAGGCTTCGCCCGGATTTGCGTCGTCGTCAATGTGTCGATATCCGAAGCGCCCAGGTAGGCCAGCAATGGGGTGTGCGGCGTAGGCAGGAATTGACGCACTGTGTCAGTGATCAGGTTCTCAGTGTGGGGGCTCAGGGCGTCGATGTTTATTCCATGTCCAAGCCCCAGCGTGTGGTGAGCGCGTTTCTCTTCCAGCGCATTCATCGTGGCGTTGCGTTGCTCGGTGTTTTGCCGATTGCATGGGGTAATACCGTAAAACCAGGTCATTCGTGCAAATGTTACTTGGCCGTCGAAACGAATTTGCCCGCCTAATAGTCGAGCAGTTTTTTCAATCTTTGCACGCAGCCCGTTCCAAGAGGGGGCGTTGTTCAGTGGAATCTGAATGGTGGTTTCTCTGTTCCTTGACAGTGTCTCGTAGAGGGCTTTGCCGTCTTTTAAAGTGACTATCAAGTGGTAATGAGGGGCGCTCAGCGTTTTGCACAGCGCCTGATAGTTTTTATCCTGGATGAGCGTGTGCAGTGCTCGTTGTCCGGTTTCATTTTCCAACGCCATGGGTGAACAAAGCCTGGGCTTGACCAGGCTGTCGGCCAACGTCTGCAGCGGTATCTGATGGTTTCGAACGAGCGATAGCATGGCCTCGTAATCGCCCAGCAAACCCTGATGTTTCTCGGCATAAGAGGGTGTCGGGCTCAGACTCGTTGAAAGGCCGGAGGCGGCGGTAGATTGCATATGGAGGTTTCCTGGTGATTAACGAACGTTTCTCTACGCGCCTCGATAAAGTGCAAGGTCTAGAGAAGTTCCGTATCAAAACAGTCCAGGCAAACCCGGGGTGGTAGATATGTATGGGGTGCAGGAAAGTTGTAACGGCGTTTGGCAATTACCAGGGCTTTATCACCGCTGTTGTCTCAGGCATCCAGGGGCATGGGGTGTCAAATAGTGTCCGGCCTCTTGCGGGGAGCTGCTACGCCTCCTAGTCTTGCGGGAATGAGCGGTCTGAATGCTGATCGCCTACGCCTATGCAAGGGATCTCATGACTCAAGCGCGGACTCTCGGAACCCCCCGGTTGTTGGGCATCGTCTGGCCTTTTATCGCCGTCGTCCTGTTTCAGGCATTGTTGGGGGGTGTCAGTCTTTACGTGTTGTCTGCGGTGCGCGGCTACGTGGCGGGAGAAAGCCTTTGGTCCAAGGGTCAGAAAGACGCCATTTACTACCTCAATCTTTATGCCGACAGTCGCGACGAAACAATCTTTCAAAAGTACCAGCGGGCCATCGCCGTACCTGAGGGCGGGCATGAGCTGCGGGTGGCCTTGGACCGTCAGCCGCCGGATCTGGAGGCTGCACGGGCGGGAATCCTCAAGGGCGGCAACCACCCGGACGACGTGTCCAGTCTGATCTGGCTCTACCTGAATTTTCGACACTTCAGTTACCTGGAAGAGGCTATCGATCTCTGGACGGTGGGCGACGGCTACCTGATTGAACTGGATGACGTCGCCCGCCAGATGCACAGCCGGATTACCGCAGGTCAGGCTTCTGAGGCAGATATTCGCGGCTGGAAGGCGAAAATCTTTGCCATCAACGATTCCGTCACCCCGGCAGCCAAAGCTTTCAGCGATGCGCTGGGGGAGGGGTCGCGCTTCATCCTGCGCCTGTTGCTGGTGACCAACTTCGCCACCGCACTGGGGTTGATCGTGCTGGCGCTGTTGCGCACGCATAAACTGCTGGCCCAGCGGCAGGTCTTCGCCAATGCCCTGCAACTGGAAAAGGAGCGGGCGCAGATCACCTTGCAGTCCATTGGCGATGGCGTGATCACCACCGATGTGGAAGGGGCAATTGCCTACATGAATCCCGCCGCCGAAGCGATGACTCACTGGAAGGCCGAGCACGCCACGGGACTGCCTCTGGCCGCCCTGTTCAATTTGCTCGATGACAACGCCCAGAGTGAAGGCCTGACCCTGATCGAACATATTCTCAGCGGCCGGCTCGGTGGCGGCAGCGAGCATTCCAAACTGATCCAGCGCCTGGATGGCAGCACTGTGTCCGTCACGCTCGTAGGCGCGCCGATCCGCCATGCCGGCAAGGTCAGCGGAGCGGTGCTGGTGTTGCACGACATGACCCAGGAACGCCAATACATCGCCAACCTGTCGTGGCAAGCCACCCATGATGCGCTGACCGGCCTGGCCAATCGCCGGGAATTTGAATATCGCCTTGAGCAAGCCCTGCACAATCTGACGCGCCAGGTGGGGCGCCATGCATTGATGTTCCTCGACCTGGACCAATTCAAGCTGGTCAATGACACCTGTGGTCATGCGGCGGGTGACGAACTGTTGCGGCATATATGCGCACTGTTGCAATCGGGGCTGCGGGAAAACGACACCCTGGCCCGACTGGGGGGCGATGAGTTCGGTATCTTGCTGGAGAACTGCTCGCCGGAGGCCGCGGAAAAGATCGCCGAAGGGCTGCGCCAGACCGTACAGAACCTGCATTTTGTCTGGAAGGGCCGGCCATTCGTGACCACCGTGAGCATCGGTCTGGTGCATATCGCTCAAAGCCCGACGACGCTGGAGGCGTCCCTGCGTGCCGCCGATATGGCCTGTTACATGGCCAAGGAAAAGGGCCGCAACCGCGTCCAGGTCTATCACGCCGACGACTCGGAGCTGTCCCTGCGCTTTGGCGAGATGGCTTGGGTCCAGCGCTTGCACATGGCCCTGGAGGAGAATCGCTTCTGTCTTTATGCCCAGGAAATCGCCGCGCTGGGTCCGGGCGACCATGGCGGCGGGCATATCGAGATCCTGTTGCGCCTGCATGATGAAGCCGGAAGGATGATTCTGCCGGACAGTTTCATTCCCGCAGCAGAACGCTATGGCTTGATGACTTCCCTGGATCGCTGGGTGGTGGAAAACGTCTTCAAGATCATCCGCCAGTGCCTGAACGATTCGCGACAGGGACCGATGGCCATGTGTGCGATTAATCTGTCAGGCACAACTATCGGAGATCAGGCATTCCTTGATTTCCTGCGTAAACAGTTCGCGGCCTACTCGATTCCACCAGAAATGATTTGTTTTGAAATAACCGAGACCAGTGCTATTTCGAATTTGGGCAGCGCCATCCGCTTTATCAATGAACTCAAGAGCTTGGGTTGTTACTTTTCGCTCGATGACTTTTGTGCCGGAATGTCTTCATTCGCTTACCTGAAACATTTACCTGTAGACTTCCTGAAGATCGACGGGAGTTTCGTAAAGGATATGCTGGACGACCCGATTAACCGTGCAATGGTCGAGGTGATCAATCACATCGGCCACGTCATGGGTAAGCGCACGATTGCCGAGTTTGTTGAAACTACCCAGATCGAGCAGGCGTTGCTGGAGATTGGGGTGGACTACGCTCAAGGGTATGTGATTGAACGCCCGCAGTTGTTTACCTGTGATACGTTGCAATGCAGGCCGGCCCGGCCGCAGCCGCTGTTATTCAAGGCCCCCGGCACGTTCCGCTGAACCTCTTGTTGATCCGGAAAAAATCACAATCAAAAGGAGCCCGACAGTGATCGACACATTCAACCGAACAGGCCCGCTCATGGACGCCACAAGCTATCCGAAATGGGCACAACAGCTCATTACCGATTGCAGCGAGAGCAAGCGCCGGGTTGTCGAACACGAGCTGTATCAACGCATGCGCGATAACAAGCTCAGTGCCAAGACCATGCGCCACTACCTTATTGGTGGTTGGCCGGTCGTTGAACAGTTCGCCTTATACATGGCACAGAACCTCACCAAGACACGCTTTGCCCGCCATCCCGGCGAGGACATGGCGCGTCGCTGGCTGATGCGCAACATTCGTGTCGAACTCAACCATGCCGATTACTGGGTCAACTGGAGCGCCGCCCATGGCGTGACCCTGGAAGATCTGCAAGCGCAGCAAGTGCCACCCGAACTCCATGCGCTGAGCCACTGGTGCTGGCATACGAGTTCTTCTGACTCGCTGATCGTGGCCATCGCCGCGACCAACTATGCCATCGAGGGGGCAACCGGGGAGTGGTCGGCACTGGTGTGTTCCAGTGGTATCTACGCGGCGGCTTTCGCCGAGGAAGACCGCAAGCGAGCCATGAAGTGGCTGAAGATGCACGCCCAGTACGATGATGCCCATCCCTGGGAAGCCCTGGAAATCATCTGCACCCTGGCGGGCATGAACCCCAGCAAGGCCTTGCAGATCGAACTGCGCCAGGCTGTCTGCAAGAGCTACGACTACATGTACCTCTTCCTGGAGCGCTGCATGCAACTGGAGCAATCGGAATCGGTGGGGAAAACCTCATCGACCCGTGAGCGCCTGGCGTTGGCCGGGAGCTGATACCCGATAGCCAACCCAGGTGGGAGCGAGCGTGCTCGCGAAGGGGTCAGGACAGTCAACGGGGAGGTTGATTGCCTGATCGCCATCGCGAGCAGGCTCGCTCCCACATTTTTCGACGGTGTTCACAGAATCTGTCATTGCTGGTTTTCAACCCGCCATCGCCAGCCGGTTGCGGCCCTCGCGCTTGGCCACGTACAACGCGTTGTCGGCCCTGCGCAGCAGGCTTTCGACTGACTCACCCGGCAGCAACGTCGCGCAACCCAGGCTCACCGTCAGTTCGATCCGCGTACCTGCGGCAAAATAATCCTGCGCCTGGGCGGCATGACGCAGTCGTTCTCCGACCAAGGCCGCGGCGTCCCGGCTGGTGTTCGAGAGCAGAATCAGGAATTCTTCGCCGCCGAACCTGAACACCATGTCCACATTGCGCAGCTGATTCTTGATGGCCTCGGCTACGCCCTTCAACACCTCATCGCCGATACCGTGCCCATGACTGTCGTTGACGCGCTTGAAATGATCGATGTCCAGCATCAACAGTGACAGCGGTTGCAAATGACGCTTGGCCATATCAATTTCACGGATCAGCGTCTGGTCCATGGCGATGCGGTTGCCGGTGCCGGTCAGTGGGTCACGCAGGGCGCTTTGGGTCGCGGCGCGGTAGAGCAGAGCATTGCGCAACGGAAACAGCAGCGTCGACAACACAGACTCAAGGTCGGCTTGTTCGGTCTCGGTGAAGCGTTGATTGCGGCGAAACACCAGCTCGCCCAAGTACTCGCTTTCATGGCTGAGGTTGTAGGTGAGGGTGTGATGCCCGCGTTGCCCCAGCTCCAGGCGCAGATCGCTGGGGCTGTGGCGGTAGATCAGCGCGTCCAGCGGCACCAGCCGCTGAACCTCACGAAAAAACAGCCCCAGGATCCGTTGCGGCTCCAGGCTGGTCTGCAATTGCTGGCTCAGCTGCTGACGCAACTGCGAAAGATTGACAGAGCGTGCCACCAGCGGTGACGGCTGGCCAAAGCCCAGGCGCTGCAGTTTGGCGCTGTCGAAATCAATCGCGTTGATCTGGGTTGGCGTTTTCATATGGCGTGAGCCCCTAAGCAAATCTGTCCTGACAGGTTGGGTGAGGCGGCTTTGGGCGGCGCGTCGTACTGGTCCTTCAGTCCCGTAGGACATCTGATTTGAGTTTAGTCCGCTTTACCTGGCAGGCATAAGTCTCATCTCAACATCCATTACCCGCCGAACATGGCGTGTTTGAGGATCTTTAGAGCGAAAGTCGTGCCATTCGGTTCAGTAGAATAAAAACCGATTGTAAATCAATGTATTGACTACAAACGGCGAGCGCGTCGTCGGCATGGGGCGACATGGACTTGGCGGTTCGCCTGGCTACGTATCGGGCGCAGGGACGTCGCGACGGTAAACCGACGCGACGCGAAGGTGAACAATTATTGGGCGTTGAACGCCTGACCGTTGACGCCTGTGCTATCCGGCCCCATGAGGTACAGGTAGACCGGCATGATTTCTTCAGGCGTAGGGTTGTTGAGCGGGTTTTCCCCCGGATAGGCCTGGGCGCGCATGCTGGTGCGGGTGGCGCCGGGGTTGATGCTGTTGGCGCGCATGGGTGCGACGGTCTCGACTTCGTCGGCCAGGGTTTGCATCAGCCCCTCGGTGGCAAACTTGGAGACACCATAAGCCCCCCAGTAAGCCCGTCCCTTACGCCCGACGCTGCTGGAGGTGAACACCACGGACGCGTCCTTGGACAGCTTGAGCAGCGGCAGCAAGGTGCTGGTGAGCATGAACATGGCGTTGACGTTCACCTGCATCACCCGCATGAAGTTCTCGCCGGACAACTGCTCCAGCGGCGTACGCGGGCCGATGATCGAGGCGTTGTGCAGCAGGCCGTCCAGATGGCCGAATTCGGTTTCAATCATCGCCGCCAGTTCATCGTACTGATGGGGCAGGGCGGTTTCGAGGTTGAACGGGATTACCACCGGCTGTGGATGCCCGGTCGCTTCGATTTCATCGTAGACCTGGGTCAGGTTGGCTTCGGTCTTGCCCAGCAGCAATACCGTAGCGCCGTGGGCGGCATAGGCCTTGGCGGCTGCGGCGCCGATGCCGCGACCAGCGCCGGTGACCAGGATGACCCGGCCATTGAGCAGGTCGGGGCGGGCGGAATACTCAAACATAAAAAAACCTCACGAAACAGAACAAATGCGTGGTGATGCGCACGTGTGGCGAAGGGATTGATCTGTGGCGAGGGGATTTATCCCCGCTGGGCTGCGAAGCAGCCCCAAGTTTTTGCAGCTTGGCCTGATGCTGTAGGAGAGGCGCTTCGCGCCTCAGCGGGGATAAATCCCCTCGCCACAAAAGCATCGACAACAGTGAGTACGGTCAGCTCAGCAACTGCACAGCGCGTTATCCAGCACTTCACGCAGCGCCGAGGGGTGATCGATCACCACATCCGCGCCCCAATGGTTCGGGTTGTCGTCCGGGTGAATGTAGCCGTAGGTCACCGCGCAGGTCCTGGTGCCGGCGCTGCGGCCAGACTCGATGTCCCGCAGGTCGTCGCCCACGAACAATACGCTGGCCGGATCCAGGTCGAGCATCTTGCACGCCAGAGTCAGCGGTTCGGGGTCCGGCTTGCTGTTCTTTACATGGTCGGGGCAGATCAGCACTTTCGAGCGTTCGGCCAGGCCTAGCTGCTGCATGATCGGCTCGGCAAAGCGCACCGGTTTGTTGGTGACCACCCCCCAGATCAGGTTGGCGGCCTCAATGTCGGCCAGCACCTGGGCCATGCCGTCAAACAGGTGGCTGTGCACCGCGCAGCCCTTGAGGTAGCGGTCGAGGAATTCCTGGCGCAGTTCCTCGAAACCCGGCGACTCCGGGTCCATGGAGAAGGTCACCGCGACCATCGCCCGGGCGCCGCCGGAAATTTCGTCGCGAATATGCTGCGTGTTCATCGGTGGCAGGCCACGGTCGGCACGCATGGCCTGGCAGATGGCGATGAAGTCCGGCGCGGTGTCGAGCAGCGTGCCGTCCATGTCGAAGAGAACCGCTTTGAGACGCATCGACTTACTCCTCGCGCAAGGTCTGGATCATGTAGTTGACATCAACGTCGGCGGCCAGCTTGTAGTGCTTGGTCAGCGGGTTGTACGTCAGGCCGATGATGTCCTTGACGGTCAGCCCGGCCATGCGGCTCCAGGCCCCCAGCTCCGAAGGCCGGATGAATTTCTTGAAGTCGTGAGTGCCACGTGGCAACAGCTTCATGATGTATTCGGCGCCGATGATGGCGAACAGGTAGGCCTTCGGATTGCGGTTGATGGTGGAGAAGAACACCTGGCCACCGGGCTTGACCATGCGAAAGCACGCGCGGATGACTGATGATGGATCCGGTACGTGTTCAAGCATTTCCAGGCAAGTGACCACATCGAACTGCTCGGGCATTTCCTCGGCCAGGGCTTCGGCGGTGGTCTGCCGGTATTCCACGCTGACGCCGGATTCCAGTTGATGCAGTTGCGCAACCGCCAGCGGTGCTTCGCCCATGTCGATGCCCATCACCGTCGCTCCGCGCTGGGCCATGGCTTCGCTGAGGATGCCGCCGCCGCAGCCGACATCGAGCACCTTCTTGCCAGCCAGGCTGACTCGCTCGTCAATCCAGTTGACCCGCAGCGGGTTGATATCGTGCAGCGGTTTGAATTCGCTTTCACGGTCCCACCAGCGATGGGCCAGGGCTTCGAATTTGGCGATTTCAGCGTGGTCGACGTTGCTCATGTGCAGATCCTCGAAAAACTTGAAAAATCGTAGGGCCCGAGCCGTGGCTCAAGGGGCCTGGTTATTCGTTGTGGCCGCTGATGCGACGACCCCATGCCTGTGCCGTGGCACTGAGCTGCGATTCGTCCAGGCGGGTCAGGCGGCCGTCCTCAAGCAAGGGCTTGCCGGCCACCCACAGATGTTTCACGCAGTCGCGACCGGTGGCGTAGATCAGTTGCGACACCGGGTCATAGACCGGCTGCTGGGCCAGTCCCGACAAGTCAAAGGCCACCAGGTCGGCGGCCTTGCCGACTTCCAGCGAGCCGACCGTCGCTTCGATGCCCAGCGCCCGGGCGCCATTGAGCGTGGCCATGCGCAACGCCCGGTGGGCGTCCAGGGCCGTGGCCGAACTGGCGACGGCCTTGGCCAGCAATGCGGCGGTACGCGTCTCGCCCAACAGGTCCAGATCGTTGTTGCTCGCCGCCCCGTCAGTGCCGACCGCGACATTGACCCCGGCCTGCCACAAGCGCTCCACCGGGCAGAACCCGCTGGCCAGCTTCATGTTCGATTCCGGGCAGTGGATCACGCTACAGTTGCTTTCTACCAGCAACGCCTGATCTTCATCGCTGACCTGAGTCATGTGCACCGCCTGAAAGCGTGGCCCCAGCAGGCCCAGTCGCCCAAGCCGGGCCATGGGTCGCTCACCGGTGTTATCCACAGCCTGCTGTACTTCGAAGGCGGTTTCGTGAACATGCATATGAATGGCCGCGTCCAGTTCTTCGGCGATCACCCGGATTTTTTCCAGGTTCTCGTCGCCGACGGTGTAGGGCGCATGGGGGCCGAATGCCACTTTGATCCGTGGATGATGCTTGAGGTCGCCAAACAATTCGATGCCCTGACGAATGGCATCGTCGGCGCTGGCGGCACCGGGGATCGGAAAATCGAGGATCGGAATGGCGATTTGTGCGCGGATACCGCTGTTGTGCACACGCTCGCTGGCAACCTTGGGGTAGAAATACATGTCCGAGAAACACGTGATGCCGCCCTTGAGCTGCTCGGCGATCGCCAGGTCAGTGCCGTCGCGAACAAAATCTTCGTCGACCCATTTGCCCTCGGCCGGCCAGATGTGTTGTTCAAGCCAGGTCATCAAGGGCAGGTCGTCGGCCAGCCCGCGGAACAGGGTCATCGCCGCATGGCCGTGGGCGTTGATCAATCCGGGGCTCAGGAGCATGCCCGGCAGTTCGCGGACCTGGGCTGAGTCACACTTCAGGGCTTCTGCCCTTGGACCGATGAACACAATGCAGCCGTCGCGGATGCCCAGGCCATGATCCTTGAGCACGACACCGGCGGGTTCGACAGGCACCAACCAGGTCGGCAGCAGTAATAAGTCGAGCGCAACGGCAGGCTTGGGCATCGTGGAACGGTTCCATGGCGTATAAAGGATGGCGAAGTATACCCGAGCGTCTTCGCGGAGGGATCGCTATAATCGGCGGCTTTTGTTCATGAGTGCGGGGTGTGGGATGCGCGATCGACTGTTGGCTGCGGAGAAGGTGAAGGCCATCGATTGGCGTGATGGCGCCCTCTATCTGTTGGATCAGCGTATTTTGCCGTTCGAGGAAACCTGGATCGCCTATACCTCGGCGGCCGGCGTGGCCGAGGCCATTCGCTCGATGGTGGTGCGGGGCGCGCCGGCCATCGGCATCAGTGCGGCCTATGGCGTGGTGTTGGCAGCGCGGGCGCGGGTGGCCGAGGGCGGGGACTGGCAGACGGCGCTGGAAGCTGATTTTGCCCTGCTGGCCGACTCGCGGCCGACGGCGGTGAACCTGTTTTGGGCGCTTGACCGGATGCGCGACCGGCTGGGGCGCTTGAAAGAGCATGCCGAACCGCTGGCGGCCCTTGAGGCCGAAGCCATCGCAATCCATGAAAGCGACCGCGAAGCCAACCTGACCATGGCTCAGTTGGGTGTCGACCTGATCCGCAAGCATCAGGGCAACGCCCAGGCCATCCTGACCCATTGCAATACCGGCGCCCTGGCCACCGGCGGTTTTGGCACGGCCCTGGGCGTGATCCGGGGCGCGTTCATCGAAGGCATGGTCGAGCGCGTCTACGCCGACGAAACCCGTCCGTGGCTGCAAGGCTCGCGCCTCACCGCGTGGGAGTTGGCCAATGAAGGCATCCCGGTGACCCTCAATGCCGATTCCGCCGCCGCCCACATCATGAAGACCAAGGGCGTGACCTGGGTCATCGTCGGCGCCGACCGCATCACGGCCAATGGCGACGTGGCGAACAAGATCGGCACCTATCAACTGGCGGTCTGCGCCATGCACCATGGCGTGCGCTTCATGGTGGTGGCGCCGAGTTCGACCATCGACATGAACCTGGCCAGCGGCGAAGACATTCCGATTGAAGAGCGCGACGGGCGCGAACTGCTCGAGGTTGGCGGCAAGCGGGTCGGGGCGGAGGTGGATGCCTTCAACCCGGTGTTCGACGTTACCCCGGCGGACCTGATCGACGCCATTGTCACCGAGAAAGGTATCGTCGAGCGCCCTGATACGGCGAAGATGGCGCAGTTGATGTGTCGCAAGCGGTTGCACTGAAGGCTTTGAGTGTCGGATCGGCCCCTATCGCGAGCGGGCTCGCTCCCACATTGGATCGGTGTTGTGGCCGGAATCTTCGGCATACACAGATCCCCCGTGGGAGCGAGCCCGCTCGCGATGAGGCCTTGAAAGTCAGCAAATGAGCCTGAATTGAACCTCAAATCTGCTTTCGGCAAGCCTCTAAGCCCCTCTCGTCCCATATCAGCCTGTCACCGGTCAACTAACTATGCTCCATGCGCATCAGGGGGATAGGTGCGTGGCGGCTCTTGTGATAACATCCGGCGGTTTCCAGGGCTGCCTCACGAGGTGGCCTTTACTGCGCAGATCCATGGCATAACTCGTTGATTTGTCGTAAGTCGCTGCATGGCACTTGTTCTGCAGCGGCGAGCTTCGTTCGTCCCATCTGGATGTGACGAGGTTTCACCAGAAAAAGGAATCAGGCTTCTCATGGGCGAACTGGCCAAAGAAATCCTCCCGGTCAATATCGAAGACGAGCTGAAACAGTCCTACCTCGACTACGCAATGAGCGTAATCGTCGGGCGGGCGCTGCCGGATGCGCGCGATGGCTTGAAGCCCGTGCACCGGCGCGTGCTGTTCGCGATGAGCGAGCTGGGCAACGACTTCAACAAGCCGTACAAGAAATCAGCCCGTGTCGTCGGTGACGTGATCGGTAAGTATCACCCCCACGGTGACACCGCCGTGTACGACACCATCGTCCGGATGGCCCAGCCATTCTCCCTGCGCTACTTGCTGGTAGACGGCCAGGGCAACTTTGGTTCCGTGGACGGCGACAACGCCGCGGCCATGCGATATACCGAAGTGCGCATGACCAAGCTGGCCCACGAACTGCTGGCCGACCTGCATAAGGAAACCGTGGACTGGGTGCCGAACTACGACGGCACCGAAATGATCCCGGCGGTCATGCCGACCCGTATCCCGAACCTGCTGGTCAACGGCTCCAGCGGTATCGCCGTGGGCATGGCGACCAACATCCCGCCGCACAACCTCGGTGAAGTCATCGACGGTTGCCTGGCCCTCATCGACAATCCCGAGCTGACGGTCGATGAGTTGATGCAGTACATCCCTGGTCCTGACTTCCCGACCGCTGCGATCATCAACGGTCGCGCCGGTATCATCGAAGCCTACCGCACCGGTCGCGGCCGCATTTACATGCGCGCCCGCTCGACCATCGAAGACATCGACAAGGTCGGTGGTCGCCAGCAGATCGTCATCACCGAACTCCCGTACCAGCTGAACAAGGCCCGTCTGATCGAGAAGATCGCCGAGCTGGTGAAAGAGAAGAAGCTTGAAGGCATCACCGAGCTGCGGGACGAGTCCGACAAGGACGGCATGCGCGTCGTGATCGAACTGCGTCGCGGCGAAGTGCCCGAGGTGATCCTCAACAACCTCTATGCCCAGACCCAGCTGCAAGCGGTGTTCGGCATCAACATCGTGGCGCTGATCGACGGCCGTCCGAGGATCCTGAACCTCAAGGATCTGCTGGAAGCCTTCGTGCGTCACCGTCGCGAAGTGGTCACCCGCCGCACCGTGTTCGAGCTGCGCAAGGCCCGCGAGCGTGGTCATATCCTCGAAGGCCAGGCCGTTGCCCTGTCGAACATCGACCCGGTCATCGCTCTGATCAAGGCCTCGCCAACCCCGTCGGAAGCCAAGGAAGCGCTGATCAGTACGCCTTGGGAATCCACCGCGGTAGTGGCGATGGTCGAGCGTGCCGGCGCCGACTCGTGCCGTCCGGAAAACCTCGACCCGCAATACGGCCTGCGCGACGGCAAGTACTTCCTGTCCCCGGAACAGGCGCAAGCCATCCTGGAACTGCGTCTGCACCGCCTGACCGGCCTGGAACACGAGAAGCTGCTGGCTGAATACCAGGAAATCCTCAACCAGATCGGCGAGCTGATCCGCATCCTCAACAGCGCCACGCGCCTGATGGAAGTGATCCGCGAAGAATTGGAAGTGATCCGCGCCGAATACGGCGACGTGCGCCGCACCGAGATTCTCGATGCGCGCCTGGACCTGACCCTGGGTGACATGATCCCGGAAGAAGAGCGCGTGGTGACCATTTCCCACGGCGGCTACGCCAAGACCCAGCCGTTGGCCGCCTACCAGGCCCAGCGTCGCGGCGGCAAAGGCAAGTCGGCCACAGGCGTCAAGGACGAGGACTACATCGCTCACCTGCTGGTTGCCAACAGCCACACCACGCTGTTGCTGTTCTCCAGCAAGGGCAAGGTGTACTGGCTCAAGACCTACGAAATCCCCGAAGCGTCCCGTGCCGCCCGTGGTCGTCCGCTGGTCAACCTGCTGCCGCTCGATAGCGATGAGTACATCACTACCATGCTGCCGGTGGAGGAATACACCGAAGGTCACTACATCTTCATGGCCACCGCCAAGGGCACCGTGAAGAAGACTCCGCTGGAATCCTTCAGTCGTCAGCGCAGTGTCGGCCTGATCGCCCTGGAGTTGGACGAGGGCGACGTGCTGATTTCCGCTGCCATCACCGACGGTGAGCGTGAGGTCATGCTGTTCTCCGACGGCGGCAAGGTTACCCGTTTCAAGGAATCCGACGTTCGCGCCATGGGCCGTACCGCCCGCGGTGTGCGCGGCATGCGCCTGCCGGAAGGTCAGAAGCTGATTTCCATGCTGATCCCCGAAGAAGGCAGCCAGATCCTCACCGCTTCGGCGCGTGGTTATGGCAAGCGCACGGCCATCAGCGAATTCCCTGAGTACAAGCGTGGCGGCCAGGGCGTGATCGCCATGGTCAGCAACGACCGTAACGGTCGTCTGGTCGGCGCTGTCCAGGTGCTCGATGGCGAGGAGATCATGTTGATCTCCGACCAGGGCACCTTGGTGCGCACGCGGGTGGCCGAAGTGTCGAGCCTGGGTCGTAACACCCAGGGTGTGACGCTGATCAAGCTGGCCAGCGACGAAACGCTGGTCGGGCTTGAGCGCGTGCAGGAGCCATCGGAAGTCGAAGGCGAGGAGCTGGAAGGCGAGGAGGGCGTGGCGTTCGACGGCACTCTTGCTACCGACGTTGACGACATGACCGGCGACCAACCGCTCGACGCTGCTGCAGACGAAGAAGAACCGCAGGACTAAGCGGACATGCAGGGGGCGGATGAAGATTCGCCCCCTTGTTGTTTGTCCCGTTTGAAAATTTGCGACACTGCACATGACGCGCAACTGTGGGAGCGAGCCTGCTCGCGATGACGGACTGACATTCAACATGGATGCTGACTGTTACATCGCTATCGCGAGCAGGCTCGCTCCCACATTTGGGTCATGTGTTGATTGAAGATTGATGTGACCACCAGATCAGAGCGAGATTGGATGTGAGCAAGAGAGCCTATAACTTCTGTGCCGGCCCGGCGGCGCTTCCTGAAGCGGTCCTGAAGCGTGCCCAAGGTGAACTTCTCGACTGGCATGGCAAGGGCCTGTCCGTCATGGAAATGAGCCATCGCAGCGATGAGTTCGTGTCCATTGCCACCAAGGCCGAGCAGGACTTGCGTGATCTGCTGAACATCCCCTCCAACTACAAGGTGCTGTTCCTGCAGGGCGGCGCCAGCCAGCAGTTTGCGCAGATCCCGCTGAACCTGCTGCCCGAAAGCGGTAAGGCCGACTACATCGACACCGGGATCTGGTCGCAGAAAGCCATCGAAGAAGCCTCGCGCTACGGCCACGTCAATGTCGCGGCCACGGCCAAGCCCTACGACTATTTCGCCATTCCCGGCCAGAACGAGTGGAACCTGTCCAAGGATGCGGCCTACGTTCATTACGCGCCGAACGAAACCATCGGCGGCCTGGAATTCAACTGGATTCCGGAAACCGGCGACGTGCCATTGGTGGCTGACATGTCTTCGGACATCCTGTCGCGCCCTGTGGATATCTCCCGTTTCGGCATGATCTACGCCGGCGCCCAGAAGAACATCGGTCCCAGCGGCATCCTGGTCAGCATCATTCGCGAAGACCTGCTGGGACGCGCCCGTTCCTTGTGCCCGACCATGCTCAACTACAAGGTCGCCGCCGACAATGGCTCGATGTACAACACCCCGCCGACCCTGGCCTGGTACCTGTCCGGCCTGGTATTCGAGTGGCTGAAAGAACAGGGCGGTGTCGAGGCCATCGGCAAGCTCAACGAAGTGAAGCAGCGCACGCTCTATGACTTCATTGACGCCAGCGGCCTCTACAGCAACCCGATCAACAAGACCGATCGTTCGTGGATGAACGTACCGTTCCGCCTGGCCGACGATCGTCTCGATAAGCCGTTCCTGGCCGGTGCTGACGAGCGCGGGCTGCTGAACCTCAAGGGTCACCGTTCGGTCGGCGGCATGCGCGCTTCCATCTACAACGCCGTCGATATCAACGCGGTCAATGCGTTGATTTCCTACATGGCAGAGTTCGAGAAGGAACATGGTTGATGTCTGAGCAAGAACTCAAGGCGCTGCGCCTGCGCATCGATGCCCTGGACGAAAAGGTCCTGGAGCTGATCAGCGAGCGCGCGCGCTGCGCCCAGGAAGTGGCGCGGGTGAAAATGGCCTCCCTGGCCGAAGGCGAAGTGCCGGTGTTCTATCGCCCGGAGCGTGAAGCGCAGGTACTCAAGCGTGTCATGGAGCGCAACAAGGGGCCTCTGGGCAACGAAGAAATGGCGCGGTTGTTCCGCGAGATCATGTCTTCGTGCCTGGCCCTCGAGCAGCCTCTGAAAGTCGCTTACCTGGGTCCTGAAGGCACCTTCACCCAGGCGGCCGCCATGAAGCATTTCGGCCACGCCGTGATCAGCAAGCCGATGGCGGCCATCGACGAAGTCTTCCGTGAAGTGGCGGCGGGCGCGGTGAACTTCGGCGTGGTGCCGGTGGAAAACTCCACCGAAGGCGCGGTCAACCACACGCTGGACAGTTTCCTTGAGCACGACATGGTGATCTGCGGCGAAGTCGAGCTGCGCATCCACCATCACCTGCTGGTGGGGGAGAACACCAAGACCGACAGTATCAGCCGGATCTACTCCCACGCCCAGTCACTGGCCCAGTGCCGCAAGTGGCTGGACGCCCACTACCCGAATGTCGAGCGCGTGGCGGTCTCCAGCAACGCCGAGGCGGCCAAGCGGGTCAAGGGTGAATGGAACTCGGCGGCGATTGCCGGCGACATGGCGGCCGGCCTCTACGGCCTGACCCGCCTGGCGGAAAAAATCGAGGATCGCCCGGACAACTCCACGCGATTCCTGATGATTGGCAGCCAGGAAGTGCCGCCGACCGGCGACGACAAGACGTCGATCATCGTCTCCATGAGCAACAAGCCCGGCGCGCTCCATGAGCTGCTGGTGCCGTTCCATGACAATGGCATCGATCTGACACGGATCGAGACCCGTCCGTCGCGCAGCGGTAAATGGACCTACGTGTTTTTCATCGATTTTGTCGGCCACCACCGCGATCCACTGGTAAAAGGTGTGCTGGAAAAAATCAGTCAGGAAGCAGTGGCACTCAAGGTGCTGGGTTCCTACCCCAAAGCAGTTCTTTAAGGGCGGATAGCTAATGAGTGGCAACTTCCTCGCTCTGGCTCAGCCAGGCGTGCAACAACTCTCGCCTTACGTTCCAGGCAAGCCGGTGGACGAATTGGCCCGTGAGCTGGATCTGGACCCGGCCAGCATCGTCAAGCTGGCAAGCAACGAAAACCCTTTGGGGGCGAGCCCCAAGGCGCTGGAAGCGATCCGTGACGAGCTGGCCGAGCTGACCCGTTATCCCGACGGCAACGGTTTCGCCCTCAAAAGCCTGCTGGCCGAGCGCTGTGGCGTGGAGTTGAGCCAGGTCACCCTGGGCAACGGTTCCAATGACATTCTCGAGCTGGTGGCGCGTGCCTACCTGGCGCCGGGCCTCAACGCGGTGTTCAGCGAGCATGCGTTTGCGGTCTACCCGATCGCCACCCAGGCCGTCGGTGCCGACGCCCATGTGGTGCCGGCCAAGGATTGGGGGCACGACCTGCCCGCCATGCTGGCGGCCATCGACGCCAACACGCGGGTCGTCTTCATCGCCAACCCAAACAACCCGACCGGCACCTGGTTCGACGCCCAGGCGTTGGACGACTTCCTGCAGGACGTGCCCGAGCACGTGCTAGTGGTGCTGGATGAGGCCTACATCGAATACGCCGAAGGCAGCGATTTGCCCGATGGCCTGGATTTTCTCGCCGCCTACCCGAACCTGCTGGTCTCGCGCACGTTCTCCAAGGCCTATGGCCTGGCGTCTTTGCGGGTTGGCTATGGCTTGTCCACCGCCGTGGTGGCCGATGTGCTCAACCGCGTGCGTCAGCCGTTCAACGTCAACAGCTTTGCCCTGGCCGCTGCCTGTGCTGCGCTCGGGGACGACGCCTACCTGGCCGAAAGTCGCCGCCTGAACGAGGCTGGCATGCAGCAGTTGGAAGCCGGGTTCCGTGAGTTGGGCCTGAGCTGGATTCCATCCAAAGGCAACTTCATCTGCGTCGACCTGGGCCGTGTCGCAGCCCCGGTGTTCCAGGGCTTGCTGCGCGAGGGTGTGATCGTGCGTCCGGTGGCTAACTACGGCATGCCGAACCACCTGCGCGTCACCATTGGCCTGCCAGCGGAAAACAGCCGCTTTCTCGAGGCGTTGAGCAAGGTTCTGGCTCGTGGTTGATGTCACTTCACTGCAACCTGCTGCACCTATGATCGGTCGCCTGGTGGTGGTCGGTCTGGGGTTGATCGGCGGCTCGTTCGCCAAAGGCCTGCGCGAAAGCGGTCTGTGTCGTGAAGTGGTGGGTGTCGATCTGGACCCGCAGTCGCGCAAGCTGGCGGTGGAGCTGGGGGTGGTGGGTCGCTGTGAGGATGACCTGGCGATTGCTTGCCAGGGAGCGGACGTGATCCAGTTGGCCGTGCCGATCCTGGCCATGGAGAAGCTGCTGGCACGCCTGGCGACGATGGACCTGGGGCAGGCGATTCTCACGGACGTCGGCAGTGCCAAGGGCAATGTCGTGCGGGCGGCCACCGAAGCCTTCGGCGGGATGCCGGCGCGCTTTGTGCCTGGTCATCCGATTGCCGGTTCCGAGCAGAGCGGGGTGGAAGCCTCCAACGCCGAACTGTTTCGTCGCCACAAAGTGATATTGACGCCACTGGAGCAGACCGATCCGGCTGCACTGGCGGTGGTGGATCGCCTGTGGCGCGAGCTGGGTGCGGACGTCGAGCACATGCAGGTCGAGCGCCACGATGAAGTATTGGCCGCCACCAGCCATTTGCCGCACCTGTTGGCGTTCGGTCTGGTGGATTCATTGGCCAAACGCAATGAAAATCTTGAGATCTTCCGTTACGCTGCCGGCGGTTTCCGCGATTTCACGAGAATCGCCGGTAGCGACCCGGTCATGTGGCACGACATCTTCCTCGCCAACCGCGAAGCTGTCCTGCGTACACTCGATACATTTCGCAGCGACCTCGACGCCTTGCGCGACGCGGTCGATGCAGGGGACGGGCACCAATTGCTGGGCGTTTTCACACGCGCCAGGGTGGCCCGCGAGCATTTCAGTAAAATCCTGGCCCGTCGGGCCTATGTGGACGCTATGAACTCCAACGATCTGATTTTCCTGGCACAACCTGGTGGCTCCCTGAGTGGGCGTATTCGTGTACCGGGCGATAAATCGATTTCCCACCGTTCGATCATGCTCGGCTCCCTGGCCGAAGGCGTGACTGAAGTGGAAGGCTTTCTCGAAGGTGAAGACGCCCTGGCGACGCTGCAAGCGTTCCGCGACATGGGCGTGGTCATCGAAGGCCCGCATCACGGTCGCGTGACCATCCATGGTGTCGGTCTGCACGGCCTCAAGCCTGCCCCGGGCCCGATCTACCTGGGCAACTCCGGCACGTCGATGCGCCTGCTGTCCGGCCTGCTGGCCGCCCAGGATTTCGACAGCACCCTGACCGGTGACGCTTCGCTGTCCAAGCGGCCGATGAATCGCGTGGCCAACCCCCTGCGGGAAATGGGTGCGGTGATCGAGACGGCGGCCGAAGGTCGTCCGCCAATGACCATTCGCGGTGGCAACAAGCTCAAGGGCCTGACCTACACCATGCCGATGGCCAGCGCCCAGGTGAAATCCTGCCTGCTGTTGGCCGGTCTCTATGCCGAAGGCAAGACCACTGTCACCGAGCCGGCCCCGACCCGCGACCACACCGAGCGCATGCTGCGTGGCTTCGGCTACCCGGTCACGGTCAACGGTGCCACGGCCTCCGTCGAGTCCGGCAGCAAACTGACCGCGACCCACATTGAAGTGCCGGGCGATATCTCGTCCTCGGCGTTCTTCCTGGTAGCCGCCTCGATTGCCGAAGGTTCCGAGCTGGTGCTCGAGCATGTGGGCATCAACCCGACCCGTACCGGCGTGATCGACATCCTGCGCCTGATGGGCGCTGACATCACCCTGGAAAACCAGCGTGAAGTGGGCGGCGAGCCGGTTGCAGACCTGCGCGTACGAGCAGCTAAACTCAAAGGTATCGAGATTCCCGAAGCGCTGGTGCCACTGGCCATCGACGAATTCCCGGTGCTGTTCGTGGCGGCGGCCTGTGCCGAAGGGCGCACCGTACTGACCGGCGCTGAAGAGCTTCGGGTCAAGGAATCGGATCGTATCCAGGTGATGGCTGATGGCCTGATCGCGTTGGGCGTGAAATGCCAGCCGACGCCGGACGGCATCATCATCGACGGCGGCCAGATCGGCGGCGGCGAAGTCCATGGTCACGGTGATCACCGTATCGCCATGGCCTTCAGTGTTGCGTCTTTGCGCGCCAGTGCGCCGATCCGCATCCATGATTGCGCCAACGTCGCGACGTCGTTCCCGAACTTCCTGGCGCTGTGTGCCCAGGTCGGTATTCGAGTAGCACAAGAGGCACAGTCGTGAACATCAAGGCACCGGTCATCACCATCGATGGCCCAAGCGGTTCAGGCAAGGGCACCATCGCCGGAATACTGGCCAAACAATTGGGCTGGAACCTGCTCGATTCGGGTGCCCTGTATCGTCTGCTGGCGTTCGCCGCGGCCAATCATGGCGTCGATCTGACCAACGAAGAACTGCTCAAGGCCTTGGCTGCGCATCTGGATGTGCAGTTCATCGCGGCGACCGACGGTCAGCTGCAGCGCATCATTCTGGAGGGTGACGAAGTCAGCAATGTCATTCGTACCGAAAGCGTAGGGGCCGGGGCCTCCCAGGTCGCCGCGCTGCCGGCGGTGCGCGAGGCGTTGCTACAGCGCCAGCGCGCTTTCCAGGAGCCGCCCGGATTGGTGGCCGATGGGCGCGACATGGGGACCGTGGTGTTTCCCGACGCCCCGCTGAAGATTTTCCTCACCGCCAGTGCAGAGGAGAGGGCTCGTCGCCGATATTTGCAGTTGAAGGGCAAAGGCGAGGATGTTAGTCTGTCGAGTCTGCTAGATGAGATCCGTGCACGCGACGAGCGTGACACCCAGCGCGCAGTAGCCCCGCTCAAGCCGGCGGCTGACGCGATACAGCTGGATTCCACGGAGTTGTCCATCGATCAGGTGTTGCAACGCATCATGAGCGAAATCGCCATCCGCGATATCGCCGGGTGACCAGGAAGCTCCGCAGGGGACCAGTCATAGTCCTGCGGTGCTTCTTTTATATGAAACTAACCCACACCGTCTGGGGTGTGGAGGCGGGCGTATTCTTCGCCCTAATCAACAGGAATTAAAATGAGCGAAAGCTTTGCGGAACTCTTTGAAGAAAGCCTGAAAACCCTGAACCTTCAGGCAGGCTCCATCATCACCGGTGTTATCGTTGATATCGATTACCAAGCTCGCTGGGTAACCGTTCACGCTGGTCTGAAGTCTGAAGCACTCATCCCGCTTGAGCAGTTCTACAACGACGCTGGCGAACTGAACATCAACGTCGGTGACGAAGTTCACGTTGCGCTGGACTCGGTTGAAGATGGCTTCGGTGAAACCAAGCTGTCCCGTGAAAAAGCCAAGCGCGCTGAATGCTGGATCGTTCTGGAAGCGGCTTTCGCAGCTGAGGAAGTGGTCAAGGGCGTTATCAACGGTAAGGTTAAAGGCGGCTTCACTGTCGACGTTAACGGCATCCGTGCGTTCCTGCCAGGTTCCCTGGTTGACGTCCGTCCAGTGCGCGACACCACGCACTTGGAAGGCAAAGAGCTGGAATTCAAGGTCATCAAGCTGGACCAGAAGCGCAACAACGTTGTCGTTTCCCGTCGCAGTGTCCTGGAAGCCGAGAACTCCGCTGAGCGTGAAGCTCTGCTGGAATCGCTGCAGGAAGGCCAGCAGGTCAAGGGTATCGTCAAGAACCTCACCGATTACGGCGCATTCGTCGATCTGGGTGGCGTCGATGGCCTGCTGCACATCACCGACATGGCCTGGAAGCGTATCAAGCATCCTTCGGAAATCGTCAACGTTGGCGACGAGATCGATGTCAAGGTTCTGAAGTACGATCGCGAGCGCAATCGTGTTTCCCTGGGCCTCAAGCAACTGGGTGAAGATCCATGGGTTGCTATCAAAGCCCGTTACCCAGAAAGCACCCGCGTCACCGCTCGTGTTACCAACCTCACCGACTACGGCTGCTTCGCTGAGCTGGAAGAAGGCGTTGAAGGTCTGGTACACGTTTCGGAAATGGACTGGACCAACAAGAACATCCATCCTTCGAAAGTCGTACAAGTCGGCGACGAAGTGGAAGTCATGGTTCTGGACATCGACGAAGAGCGTCGTCGTATCTCCCTGGGCATCAAGCAGTGCAAATCTAACCCATGGGAAGATTTCTCTGGCCAGTTCAACAAGGGCGATAAAATCTCCGGCACCATCAAGTCGATCACCGATTTCGGTATCTTCATTGGTCTGGACGGCGGCATCGACGGTCTGGTTCACCTGTCCGACATCTCCTGGAACGAAGTGGGCGAAGAAGCCGTACGCCGCTTCAAGAAGGGCGACGAGCTGGACACCGTTATCCTGTCGGTTGACCCAGAGCGCGAGCGCATCTCCCTGGGCATCAAGCAACTGGAAAGCGATCCGTTCTCCGAGTACGTTCAAGAGAACGATAAAGGCGCAATCGTTAAGGGCATCGTGAAAGAAGTTGACGCTAAAGGCGCCATCATCACCCTGGCCGACGATATCGAAGCGACTCTGAAAGCCTCCGAAATCAGCCGTGACCGCGTTGAAGACGCGCGCAACGTTCTGAAAGAAGGCGAAGAAGTAGAAGCCAAGATCATCAGCGTTGACCGCAAGAGCCGCGTAATCCAGCTCTCCATCAAGTCGAAAGACGATGCTGAAGAGAAAGAAGCAATCCAGAGCCTGCGCGACAAGCCAGCTACCTCTGACATTGCTGCTGGTCCTACCACTCTGGGCGACCTGCTGCGTGCACAGATGGAAAAGCAGAACTGAGTTCTGTCAGACCATAAAAAAAGGGCGACTTAGGTCGCCCTTTTTTGTGGGCACTGGTGCAGATCTGGGGCATCTAACACATCCGAAAGGTCTATGGTTGCCGGGACTGTGAAACCCTACCGGTCACCCGACAAACCGGGACCTAGTTAATTGAAAAGAGCTTGGCCAGTCCAAACGTGCTGGCGATGCTGCTGACGACCAATTATGTCGATGGCTAGCCGTTGCACTGGTTTGAAAGCATGCTGAGTTGATATGGCATGGATATCCCGCGGCAGACTTTGGCGCGGTGGGTGATCCAGCGCAGCGACCACTTCCCGCTGCTACTGAATCTGATGCGCACTGGTTATCTTGGTTGTGTCATGACCGATGATTGCGCCGTTATAACGCCTTGGCATTGCAATCAGTGGTGGAGCGTCTAACCTACATGGCCCATACGCGGCGCAAGTTCGTCGACACTCAGAACGTGCGGCCCAAGGGTAAGGCCGGACGTGCCGATATTGCGCTGGAGATGATCAACAAGCTGTATGGTATTGAGCGTGAACTCACAGCGGTTCATCGGTCGTCAGGAAAAGGGCCTGTCGATGCTGGCGCAAATGAAAAGGTGGCTGGATAAACCCAATCCCAGGTTCCGCCGCAAAGTGGGCCGGGAAGACTGTGCATTATCTGGCAAGTAACTGGAGCCACCTAGAGTTCTATGTCGAAGCGGGTTATTTACTCATCGAAACAACGCCGCTAAAAGAGCGATCAAGCCGTTTGTCGTCGGACGTAAGGGGCTATTCAGCGATACCACCCATGGCGACAGTGCTGGCGCGCAGATCTACAGTCTGATCGAAACCGTCAAGGTCAACGGCCAGGGGCCCCTACTCATGGCTTCGCCCCATACTGGAACGGCTGCGGCACGCTTCGTCGGTTGAAGACTACGAAGGCTTGCTGCCGTGGAACTGCTCGTCGGAGATGCGCTAATCCACCTTTGAGGGCGGAGGATGGATGTGAATTCGCCTCCTACTCGATCCTTGAATATGAGCTTTACTATGATGCGCAAGCTTGTTGGGGCTGTCACTCTAACGGTGGTGTAGCAAGGGCTCTTGAGATGCGGTCCGCGTTTGCCATGATGGTCAATGTATGTGATTTTTCTGTCAGTTTGGGTAAGCAGGCGCCGTCCACGATGTGTAGTCCTTTTAGGCCGCTTACTTCGCCAAGTCGGTTTGTAGTAACGGGTTCGGGGGTTGATCGCATGGGTAGGGTAGCAGCGTAGTGAATGTCGGCGCCTGGTTTGCCAACAGTAAAGCTCATGGGCATTAGAATTGCCCCCATTCTCCAATAAGCCTTGCGAAGCAGGGTCTCTGTCTGCTTCATCAACATGTGAGTATCGGGATGCTCGGCACCCTTAATTTGGAGCACCTCGTTGCCGACCATGGAGACGCTATGTTTCGATAAATGTCCGGGTAAAAACACATTACCTACCACGCAAGAGCTCAGCAAATTTGCCATGATGTCTACGCTATATCGTTTGCTAAGTGGTACGCGGCTGACAAATTCGGACATCGGCAAGCCGGTGGTACTGAATGTTGAGCCGAAGGCGGTCACGTTGGATGCAAGTTTCAGTGCGAACGACAGCTGCCCTAGGCCAAGAGAAGGGACTCGTTTCGCTCCCAGCATTCGTGGCAGCCACAATAGAAACGCCGCAGTAGGTGACGCTTGTAGTGCTACGGGTGCGGTATGTTGGAGGTATTTTAACGTTAGTTTGGTTGAGGCTAGTGTTCCTGCTGCAAGTAATAGTCGTTTGGCCGAGAACCTTCTTGCGCTTTGACTGCTGGAAATGGTCCATGTGTCAGCGTATTTGCTAATAGCGTCGACTAAAATACCCGATACATGGGAGAAGCCAGGATAAAGTTTTAGCTTCGATATTTCCTGTTCGGACGAGTAAAGTGCCTGATTGTGGCAGCCCCAAAGGCAGTTGCCCGAAAGATCGCAGGCCTTTCGTTCATCCATGTCTTGGCTCAACGCAGCAATACGCGAGCGACCCATCTGGAATCCCAGTTGAGGGAGGGATGCCCGATGTTTGTTGTACTTGGTCAATAACTGTTGGTGTAGCTGATCGATAGGGAGTGAGGGTTGTGACCATTTATCTACGCCAAAGTAGTTGGATAGATCGTCAGGCTCATTGCCGCTGATGCCGATGCGTCGGGATACGATTTCGTATGATTTTTCAAGATCGACATAGATATCTAGTTCTGCAAAATCTTCTGCGGGGAAGCGCGCAACCCCGCACCCCCATGCGTTGGACAGTCCACCTGTTGCCAGCGAGCCAACGGAAATAAAATTTTCCGTTTCCAGTCCATTGGCTTTGTTGAAGTTTTCAAATGTTTGTCGGTGCGTGGGCGTTTTTAGCTTTGGGGAGACTGCATCCATGTTGTTGAGGGCATGGAACATGTCACCAATCATCCATTTCCATTGTTGATGATCATTGGCTCTGTTAGAGAGGTAATCGCCTTGCGGTGGGCTCAGGGGCGCCGCGGTCGATGCCGCATCAACCATAAGCACTCTCAGTCCGGCCTGAACCAGCGGGTATGCCGCAGATGTGCCCGCTGGGCCGCTGCCCACGATGATTACATCAAATTCAGGCGTCACGTGGGCTCTTCCTTTTAATAAGCATATTTGAAAGCAAGGGTTTAGTCAGAAGTGCCAATGTACGCCAGCACACTTCTTTGAGGACGCTCATTCCCAAGGCAATGAAGGTCCTCAAGAAACCACCGGATCGTTTCAGACCCAAAAAAACAACCGCGCCCTGTGGGCTTGCCTCAGCAAGAGTCATTGCTAGGTGGAGTCTCCACGATAGTGCTTTACCTTGCTCATTACATAGGAATGAGGGGTTGTCTATCAATGCGAGTAGGCTGGGAAAGAGGGATAGTAGCTTGGAGTCCAATATTGCTTGTCCGTTCCCAAGAGCTTCGATCGCTCTGGCATAACGCCGAAGTAGGGATTGGCCGGGGGGGCTCTTTAATAGATAGCTCAGCAGAATGTTGCCTTCGACGAGCAAGTGTCTGCGTCGCCCGTTTCCGGATCGATGCATGCCATATGCGAGTGGTCTGAGTGTGATTCCTAGTCGTTGCAATGAGGTCTGTGTCGACATTGACTTCAGTGTCAATAAGGAAAGCAGGCGATCCAAGCCCAGTTGTGCTGTCCTGCGTTTTCCTAGCATTGCTCTGGCAAGTGTGATGAGCGGAACAGGAAGGGGGGCAGCTATGCGCAACACATTCAGCCTGTTTGTGGCAATGGACTCCAGGAATGCACTAAAGGAAATTGGGCGCACTGATCCAAGGCAGAAAATCTCACCCCGGATATCCTCTCTCGCGGCCACCGTCAATATTGCTACGGCAAGATCATCAACATGTATCGGCTGGATGAGGGGCGTGGGTATAAGCGCAGGTATGAGTGGAAAGCGCCGTACCAAGGATGACAATACCCCAAACAGACCGCGCTCATAGCCTCCATAAACTTGCCCGGGTCTGATAACAACGCCGCCGGTGGCAATGACGTCCTGCTCGATGCGCCATTTCGTTTGTCCATACGATGTCGGGGCGTCAGGGGATGCGGTCTGGCTGGAGATAAATATTAGCTTTGTGTTGGTAAGTGCCGAGTTGCGGATTAGCTCTCGAGCTGCCTGTACTTCGGTTTCTGATGAGATGTTTTTATTGTGGGTAGTGTCGGCAGCAAGATGAACGAGTGCACGGGTTTCATCTGGAATATCGAGGGTCGGTTTTTTTAAATCGAACGGTAGCCAGTAATAGTGGGTATCAGTCTGCTTGCGGCTTGCTGAATAAACTGTATGCCCCTCTCTAAATGCGAGTCTCGCCAGTCGTTCGCCAATATAACCCGTAGCGCCGGTAATAAGCAGTTTCATAATTATTGGCCTTTCGAATCGGCAGGCTTTACGGTGTGGTCGGGTTTCCTGTGGAAAATGGCTACTTTGCTGATCCAATATGTAATCGCGGTGCAGGCGGTGTCAGATAAGAACTTGGCGAGTGCGGGAGGTGCGATGAACGCGAGTGCCAAGCTAAGCAGCCCCGAAGAGATCGGAATGTTGATTGTGAGCAGGGCAAAGTAGCGAACTGCTTGGGTTTTTCGGCTGGTTTCTGTTGATTCGAACGTGAAATGACGATGCAGAAAGAATGCGAGAACCCCAGAAAACAGTTTACTGAAAATGTTGGCCAGAACATGCTGGCCGTCTAGCAGGAATGCGAACAGGAGAAAAGAGCTCATGTCCAGGGCGTAGGCCAGGAGCTGAACGCCAATATATTTTGCAAATGTCAAACTGCTTTCTTCCTTATGACCAATATGTGATGTAAACCAAACAGTCGATTGAAGGGTTTGAGGATTACCTCGCAGGCTTTGATGAGCGGAATACATGCATTGGGCAGCAGCTGGCGAAAGTTCAGCCCTCCGGAAATCAAATATCTAAGGTAATTGTTACACACTTCTTGGTGGACGATTTCCAAAGTGGGGTGCTTGCGTGTGAACTCCTCTCTATCACGAATGAATATCAGATAGCTCAGTGCCTGGTTTGCGCCGTTCATGGGGCCAGTTGCTGGCGTATTCCAAGATGCGTAATGCTTGTCGAAACCTTCAGATTTGAAAAGTCGTTTGTAAAGAGCGCTCGCAAAAAAGCCATAGTAGGGTTCGATGAGAATTGCCCCCCCGCCAACCTTGAGGGTGCGGTTGATTTCTTTGAAAAACAGGTCAGGCTCCGGAAAGTGATGGAAGCAGTTCTGACCATAGAAGGCTCTTATGGACTCATCATCCAGTGCCATATTCTGAGCATTCAGCTCTCGGTCTAGATGAGGGCCGTAAACAATGTCCGTCGCCAGCACCGTGGGATAAGTCTCGCGCATAGGTGCAACGCCTGCACCGAGTTCTATCTCAAGGCCATCAGTCCTGAGGAATCGGGTGGCCAACTGATGAAATGAGTGATGAAATTCAACGAATACTTCCTTGAGCATTTGCTTGCTCTCAAGAACTTTTCCGTGAAGTTCGAGGCGCTCAATGCCATCAACATCGAATTTCTTAAGGGAAGGTTCTGACAGGTACTCCATAAATCCTTTCATTACATAATCCTACGCCATTTGTTTTTTAGATAATTTTTGGAAAAAGCTGATGTCCGTTTTCTACGGGTGGTTCTTGCTTCACTGCTGGATTTTGGTTGATCTCCTGTCTCGTTGTGGGCTTGTCCACCGATTTTTCTCGATGGTCGGCTGCCTGGTTCGAGGTGGTCGAGTATATCCGATCCGGAAGGTTGGCCGAGACTCTCGAGCGACAATTGGATTTGCCTGCCAAGGCGAGTCTGTGGGCGTTTCACAGAGGGAGTCGGGTAGGCGGGTCACCGGCTTGAGGTGAAACCATGCGGATCGCCGATGGTCTGCTTCTTTTAGTGAAACTATTACCTATTTGAGGCTAGTCTTCAGCTAAATGCTGGCGGCGGTCGGGCAATAAATCCCGGTATAAGGAAGCAAATGAATAGGCTCATCGTTACGTTGGTTGTACTGACTTTGGCGGGTTGTACCTCCAGCGCCAAAACCCATACCTTGCGAGGAGTGAGCGGTTTCAAAGTCGATTGTTCGGGTCTTGGATCCGGTTGGGATAAATGTCGGAAGCGTGCGGCGAAGGAGTGCAAAGCGGCGGGTTATAAGGTGGTGGCAAGGTCTGATGATGCCAAAGAGGAAGATGAGTTTCCTTTTGGCTTCAATCCTGCAGGCTACCTAACGCGGACAATGCTCGTGATCTGTCGCTGAGTCTAGTTTCTTACGATTGAAAATAGCACCCATTGCTTGGTGTAGATATGTCAATGCTTGGGCTGTTCAAATTCCTCCGGGCATGCTAAAACCTTTTCAAGCGATTTTCCTAGCTGCTTGAAAAAGAAGGGAAAAATATGACGAAGTCGGAGTTGATCGAACGAATTGTCACCCATCAAGGGCTACTCTCATCCAAGGATGTGGAGCTGGCCATCAAGACCATGCTTGAGCAAATGTCCCAGTGCCTTGCCACGGGTGATCGAATTGAGATCCGTGGGTTTGGCAGCTTCTCTCTCCATTACCGTGCGCCGCGAGTAGGCCGTAACCCTAAAACTGGTCAGTCCGTGAGCCTTGATGGGAAGTTTGTTCCGCATTTTAAGCCGGGCAAGGAGCTGCGTGATCGGGTTAACGAAGAGGAGGAGGGGCTTTGACAACTGTTGCACTTCAAGGAAACGCTGATGCGTAACCTCAAGCGCGTACTTCTCGCTATATTTGTCCTGTTGCTCGTTCTGGCAGTCCTAGCGTTCGTTCTGGAGAATCAGCAACGCGTGTCGCTGCTATTCCTGGGCTGGGCGGCGCCACAGTTGCCAGTGTCGCTGATCATGGTGATCGCGCTGCTGATCGGCATGGTGATCGGGCCGGTTCTCGGCTGGTTTCTGGGACGCACGTCCAGAGCTTCACGCAAGCGCCTTGTCTGATTGCGACAAACCCGTTACGCGCGTCGAATTTGCGTCATGGCGTGTCCATATCCGTTAGTAAAACCCTCATTAAGCTGTAAAATGCTGTGCTTGGCTGATAGGGGGTAATCCCGCATCGGTTCAGGCTGACTCTGCCAGAGGCCACGGCTGACTTGATGGCTTTTGCATTCATGGATTAGACAGTGCGCGGTTGGCGGCCCTGTCAGCAACTTAAGGGTATGGTTTCGCGTGAAAATTCTAGTAACCGGCGGCGCTGGGTTTATCGGCTCGGCAGTCATTCGTCATATCATTTCCAACACCAACGATTCTGTCGTTAACGTCGATAAGCTGACTTATGCCGGTAACCTTGAGTCGCTGGCCGAAGTCAGCCAGAACTCGCGTTACGTGTTTGAACGCGTCGACATCTGCGACCGTGACCAAGTGGACCGAGTTCTGCGTGAACACCAACCAGATGCCATCATGCACCTGGCCGCAGAGTCCCACGTTGACCGCTCAATCTCCGGTCCGTCTGAATTCATCCAGACCAACATTATAGGCACGTACATTTTGCTGGAAGCTGCACGCCATTATTGGGCAGCACTGGATGATGCGCGTAAAGCCGGCTTCCGCTTCCACCATATTTCCACCGATGAAGTCTACGGAGACCTCGAACGTCCGGAAGACCTCTTCACCGAAACCACGCCGTACCAGCCAAGTTCGCCGTACTCGGCCAGCAAGGCCAGTTCCGATCATCTGGTTCGCGCCTGGGCGCGTACCTATGGCCTGCCGACGCTGGTTACCAACTGCTCGAACAACTATGGGCCATGCCACTTCCCTGAGAAGTTGATCCCGCTGATCATTCTCAACGCGCTGGAAGGCAAGCCGTTGCCGGTCTACGGCAAAGGCAATCAGGTCCGTGATTGGCTGTATGTCGAAGATCACGCCCGCGCACTTTACAAAGTCGTGACCGAAGGCGTGATCGGCGAGACGTACAACATCGGCGGCCATAACGAGAAGCAAAACATCGAAGTGGTGCACACCCTATGCACACTGCTCGATGAACTGCGTCCAGATTCCGCTCATCGCCCACATGCCAGTCTGATCACTTACGTTCAGGATCGCCCGGGTCACGATCAGCGCTACGCGATCGACGCCAGCAAAATCCAACGCGAGCTGGGTTGGACGCCCCAAGAAACTTTTGAAACCGGCATCCGCAAGACCGTCGAGTGGTACCTCAGCAACACTGAGTGGGTGGCTCACGTGAAGAGCGGCAGCTACCAGCAATGGATCGACCAGAACTACACGGATCGTTCGGACAAGGCATGAAAATCCTCCTGTTGGGAAAAAACGGCCAGGTCGGCTGGGAGCTACAACGCTCCCTTGCGCCGCTTGGCGAGTTGATTGCCCTGGACCGTCACCCGGTGGAGGGGTTGAGCGGCGACCTGTCTGACCTCAATGCACTGCGTGCGACGATCCGTCAGGTAAAACCCGACGTTATCGTCAACGCAGCGGCGTACACCGCCGTCGATAAAGCTGAATCAGAGGTCGAGCTGGCCGACCGTGTGAACGGTCAAGCCAGTCGGGTTATGGCTGAAGAGGCTGTATCCCTGGGCGCCTGGTTGATTCACTATTCGACCGATTACGTGTTCAGCGGTGAAGGCCTGACGCCATGGCAAGAGACCGATGCCGTCGCCCCGGTGAACCACTACGGCGCCAGCAAACTGGCCGGCGAGCAAGCGATTACGGCCTCGGGCTGCAAGCACCTGATCTTCCGCACCAGCTGGGTCTATGGGGCGCGCGGCAACAACTTTGCCAAGACCATGCTGCGTCTGGCCAAGGACCGCGACACCCTGAGCGTCATCGCCGACCAGATCGGTGCCCCCACCGGCGCAGATTTGATTGCCGATGTGACGGCTTTGGCCATTCAGCAAATCTTGCAGCGTCCTGAACTGGCGGGCCTGTATCATTTAGCGGCCGCTGGCGAAGTCTCCTGGCACGGCTATGCCAGCCATGTGATCGGTTTTGCCAAGGCCAACGGTGAAGAGCTCGCCGTTACGGTGATCAATCCGATAGACACAACTGCTTACCCGACACCGGCGCGCCGCCCTCTGAACTCAAGGTTGAATACTCAGAAGCTGCGCGACAATTTTTCTCTACACTTGCCGGATTGGCAAAGTGGTGTCACTCGAATGCTGATGGAAGTCTTGAATAAATGACCACGACAAATCGTAAAGGCATCATTCTCGCTGGCGGCTCGGGCACTCGTCTGCACCCGCTGACCCTCGGCGTGTCCAAGCAGATGCTGCCGATCTACGACAAGCCAATGATCTTCTATCCGCTATCCGTGCTGATGCTCGCCGGCATGCGCGAAATCCTGATTATTTCCACCCCTGAAGACCTGCCGTGCTTCCGCAAGTTGCTGGGTGACGGCAGCCTGTACGGCATCAAGCTGACCTACGCCGAGCAACCTAGCCCGGACGGCCTGGCACAAGCCTTCATCATCGGCGAAGAATTCATCGGCAAAGACCCTTGCTGCCTGATCCTGGGCGACAACATTTTCTATGGTCAGCACTTCTCGGATAACTTGCGTTCCGCCAGCATTCAAGAGCACGGCGCGACTGTATTTGGTTACCACGTGTCCGATCCTGAGCGTTTCGGTGTTGTCGAGTTCGACGCCGCCGGCCGTGCCTTGAGCATCGAAGAAAAGCCGCTGAAGCCAAAATCCAGCTACGCGGTGACAGGCCTTTATTTCTACGACAATCAGGTTGTCGAGATCGCCAAGAGCATCAAGCCATCCCCACGTGGCGAGTTGGAAATCACCGACGTTAACCGCGCATACCTTGAGCAAAAGACCCTCAACGTCGAAATGCTCGGCCGCGGCTTCGCCTGGCTGGACACCGGTACCCACGATTCCCTGCTGGAAGCCAGTCACTTCGTGCATACCATTGAACAGCGCCAAGGCCTGAAAGTGGCGTGCCTGGAAGAGATCGCTTACCACAATGGCTGGATTACTGCCGAGCAGTTGGGTACTCAGGCTGATGCTCTGAAGAAGACTGGCTACGGTCAGTACCTGCAGAAACTCCTGGACTCGCCTTCCCACTGATTCGAAAGCTCAATCCTTTTCGACCAGTAGCGTCTAACCGGTGCAAGCAGGAATAGCATGTCAGTACAGCGTCCCAAGGTTGCAGTTCTATTAGCTGCCTATAACGGTATGCAGTGGGTTGAAGAGCAGTTGGCTTCAATCCTGGCCCAGACGGGCGTTGATGTAACCGTTTATATTAGTGTCGACCCATCAACCGACTGTACCGAAGCCTGGTGTAGAGCTTATGCCGATCGGCATGATAATGTCATTGTGCTTCCTCCCGCTGGAACCTTTGGTGGGGCATCGCGCAATTTCTTCAGGTTGATCCGTGATGTCGACCTTCGGGGCTACGACCTAGTCGCCTTTGCTGATCAGGATGATATCTGGAATCCGGACAAACTATTGCGTGCGGCCAATATCATTCGAGTGCGCAGCCTCGACGCCTATTCCAGCAATGTAGTAGCTTTTTGGCCTGATGGAACAACCCGTTTATTGGACAAAGCGCAGCCTCAGGTTGCCTGGGATTTTCTGTTTGAGGCCGCCGGACCAGGTTGCACTTATGTTATGTGCAAGAGTCTTGTCGATTCGCTAAAGAGTTCTATGTTAAATAACTGGCAGCCATTGCAAGAAGTCAGCTTGCACGACTGGTATTGCTATGCTTTTGCTCGAAGTCATGGGTACCGGTGGTATATCGATCCGAAACCGTCTATGAGCTACCGGCAGCATGAGCAGAACCAAGTAGGTGCTAACATAGGTTTGAATCCGCTTATTGCCCGTTATAAAACCATTCACGACGGTTGGTGGTTCAATCAGGTGCAACTGATTACGCATTTAGTGGGGCTGAGCACAGATCCATTTGTAAGCACCTGGTTGAAATTACGACGCAGGCAACTTATCCAGCTTTCCTTCAATGCTTGGCGTTGCCGGCGGCGTGTGAGAGATAAAGTTTTTTTCTTCTGTATCTGCTGGGCGACTGCGTTGATAGGAAGCAAAACGAAATGACAGTTGTTAACGTCTTGGTGACAGGGGCAAGCGGATTTGTTGGGGAGGCATTGGTGTCAAGGCTTCTGGTTGATAAGGTGTTTACCCCGATCGCTTCTGTTCGTGATGCAACGCGCCTGCACGGTTTATGCCGCGTGATGACATTTGACCTGTTGGATAAAAATTCTCTACCTAGGTTGAAGGGAGTACAGGTAGTTGTTCATGCCGCCGCCAGAGTGCATGTGATGAACGAAACCACTCAAGATGTCCTTGCAGAATTTCGCAAAGTTAATGTGGCAGGCACCCTCCGTCTGGCCCGACGGGCTGCAGAGGATGGCGTAAAACGGTTCATCTTCATCAGTTCGATAAAGGTAAATGGTGAAAGTACTCGCCCGGGAAAACCATTCAAGGCCGATGATCGTCCTGCACCTGTCGATCCCTACGGGGTATCCAAGTACGAAGCTGAAGAGGCGTTAAAGCAACTAGGTCGTGACACAGGTATGGAAATAGTAATCATCCGACCCCCGTTGGTGTATGGCCCTGGGGTAAAGGCCAACTTTCTGACCATGCTGAACTGGCTGAGGAAAGGCATTCCTCTACCTTTAGGCGCGATACATAATCAAAGAAGTTTAGTGGCAATAGATAATCTGATAGACCTTATTATCGTGTGTATCAATCATCCAGCTGCGCGGAATCAAGTGTTCTTGGTCAGCGATGGAGAGGATTTATCTACGTCCCGGTTGCTTCGTCAACTGGCTACCGCATTGGGCAGGACAGCTAGACTGGTGCCACTGCCCGAGAGGTTGTTGCAGTTAGTGGGGTCATTGTTGCGAAAAAGAGAAATTATTCAACGTGTTTGCGGTTCACTTCAAGTTGATATTGAAAAAAATCGCGAAGTATTAGGGTGGACTCCGCCTGTTGATTGGCAGGTCGCCATGCGTCAGACCGCAGATCATCACATGGAAAAAAAAGTTAAATGACAGTTTGGTGGTTGTTACTACCCGTACTAGCTATTTCTTGGGGATTGACGCTTGTCTTGCGTCGTTACGCCTTATCTAAAAGTCTTATGGATGTGCCGAATGAACGTAGCTCTCACAAAGTAGCCACTCCACGAGGGGGAGGGTTGGCTATCGTCGTGTCCTTTCTGCTGTCGCTTCCCGTCCTTGAAAGCCTGAGTCTGATGCCCGCTCCAGCGCTGTACAGCCTGTTGGGTTCGGGAGGGCTCGTTGCGGTGATCGGGTTCGCCGATGATCACGGACACATAGCTGCCCGCTGGCGGCTGCTCGGACATTTTGTTGCTGCACTCTGGGCTCTTTACTGGCTGAATGGTCTCCCACCCGTTGTTTTATTCGGTATCACCGTCGATATGGGATGGTTTGGTACCATCCTGGCACTGATATACTTGGTCTGGATGCTAAATTTATATAATTTTATGGACGGCATCGACGGTATTGCCAGTGTAGAGGCCATTACTGTTTGCCTTGGGATGTGTGTCGTTTACTGGGCGATAGGCAATTTAGATCTTGTTGCTGCACCTCTAATGTTGTCAGTTGCTGTTGCGGGGTTCTTTTTTTGGAATTTTCCTCCAGCAAAAATTTTTATGGGAGATGTTGGCAGCGGCTTTCTCGGTATGATTTTTGGCGGGCTAGCGATTCAGGCATCATGGAGTGACCCGAAGCTTATGTGGAGTTGGATTATCTTGCTCGGTGTTTTCATAGTCGACTCGACATGGGCGTTGTTAAGTCGATTAATAAATGGAAAAAAAATATACGAAGCGCATTGCACTCATGGTTATCAGCATGCGTCCAAAATATCCGGATCTCATTTAAAAGTTACGCTGTGTGTAATGTTGATAAATCTGCTGTGGCTATTACCAATTTCTATTGGGGTGGGCACTGGCGGGCTCGATGGCGCCTCGGGGTTGCTCTTATCCTGGATTCCGCTTTTCTTTCTTGCTTTTAGATTTAGATCGGGAAAGGATTAATGGCAGGTTATTCCACTTTCTCTAAGTTAAGTGTCAAGAGATTTTTACGATAAGTTTTCCTGCCAGTAGCGGCAAATGCGTAGATTTTGGTCTTGACATTTTGGTTTCTGCGATGATAGCTGGATATTGCTTGTTTTCTGAAGAGCGGAATCGGGCTTAAAGTGGCGAATTTTATACAAATATGCGACCCTAAACCCACATTCTGGACGGGCGTAAACTCTTTAAACGTTGCCCACAGGGCTAGTGTCTAATGGTTAAAGCTATAAGAGAGCACAAAATGATAGAGGTCGGTACTTGATGCGTGCATTTTCATCTACACCTAAAGAGATGATTCTGAGTCTGTATCGTCATCATGGCTTGATCGGGGTGCTGATTGAGCGAGAAGTAGTCGGACGATACCGTGGATCATTTATGGGGATACTTTGGTCTTTCTTCAATCCCATTTTCATGTTGGCGGTTTATACGTTTGTATTCAGTGTGGTGTTTAAAGCGCGGTGGAACTCGGGGAGTGATTCAAAAACCGAATTTGCATTGATATTGTTCGCTGGTCTTATCATGTTCAATCTATTTTCGGAGTGTGTTGGGAAAGCCCCAAGCCTGATTCTGGCGAATATTAACTACGTGAAAAAAGTCGTTTTTCCCTTGGAGATACTTCCGTGGGTGGTGCTGGGGTCTGCGTTGTTTCATACATTCATTAGTGTTTTTGTATGGTTAATAGTTTATTTGGCACTTTTCGGGTTGCCCCATATTTCGGTTTTATTGCTGCCACTGATCATTTTGCCACTGTTATTTTTTATTCTTGGGTTGACATGGGCGCTTTCGTCGCTGGGCGTTTATTTGCGTGATGTTTCGCAGTTTATCGGAATTATTCTCACCGTTTTGATGTTCCTATCACCCATTTTTTATCCGGTAGAAGCATTGCCAGAAGAGTATCGTTCTCTACTGAATCTAAATCCGTTAACACCCGCTATCGAAATGGCTCGATCTGTAATGTTCTGGGGCAAAGTACCCAACGCTTTCAGTTGGGGATTTTATTTGCTGGGCTCTCTGGTTGTCGCTTGGGTAGGGTTTGCTTGGTTTCAAAAAACAAGGAGGGGGTTTGGCGATGTGCTCTGATATCGCAATAAGAATAAGTGAAGTCAGTAAATGTTTTCATATTTACGACAAACCCCGTGATCGCTTGCTGCAAATGTTAACGCCAGAGAGCAAAAAATATTATCGAGAGTTTTGGGCGCTAAAGTCCGTCTCGTTCAACGTTAAGCGAGGCTCCACGGTTGGCATCGTTGGTAAAAATGGATCCGGCAAATCTACGCTTTTGCAGTTGATATGTGGCACATTAAGTCAGAGCAACGGAGAAGTTGAAACCAATGGCAGAATAGCGGCATTGTTAGAGCTTGGGTCAGGATTCAATCCGGAGTTCACTGGGCGCGAAAACGTCTATATGAATTCCGCAGTATTGGGGCTTACTAAAGATGAGGTGGATAGCCGATTCCAGGATATTGTTGATTTTGCGGATATTGGGCTTTTCATAGAACAACCCGTTAAAACATATTCCAGCGGGATGTTGGTGAGATTGGCATTCGCAGTCGCTATCAATGTTGATCCTGAAATTTTGATAGTAGACGAGGCGCTTTCTGTAGGAGATGAGCTCTTCCAGCGTAAGTGCTTTGCCCGAATCGAGGCAATCAAGAACAAGGGGGCGACAATCCTTTTCGTGTCTCATTCGGGAAGTACGATAGTCGAACTCTGTGATAGTGCGATACTGCTTGATTCAGGTGAGGTATTGGCATCAGGAGCACCCAAGGATATAGTTGCTAAGTATCAAAAATTGCTATATGCGCCTCCCGATAAGCGTGAGGTAATCTGTAACGAAATTCGATTGTCTGGCAGCTCGAAGTGTGAAGGCCAAACATTAAGCGCGACGGAAAACTCTGATGAAAAAATCGAAGAATCGTACTTAGAGTATTACGATCCTCATCTCAAACCCACGTCAACCATTGAGTTTGAGTCACATGGTGCCTATATTTCTAACCCTGAAATAAGGAATAGCGATGCGAAAATGGTCAATAACCTGCATCGAGCCGGGGTGTATAGATATTCATTTGATGTCAGATTTGAAGTTCCGGCATTCGGTGTACGTTTCGGAATGGTGGTAAGAACGACGACCGGTTTTTCATTGGGCGGTGCTCATAGCTCCTCTTTGAAAGATGCGGTTTCCTATGTTGAATCAGGCACTACCCTAAACGTCAAATTTGATTTCAATTGTGCTCTGAATCCCGGCACTTACTTCATAAATGCAGGTGTTTTCGGCGCTATGAGTGCCGGTGGCGAAGAGACTGTACTTCATCGACTGGTAGATGCTTTTGTCTTTAGAGTGTCTCCAGTACAAGAAAATCTGGCTACCGAAATAATAGATTTCGGCTGTGTTTCCGGTGTAACAAAAATATGAACGATTTATTTTCTAACCTCTTTGTGTCCTCGCCCAATGGCGGTGGATTGTTCTTTTTGGATTCGGGTGTTGTGTTTAGGTTAGATGGCTTAAGCACGGTAGGTTTGAACCTAGCATCTAATTCGTTTTTACGTGCAATTCAACCCGATGCACTATGGGTTTGTGATGAACAGACGCTCGTGTTAGATAAGACAGCGGTGGACCTTGCCGACATACATGACGTGCTCGAATATGACGATCATTACTATGTTGTAGGGACAAAATATAATGAGGTGATAAAGTTTAAAAAAGATGGTAGTGAGGTTGAGCGGTGGCGCGCCCCTGGAGAGGATGACTCTAAGCATCTAAACTGCTTGGCCATTTGGAATAATAGAGTGGTTTATTCTGCTTTCGGCGAGTTTACCGAACATCGTGGCTATAAAGGAAAGTCAGCCGGCCAAGGAGTCGTCAAGGATCTCGAGACAGGGGAGACGCTGATTACAGGGTTGTCTCAGCCTCATAGCCTAGTACAGTATCGCGACAATCTTCTTGTCGCGAACTCGGAAATGAAAGAAATTTGTGAATATTCCGAGTCGGGCGTACTAATACGATCTAAATATTTGAAAGGTTATACAAGAGGCATTTGCCTTTCGGGGAATGTCATTTATGTAGGCCTAAGTCGGTCTAGAAATATTGACAATATATCTGTCAATACAGCAACAGTTCTTGCATTGGATGCGGAAACTTGGGAGGAACTCGACAGAGTTGCTATCCCAGCAGATGAGATTTACTCAGTTGTCTCAATAAATAATCATAAACGACTGATTTCAACGCTCGTTTCGTTATTTAGCCAGACAGCCTCGTCCCTTGAGAATATTTCTGAAAGTAAACTGCAGGCGCAGGCTATTGCCCATGAGGCAGAACATCTCTCACATGTCAGAGATGTTGAAGAGCAACGTCAGCAGCTAGCTAAAGAAATAACGAATCATAAAGCGAGCATTCGTCAGTCGCTCGATGAGAGGGCAGAGTTAAACAAAAAAATAGACGAACTTTCACAAGAGCGTGCTCTATATCAAAGCATGGTCGAAGAAATTAGGGCGTCGACGAGCTGGCGTTTGACATCTCCGCTTAGAGCAATAGCTATTTTTAAAAGGAAAGTCTTCGTGGCATTAGGAAAAATTGTGCTGAGGTGTTATCGCATCCTACCAGTTAGTCAGCATATGAAGCAGAAACTCAAAAACGTCGCCTTCACCTACCTAGGTTTCCTTTTTCGAAAATCCAGTGCCTACACAACCTGGAAAGAGTTTAGAAGTATCGATAGACGTTGGCATGGCAGCCCGGCTGTAAAGAAGTCTGACCTGACAGGCAAAGGCGCAACTGCTAATGTTGAACTGCCTAATGCAGATGGAGTCTGGGAGTGGGAGGACTATCTTTCTGTCAAGGACCGGATTAGGAGCACGAAAAGGGCACTACTGGAGAAGGTCCGAGTAGATCCTTTAAATTTGCTTAAACTGCCTTCCCAAGACTATTTAAAAATAGCCTCAAATTTCCAGTTTCCACAGCTTTCAGAAAATCCGAAAGTAACTATCGTAATTCCTGTTTATAATAATGTGAAGCTGAGCTTAGAGTGTCTAAGCTCTATAGAAAAATTCATTGATTTTGATATATCTTTTGAAATTATTGTAGCGGATGATGCATCTACTGACGAAACCTCCGCGGTTTTTAGTCGGATAAACAATATTCGCTATGTAAGAAATGAACACAATCTTGGATTTCTTCAGAACTGTAATGGCGCGCTAAAACTCGTTAAGGGGGAATACACGCTCTTCCTTAATAACGACGTGCAGGTGACACAAAACTGGTTGAAGGTGATGTTGGCCACCTTTGTGGAGTTTCCGAAGGTTGGAGTTGTTGGGCCAAAGTTTGTCTATCCTACGGGGCATTTACAGGAGGCTGGTGCAGCGCTTATGCCTGACGGCGGTGCGGTAATGGTGGGATTGAATCAAGACGCTAATCAACCAAAGTATAATTATGTTCGTCGTGTCGATTACGTCTCGGGTGCTTGTCTTTTGTTACCTACTCACGTGGTTAAAGATATAGGAGGATTTTCGGAGGAGTTTTTGCCATGTTATTGTGAGGACAGTGATCTTTGTTTGAGTGTGAGAGCTAAAGGTTACGATGTTTATTATAATCCTGGTGCGACCATCATTCATCATTTGTCCAAGACCACGGTTGATGTCAATGAAGATTTCAAACTTTCTTGTATTGCTAAGAACGTTGGTACGTTGCAACAAAAGTGGAAGGCGACGTTAGCAAGCGGTTCGTCACCGAGAATTATTAGCTTCTACCTTCCCCAATTTCATCCCGTGCCTGAAAATGATCAGTGGTGGGGTAAGGGGTTTACCGAGTGGACCAATGTAAGTAAAGCTCGTCCTAATTTTGTCGGGCATTATCAGCCAAGACTTCCTGCCGATATCGGATACTATGATCTTCGTTTGCTGGAGGTAATGGAGCAGCAGGCGGAGCTGGCACGTAAATACGGAGTGCATGGTTTTTGTTTCTACTATTACTGGTTTGGCGGTAAGCGCTTGTTAGAGCGTCCGGTTGAACAATTGCTTGCTAGTAATACCCCAGATATACCATTTTGCCTTTGCTGGGCGAATGAAAACTGGACACGTCGCTGGGACGGGCAGGAGAATGAAGTTCTTATAGCGCAAGCTCATTCGGTTGAGGATGACATAGCAGTCATTTCTGACCTGATTCGTTTCTTCCGTGACGAGCGATATATCAAGATCGATGGGCGTCCATTGATTCTGGTGTATCGAGTGACGCTTTTTCCCAACTTCGCTGAAACGGCTGCGCGCTGGAGAGAAGTTTGTCGGGAGCAGGGCTTAGGCGAAATTTATATAGCGATGGTCGAGTCATTCGAGCTGGCTAATGCGGGTACCCCACCGTCTACCTTCGGCTGCGATTCTGCTGTGGAATTTCCACCCCAAGGCTTGGCCGAGCAAAAAGAGCCTTCCGGTAAATTGCTGAACCCCGGATTTAAAGGAAGCACAGCAGACTATCGAGATCTTGCTGTGAGATATGCCACCCGGCAGGGGCCCGCCTACACCCGATTTAAAGGGGTCATGCCTGGGTGGGACAATACCGCTCGTCGGCAGGACAATAGTTTTTGTTTCGAAAATGCCAGTCCAGGCGCGTTTCAGGCATGGCTGGAGGAAGCAATCGATGAAACCAGGCAGCAGAATTTCGGTGATGAGCAAATCGTTTTTGTCAATGCCTGGAACGAGTGGGCTGAAGGTGCCTATCTTGAACCTGACCGTCGCTATGGGCACACGTACCTAGAAGCTGTTAAAAACGCTACTGACGCATCGCGTTTGTTAAAAAAATAACGTACTGGTAAATAAATTATGTCGCGTACTGGTGTGGTAAAAAAAGATGTATGTCTAGTGGGACACCCCTATGCTCCGATAGGGATGGGAGAGCATATTCGCGCATCGTTTCGTTCACTTAAGCGCATTCATCAAACGCCTGGTGTGATCGATATCTATCAGATCGAGACACCTGCGGCCGTTGAGTTGGAAGAGTTCTCCGGCGTCGTAGCTGGGCGTTTAGCGGCTATTAATATCTTTCATATAAACGGAAATGAGATTGAGCAGGCATTGCAGCACCTGAGTAATGTTCATAAGATGGGCGGCTATAACATAATTTATCCGCTGTGGGAATTACCTATTTATCCAAAAGTTTGGGCAGATCTTCTCGATCAATTTGATGAAGTTTGGGCACCTTCCAACTTTATTATGGATGGATTAGTGAAGGCGTGTAAAAAAGATGTTTACCACATGCCTTTGGCTTGTGAGATTAGTTTAGATCACTTCCTTGGCCGACGATATTTTGGCATCCCTGAATCGGACTATACATTCCTGTTTTTCTATGACTTGCGGTCATACTCCGCTCGTAAGAATCCTGAAGGAGTCGTAGCGGCTTTCCGCAGACTTTTGGAGGCGCGTCCCTATTCCAAGGCGCATTTGGTTGTGAAGGTAAATGGCGTTGAAACCAATCCTGCGGCCTTCGAAGAGTTGCGTGAGCAGGTCCAAGATTTACATCAGCAGGTCACCCTTATCCATCAAGGTATGACCAGTAACGAAGTTAAAAATCTGGCTCGGTGCTGTGATTGCTTTGTTTCCTTGCATCGATCCGAAGGTTATGGCTTTGGTATAGCTGAAGCCATGGTGCTTGGCAAACCGGTCATTGCAACTTCATATTCAGGCAACCTCGACTTCATGAGTGAGGAGGTTTCATTGCCTGTCAGATATGAATTGATTCCGGTGCTTGTTGGGGAGTATCCACATCATGAAGGGCAGTTTTGGGCGGATCCAGACAATCAGCAAGCGGCAGAATACATGATACAGCTTGTTGACGATCCCGGCTTTGGTCGAGAAGTAGGGCGCAAAGCAAATATTCATATGCAAACAAATTTTAGTTTTCGTCAAACTGGTCTTCGATACTCAAATCGACTGGATCGAATTCGGGAAATAATATCCTGAGGTCGATGATTGTGATCTTCTACGTGATGTGACATGTTTGAAAGCGTGTGACGAAAGCAGAACTGAGCTGAGTAATAGTTGATGATTAAAGTACCGCTTAATGAGAGATTGAGAATTTCTGTTCCAGTTCTGCTGTTAATAGTCGCGATGCTTTTTTTTGGCTTTTCAGTTATAGCAGGTGCGCCTATATTTGCATCTGATGAATATGTGTATTTTATCAGTGGGAAGTTTAACAGTGATTTAGCATTGATTCATGAGAGAGATCCGTTTCTACAGACACTTTCCAATTTGCTGTACTTTTCGATAGTCCGTTTTTTTTATGACTTATTTGGTTCTCAGTTTGTCGTTGGCTATAGGCTTGTCCATGTGATCGAGTATCTAGCCTCGGCCCTGCTTTTATTCAAGACTGTAACACCGACCATAGGGCAGAAATTCAGTGTATTGGGTGTTGCAGCGTTTTTGATGCTGCCGTCTCAAATTTATATTTATTCCGTTATGCCGGAAATCGAGTTGGTTTTTATTTCGGCTCTTCTTGCGTATGTTATGGTACGTGCTTACCCACGGGCTCCATATATCGCAAGTGCTCTTTCGGGTATTTTGATCGCGATTGCCATCCTTATTAAACCTCATGCGCTAGCAATGTTGTTGGCTACTATTGGGGCTATGTTCGTTTTTCAAGTTATTGCTGATAGACGTAACTGCTTGAAGAAGAGTGGCGTACATATGCTGGGCATGATTATATTTGTATATATCACTGTCATGCTTATTTGGGGCGCTATGAGTAACAACTGGAGTCTTGACCCTTCTAGCGCCTTAGGTCTGTCTTTCTACGGGCAGTACATTGAAACTACTATCGGACAAATCACTTTTCTCAAAAAAATCTCTACCTTTCTCTTGTACTTTTCTATACATGTGGTTGTGCTTTGTTTGATCTTTGGGCCTGTGATTATATGGTCGCTATCTCACATATGGCGTAGAGTTTTTCGGCGTGGTGTCTCACTAGCTCCGGAAAGTTTTGACAAAAGCATGTTGGCAGTCATGGCCTTGGCGCTTATTGGTGTACATGTTGCAATGACCGCTTGGTTCACGGCAGGCGCAGCGTTGCTGCGCGAAGGGGAGGCTTTCCGCCTACACGGACGCTATCTAGGGCCAGCATTACTATTACTGCCAGGGCTATATTTTTACGCAGTGGCAAATCTCGCCCAGCGCTGTCAAAGAATCACACTTGCAGTATCTTTATTTGCCGCTGTGTTCTCCTTCGTTGTTATTAATCGCTTTTTCAAGATATATCCTTGGGACAATCCACTGCTGTTCGCATTCTTTAATAGCAAAAATTGGTATCAGTGGAATTATAATTCTCAGTTGGCTTATTGGGGCGCGGGAGTTTATCTGGTCTTGTGCCTTGGCCTTGTTTTTTGTTTTTTACAGCGAAAATTCTTTTCCCAAGGATACGCTGTGTTTTTGTTTATGATATTGTCGGCCGGATTGACGCAGACCTATAGTTGGCTCGAAATACACTTAATAAATAATGAAGATGTTTCTGCTAAAAGTCGGGTTCTAGGGCAGTTAATAGAAACGGGAGAATTCGGAGATGGAGTTCTGGTTTCCCAAGAAAGATTTGGTAGAGAATCATACATCCTGTTTAATTTAGGCCAAGCTGTTCGCCCTCTGGATCGTATCCCAGGATCCAGTATCACGCCTCAAGACGTAGTCGGGGCAAGCTGGCTGATAGTTGATGGCGATTATGATCTTAAAATTAAAAATACGTTGATAGCCGATTTACAGCCACTACGTCTGTACAAGATCGAGAGCGAACGTGTTCTTTCTGTCGGCGAAACGCTATTTGTTTCTCTGGCAAATAATAATAATAGAATTATTTTTAAGGGATTTAATCAGTCTGAGGAGTGGGGGGCGTGGACGTCTAGTAGAGAAGCTTCAATAGAATTACCATATAAAGTGGCGGGACGACTGAAAATCAAGCTGTCTGGATGGACGCTTAAAGAAAATGCTTTCGATCCGGTCTATATTAAAGTTGGGCCGATCATAACGCCTGTCTTTATGCGAGATGTTAGGGGAGAGTATGAGTTTAACATTGATGTCCAAGAGCCTACCCAACAGCTCATTGTCATGTCTAAAATGTTTAGAGCGCAGGGGGCGGGCAGAACATTAGGTGTAGCACTCTCCTCGCTTTCAATAGAAGTGATTCCGGTACATTGATTCACTTGCATATTAATCTGGTTGAGAGTGTTATGAATAAAGAATGTTTAAGCGGTGAAAAAATTGCCGTAGTAATTCCGTGCTATAAAGTGCTCACTCATATTGAAAGTGTCATAGCCGGTTTTGGAACTGAGGTCTGGCGAATATATGTGGTTGATGATAAATGCCCGGAAGGTTCTGGGGACTACGTAAAAAAAGCCTGCGTCGATCCCAGGGTTGTCGTTTTATATAATGAAGTGAATTTAGGAGTAGGCGGCGCTGTAATGGCGGGTTACAAACGAGCCATTGCTGATGGTGCTTCAATAATTGTCAAGGTGGACGGTGATGGACAAATGGATCCATCACTTGTTTCTGTGTTTGCCGCTCCAATTTTACGCGGCGAAGCTGATTATACAAAAGGTAATCGATTTTTTGACTTGGAAGAACTTCGGGCAATGCCGGGTCTCAGAATTTTTGGGAACGCAGTACTATCATTTATGACGAAATTTTCCTCAGGATACTGGGATCTATTTGATCCCACAAACGGGTACACTGCAATTCATGCTGATGTCGCGAGACATCTGCCTTTCAATAAAATTAGCAACCGTTATTTCTTTGAGACAGATATCCTTTTTCGCTTAAATATTCTTCGCGCGGTAGTACATGATGTTCCGATGGATGCGACTTATGGTGACGAGGTTAGCAATCTTAAAATATCAAAGATTGTAGGAGAGTTTCTGATAAAGCATTGTCGAAACTTCTTCAAGCGTATCTTCTATAATTATTATTTGCGCGATTTGTCCATTGCTTCGCTTGAATTGCCAATAGGTGTAGCGTTGATGGCATTTGGCATCCTCTTCGGTTTAGGGGAGTGGTTGTCTTCGTCCAGCAAGGGAGCCATAACACCTGCTGGGACCGTTATGCTTTCCGCCCTTCCTATTCTGATGGGGTTGCAATTGATACTAGCGTTTATTGCTTACGACATTGCGGCAGTTCCAAAACAGCCATGGCATAGAAGGCTGGTGGACAAATGTAAAACTATCACTAACGTCTAAGGTGTTTTTTGATTCTAGCAACATATGGATGCTTTTGGGGGGCGTGTCACAGAGTGCTCTGTGGCACGCCTATCAATGAATCCTGAACTTTATTTATCCAAACCATTGCGCAATTATGTGCTATTTTCGTCCGTAGATATCATCAAATCTGATGATGTCATCTTCCCCAAGATAGCTTCCCGACTGAACCTCAATAAGTTCAAGCGGAAGCTTTCCAGGGTTATGAAGACGGTGGACGCAACCTAGCGGTAAATAGGTGCTTTGATTCTCAGAGAGCAAAATGACATTATCATCGCAGGTAACTTCTGCGGTGCCCGAGACGACTATCCAATGTTCAGCTCGATGAAAGTGTTTTTGCGAGCTCAAAGACGCACCAGGCTTAACGATTATTCGTTTAACTTGAAATCGATCGCCGGAGTCAATGGAGTTATAACATCCCCAAGGGCGATATACAATTCTATGCGAGAGATGTTCGGTTCGTTTGGACGCTTTCAGTTGGTCGACGATAGATTTGACATGCTGGACTTTGTCTTTCGCTGCAATCAGTGTCGCATCTGGCGTAGAGATAACTATTAGATCATTCAGTCCTATTGTTGCGATGACATGACGCTCATGACTCATGATCATACTTGATGTTGTATCAATCGCAATAACATCACCCTTGAGATGGTTTTTATTATCATCCTTTGGTGATACTTCCCAGAGGGAAGACCATGAGCCAATATCATTCCAACCGCAATCTACGGGTACGACTGCTGCCTTTTTAGTCTGCTCCATTATGGCATAGTCGATGGAAACGTCAGGTGAACTCTTAAACGCAGCTTCGTCAAGGCGAATGAAGTCCATGTCCTTGTCGGCATTCAAAACGGCTGTACCGACATGCTTTAATATGTCTGGAGCGTAGAGCGACAGTTCACTTATAAATTCAGACGCTTTGAACATGAATATTCCGGAGTTCCATTCGTAGTCTCCGGACTCCAAATATTCAATAGCGGTCGGCAGACTAGGCTTCTCTACGAATTTTTCAACCTTGAAAGCCGATTCATCTATCTTCTCACCACGACGGATGTAGCCAAAACCTGTTTCAGGCGCCCGCGGGCGTATGCCGAAAGTAACTAGATAGCCTGCTTCAACCAATGGGCATGCTGCTGTAACAGCATTTATGAAGCTGTCATTGTCATAAATAATATGGTCTGCAGGGAATACGATAATATTTGCATTGCTATCAATTTCTTGGGCCAGTAATGCAGCGGCAGCGATGGCTGGTGCGGTGTTTCTAGCCATCGGTTCAAGGACTATGGCAGCAGGCTTATCTTCCAGTTGAGCGCGTGCTTGCTCAGCAGCAACAAAACGATGATCTTCGCTGCAAACAATAATAGGCACATGCGCGTCCGGGAGGCGCGAGGCTCTGTCCAGTGTTTGTTGGAACAGTGTTAACTCTTCATCGACCAAGGCAAGAAATTGCTTTGGTAAATTTTTGCGCGAAAGTGGCCAAAGACGTGTTCCGCTACCACCACTTAAAATTACTGGAATTAACATCTTATTTATTCCTGAGATGTATATTTGACTTTTTATTTGTTCTGTCTAGTCAGGCTCTCCGGAAAACCAGCAGGGCCTTCTAGCTCTTAAAGTCATGGAGGTTCGTATTTGTTGAGTGCCTCCAATAGTTTAATAGTAACGTTAAGGTGTCTTCTATGGGGCGCGCGATATGCCATCCTATGTCGTCAATAATTCTTGTATTGTTGCCAACGGCGAAAGGTATGTCAGAAGGACGGAGTCTAAGGGGGTCTAATTCTACTACAATGCTTTCGCTGCTTTGATTCAACATGATTTCGAGAAGATTACTTATTTTATAAGCCTTTCCCGAGCATATGTTATATGTGGTATGTCGAAGGGAGGAATTTTCTTCTAAGAGTTTAATGTAAGCAAGACATACATCATGCACATCCAGGAAGTCTCTGCTTGCTTCGAGATTTCCGACTTTAATTACTGGTTCCTGTTTGTTAGCTTCAATCATGGCAATTTGTTTAGCAAAAGAGGCGGTAACGAAACTCGGAGATTGACCTGGTCCAATATGGTTAAAAGGACGCGCGATAACGCCTTGCACCGATTGGCTATCCAGGTATTGATTTATCGCAACTTCTGCGGCCAGTTTGCTGGCAGCATAGGGGTTGAGAGGATGGCATTTACTTTCCTCATCCAAAGGAAGTCCACTTTTGAATGCTGAGCCATATACTTCTGAGGAACTGGCGAATAGTGAGAAGCAGTCGGGGGCGTGGTGTTTTGTCGCTTCTAAAATATTAACAGTCCCGAATACATTAGTTTCCCAGGTCAATAAGGGATCGCTAAAGCTGCTGGCAACGTCGGAGATTGCGGCGAGATGCACCAAGTGTGTTGGCTTGACCTTTTTGATTAGATTTCCAACAGCATCTTTATTCCGAATGTCGAGATGAACGCTGTTAAAGCTCAGGGGCTTATTTTTTACAGGAGACGCCGTAACACACGTCACTTGGTAACCGGCGGTTAATATATATTCAAGTAACACTTTACCAACGAAACCGTTGGATCCTGTTAATAACAAACGCTTCATTGATGTCACCTCTGAGGTATAGCCGACTGACTCACCCGCCATGTCTGCTGGCTGATGAGTCAGGAGAGGGGCATTGTTTTAGAAAATCAGAATGAAAATCCGAGTTCATTCCTTTTTATATCTGCTTCAACCATCATCCGGCACAAGGTTTCTAATGAAGTTGTTGCTTCCCAGCCAAGTATTTTTTTTGCTTTTGTTGCATCTCCGAGTAGAAGATCTACTTCTGTAGGGCGGTAGAATTTTGGATTGACCGAAACAATGATCTTTCCGGTTGCATTGTCAATGCCTAGTTCTTTTTCGCCTGTACCTTGCCAGGCAAGATCGATATCGACCGCCTTGCAAGCTAATGATACAAAATCTCTGACTGTCTCAGCACGATTGGTCGCAAGTACAAATGTATCGGCTTCCTTCGCCTGGAGCATTCTCCACATACCTTCGACGTATTCTTTGGCGTATCCCCAATCTCGTTTGGCATCCATGTTGCCAAGTTCAAAAGACTGTTGTTTACCCAGCTTTATTTTAGCAATGGAGTCTGTAATTTTCCGGGTGACAAATTCTCTACCGCGAAGTGGAGATTCATGATTAAACAATATTCCGCTGGTCGCGAAAATATCATATGACTCTCTGTAGTTTATGGTCATCCAATGTGCATACAGTTTTGCAATCCCATAGGGACTTCGGGGGTAGAACGGTGTGTCTTCTTTTTGTGGTATTGCTTGAACTTTACCAAACATCTCTGACGTAGAAGCTTGATAATACCGGATCTTTGGATTTACGATTCGGATAGCTTCTAGCAGATTTACAGCCCCTAAACCTGTGATTTCTGCTGTGGTTAAAGGTTGATCAAAGGATACTCCGACAAAACTTTGTGCCGCTAAATTATAAACTTCTGTCGCTTCTGTTTTTTCTAGCAGGCGAATACTCGAAGAAAGATCTGTTAAGTCGTACTCAACTAAATGAAAATTCGCGTGATGTTCAATGCCCAACTCCTCAATTCGCCAGAAATTAACAGAGCTGGTCCTGCGATAGGTGCCATATACAATATAGCCCTTTTCCAGCAGAAGTTGCGCCAAGTAGGCGCCGTCTTGACCAGTGATTCCTGTGATGATGGCTTTCATGCATGGTCTCCAAGAGGATACTTTACAAAACTTCTCTATAAAAATTGTCGCGATAGCTGCAAAATCTATCATATTTGACTTGGTATTTTACGGTATGCGAGTGTCTATTGCACTAATGGGGTGTTTTTTTTCCGGATTGGCTATTTTTCAGCGTGTGAAGTGCGGTTGGTCCTAGGCACTGTACGAAAAGCAATGTCGCAAACACCGCATAGTACAAGCTAACGCGACCTTCGCTGCGTAACTTTTCGCGAGCTTGTCGAGGTGCGTGACGATGCGGCGGTTCTCTTTCAACCAGCCGAACATGCGTTCGAGGATGTTTCGCTCAGGTATATCTGCCGATCAAACAAACGAGGTAAGCCCCGGCTTGGGTTTGCGTTTCATGGATCGCAGAGGGATTACCGGCTGCATCCGGTAACGGTCACAGTAGCGCCTCAGGGCTTCAGCATCGTAGCCCTTGTCAGCCAAAAGCCAGCGACAGCGTTTGCGAGGACGACCGCGTAAACTGGGGATATAGGCCTCGTCAAGCAGTGGCTGGGCATACGGAATTTCGCCGGCCTGTCCGCCCGAAAGCAAAAAACGCAGATGTATACCGTTGGTGTCATAAAGCTTATGAATCTTGGTCGTCAGGCCTCCGCGACTACGGCCTAGCGCGTGATCTGAGGGGTCATCAGGCCCTCTTTTCCCCGGCGCCTGATGAGACTCGGGTTACGCGTACAGCAGTGGAGTCGATCATCCATGTTTCCAAGTCAATCAATCCCTGTTCGTTCAGCTTAATGTGTAGCCGCCTGAGCATCAGGTTGCACGCTCTTTGGTTACGCCAATCGCGGAACCTATGGTAGAGCATTGACCAAGACCCGAAGCCCCGGGCATACCGCGTCATGCGGCGCCTGAGAAAAGCCCAGAGCACACCATTGAGCATCAAACGATCATCGGTTCTGGGGCACCACTGCCCCGGACTGTCCAAAGAGGCTGCCATGAAAGCTGCCGCTAGCATGAGGAACTGGGTTTACGAATATGGTTCGGTTGGCACGCCTCCTATATCTATTTTTGTGAGTGTCGTACTGCATTGATGCTCCGGTCCGCAGCTCACCGCAACTCACAGTTTGAAGTGAGGCGAGAAAATCGACAGGAGGTTACTTGGAAGGCTACCGTAGTACCTGATTAGCGCTATCTTTCGTGCGGGTTTGCTTGTCGGGTCGCTAGAGGCTTTCCGGAATTGGGTGCGTGCCTATACCTTAGATTTTTTTTAAGATAGTGGCTATGAGGAGACTGATATTTCCGGCAACAGTCTGGCGATACACCCCGCTGCTTTTAATGAGAAAAACTCTCTTCAATAAATTGCTATGTCGTGCTTCTTCAAACTGTTTTAGTGTCAGTCTGTTTTTTTCGGTTAGCTGATTTTTTAACGAGTTTATGATCAGCAAATTGTAATCGTTCCACTCAATAAAACTGCCCTTTAAAGCGTTTTGCAAACGTGTTAGTCGATCTCCAAAGCCCATGTTTCCGCCAATCAAATTTGCTTCGTGTTGCCGATAAAGTAGAGTCGGTTCTGGATCATATATAACGGTTCCACCGCAACCACTAACAATTAAGTAGGCTATCCAGTCGTGCGAGATTATCTTGTGCTTATCATCGATTTTTTTTAATAGTTCTCGGCTTCTGTTGTTTATCATCATGGTGTTACCTCCGGCCAGGCTTTGTACCAATGAATTTTCGAAGCTAGGTGGAAATTTAAAGAGTGGTGACTTCGTCGAGATTTTTCTAGAGTCGCTAAATATTAGAGTGCGAGAGCAATAAAGGATTGGCGTATTGGAGGGAAATATTTTTATTTGCACAACGCTTCTTTCTAGCTTGTCTTTTAGCCAAATATCGTCTTGATCACTAAAGGCAAAGTAGGCCGCTTCGATTTCCTTGCGCTTAATCAGCGACAAAAAGTTTTTGGCAAAACCCTCCTTGGGGCCTTCGAAGATATGCAGTCTGTGCTTTCCTATTTCTGCTCTGTAGCGTTCGAGGATCTGTAATGTGTTGTCATTGGATCCGTCATCTGAAACATATATAGTCCAGTTTTTATAGGTTTGATTGGCTATAGAATCCAATTGTTCGGAAAGATATTTCTCTCCGTTATAGGTGCAAAGAAGAATGGCAACAGCTTCCCCAATGCACTGCTGGTTTGGCGAGACGGCAAAGGATTGGAGGGGGGGCTGCTTTCTGAGCGGTAGATGCTTTTTCAAGTGCTTATCTCTATCGTTTACTAGCATGTGATCTGCCAATCCCACCTTAAAGAAGTGGGCATTATGTTGCTTTGCCATCACTGGTGTGCGGTTCCATGATAGCAAGACTTCGAAGTCTTCTCCTGTGACAGTTCGGATGGTGATCTTCGCTTGGGTTTCTCCGCCAGTTTAATTATCAGGGCTGACAGGCCGTGCTGCTGCCCCCTCGGCTAGTGCTGATTATTGTGACTGTTTTTACATCGCGTTGGATTTCGCATAGTTATGAGTGGGTTAAGCGTGACATCGGACCGTCCAACTCGTTTTTTCGGTTCGCTTTCCGAATATCCTAAAACTTAGGTAGTGCTCGCGTCCAGCAATTTATTCACTCGATTCGCGGTAGCGTTTTCGTTGCGGTATAACTTCCGCATACTCCAAGTAATCTAGTGCAACGTGCACATGCAACCATTAGTTAACCGTTGATTTATTTAATTTGGGGCGGCTGGTTGAAGTCTGAGTTGCGCACTCAGACTCAGCCGAAGGGTGTTATTAAGTTTATCTCGCTATTTCTGAAGTTTTCCAGAGTTCACTAGCTTGTAAGCTAGGTATTTCGAACCGGCAATATTTAAATGGTTTGTATCACGGTAAAGCAGTTTTCCGTCTGCTGTCATTGCGCAGGATTTTGTGTCGCATAATAATTCGTGCACTCCGATAAATTTCACATCGGGATTTTGTTTTAGTGCAGATAGCAGTATGGTCGAATAGTATGTTTTTTGTTTTTGGTAGTCGGATAAGCTCATTTCACATTTGCTGGAGCTACTGAAGCGACGTCCGTATTTGCACTTTTCTGGGGTAAATGAAAAGACAGGGATGTCGTCCATTACATATATATTCTTGCTTGCGTTGGAGAGTGTTTTCAAAGTTCGACTTATCTGCTTTTCAGGCTCAATGAGCCCTGGAGCTATTTTGTCTATCCACATCGCACTTATTATAATGGTTTCTATGTTGTTGTCTTTTGATATAAGGTCAAGAGGCTGCTTGAAGGCTGGGCTATCTAACGATGGAAGCTGTGGCTGAATAAATGAGCCAACGTTTACGTCACTAAACTGTTCGGCAATGCCTGGGAGCCAGTGCTCGGCGTGACTATCGCCAACCAGAAGAATTTTGATAGGCATATCTGGCTTGGACTGGAAGCATCTGTATCCATAGCTGGCATCTAATGATGAGAGTTCTCGAAGTTCAATATCTGAACATCTGCTAAAATTTGAGCTTATATAGGATAGGTAGGGGTCGCGACCAAGGTCGTTGGGGTATCTTGCTATAGGGTTAGCACCTACCCTGTCAGTTAATCCGTCTTTTGCAAAAATAAACATAGCCATTATCGCAGTTGCCAGCATGGCGCAGGATAAAAATTTAACAGATTTTGCTCTGGATATTGCGCCTGTTCTTACTGGTGTTTCAATAAATTTATAAGTTAGCCATGAAAGTACTATTGTAATGAGTATTGCTGCAACCCTAGTATTTATAGAAGGAGTTGCACTTTCTATGATTCGAGGAAAGGATAGAAGCGGCCAATGCCACAGGTACAGTGGGAAACTGATAAGCCCTGTACCAACCATCAGTCGATTCGAAAGTACGATACGGTTAATCAGGCTTTTAGGACCTGCTGCAATAAGCAACACTGCACCGGTAACCGGGACTAAGGCAAGTGTGCCAGGGAACACGCTGGTACTGTTGATCATAACAAGACCGGTGACGATCAGCGCTGCGCCGAGGCAGGACAGGATATTGGCGATATGGACAGAAGGCTTCCAGTGACTTGGTGCACATGCCACTAGCGCGCCGGCAAGCAGCTCCCAAGCACGCGTCTGTGGTGAATAGAAGTCGGCTGTAGGGTTGTTCGCTGCTTGGAACAGATTCAGTCCGAACGATATCGCGACAGTCACAGTGATTGCTAATGGGATGTGAGTGCGAAAGCGATAGAACAGAAAAAGAGCTAGTGGCCATATCATATAGAACTGCTCTTCAATGCCTAAGCTCCACAAGTGAAGTAGGGGCTTAGCCTCGGAAGCTACATCGAAATAACTGGTCTCACTCCAAAATACTAAGTTGGATACAAAGCCGGCGCCTGCCAGTGCATGCTTCCCCAAGGACTTGTATTCGACAGCAAACAATGCAAGCCAACCAAAGGCGAGACAGGCAATAAGCACGGTGATAAGCGCAGGGAATATTCGTGCTACACGCCTTGTGTAGAACCTTGCTATTGAAAATGACTCGCTATTCAGTTCTCTGAGTAAAATCGACGAGATCAGAAAGCCAGAGATAACGAAAAATATATCGACGCCAATGAATCCTCCTTTGAGGAAAGTGGGGAAGGCGTGGAATAAAACCACAGCGATAACAGCTACTGCGCGAAGCCCGTCTATGTCTCGGCGATACGTAATATGTGTATGGTTTGCAGTCGCTTTTAATTGCTGCTCAAGTTTTAGTGACGTCATTGACTCGAAAATCTCCAGTGAGCTTCGCTGCGAAGCAGGCGTAGCCTAACCGCAGAGGATCCTCTGCAAAAGTCTAATTCTCATTCCCCGCGAAATCGAGGAGAGATGACGTCTATCACCGAGCAGCAGAAGCTCTGTTGGTGAGATGAGTGGTGACGTTGATCTGCTATTGATCGGAAGGTGGGGATTATAGATCGCATAGGCTTATGTTCTCCTAGGGAAAGGCATTCCCATCAGCGGCAGTTCATCAAAACCGTGACTTCCAATACCGAGGTTCCATCAGTGTGATGCGTTTTAGGTGCCTCTATATACCAAGATCTAGAAGCACTCACCTTTACCTCTGGAGCGCTTCGCGTCAGGCACCTGCGGCAGGAACTGTGCTGTGGTTGCAGGTAGGGATCGGTACTGGGGCATGTAACTGGCATTCTATCGGGACCTATATTTTCCATTTTTTGACATGTTATTTGAAAATAAAGCAGAGACTTTGGCAGCAGCCAATGACGCATAAACTCGTAATTCAGGAACAGCAGTAGCTTCCCAAAAATTTGCCTTCAGCATTGGGCCAACGTAGGTCAGCCAGGTAGAAGCCTTTCCCGTGCTATCGATAACCGCTAAGTCATCGGTTACATTTATTCCCAGGCCGTGTTTGTCGATACTTATTAGGTCTTCGCTTATAAGTGACTTTATCAAGTCTTCATCTATGAGTTTCGGGTTTGAATTGGGGTCAGTGCAATTGATTATGTGCTTTACGTTTAGAATGGTTTCTTGAGGTTTTCCGCGCAAGCTGATTGTTAGTTTTATATCGTCAGTTCTTTCTTCGACTGATTTTATTCTTCCTGCGATTGTAGAGATTTTGTTTTTTTTAAGTGCTTCTTCAAACATCACATATGTGCTCGGTGCAACTCGATGACGATGCACGTCCCAGTATGGTTGCACGTGACGGAGAAATCTATCGCGTTCTTTTTTTGGAAGGTGTATCCAAAGTTGCGATGTGATGGGGCGAAGTGCAGCGACTACGTCGCGCCAATTAGAATCCGTGCAGGTGTTGATGTATCTCCTGATAAGGCGAAAATAATTTAGGGTCGAAGGTGCTTGTAGAAGTAATTTTTCGCAAAATGAGTTGTGAGATACGATGGTGCCTCTACTGCTTCTATGGGGTAAAGGTAAAAGACCGCGCCGAGAAAGCATGAAAATTTTGCCGGTGTGATTATTTTTTTTTAAACTGGAAATCACATCCAGTGCAGTTAACCCCCCGCCTACCAAAAGAATCGGAGCGTCACTGTTATGGAGTTTTGATATGCTCTTGGACCATGGGTCGGGAATGTAACTATGCGTGTTTTGAATCCCGGCCAATGCGAATGGAGTTAGAGGAGGAAAATGCCCTAGCGCTAAAATTACCTGGTCCGCAAATATTTCTTCCTTGTTGTCTAATTTAATTGTTGCTCCGTTTGCGCGACCTGACATATATTTTACATTTGCGCAGATCTGTTTGAAATGAACTCTACCTTTTGCACTGAACTCTGCACCTTTAAGCAGAGATTCCAAATACTCGCCATACAGCTTTCGAGGTGTAAAGCTGCTCGCTGTAATGCTTTCGCCAGATAGCTGGCAGTATCTCAAATATGAATCAGGCTCGTTGACGATGGCGGTCATGTTTCCCGCTGGTACGTTAAGGAGGTGTATAGGACTATTGGTGCCATACGCCAATCCCTTGGCCATTTGGCCTGAACGATTGACAATGATTAACTTTGAGCCCTCTGGAGCCGTGCGCAGAAACTCAATGGCGGCAACTGTTCCGCTGAATCCTGCGCCAATAATAACCAGCGTGTTCATGTGCGCGGAACTTTCAAGTATTCGAGTATTTGCGCTATGCAGGTGTCAATATTATTTTCGAGGGTGTTTATCCTTATGTCAGGATTCGCTGGAGGCTCGTATGCAGAGTCTATTCCGGTAAAGTTTTTTATCAGCCCCTGTTCAGCCTTTTTATAAAGCCCTTTGGGGTCTCTCCGCATGCATTCGGACAGTGGGGCGTCGACAAATACTTCGATGAATGTGGTATCTCCAATGACTTCTCGCGCCAATGCTCGATCTCGCATAAACGGTGAGATAAAGGCAGTGATCACAATGAGTCCAGCATCTAAAAATAACTTGGCAACCTCAGATATTCGTCGAATATTTTCGACTCGGTCAGCGTCACTGAAGCCCAAGTCTTTACACAATCCCAAGCGAATATTATCGCCGTCAAGGAGATAGGTGTGCTTGCCCGAGTCGCACAGGGCCAGCTCCAGGGCATTGGCAATTGAAGATTTTCCGGCTCCACTTAGACCGGTTAGCCAGATAACGACAGGATGTTGATTTTTTAACTCGCTCCGACGTTCGGCGTTCACTGACTGCACATGAGCTACAAGATTATTAGACATACTGTCTCGTTGAAATCGATAAGAATGAAAATTGGGACGCATCGGTATTGGCATGGAAAAAGTGTCGTATCGAGGATTTCATGCTGACCTCGGAAGCTGGCAGTGCCATCCCGACCTATCTTCTGTAGTGGTATTTCTACAGGTTTTTCCATGAGTAGCGTAGTAGGCGATTGTAGCGAGGCTTGCAGCAAATTGCTCGTGCGGACCTTCGGGCGTCTGATCATGCTTGGGTGTCAGAAGGATGCTTGGCTCCTCTACACACTAGTCGTTTCTTTCCCCCTGAGGCAGTTACAATAGCGCCTGCCGTTTTTAAGGAGTGAGCTGCACGCTCAGATGATGGTAATGGATAGGTTACGGACTCTTTTGCTAGGACTGCCTCGCCGGCAGAAAAGGCTCATCCAGGTGGCTACAGACGTGATACTTGTCTGGGTAGCGCTTTGGCTCGCCTTTGTCGTTCGTCTTGGCATCGACGACATGTACAACCCCTTGAGGATCCATTTCTGGCTTTTCGCCTGCGCGCCGATAATCGCAATCCCCCTCTTCATCCGCTTCGGCATGTACCGCGCCGTCATGCGCTATTTCGGCAACGACGCTCTCGTCGCCATCATCAAAGCCGTCAGCCTGTCCTCCTTGATCCTGGCCGTCGTCGTCTACTGGTACAGCAACCACCAAAGCGTCGTCCCCCGATCCATCATCTTCAACTACTGGTGGCTAAGCATGGTCATCATCGGTGGCTTGCGCCTGTGCATGCGGCAGTACTTCATGGGCGACTGGTTCACCGGTGGACAGCACATTCCGTTCACCAACCGTGACGATGGCCTGACCAAGGTCGCGATTTACGGTGCGGGGGTCGCAGGCAATCAGCTCGTCGCCGCGCTGCGTATGGGGAAGGTGATGCGCCCCGTGGCATTTATCGACGATGACCCCAGCATCGCTGATCGATCGATTTCCGGCCTGCAGGTATACAAGCCCAAACATATTCAGCAAATGATCGATGTGACAGGTGCCCAGGAAATCCTCCTGGCTTTGCCCTCGTCAACTCGTGCCCGTCGTAGGGAAATCCTCACGATGCTGGAGCGCTTTCCTTTGCATATCCGAAGCGTCCCGAACTTCACCGACCTCGCCAGCGGCCGCGTTAAAGTCGACGATATCCAGGAAGTGGACATTGCCGACTTGCTCGGTCGTGATGCCGTGCCCGCCCAGTCTGACTTGCTCGAGCGTTGTATCAAAGGCAAGACTGTCTTGGTGACGGGAGCGGGTGGCTCCATCGGTTCTGAGCTATGCCGGCAGATATTTACGTTAGGCCCCACAACGCTTCTGCTGTTTGATCACAGCGAGTTCAACCTCTACAGTATCCTGTCTGAGCTGGAGCAGCGTGCCGATCGGGAATCTGCTTCGGTCAAGTTGTTGCCGATCCTTGGTTCCATCCGTCATCCGGACAAACTGCTCGATGTGATGAAAACCTGGAAGGTGGAGACCGTTTACCACGCGGCGGCGTATAAGCATGTGCCGATGGTCGAGCACAATATCGCCGAGGGCGTGTTGAATAATGTCATGGGTACCTTGAATACGGCCCAGGCGGCGTTGCAGTCAGGGGTTTCCAACTTTGTGCTGATTTCTACCGACAAGGCTGTGCGTCCGACAAATGTAATGGGTAGCACCAAGCGTTTAGCGGAGCTGACGCTGCAAGCGCTGAGTCGGGAGGTCGCGCCTGTGCTGTTTGGTGATAGGGCCAATGTGTCGCGGGTGAATAAAACCCGTTTCACGATGGTGCGGTTCGGCAACGTGCTGGGGTCGTCGGGGTCTGTCATTCCTTTGTTCCATAGTCAGATCAAATCAGGCGGCCCTCTGACGGTCACTCACCCGAAGATCACCCGGTACTTCATGACCATCCCCGAGGCTGCGCAGTTGGTGATTCAGGCCGGTTCCATGGGGCAGGGCGGGGATGTGTTCGTGCTGGACATGGGGGAGCCGGTGAGGATTGTTGAGCTGGCAGAGAAGATGATTCATCTGTCGGGCTTGAGCATTCGTTCGGAGCGCAATCCTCAGGGCGATATTTCCATCGAATTCACTGGCCTGCGGCCTGGTGAGAAGTTGTATGAGGAGTTGCTGATCGGCGATAACGTCGGTGTGACCGAGCATCCGATGATCATGACGGCTAACGAGGATCATCTGCCTTGGGATGTGTTGAAGCTCAAGCTGGATGATTTACTTGTCGCCGTCGAGGGGGATGATTACACGCGAGTGCGTCAGCTATTGCGTGAGACTGTGCACGGCTATACCCCCGACGGTGAGATCGTCGACTGGATCTACCAGCAGCGCCGTCTCGAACCCTGATTGTTACACAACCTGTAACGTACACACTTTTGACAGCCCCCCATCATCGCCTAAGTTTGAGAAGCAGCTTCGGAAAAGCTGCTTCTCTCTTAACGATGTCATGGAGCGTCATTTATGCGTACAGGCTATTTCTACTCTCTGGTTTTTGCCCTTCTGACCAGCGCCTCTATAGCTGTTATCGCTGCGCCCGCGGTCAAGCCCGAGACGGCGGCGGCGCCGCAGGCACTGGAACTGTCGGCTAAACCGCAAGGCGTCAAGGTGGATCTGAACGTGGCGGACACCGCTACGCTGCAACGCGAGCTGGCGGGGATAGGCAAGGCCAAGGCTGATGCGATTGTTGCGTATCGCGAGAGTAATGGAGCCTTCTCTTCAGTAGAGGAGTTGCTGGAGGTCAAGGGGATTGGCAAGGCGATTCTCGACAGGAATCGTGACAAGCTGGAAGTGAACTGAGGTGTGATGGTGAAAGAGGCCGGTCGAAATATGACTGGCCTTTTTGCATTTTGGCCCAATGCCACTTAAAACGATGATCGGATGCGTCTTGGTCTAGGTTCGACCATCCGCCTTTTGGAGCTTCGTCCCCGCCAACCACCTCAGATCAAGGACCCACCCCATGCACAAAAACTACCCAGCCGCTTACCAAGTCAGCAAAGGCTCGGCCCTGCAAGTGGACAAACCCTTCTACGACCGCATCCGAACCCAGCAGGACAAGCGCACCCTGATCGAACAGTTCGAGGTCCCCATCCGTACCGGCCGCGCTTGGCAGGTACCCGCCGGGCATGTGTTCCGCGTTACGACTCCGGTGGGCCCGCAGGTGGGGGACTTCAACGTGTGGAATGCCCACGATCCACGGGAACGCCTGTGGGCTGCGCGCACTCGCCAGTTGCAGGGCGCTCATGTCAGCACCCATGACCGGCTGTGGTCGAACCTGCCATTTTTGCGCCCATTGGTGACCATTACCGATGACAGTCTGGCCGATTATGGCATCGACGAGCACGGTGGACGGTTGCACGATCTGCTGGGTACGCGCTGTGATCCGTACGTGAACAGGATGCTCACCGGCGAGGATTTTCACCATCATTGCCACTCGAACCTGACTCGTGCGGTATTACCCCATGGCCTGACCGAGTTCGATGTGCACGATGTGCTGAATATTTTCCAGTGTACTGGGCTCAATCATGATGACATGTACTTCATGAAGGCCTGTCCGGCGAAGAAGGGCGATTATTTGGAGTTCTTTGCCGAGATCGATTTGCTGTGTGCCTTGTCCACTTGCCCCGGCGGCGATCTGTCGCTGGCGATGTGGGGGCCGGATGCGCAGGATCCCCTCAGTGTCTGCCGTCCGCTGGGGGTGGAGATCTATCGATTGGAGGATTCATTGCTGGCGGGCTGGAGCCAGCCTGAGCGGGCGGCGTACAAGGGGCTTCATGGCTTGCATATCGCTAAGGCGGATTGGGAGCAGTGATGTAGCAAGCGCTGGCTTTTTGTGGCGAGGGAGCTTGCTCCCGCTGGGCTGCGTAGCAGCCCCAATAGCCCAAACCCGATTAGCCTGACACTCCGCGCCAGCAGATTCAGGGCCGCTTTGCGCCCCAGCGGGAGCAAGCTCCCTCGCCACAAAGCGTCATGCAATCAGCACTGTAGCGGCTCAACGATCCTTGGCCTCCTTCGCATCCATCTCGGCATTGCGCTCGGCAACACGCTTGCGTTGTTCATCCGTCAGTTCGACCTTGTGGGCGGTGTCGCGCAGCATCATCAAGCCACCCACGATCGAGCCGATTGCAACAATAAGAATTAACCAGGCGTACCAGGGCATAGGGTTCTCCTTGAGCGGGCGATGGACGACGAACGTTTCGCCTGTCCATCGCACCTACCACTTATGAGCGAAGGTTGTTCGCAGTGGTTCCATACTACGCCCGTTGTGCCGGGTTCACCTCAAAGCCCGGTGAGCATCGCATCGGCCGGGGCATCGGCGCGCAGTTGTGCGGTCAGCATGAAGTACAAGAAGCCTACCGCCATGAAACCGAGGAAGATCAGCCCGATCAGGGCATTGAACCAGGCCATCGCTACCAGGCACACCACTGCCAGTACCAGGGCGATACCCGGGATGATCGGATAGCCCGGCGCGCGGAAGGTGCGTTCCAGGTTGGGTTCGGTTTTACGCAGTTTGAACAGGCTGAGCATGCTCATGATGTACATGACGATCGCGCCGAACACCGCCATGGTGATCATCGCTGCGGTCAGGGTCATGCCACCGAGGTTGATCAGGCCGTCGCTGTAGATCGCCGCGATGCCGATCAGGCCGCCGGCGATGATGGCCCGGTGCGGGGTCTGGAAGCGTGACAGTTTGGCCAGGGAGGCGGGCAGGTAGCCGGCGCGGGCGAGGGCGAAGAACTGGCGCGAGTAGCCGAGGATGATGCCGTGGAAGCTTGCCACCAGGCCGAACAGGCCGATCCATACGAGCATGTGCAACCAGCCGGAGCTTTCGCCGACTACGGTTTTCATGGCTTGGGGCAGCGGGTCGTTGATGTTGGACAGGGTGCGCCAGTCGCCTACGCCACCGGCGAAGAACATCACGCCCATGGCCAGGAACACCAGGGTCAGGATGCCGCTGATGTAGGCCTTGGGAATTGTGCGTTTCGGGTCCTTGGCTTCTTCGGCGGCCATGGCCGCGCCCTCGATGGCCAGGAAAAACCAGATGGCGAAGGGGATTGCGGCGAACATCCCGGCGATGGCCGGCGCGCCGAACACATCGGAACCGGCCCAGCCGTTCAAGGCGAAGCTACTGAAGCTGAACGCCGGGGCGACTACGCCCATGAACACCAGCAGTTCGGCCACCGCCAGCACGCAGACGATCAGTTCGAAGGTCGCCGCCAGTTTCACCCCGAGGATGTTCAGGCCCATGAACACGATATAGGCACCGACCGCTGCGTGTTTCGGGTCCAGGGCCGGGAATTGCACGTTCAGGTAGGCACCGATGGCCAGAGCGATGGCCGGTGGGGCGAAGACGAATTCGATCAGCGTCGCCAGGCCGGCGATCAACCCACCTTTCTCTCCAAAGGCCCGGCGGCTGTAGGCGAATGGTCCGCCAGCGTGGGGGATGGCGGTGGTCAGCTCGGTGAAGCTGAAGATGAAGCAGGTGTACATGGCCGCAGCCATGAATGATGTCACCAGAAAGCCCAGCGTTCCGGCAACGCCCCAGCCGTAGCTCCAGCCGAAGTACTCGCCGGAGATCACCAGCCCGACGGCAATGCCCCATAAATGCAGGGTGCCCAGGGTGGGTTTGAGTTGTGTGTTCATCGGTGGCTCCCCCTCGATCCATAGCAAAAGCGCTGGGGTGGGGCAGTGCAGTGGGCGTGCCAGTGTGGCGGCGGTGGTCGTAATGGGTGAAATTGTGTCGTATCGGGGATGTTCGCTGCCTGATGGCTCGATTTTGTGCTCCAGTTCGGAGCGTCAGCGCCAGGGCGGGCCTCATCGCGAGCAGGCTCGCTCCCACAGGGGATCTTCAGTGGAGGCAAATTCTCTATTCACAACAGATCAAATATGGGAGCGAGCCTGCTCGCGATGAGGCCCACCCAGCCAATCACCAACCCCTTTTTTACACATTCTTTATCCCCCAACCCCTCTCTCGATCTCGTTCCTTTACGCCCTCCCTGCCGACAATCACTCCACACACGGCATGACGCCGTACGACGGAGAAATCCTATGAGCCTTCTGGACGGGGTGTCGCTGCTGCTGGCAGCGGCGCTGTTCATTTATCTACTGATTGCGCTGCTGCGCGCGGATCGGAACTAGGAGTGGCTATGCACGGTTATGACTACGGGCTGATCCTCGCCTTCTTTGCGCTGGTGCTGATCCCTGCACCGTTTCTGGGGCGTTTCTACTACCGGGTGATGGAAGGCCAGCGCACTTGGCTTTCACCTGTTCTTGGCCCGGTGGAGCGTGGTTGCTATCGCTTGGCCGGCGTCGATCACACCGTTGAGCAGAGCTGGCAGAAGTACACCCTGGCCTTGCTCGCTTTCAACCTGGCCGGCTTTTCGCTGTTGTTCGCGATTCTGTTGTTACAGGGGCATTTGCCACTCAACCCCGAAAAAGTGCCGGGTATGGAATGGACCCAGGCATTCAATACGGCGGTGAGTTTCACCACCAATACCAATTGGCAGTCCTACAGCGGTGAAGCGTCGTTGAGCTACCTGAGCCAGATGCTTGGCCTGGCTGTGCAGAACTTTGTCAGTGCAGCTACCGGCCTGGCCGTGCTGGTGGCGCTGTGTCGCGGAATCGGGCGCAAATCCGCTGCAACGCTGGGTAACTTCTGGGTCGACATGACCCGCGCCACCCTCTACGGGCTGTTACCGCTGTGCCTGTTGCTGGCCCTGTTCCTGGTGTGGCAGGGCGTGCCGCAAACCTTCGCGCACTATGTGCATGGGTTGACGATGCAAGGCGCGGATCAAGTGATTCCATTGGGCCCGGCCGCGAGCCAGATCGCGATCAAGCAACTGGGCACCAACGGTGGTGGTTTCTTCGGCGTCAATTCGGCACACCCCTTCGAGAATCCGACGGCCTGGAGCAACCTGTTCGAAGTCGCCTCGATCATCCTGATTCCCGCCGCGCTGGTGTTCACCTTCGGCCATTACGTCAAGGACCTGCGCCAGAGTCGGGCGATCATCGCCTGCATGCTCGTACTGTTTCTGATCGGCGGCGCCACCTCGTTGTGGGCCGAATCCCAACCCAATCCGGCGCTGTATAACGCTTCGGTGGAGCAGACCGCGCCACTGGAAGGCAAGGAGGCGCGCTTTGGCACCACGGCCACGGTGCTGTGGTCCGTCACCACCACGGCGGCATCCAATGGCTCGGTCAATGGCATGCATGACAGCCTCAATCCTCTGAGCGGCATGGTCTCGCTGGTGAACATGATGGTCGGCGAAGTCATTTTTGGCGGCGTCGGCGCGGGGCTCTACGGGATGCTGCTGAACGTGCTGATCGCGGTGTTCCTGGCTGGATTGATGATTGGCCGTACCCCGGAATACCTGGGCAAAAAGCTCGCTGCCAGGGAAGTGCAACTGCTGGTGATAACCCTGTTGGTCATGCCGGTGAGCGTGTTGGGGCTGGGGGCCATTGCTGCGAGCCTGCCCGGACCTGCTGCAGCGGTGAGCAACCCTGGCGCCCATGGTTTCAGCCAGTTGTTGTATGCCTACACCTCGGCGGGTGCGAACAACGGTTCGGCCTTCGCCGGTTTTGGTGCCAACACACCCTTTCACAATCTGATGCTGGGCCTGGGCATGTTGATCGGTCGTTTCGGCTACATCCTGCCGGTGCTGGCCTTGGCCGGTAGCCTGGCGCTGAAGAAAACCGCGCCGATCGGCCCGAACAGCTTCCCGACCCACGGCCCGCTGTTCGTGACCCTGCTCACCGTGACCATTTTGTTGGTGGGCGGCCTGACCTTCCTGCCGACCCTGGCCCTGGGGCCGATTGCCGAACACCTGAGCCTGGGTTTCTGAGGATCTGATGATGAATATGCCAATGAGCAAAACCGTCGTCGCCAAGGCGTCGGAGCAACCGAAAACCGCGATTTCGGCCTTGTGGCGGCCAGCGCTGGTGCAAGCTTTCGTCAAGCTCGATCCGCGCCAGTTGCACCGCGCCCCGGTGATGCTGGTGGTGGAGCTGACCGCAATTCTCACCACGGTGTTGTGTTTCGTTCCGGACAGCAGCGTGCCGACTTTTGTTGCCGCGCAAATTGCCCTGTGGCTATGGTTCACGGTGCTGTTCGCCAACTTTGCCGAAGCCCTGGCCGAAGGTCGTGGCAAGGCTCGGGCAGACAGTCTCAAGGCCGGTAGCGAAGGCCTGAGCGCACGTCGCCAGACGGCCAACGGCTTTGAGGTGATAGCCGCCACCCGCCTGCGAAAAGGCGACGTGGTACGCGTCGAGGCGGGGGAGATGATTCCTGGCGATGGTGAAGTGATCGAAGGCATCGCTGCAGTGAACGAGGCGGCGATTACTGGCGAATCGGCCCCGGTCATCCGCGAGTCCGGCGGCGACCGTTCAGCCGTCACCGGCAACACGCGCCTGGTCTCCGACTGGCTGCTGGTGCGCGTCACCAGTAACCCCGGTGAATCCACCCTGGACCGTATGATCGCCCTCGTCGAAGGCGCCAAGCGGCAGAAGACGCCCAACGAAGTGGCGTTGGATATTCTGCTGATCGGCCTGACGCTGATCTTCCTGCTGGTGGTGGTGACGCTGCAGCCGTTCGCGCATTTCGCCAACGGTAATTTGCCGCTGGTGTTTCTGGTGGCGCTGCTGGTGACGTTGATTCCCACCACCATCGGCGGGCTGTTGTCGGCCATCGGCATCGCCGGGATGGATCGACTGGTACGCCTGAACGTGATCGCCAAGTCCGGCCGCGCCGTGGAAGCGGCGGGGGACGTGCATGTGCTGATGCTGGACAAGACCGGCACCATCACCTTCGGCAATCGTCGTTGTGCCGCGGTTCACGCCGCGCCCGGCGTGAGCGTCAAGGAGTTGACCGAAGGCGCGTTATTCGCTTCGTTGGCCGACGACACGGCGGAGGGCAAGTCCATTGTCGAGTACCTGCGGGGTTTGCACTCGCAACCCGAGCCTGGCGCCGAACTGCTGACCGCTGTGCCGTTCAGTGCTGAAACCCGCTTGTCCGGTGTCGATTACCAGGGCCGGGTGTTTCGCAAGGGTGCCGTGGATTCGCTGCTGAGTTTTATCGGCCTGTCGAAAAGCGAACTGCCACCTGCACTGGCGCGGGAGGTGGACAAGATCGCCCAGAGCGGCGGTACCCCCTTGCTGGTGTGCGTTGACGGCAAGCTGCTGGGGGCGATTCATCTGAAGGACGTGGTCAAGCCCGGTATCCGCGAGCGCTTTGCCGAGTTGCGCAAGTTGGGGATTCGCACGGTGATGGTCACCGGCGACAACCCACTGACCGCCGCCGCCATTGCTGCCGAGGCCGGCGTCGATGACGTGCTGGCCGAGGCCACACCGGAGAAAAAACTGGCGCGCATCCGTCATGAGCAGAATGACGGTCGTCTGGTGGCGATGTGTGGTGACGGTGCCAACGATGCGCCGGCCCTGGCCCAGGCTGACGTCGGCATGGCGATGAACGACGGCACCCAGGCGGCGCGAGAGGCGGCCAACATGGTCGATCTGGACAGCGATCCGACCAAGTTGCTGGACGTGGTGCAAATCGGCAAGGAACTGCTGGTGACCCGTGGGGCCTTGACGACGTTTTCCATCGCCAACGACATCGCCAAGTACTTCGCCATCCTGCCGGCGCTATTTGCCTCGATTTATCCGCAACTGGGTGTGCTGAACGTGATGCACCTGAGCAGCCCGCAAAGCGCGATTCTGTCGGCCATTGTGTTCAACGCCTTGATCATCGTGGTGCTGATCCCGTTGGCGTTGCGTGGCGTGCGGGTGCAGGCCGCCAGCGCGGCGGCGCTGCTGCGGCGCAATCTGCTGATCTATGGCCTGGGTGGGATCGTGGTGCCGTTCGTGGGGATCAAGGCGATCGACATGTTGCTGACGGCGTTGGGGTTGGTTTGAGCGGATAACCAACGCTCGCCTTCACCTTGTGGGAGCAATTGCTCCCACAGGTACTTGTTTCATTCAATTCGAGGATTTCTGGATGTTCACTCTGATACGCCCGGCCTTGAGCCTATTGCTTCTGATGACCCTGATCACCGGCGTTGCGTACCCCTTGCTGGTTACGGGCGTGGCGCAAGTCGCGTTTCCCGCCCAGGCCAACGGCAGCCTGATCGTTGATGCCGACGGCAAGGTCCGCGGCTCTCTGTTGATCGCCCAGGATTTCCAGGGCGATGCCTGGTTCCATCCACGTCCATCGGCGGGTGCTTTCGCCACGGTAGCCAGCGGCGCCAGCAACTTTTCCCCGAGCAATCCGGCCCTGGCCGCACGGGTGATCGGTGACGCCCAGGTCTTGCAAGTGCCGGGTCAAGGCCCAGTGCCGTTGGCGCTGCTGACCACCTCGGGCAGCGGACTGGATCCCCACTTGCCACCGGCAGCGATTGCCTATCAACTGGCGCGTGTCGCCGCCGCACGCAATCTGCCGGTATCGTCCGTGCAGCAACTGCTCGACGCTCACATCGAGCAACCGCTGGTGGGGCCGCCGGTGGTGAATGTGCTGGCCTTGAACCTGGCGCTGGAAAAACTGTAGACCCCTGTGGGAGTGGCACCTGTGGGAGCAAAGCTTTGCTCCCAAAGGGCGTTTGATCAACATCTGAAAGAGAACCCGAACACATGAGCGACTCCGGCCGCGCCGATGCACTGTTAGCCAAGCTGCCCCGCAATGACCGGGGCCGGCTCAAGGTCTTCCTGGGTGCGTCGCCGGGTGTCGGCAAGACCTACGCCATGCTGCAGGCGGCCCACACGCAACTGCGCCAAGGTGTCAGGGTGGTTGCCGGCGTCGTGGAGACTCACGGCCGCAGTGAGACTGAAGCGCTGCTCGGTGGTCTGGTGCAGCAGCCGCTGGTGCGTTCGGAGTATCGCGGTGTGATGCTCGAGGAAATGGACCTTGATGGTCTGCTCGCGGCTCGACCGGCCTTGGTGCTGGTGGACGAACTGGCCCACAGCAACGCGCCCGGCAGCCGACATGCCAAACGCTGGCAAGACATTCAGGAGTTGCTGGCCGCCGGCATCGATGTCTACACCACCGTCAACGTCCAGCACCTGGAAAGTCTCAACGATCAGGTGCGCGGTATCACCGGCGTGCAAGTTCGAGAGACGCTGCCCGACTGGGTCCTGCAGGAGGCCGATGAACTGCTGTTGATCGACCTGCCACCGCGCGAGCTGCTGGAGCGCCTGCGCGATGGCAAGGTTTATGTGCCGGAACAGGCGCGCGCTGCGATCGATGCATTTTTCAGCCAGACCAACCTCACCGCATTGCGTGAGCTGGCCATGCAAACTGCCGCTGCACAGGTGGACAACGATCTTGCCCAGGGCTATCGCCAACTGGGCCAGGCGGCTCCGGCGGTGCGGGGACGATTGTTGGTGGGGGTTGACGGTGATGCCCAGGCCGAACGTCTGGTACGCCACGCCAGCCGCGTCGCCCAGCGTCGGCATCTTCCCTGGAGCCTGGTGCATGTGGACAACGGCAGCACGCGGGACGAGCCATCGCGCCAGCGCCTGCAAAATGCCCAGCAATTGGCCGAACGCCTGGGTGGGGAAGTGGTGCTGCTACGGGCCGGTGAAGTCGCCAGGACCTTGATCCAGCACGCCACCGAACGTCGCGCCACGCTGGTGCTGGTGGGACAGTCCAGGCGGCGTCTGCGCCGGCGGCTGTTCGGTGGTGGCTTGGCTTCGCGTTTGCTGCGCGATGCCAGGGGGCTGGAAATCAACGTACTGGATCGCGATGAACAGCCCCCTGCGGCCCGTGAGCGTTCAAACGCCGCCCTGGCTGGTTTCGACTACGTGCTGGCGCTGTTGGCGACGGCGGCGGCCAGTGCGCTGGCTTGGGGGGTCTCCGGGCTTCTTCCCTTGCCTAATATCTCCCTGGTGTTTCTGATGGCGGTGTTGCTGGTGGCGGTTCGCAGCAGCCTCGGCCCTGCGCTGGCCTGCGCGGCGCTGTCGTTCCTGGCCTATGACTTTCTGTTCATCCCACCGAATTTTTCCTTCACCATCCAGCGTGAAGAAGATGTACTCACCCTGGTGTTCTTCTTGCTCATGGCGGCCCTGACCGGCAACCTTGCGGCCCGCCAGCGACGACAGTTGCAGGCGCTGCGCGAGACCCAGCAGGAAACCGGCGAGCTGCTTGATCTGTCCCGCAAACTCACCGCCGCGACCGACCGCCAGGCGGTGATCAGCGCCGCCGCGCAACACCTCAACGGCTGGCACGACCTGCAACTGTGCCTGCTCAACCGTGACGGCCAGGACGGCTGGAAGGTTGAGACAGCTGAACCATTGACCTTCACTGAAGCTGAGCGCGCGGCCGCCGATTGGGCCTGGCAACACGACCAACCGGCCGGCGCCGGCACCGGGACGCTGCCGTCCGGGCGCTGGTGGTGGTGGCCGTTGTCGACAGAGGAGGGCCCGCTGGCGTTGCTGGGCGTTTGCCCGAAAGAAGGCAAGCCGTTGAGCGGCCAGCGGCGTCGTCTGCTGGCAGCTCTCAGTCAGCCACTGGCGCAGGCCCTGGCGCGGGCGCAACTGGCCCAGGATCTGGAAGCAGCGCGCCTGCACGGTGAAACCGAGCAACTGCGCAGTGCGTTGTTGGCGTCGGTGTCCCACGATTTGCGCACGCCGCTGACCTCCATGCGCGGCAGTATCGACAGCCTGTTGGCGTTGGGAGAGGCGATCCCGCTGGCCGATCGCCGCGAACTGCTGGAAGGCACCCGTGATGAAGCTGAGCGCCTGGATCGCTACATCCAGAACTTGCTGGACATGACTCGTCTCGGCCATGGGGCTCTGAAGCTGGCGCGGGACTGGGTGTCGCCGGCCGATATCGTCGGCAGCGCGTTGAACCGGTTGCGGGCGGTGCTGGCACCGTTGACGGTGGGCATCGAAGTGCCGGCCGAGTTGCCGTTGTTGTATGTTCACGCGGCGTTGATCGAACAGGCCTTGGTGAACGTGCTGGAGAACGCCGCACGATTTTCACCGACTCACGGGCGATTGCTGCTCAGCGCAGGGGCGACGGACAGCGAAGTTTTTTTCGCCGTGGCCGACGAGGGACCCGGGATCCCTGAAGAAGAGCGCGAGAAAATCTTCGACATGTTCTATACCGCTGCGCGCGGGGATCGCGGCGGGCAGGGCACGGGGCTGGGGCTGGCGATCTGTCAGGGCATGGTCGGTGCCCATGGCGGGCGGATCAGCGTGGACACCGGCCTGGACGGACGCGGTACCTGCATCACCCTGCACCTGCCATTACAGACACAACCGGGCCTGGACGATGAAGCCTGAGCGGCGCTGGGTTACTCTCTTTCCACCTGATTGCATTGAACGGACCTCATGAGCCAGACCGCGACCCTTTTGGTCATCGATGACGAACCGCAGATTCGCAAATTCCTGCGCATCAGCCTGACTTCCCAAGGCTACAAGGTGCTCGAAGCCGGCACCGGCGCCGAAGGCCTGGCCCAGGCGGCGCTGAACAAGCCCGATCTGCTGGTGCTCGACCTGGGCCTGCCGGACATGGACGGCCAGCAGGTACTGCGCGAGTTTCGCCAATGGTCCACGGTGCCGGTGCTGGTGCTCTCGGTGCGGGCCAGCGAAGCGCAGAAAGTCGAGGCGCTGGACAACGGCGCCAATGATTACGTCACCAAGCCGTTCGGCATCCAGGAGTTTCTGGCGCGCATTCGTGCCTTGTTGCGTCAGGCCCCGGCAGGCGAGGCGCGGGAAGCGGCGCTGACGTTTGGTCCGCTGACGGTGGACCTGGCTTATCGCCGGGTTCTGCTCGATGGCACTGAAGTGGCCCTGACCCGCAAGGAATACGCCGTGCTGGCGCAATTGGCGCGCCATCCCGGGCGGGTCATTACCCAGCAGCAATTGCTCAAGGACATTTGGGGCCCGACCCACACCGAAGACACCCATTACCTGCGGATCGTGGTCGGTCATCTGCGGCAAAAACTGGCTGACGACCCGACCCGGCCCCGGTTCATTGCGACCGAGGCGGGGGTTGGGTATCGGTTGTTGGGGGAGGGTGGTGTTTAACCACAAGGTTTCAAGCCAAGCGCTATTGTGGCGAGGGGATTTATCCCCGCTGGGGTGCGAAGCAGCCCCGAAAAAGGCATCAGACATGATTTTGTCTGACACACCGAGTGTTCAGGTTTTAGGGCTGCTTCGCACCCCAGCGGGGATAAATCCCCTCGCCACAGAGTTTAGTGCCACATTCAGTTCTGCTCATTCTCATAGCGATCCAACGTATCGCTGGCAATCTCCCGCCCCAGGGCGATCAGCTCCGGCGCCTTGTAGAACTCGAAAAACCGGCACACCCGTTTCGGCACGTTGATCAGCACATCCGGTGGATACCCGGCGATTTTGTATTGGGCCAGGGACGTCTGCATCACCTCGAAACTCTGGTTGATCAGATCCAGCAGCGAGGCCGGGCCAACGTTGTCGATGATGAACGAACCGGTCGCCGATTTCGGCGCACCTTCGGATTCCGGCGCGGCGGCCGGTTGTTGGCCCTCGGGCTCGGCGGATTCCAGCCATGGATTGATCTCGGCGGCTTCAGCTTTTAGCGCCTCCTGTTCCAGCAGCAGCAACTGCTCGGCTTGCTTGCGACGGAACGGTAGACGCGAGCCCAGGGAACTGACGAGGGTGTCGAAGCGACGCTTGAACGCTGCCGGGCGCTGGATGACCGGCAGTCGGTACTGTTTCTGGTTGGTGGCGTTGAGGTTGACCGCGATGATCAGGTCGCAATGGCTCGACACCACCGGCACGATGGGTAACGGATTGAGCAGGCCGCCATCCACCAGCATGCGGTTGCCTTGCATCACGGGGGTGAACAGGCTGGGAATCGCCGCCGAGGCGCGCATTGCCTGGTGCAGGCAACCTTCCTGGAACCAGATTTCCTGCTGATTGGTCAGGTCGGTGGCCACGGCAGTGTAGGGAATACGCAGGTCTTCGATATTGAGTTCGCCGACGATCTTGCGAATTTGCCCGAAGACTTTCTCGCCGCGAATCGCCCCCAGGCGAAAGCTGACGTCCACCAGTCGCAGCACATCCAGGTAATCCAGGCTTTCAATCCAGTTACGATAATCGTCGAGCTTGCCCGCGGCATAGATTCCGCCCACCACGGCACCCATGGAGCAGCCGGCGATGCAAGCGATGTCGTAGCCACGTCGTTCGATTTCTTCGATCACCCCGATATGGGCGTAGCCCCGGGCGCCACCCGATCCCAGTACCAATGCGACACGTTTTGTCATGACCCGGCCTCTTGTAAAACAGACTTTAACAATGCACTTATCGACGGCTGGGCTCAATCGTTGTGGCGCAGGTGTCGTTTTTTGATACGCCGTGCCGGCATTTGCGTATGCTCGCCCACACTTGTATTTACGCGGTCGGGCATTGGCACTTTTTGCGGGCTGGACCGTCTTACTTGCACGACTGTTGACCTGACTTGAGGTGTAATTGATGAAAGCCCGGATTTGTCTGCCCCTGGTGGCATCCTTGATGGTTTTGGCCCTGGCCGGTTGTGCCGGCAAGACCGCTTACCGCGATAGCTGCGGCAGCCAGCTCGACAGTGCCTGGCGCGAACTGGACCTGGCCAAGGCCGAAGGTTTTGCCGGCACCGTGAGTTATTCCAAGGCCCTGTCGTTGTTGACCGGCGCCAAGACCCAGCAGCAGTTCGAAGCGTTTGAGGGGTGCACCAAAAAGGCCGAGAAGGCCCGTTTCTACATCCGCGAATCCCGCGCAGGGCGTTAATAGCAGCGACAAGCTGTCAGCGGCAAGCTACAAGTTAGGGGAGCACTCTGCTCCTCACTTGAAGCTTGCAGCTTGACGCTCAACGCTACGTACGGAGTACGTCCCCATGATTGATCGGCTGGTGGCCCGGATACTGGGCCTGGAAGTCCGGCTGCTGGCCTGTCAGGCCCGCCTCAATGCCCATACCGACAGTGAAGCCCTGCATGACCTGCGGACCACGGTTCGCCGTTTGCGCAGCTTGCTTCGTCCGTTGCGCGGTTTGCCCGGTGTCGAGCAGCTGGAAACGGCGGCCTCGGCGGTCGGCGCGCTGACCACGCCCCTGCGTGACCGGGAAGTGCTGGCCGCCTACCTTGAGCAGCACGGCAAGATCGAAGCCGCGCGGCGGCGCCAGGTGCAAATGGCCGATGCTTATCCCGCCGTTGCCGGCAGCCCGGAGCTGGCCCAATTGCTGATGGTGCTTGATGCTTTCCCGCGCTTCATTCGCGCGGCGCAACGTCAGGACCTGCTTAAAGGTCTGCGCAAACGCATCGAAAAGCGCCTGGACAAACAATGGAAGAAACTCGGCGAAGCCTTGGGCGATCCGGCCCATGATCGCCACCGTTTGCGGCTGCTGATCAAGCGTGTGCGCTACGCCATCGAAGCCTACCCCGAACTTGACCGCCTACCCGAAGCGGCCATGCCACGGCTCAAGTCCGCCCAAGGCGCCTTGGGGGACTGGCACGATTGCTGGCAATGGCTGGCCAGGGCCAAGCAGGAAAGCGACTTGCAATCCTGCGTGCCGGTCTGGCTCAGCACCATGGAAAAGGCCGAGGCCAAGTCCGATAAAGTGCTCGATAAACTCGTTGCCAGTTGCTTCAAAAAATCCTGAGTCCTGCAGATATTCCCTTGTGGGAGCGAGCCTGCTCGCGATAGCGCCGCGTCAGTCACCAGTTATTCAAGCTGACTCACCGCTATCGCGAGCAGGCTCGCTCCCACAGTAGATTGGCGGGGGTTGGGATGCCGCGGCCTATCTGTCAGTCTCTTTGGCCAGAATGAGCGCTGTGCCACCCGTCTGGGCTGGTTAAGATTCCTGCATCTTTTTCCCATGTTTTCGAGGTTGTCATGCGCTTTTCCGATTTGATCGATGCCGTGCGCCGTCAGCCTGACTGCGTGATCATCGCGCCTGAATGGGGCCAGGGACGCGCCAGTTTTGGCGGTCTGGTGGCGGCGCTGCAATATGAAGCGATGCGTGCGCGGGTTCCGGCGGATCGCCCGGTGCGTTCGCTGGCGATCACCTTCGTCGGGCCGGTAGCGGCCGACGTACCCGTCAGTTTCGAAGTCGACGTATTGCGTGAAGGCAAGGCGGTCAGCCAAGTATTGGGGCGAGCGGTACAGAACGGTCAGGTAGTGACCGTGGTACAAGGCAGCTTCGGCGCCTCGCGCTCTTCCGTGGTGGCGGTCCAGGCCGACCCCGCGCCTGAGTTCAAAAGCGTGGAGCAATGCCAGGAACTGCCCTACATCAAGGGCGCTACGCCGGAATTCATGCGTCACCTGGCGCTGTGCTGGAGTGTTGGTGGCCTGCCGTTTACCGGCAACAAATCCCGCAGCATGGGGGGCTGGGTGCGCTTGCGTGGTGATGTCAAAGAGGAGCCGCTGAACGAGGGGCACATCCTGGCATTGGTCGATGCCTGGCCTCCGGCGTTGCTACCCCATCTCACTCAAATGGCACCGGGCAGTACGCTCACCTGGACCATTGAGTTCGTCCAGCCACTGCTGGAACTCACGACACTGGACTGGTGTAAATACCTGGCCGAGATCGAGCATGCTCAGGACGGTTACGGCCATGTCGCCGCCAGGTTCTGGAGCGCGGATGGTCGCTTGATCGCCCTGAGCCGGCAGACAGTGACAGTTTTCGCCTAAGGCTCTTCATGACCGTGGCACTGCAACACGAGTGCGGCAATCATGCCGAGGGAGCCGATGGCGACATTGGCCAGGCTGAGGCTGAACACCCCCGATACCATCAGCAAAAACGCGACGATGAACAGCGGTACGGCAATCTGGTGCAACACCGGATTGCTCGGGTGACCATGATGGTCAAGGCAGGTGCGCCATTGCCAGGCCGGGAAGTGGGGGTGACGTTTGCCCATGATGCTGATCCTTGAGTTCGCTAACCGAGTAACCCAAGCGTAAGCCCGGCCGGGCAGCGCGACGAATCGCGGTTGGCTATCGACGTGATAGGTGGCCATAGCCTTTCACCGTTGTGGGAGCAAGGCTTGCCCGCGATGCAGGCGCCTCGTTCCCCAGGGAGACCATATTGTCTTCATCGCGGGCAAGCCTTGCTCCCACAGATAAACCCCCGGCCGCAAGAACTCTCCCAGGCAGGTCAATTGGCAGCGGGGCCCTAGAGCCTGAGCTGCCCGATCGCCTTGTTCAACTCACCGGCCAACGTCGCCAGCTCATGGCTGGTGGTGGCCGAGTCCACCGTCTGGCGCACGGTGTTTTCAGTCACGTCACGAATACTCACGACCGCCCGGTTCATTTCCTCGGCAACCTGGCTTTGCTGCTCGGCCGCCACGGCGATCTGGGTGTTGCTCTCGCGCATCTGCGCCACCGCCCCGGTGATTTGCTCCAGAGCCTCACCGGCTTCCCGGGCCTGTTGCACGCAATCGTCGGCCTTGTAGGAGCTTTCCTGCATGAAATCCACCGCGTCCCGGGTTCCCGCCTGCAAGGCCGACACCATGGCGGTGATTTCATCCGTAGAGGTCTGTACCCGCTTGGCCAGGTTGCGTACTTCGTCGGCCACCACTGCAAACCCTCGACCCATTTCCCCGGCTCGCGCCGCCTCAATGGCCGCGTTGAGCGCCAGTAGATTGGTCTGTTCGGCGATGCTGTGGATCACGCTGACCACGCTGTTGATCTTCTGGCTGTCCTCGGCCAGGCGCTGGATCATTTCGGCGGTCTGCTGCACGCCGCGGGAGAGTCCGGTGATCGACTGTTGCACCCGGCTGACTACTTCGCGGCCATTGCCGGCCAAGGTATCGGCGCTTTTCGACAGGTCGCGGGTGGCGCCGGCATGTTGGGCGATGTGATAAACCGTAGCGGACATCTCGTTGATCGCCGTCGCCGCCTGATCGGTTTCGCTTTGCTGGCCGAGCATGCCGTGGCGAACATCGTTCATGCTCGATGCCAGGCGTGCTGCACCGCTGTCCAGTTGCCGAGCAGTGCTGGCAACGGTGTCAACCACACGTTGATATCCGGCTTGCATGGCATTGAACGCCGCCGCCATCTGGCCCACTTCGTCCTTGCAGGCCAAGGGGACGCGGGCGGACAGGTCACCGGTTTTTTCCACGTGCAGCATCACATCCTTCAGGGTGTTGAGCTGGCTGAGCAGAAACCGGATTAGCAGCTGCGATGCGCCCAGCATGGCCAGCATCAACACGAACACCGCCACGGCGTATTGGCTGAAGCGTTCCCTGAACACCTGGCTCAGGCTTGCGCCTTGGGCCAGCACGGCGAGCTGTTGGCCGTCACCGGCACGAATCACTTCGGCGCCCAGCAGTGGGTTGTCGCCCAACAGGGGGCTGGCCGAGAGTGCTACCCAGCCGTTGGCCTCTGCTATTGAAGGTAATGATTGATCGTTCAATGTGGGAATCTGGCCGCGCTGGAATGCCAGCAGGTGATCGGCCTTGGGCAATGGCTGCCCGGCAGGCCAGGCATTGAGCAAGCGTGCCTGGGCCTGGGCGTTCGCCTGGGCCGCATGGTTGCGCGCTTGTTGTTCAAGCTGCACCGCGTAGAGTACGAGCAGCAAGGTCGTGACAAAGGCGACCGCATTGACCGCCCAGAACTTGTACTTCAGTGAGATATTGCTAAGCCAGGCACCCATGGAAGGTCTTCTCTGATAGCGGAAACAGTTTTGGCAAGGTGCCATTATTGTGCCGCTATCCAAGGCGTGGGGTGTTGATATGGGTCAACAGACAACGCCTATCCCCTGTGGGAGCGAGCCTGCTCGCGATAGCGGTGCATCAGTCGGCCTAGGGGCAAGCTGATCCACTGTTATCGCGAGCAGGCTCGCTCCCACAGGTTTTCATTGGGTCAGGAGAGGGTGGGCAAGCCAAAAAACGCGCGGGCACAGGCGGTGCTATGGGCAGCGAGGTCTTCCTGGCTTTCGCCCCGGTGCAAGGCGACTTCGCGCAAGGTTTCCGTCAGGTAGGCCGGTTCGTTACGACCATTCTTGGGTTTGGGGCGCAGTGTGCGAGGCAACAGGTACGGTGCATCGCTTTCAAGCATCAAGCGAGTGCGAGGAATTTCCCGTACCAATGGATGCAAATGGGTGCCCCGGCGCTCATCGCAGATCCAGCCTGTGATGCCTATATGCAAGTCCAGGTCGAGATAGCTGAACAGGGCCTTTTTCTCACCGGTAAAGCAGTGCACCACCGCTGCGGGCAATTGGTCGCGAAAATCCCGCAGGATTTCCAGCAGTCGCTGATCGGCATCACGTTCGTGAAGAAACACCGGCAATTGCAACTCCACCGCCAGGGCGAGGTGTTCTTCCAGGACTTTTTCCTGCTGCGGGCGCGGGGAGAAGTCCCGGTTGAAATCCAGTCCGCATTCACCCACTGCGCGAACGCGGTCTTGTTTCAGCAGGTCTTTGAGGTGCCTGGCGCTATCGGCGGTCCAGTCGCTGGCGCTATGGGGGTGAATACCGGCGGTGGAAAACAGCCGCTCCCCGGTGTCATCGAGGCGCTGGCACAGCTCAAACGCCTGTTCGCTGCCCTCGACGCTGGTACCGGTCAAGACCAGTTGGCAGACACCGGCCGCATAGGCGCGCTCAAGCACGGCCTCGTGTTTGTCGGCAAAACTGGGGTTGGTCAGGTTGACGCCGATATCGATGAGTTGCATGGTGCTACCTCGACCCAAAGGCCGCAAAGCATATCAGAGCTGTAGATTTATAAGAAAAGCCAAGAACTACAACGAGTTGAGGCTGTCTGTTGAGGCCGCCAGACCGGTCGGGTTGGTATAAACGCCAGCACTGTGCCAGTCTTTCGCACTTTTCAGCGCCCCAGGTGCTCTGTTTCTGTCGATCCCAGCTTCGATATTTCAAGGCTGCGGGTCGCGGTATCCTTTCGGAGAGTGGATGACACGTCCCCAAGTGTTGCTGCTGCTGTGTTGTTCGCTGTTGCTGCCGATGCCGGCCGAGGCGCGGCTGCCCGGCCCGGTACAGGTGGTAGCGCCGACTACGGTGCGCGACCTTGCGCAAATCCGCAGCAGCCGGGTGCTGAAAGTTTTGGTCAACCAGAGCCGCAACAGCTCTGGCGAAGTCAAGGGGCAACCCATTGGCGTCGAATATCATCGCTTACGTGCCTTCGAGCAATACCTCAACGGCCACGCTCGGGATGACCAGAAAATCACCCTCAAGATCATTCCCAAGGCCAAGGACCAACTGCTGGGCGCCTTGCAGCGCGGAGAAGGCGATCTGGTCGCGCCCGGCGAGTTGCTCGAGCCCCTGGCTGGCCTTGCGGTCAGCGCCAGCAATCCGATTCGCACCGACGTGCCGTTGCTTCTGGTGGGAGCCAAGGGCCAGCGGCGCTACACACGTGTAGAGCAACTGTCGGGCAAAACCCTGGCCCTGCCCAACGGTAGCGCCGCAGGGGAAGCCCTGAGTCAGATCAACCAGAAGCTGGCACTGCGTAAATTACCGCCGGTGAAGATCGAGTGGGTCGACCCGACCCTGGCGGTGGAAGATGTGCTGGAAATGGTTCAGGCCGGGATTTTCCATCTGACCATCGTCGAGCAGCCCATTGCCGAACGCTGGAGCAAGATCCTGCCCAAGCTGCGTTTCGACCGGCAGGTGCTCATTGGCGAGCCGGCTGACGAGTATTGGTTTGTCCGTCGTGACGCCGCCATGCTGCGAGCGAGCATCGACCGCTTCCTGACGACTTATAAGGCGCCTTCCAATCAGGACGCGGCGTTTCTGCGCATCTATCGCCGCTTGTACCGGGTTCACTATCCGCTGGCCCGTGCCAATCGCCAGCGTCTTGAGAAACTGCGCCCGGTGTTGCAAAAACATGCCACGGCCCAAGGCATGGATTGGCTGAACCTGGCGGCACTGGCGTTCAAGGAGTCTTCCCTGCAACCCAATGCCCGCAGTGGCAGCGGCCCTACGGGTCTTATGCAGATTACCCCTTCAGCAGCCCAGAGGGTCGGGGTGCGCAACATCCAGAACCTGGACGCCAACGTGCAGGCTGGCGCCAAGTACCTGGCCTTGATACGCCGAAAGTTTTTCGCCAGCCCCAAGCTCAATGAGCGCGAGCGAATGGCCTTCGTCCTGGCCGCCTACAACATGGGGCCTGAGCGTGTCCAAGGCATGCGGGCCGAGGCCAGGCGGCGGGGACTCAATCCCAATCAGTGGTTCTTCCAGGTCGAACGCATCGCCATGGAGCAGGTGGGAATGGGCGCAGTAAGCTACGTTAATAGTGTGAACAAATACTATCTGGCATTTGATCGTGAACGGGAGTCGCTGGAACCCAGGGAACAAAAGGTTGTTGTGCGTAAATGATCGAGTAAACTGATTGGTATCACGGATTTTTTCCGCTTTTATCATGCATTTTGTTGATTAATATAGCGGCCAACCCACTTATCCCAAGGAATGAACCTAATGAGCACTTTCATCAACAAAGTTCTGTTTACTCGCGCTGGCTATGGCCTGACTGTCCTGCGCATCGTTGTCGGGATCATCTTCGCCGCCCACGGCTCCCAGAAACTCTTCGGTCTGTTCGGTGGCTACGGCCTGACGGGGACGGCGCAGTGGATGGAAAGCATTGGTCTGACCCCAGGTTATCTGATGGCGACACTGGCCGGCGGCACCGAGTTTTTCGCCGGGCTGGCCTTGATCATCGGTCTGCTGGCCCGTCCAGCGGCGCTGGGACTGGCCTTCCTGTCGCTGGTGGCGATTTTCTCCGTGCACATTGGCAACGGTCTGTTCATGGCCAACAACGGTTATGAGTTTGCCCTGGCTTTGCTGGCAGGCAGCGTCGCGGTGCTGATCGAAGGTGCTGGCAAGTTGTCGGTCGACCAGGCCATCGCCCGCTGATTGCATACCTGAATCATTGAAGGCCCGTCTGGAACGGGCCTTTTTTGTGCGCGCAGATTCTTGACACTGGCCGGTCAGCTTCTCTAGGATGCCGCTCATGCGCCGATTTAAACAGCTACTTGCGGGGCGCCAGGTGACTCATTCAGTCACCGATAGAAGCCGGTTACACGGGGCTTCGAAATACCGCTAAAGCGCTGGTTCGGTGTTGCCTCTCACCTGCCATGCAGACTTTTGAGGCAGAGACACGACACGATGAACCCATCCAGCCCCCTTGTACGTCTTGCGCCGATCACGGCGAACCTTCTGCAACGCAATCCAAAAATCCTTCTGGGCGGTACTCACCAGCCTACGTTATTGCGCTATCTCGACGGCTGGCCGCGACGCAACCACGGGCCGGCGGCGTTCCTTATCCAGTTTGTCGAAGACGGTGAGTCTCTGGCGCGTTTTGCCGATGACAGTTTCGATCTGGCCGTTATCCAGTCCCCCAGTGCGGCGCACGCCAGCGAAATGATCCGGCAATTGACCCGCGTGGCCCGACAGGGGCTGATTACCCGCCGCTGAGGTGAGCTGAGATGACTGGGTTTTTCGGGCCTTGGGCCGGTGAAGCTTTATATGTATTCAATGTGAGTGACATATAAAAGTTGTTCACCTGCGGGTGTCTGAACCTTGATCTCAGCATCCAGCGCTTTGCCGATCAACGCCCGCGCCAAGGGCGAGTCGATGCTGATGAGGTTCTTTTTCAGGTCCAGTTCATCGGGGCCGACGATGCGATAGCGAGACTCTTTGCCGTCCTCATCTTCAACCGTGACCCAAGCGCCGAAATACACTTTGTTCGGGTCACTGGGTTTTTCACTGACCACCTTGAGGGCTTCCAGGCGCTTGGTGAGGAAACGCACGCGGCTGTCGATTTCCCGCAGCATTTTCTTGCCATAGGTGTATTCGGCGTTTTCCGAACGATCCCCCTGGGCCGCCGCCTCGCTGACCGCTTGGGTCACCTGAGGGCGGCGCACATGCCACAGTTCATGAAATTCAGCGCGCATCCGCGCCTCGCCCTCAGGGGTGATCAACGCGGTGCCGGCGGTGCGGGGTGGGCGATAACGGCTCATGGCAACTTCTTGTGGTGGCGAAGCCGGGAGTCTATCAACCCTCGCGCAAGACTGTCAGCGGGCTGGCATTGAGGGCTCGACGCGTACCGAACACACCGGCTGCCCCGATCAATAACGCTCCCACCAAAGGCAGTACCAGCAGCCATGGATGCGGATGCCAGGGCAGGTCGAACGCGTAACGATAAAGCACCAGGCTCACCAGTTCCGAACCCAAGGCCGCGAGCAAGCCACTGACCGCACCCAACAGCCCGAACTCGATGCGCCGGGCCTTGACCAACAGGGCTCGTTCGGCACCCAGGGCGCGGAGCAGCGCACCCTGGTGGATCCGTTCATCGAGGGTGGCTTGCAGGCCGGAGAACAGCACGGCCATTCCCGCAGCCAGTACAAACAGCAACACATATTCCACGGCCAGGGTGACCTGGGCCAGGATGCTGCGCAACTGCTCGAGCAGGGCTTCGACTTGCAGGATCGTCACCGCCGGGAAGGCCCTGGACAGGTCGACAATCTGCTGGTCGTGGCCTGCCGCCAGATAGAAGCTGGTCAGATAGGTGGCCGGTAGATCCTTCAGCGTGCCGGGTTGGAAGATCATGAAAAAGTTAGGCTGAAAGTTGTCCCAGTTGATTTCTCGCAAGCTGGTGACCTTCGCCTCACGATTGACGCCGCCCACGTTGAAAACCAGACGGTCCCCCAGCTGGATCTTGAGGTTCTCGGCCACCTTGCCTTCTACCGAAACGCCCGGAATATCGTCCGGCGGTTGTTGCGGCCACCAGGTCCCGGCCGTGACGACGTTGCCCGCCGGCAGGTCCGCAGCCCAGGTCAGGCTCAGGTCGCGCTGCAGGGCCCGGTCACCAGCCGAGTCCTTGGTGACAAACTCCTTGGCCGGCTCGCCGTTGATACTGATCAGGCGTCCCGGTACCACGGGGTAGAGCGGCGCCGATTGCGCCGACAACGCTAGCAGCTTGTCGGTGAAGGCCTGCTTGTCGTTGGGCAAGATATTCAGGGCGAAATAGTTCGGGGCGTTTTTCGGCAACTGGTTTTGCCAAGTGTCCAGCAGCTCGCCGCGCAAGAGGGCGATCAGCGCCATGGACAACAGAATCAAGCCGAATGCCAACGCCTGGCCGGCCGCCGCCAAGGGGTGGCGCAGCAACTGGCCCAGGCCGAGCCGCCAGGGTAACGAGGCGCGGGCCAGCATCCTGCGCAAGCTTTGGAGCAGCAGCAACAGCAGGCCGCCGAGCACCAGTGCTGCGATGACGCCACCGCCGAGCAGGGCGAACGTCAGGACCAGGTCCAGGCTCAAGCGCCACATGATCAGGCCAAGGGCACCCAGGGCGGCCCCATAGACCACCCAGGTGCTGGAAGGAATCGGCAGCATGTCCCGGCGTAAAACGCGCAAGGGGGGTACCCGTCCCAGCGCGGCCAGAGGGGGCAGGGCGAAGCCGGCCAACGCCACCATTCCGGTGCCGATTCCGGCAATGGCCGGCAGCAGGCCACCCGGCGGGACGGTCGTGGGTAACAGGTCATGCAGCAGTGCAAACAGACCCAGTTGGGCGACCCAGCCAAGCAGCGCACCGCTGAGGCTGGCCAGCAGGCCCAGCACGGTCAATTGCAGGCTGAACAGCACCATGGTTTCCCGGCGTGACAACCCCAGGCAACGCAGCAGTGCGCTGGCATCAAAGCGTCGGGTGGCAAAGCGGTTGGCCGAGAGGGCGACGGCGACGCCGGACAGCAGCACCGCCACCAGGCTGGCCATGTTCAGATACCGTTCGGCCTTGCCCAGGGCGCCACCGATCTGCCGGTTGCCATCGCGTGCATCCTGCAGCCGCTGATTGGGCTCCAGGCCCGGCTTGATCAGGTCGCGGTAGGTTTGCAGCGCTGGTGCCGGGCCGCGCCACAGGTCGCGATAACTGACGCGGCTGCCGGGCTGCACGACGCCGGTAGCGTCCAGGTCCTTGAGGTTGATCATGACCCGGGGCGTGAGGCTATAGAAATTGCCGGCGCGATCCGGTTCGTAGGTCAACACACGGCTCAGGCGCAGGGGCTGGTTGCCGACGTCGATGCTGTCGCCTATTTTCAGGTCCAGTGCCGTCAGCAGCCGTGCTTCAACCCAGGCCTCGCCAGGGTTCGGTCGCCCGCCGGTTTCTTCCGGGGCGAACGGGGCAGGGGCGCTTTTCAGTTCGCCGCGCAGGGGGTAGATGTCATCGACGGCCTTGACGCTGGAGAGCTGAATGCCATTGTCGGTGGCCACGACGCTGGAAAACTCCACCACCCGGGCATGTTCGAGGCCCAGATCGGTGCCGCCGCGAATCTGTTCGGGACGGGCAGGCGAGCTGCCTTCGAGCAGCAGGTCGGCGCCAAGGAATTCGGTGGCGCGCATCATCATCGCGCCGTTGAGACGGGCTCCGAAGTAGCCGATGGCGGTACTCGCCGCCACCGCCACCAGCAGGGCGAAGAACAACACCCGCAGTTCGCCGGCGCGGGCGTCGCGCAGCAATTGGCGGACAGCGAGACTGAACAGACGCAACAGCGGCAAGCGTGCCATCAAGGCTCCAGGGGGGCGACCATCTGGCCGGCTTCAAGTCGAATCAGGCGCCGGCAACGATGGGCCAGGCGTTCGTCATGGGTGACCAGCACCAGGGTCGTGCCGCTTTCCTTGTTCAACTCGAACAGAAGATCGCTGATGCGCTCACCGGTGTGGCTGTCGAGGTTGCCAGTGGGTTCGTCGGCAAACAGCACGTCCGGCTCGGCCGCAAAGGCACGGGCAATCGCCACGCGTTGCTGCTCGCCGCCAGAGAGCTGGCGGGGCGAATGGGTCAGGCGCTGGCCCAGGCCGACCCGCTGCAGCAATTCCGTAGCGCGTTCGCGGGCATCCTGGCGACCATCAAGTTCCAATGGCAGCATGACGTTTTCCAGCGCATTGAGGCTGTCGAGCAACTGGAACGACTGGAAGACAAAGCCGACATGCTCGGCGCGGATCCGGGCCCGCTGGTCTTCATCCAGAACGCTGAGGGCTTGACCTGCGAGGGTCACTTCACCGCTGCTGGGCAGGTCGAGGCCGGCCAGCAGGCCCAGGAGGGTGGATTTGCCGGAACCGGATGCGCCGACAATGGCCAGGCTGTCGCCCTTGTTCAGTTCCAGGCTGAGTTCGTGCAGGATAGTCAGTTCACCTTCCGCGCTGGGAACCACTTTGCTAAGGTCCTTCGCGGTGAGAATGCTTGAGCCCATGGAGAATCCGATGCGTGTGTGGTTTTTGAGTGCCGGCCTGGCCCTGATGTGCATGGCCCAGAACGCAGCGGCGGGTACAGTCCTGATCGTTGGCGATAGTATCAGCGCCGCTTTCGGCCTGGATACCCGGCAAGGTTGGGTATCCTTGCTCGAACAACGGCTCAAGGCCGAAGGTTTCGACGACAAAGTGGTCAATGCTTCTATCAGTGGTGACACCAGTGCAGGCGGCCAGGCGCGGCTGCCGGCGCTGCTTGCAGCCCATAAGCCGGACCTGGTGATCCTGGAACTGGGGGGCAACGATGGCTTGCGTGGACAGCCGCCAACGCAATTGCAACAAAACCTTGCAGCGATGATCGACAGCTCCCGCGCCAGCGGTGCCAAGGTACTGCTGCTGGGCATGCAGTTGCCGCCCAATTATGGGCAGCGCTACACCGATGCCTTCGCCCGGGTCTACAGCACCCTGGCCGAGGAGAAAAACGTGCCGCTGGTGCCATTTTTCCTTCAGGACGTTGGCGGTGTTCCGGGGATGATGCAGGGCGATGGCTTGCACCCGTCCGTCGCGGCCCAGGGCAAGTTGCTGGAAAATGTCTGGCCGACGCTAAAACCGCTGCTGTGACGCTTTTCTACAGGCGGTCTTTCGGCTAATGTGGCGCCCCCGATTTGGAGCCCCCGATGCCGCGTCCCGCCTGGTCCCTGTTTGCCTACCAACTGATCGAGCCTGACGAACAGCTGGACCTGTTCGCCTGCCAGGAAGTGCGGGTGCATCTGGTGACCCGGCAACTGGAACTCGGTGGCTCGGCCGACCGGACCCTGTGCGGCAGCCTGCTGCCAGCCCAGCCGCGCTGGTCGGCTGTTGACCGCAAGATATTCCAGGACCATCGCCTGTGTTCATTGTGCCGGGCGATCCTGGAGTCCCAGAAGCGCGGCACCTCGCCGATCTGGCCGGAACTGCGGTTCGAATTGTAATTCCCCAGATCCCCGGCATGCCCCTTGTGGGAGCGAGCCTGCTCGCGATGGCGGTGGGTCTGCTTGCATTGATGTTGGATGTGCCGCCGCTATCGCGAGCAGGCTCGCTCCCACAGGTTTTTATTTCAGTCTCCAGACATGCTAGGCATCGGACGCCTCATTGTCGCCCTCCCCGAAATAACGGGGGCCGGTGTACAATCACAGTCTTCATACCCTCTGTTCGACCTGCAAAGGATTTCCCGGATGTTGCTGCGCTTGCCTGCCGTCACCCGCTGCCTGTCTCTTGCCGCCCTGTGCATGGCTGGTCCCGTTGCCGCCCTGGAGCTGCCTCTGCCACCGCCAGGCGAAGACATTGTCGGCCAGGTGCAGGTCATCAAGGCCAAATACGAAGACACCTTCGCCGACCTGGGCACTACCTACGACCTGGGCTACACCGAGATGGTCGCTGCCAACCCGGGCGTCGATCCCTGGTTGCCGGGTGCGGGCACCGAAGTCGTGCTGCCGACCCGTTTCATCCTGCCGCCTGGCCCGCGCGAAGGCATCGTGATCAACCTCGCCGAGTACCGTCTCTACTACTTCCCCAAGGGCCGGAATGTGGTCTACACCTTCCCGCTGGGCATTGGCCGTGAAGGTTGGGGATCGCCGATCGCCCACACCAGCATCATTGCCAAGACCCCGAATCCGACCTGGACTCCGCCGGCCTCGATCAAGGCTGAGCATGCCGCCGACGGCGATCCGTTGCCGAACGTGGTGCCGGCCGGTCCCGATAATCCCTTGGGTCCGTTCAAGTTCACCCTGGGCACCCCGGGTTACCTGATCCACGGTTCGAACAAGAAGTTCGGCATCGGCATGCGCACCAGCCACGGCTGCTTCCGCATGTTCAACAACAACGTACTGCAGATGGCCGGCATGGTGCCGGTGGGCACCTCGGTACGGATCATCAACGATCCCTACAAGCTGGGTGTGAGCGGCGGGAAGGTTTATCTGGAGGCCCACACGCCGCTGGACGACAACGGCAACCCATCGGTGGTGGACAAGCACACCGCGGTGATCAACACGATGCTCAAGCGTGAGGACATCACCAGCAACCTGCGCATGGACTGGGATGTTGTGCGTGATGTGGTGGCGGCCGAAGACGGCCTGCCGGTCGAGATCGCCGTTCCGAATACTTCGGCACCGATGGTCTCCAGCGCGCCGATCGATCTGCAACAGTAAAACCTGCAATAGAGACCCGCCGGCGTTTCGCGATGTCGGCGGGTTTTTTATCGCCTGGGGAAACGCCGGGCAATAAAAAAGCCGACCCAAAAAATGGGTCGGCTCGATAACAATCCCGGAGGACTATTACTTGCGGCTAGCTTTTTCCAGCATGCGCAGAGCACGCTCGTTAGCTTCGTCAGCAGTCTGTTGTGCTTTTTGAGCAGCAGCCAGAGCTTCATCAGCTTTACGGTAAGCTTCGTCTGCACGAGCTTGGGCGCGAGCTGCTGCGTCTTCGGTAGCAGTCAGACGTGCTTCGGTTTCTTTCGATGCGCTGCTGCAACCGGTAGCCAGAACTGCGGCCAGGGCCAGAGCAGAGAATTTCAGAACGTTGTTCATCGTGTTCCCCTTCAAGGACTTTCTATTAAGTGACTGTCTCCTCACAGCGAGGAGTTAGCCGGCGTACATACTACCCATTACTTGTAGTAAGTAAACTGACGTCGCGCAAGAAGCAAAAAAATTGTAGGCGGTGATTCTTTTTCGAGCAACTTTTTGGGGTGTTGTTTAAAAAATATGCAGCCTCCGGCACCTGGCTTGAGCGCGTCATTGAGCAAAAGTTCCGTGCGCGGGAGAACTTTCCTTAAGCCGTTAACGTCGTTGTTTATTGATTCGTCTACACTTTTGAGCGTTTTTTGCTCAGGGGGGCGGCTATCTTTATTGGTGTTGGCGGTGACTTTAATAACCGGCGCTCGTCTCACGACTCAACAACTGGCGATGTTCAGCTATTGCGCCTTGGCCGACTAGCGCGTGACGGTGGCGCTCAATCGATAAACCCGACCGGGTTTTACCCCCATTGACGGGCGTGCCTTGAGCATTTGCGTCATTGGTGCCTACTATTCACGACGTGCTCGGGGTTGAGCGGTGGGTGTTGGCGCTCGGTGACCAGACAGGCACGGGGTGGCGTAGATGTTCCTTCGCCGGAAAAACATCGGTAAGGTAGGGGTCAGCATTCAGACCCGCGAGGAGTAGTGATGAGCGAGGCGTTGTCCATCCACCATGACCAGGCTGGTCATCAGTTCGAGACCAATGTGGACGGTCATCGTGCCTATCTGACTTATATGGACCTGGGCAAACAGACCCTGGATATCTATCGCACCTTCGTGCCCAACGCCTTGCGCGGACGCGGCATTGCGGCGGCGCTGACCGAAAGGGCGCTGCAATACGCCGACGAAATGGGCTACACGGTGATCCCGTCCTGCTCCTACGTGGAGCGCTACATGGAGCGTCACCAGCGTCACGCGGCCAAGCTCTGACCTTACGGATTCCCCAATAAAAACGCCGGGCTGAAAAGCCCGGCGTTTTTTTTAGCCTTGAAAAGAGCAAAGGTCGCAGCCTTCGCCTACACATAGCCGGCCTAGGCGCCGTCGAGTGCCACGAGGCTGCGATCCTTTTAGCCACGCTGACGTTTAGGCAACACGTCCTTGAGCTTGGCATGCATGCTGCGTAGGGTGTTCTCGGTTGCGCTCCAGTCGATGCAGGCATCGGTGATGGACACACCGTACTGCAAGTCCGCCAGATCCTTGGGGATCGCCTGGCAGCCCCAATTCAAATGGCTTTCGACCATCAGGCCGATGATCGACTGGTTGCCTTCCAGAATCTGGTTGGCCACGTTCTCCATCACCAGCGGTTGCAGCGCCGGATCCTTGTTGGAGTTGGCGTGGCTGCAGTCGACCATGATGTTCGGCTTGATCTTGGCCTTGTTCAGTGCCTGCTCACACAGCGCGACGCTGACCGAATCGTAGTTCGGTTTGCCGTTGCCACCGCGCAGCACCACGTGACCATAAGCGTTGCCCTTGGTGGTGACGATCGAGACGCCACCCTCCTGGTTGATGCCCAGGAAGCGGTGAGGGCTGGAAACCGACTGCAAGGCGTTGATCGCCACGGTGAGGCCGCCGTCGGTGCCATTCTTGAAACCCACGGCCGAGGACAAGCCGGAGGCCATTTCACGGTGAGTCTGGGATTCGGTGGTCCGCGCACCGATGGCCGACCAACTGATCAGGTCCTGCAAGTATTGCGGGGAGATCGGGTCCAGGGCTTCGGTGGCGGTGGGCAGGCCCATTTCGGCCAGATCCAGCAGCAATTGGCGACCGATGTGCAGGCCATCCTGGATCTTGAAGGAGTCGTCCAGGTACGGGTCGTTGATCAGGCCTTTCCAGCCGACGGTGGTGCGCGGCTTTTCGAAATACACCCGCATTACCAGGTACAGGGTGTCGGAAACTTCCGCCGCCAGCACTTTCAGGCGCTCGGCATATTCGTGGGCGGCCTTGATGTCATGGATCGAGCAGGGCCCGATGACCACGAACAGGCGATGGTCGGTGCCGTCGAGAATGTTGCGAATGACTTCCCGGCCCTTGGTCACGGTGCGCAGGGCAGCGTCGCTCAGGGGGATATCGCGCTTGAGCTGGTCAGGCGTGATGAGGGTCTCGTTGGAGGCGACGTTAAGGTCATTGATCGGTAAATCAGCCATCGTGTTACTCGTCAGGTCACGGGTGCCGGCCGCCAGCGATCCCCGCGCGGCGGTGCACAGCGGATTTAAGCGCGTCGGGGAGCGGAACCTTAGCGCGTTACGAGGTTGCTCGACAATGGGCAGGGACGGGTTAATTGCGGCGGGGGAGCTTGCTCGCGCTTGACGGCGCAGCCTTCACAAAAGGACCTGCTGCGCCCGAACGTGAACCGGCCGGCGGAACCCGGCTGTCTCGCCACGTTGGCCCGCACCTATGTAATGATGCGCATGGACTGTTAGCTGAGGAGTGGCAATGATGCAGGCAGGCGTTAAACCGCGGATCGGGATGATCGGCACCGGTGCGATCGGTGGGTTCTATGGCGTGATGCTGGCTCGCGCCGGTTTTGACGTGCATTTTTTACTGCGCAGCGAATTTGGGGCGGTGGCCGAGGGCGGCTTGCGAGTCGACAGCGCGGTTCACGGCGCCCTGACGCTCAACCCGGTCCAGGCGTATCGTTCGGCGGCGGACATGCCGCCCTGCGACTGGCTACTGGTCGGTGCCAAGACCACCAGCAATGCCGACCTGGCCCCGGCCATCATTCAAGCTGCCGCTCAGGGTGCAAAAGTCCTGTTGCTGCAAAATGGCCTGGATGTTGAGGACGACCTCCGACCGTTGCTGCCCGATTCGCTGCATCTGCTGGGCGGCCTGTGCCTGATCTGTGTGCATCGGGTCGGTCCTGGCGTCATTGCCCACCAGGCCCTCGGTGCAGTCAACCTCGGTTACCACAGCGGTCCTTGCCACGATCAGGCGCAACGCATGGCGATTGTCGAGCAGGGGGCCGGGCTGTTCCGTGCCGCCGGCCTGGATTCCCAGGCCATGCCCGACCTGCGGCAGGCGCGCTGGCAGAAACTGGTGTGGAACGTGCCCTACAACGGTCTTTCGGTTCTGTTGGGTGCCAGTACCACGCCGTTGATGGCCGACAGTGACAGCCGAGGCTTGATCCAGGCCCTGATGGGGGAGGTGGTGCGGGGTGCTCAGGCTTGCGGTCACCAGATTGCGCCGGGCTATGCCGAGTATCTGTTTGCGATGACCGAAAAGATGCCCGACTACTGGCCGAGTATGTATCACGATTATTCCCACCAGCGCGCGCTGGAGCTGGAGGCTATTTACAGCCGACCATTGGCGGCGGCGAAAAAAGCCGGTTGTGAGCTGCCGAAAATCGAAGCCTTGTATCAGGCGTTGGCATTTATGGACCGACGAAACCGCTGATCAGGCGAAAGGGGGAGCGACATGGCAAACAACATCGACGACAAACTGGTGCTGGCGATTTCGTCGCGGGCGCTGTTCGATCTGAGTGACAGCCATAAGGTGTATCTGTCGGGCGGCGTCGAGGCTTACCGGCAATATCAGATTGAGCATGAGGACGAAGTCCTCGAACCCGGCGACGCCTTCGCTCTCGTGCAAAAGCTGCTGAGTCTCAACGAGCATCTGGGGCGTGCGCGAGTCGAGGTAGTTCTGGTTTCGCGCAACAGCGCCGACACCGGCCTGCGGGTGTTCAACTCGATTCATCATTACGGGCTGGCGATTTCCCGCGCGGCGTTCGTCGGCGGCCGCAGTCCTTACCCCTATCTGAAGGCGTTCGGCTGTGATCTGTTCCTGTCCACCCACGCTGAAGATGTGCGCAGTGCCCTGGACGCCGGATTCGCCGCTGCGACCATTCTGTCGGGTGGCGCCAGCCGCGCCGCCAGCGAGGAACTGCGTATCGCTTTCGACGGCGATGCGGTGCTGTTTTCCGACGAATCCGAGCGTGTCTATCAGAGCGGCGGCCTGGCTGCATTCCAGGCCAGCGAACGGCAAGCGGCTCGTGAGCCGCTGCGAGGCGGGCCGTTCAAGGGGTTTCTGGCGGCACTCAATGCACTGCAACGCGAGTTCCCCGAAGACGCCTGCCCGATTCGCACGGCGCTGGTCACTGCCCGTTCGGCACCGGCCCACGAGCGCGTCATCCGGACGTTGCGCGAATGGGACATTCGTCTGGATGAGTCGCTGTTTCTCGGTGGCCTGACCAAATCGGCATTTCTCGAAGCCTTCGCCGCCGACGTCTTTTTCGACGACCAGACCGGCCACTGCGAACTGGCTCGCGAGGTGGTCGCCACGGGGCATGTGCCTCACGGCATCAGCAATGAAGTGAAGCTCTGACTGCCCGTTGTTTAGGGCGTTACGCTGGACGTCGTACTCCTCAAGGCGCTGCTAAGCTGAATCCATCTCCGCCATTCTGGCACGCGAGGAGGTCACATGATTCGTTCGATGCTGTACGCCACAGACCTGGGACTTTACGCCCCTTATGTGATGCAGCATGCCTTGGCGTTGGCACGGACGTTCGAAGCCGAGTTGTATGTGGTGCACGCGGTAGAGCCAATGGGGCTGTTCGCGGAGTCGGTGTTGCAAAGTTATCTCGATGAGCAAGCGCTGAACGAATTTCATCGCCAGGGTCTGAATACGGTGATGGCCAACATTGAGCAGCGGGTGCTCGACAGCTTTCGTGAAGAGTTGGGTGAGGGGCAGCAGGACTTGAAGCTGATCAAGTCGGTGCGGGTTTTCCAGGGCGATCCATCCCAGGTCATTCTCGATCAGGCTGCGAAACTCTCTGTGGATTTGCTGATCGTAGGCAGTCACTGCCAAGGGGCGAGCGGTGAAACGCCGCTGGGCAGGACCGCTGCGCGGGTATTGCAGTTATCCCGGGTACCGGTCTACCTGGTGCCGTTGGTGCAGCGGCGACGTCAGGGGGAGGCTTGAGGCAAAGTAGTGGCTTTTTCATAAAAAGTTCTAGATTAATTGATGCAACCATTCATATAGTTATATACCGTCGCTGATGCCCGTGGCGTCCAACTGCTTTGAGGGATACATATGAAGCTTCAACAACTGCGCTACATCTGGGAAGTGGCGCACCACGACCTCAACGTTTCCGCTACTGCCCAAAGCCTCTACACGTCGCAACCCGGCATCAGCAAGCAGATCCGCCTGTTGGAGGATGAGCTGGGTGTCGAAGTTTTCGCCCGCAGCGGCAAGCACCTGACCCGCGTGACTCCGGCCGGTGAGCGCATCATCACCACGGCCGGGGAGATCCTGCGCAAGGTCGAAAGCATCAAGCAGATTGCCCAGGAATTTTCCAACGAGAAAAAAGGCACGCTGTCGATTGCCACCACCCACACCCAGGCCCGTTATGCACTGCCTCCGGTGATCAGCAACTTCATCAAGCAATACCCGGACGTGGCCTTGCATATGCACCAGGGCTCGCCGATGCAGATCGCCGAAATGGCGGCGGACGGCACCGTGGATTTCGCCATCGCCACCGAGGCTCTGGAACTGTTCGGCGATCTGGTGATGATGCCGTGCTACCGCTGGAACCGCTGCGTGGTTGTGCCTCAGGGCCATCCGCTGACCAAGCTGCCAAAGTTGACGCTTGAAGCCTTGGCCGAATACCCCATCGTGACTTACGTATTCGGTTTTACCGGCCGTTCGAAACTCGACGAAGCCTTCAGCCATCGCGGCCTGACCCCGAAAGTGGTGTTCACCGCCGCCGACGCCGACGTCATCAAGACCTATGTCCGCCTTGGTCTGGGCGTGGGCATCGTGGCGAAAATGGCCGTCGATACCAAGCTGGACGGCGATCTGGTGGTGCTGGATGCCAGCGAGTTGTTCGAGTCCAGCGTGACCAAGATCGGTTTCCGGCGCGGCACCTTCCTGCGTGGCTTCATGTGCGACTTCATCGAAAAGTTCGCGCCACACCTGACCCGGGAAGTCATGGCCAAGGCCATCCAGTGCCACAACAAGCAGGAACTCGAAGAGCTGTTCGACGGTGTGGAATTACCGGTGCACTGAACAGTGAGTGCTAGATCGCCTCGGTGACAGCGAACTGTTGCCGGGCGCCTGCGACGACGATCTCTACTTCATCCCCTTCGAACTTGCCCAGCAGGCTTCGTCCCAGCGGCGAGCGAGGGGTGATGACGGTGATCGGCTGGCCCACCAGCGACACTTTCAAGCCCGCGGCATCCGGTCCCAGAAACAACCATTGCTGGCGGTCATCTTCATCCGCCAGCCCGATCAGGGTGCCAATCTGAATGCCGCGCTGTTCGTCGTAGGGCCTGAGTATCAGGTTCTGGCAGAGGGCGAGGGCCTGGCGGATTTCTTCGACACGCCTGGCTTGCCCGGCAGCGAGGTAAGACGCTTCAAGACCCAGGGTGTCGTATTTGTTCTCGGCGATGTTTTCCTCGTGGGTCGCGGTTTCGTAGGCCGTTTGCGCGGCGCGCTCGGCGATACCCAGGTCAATCCTGAGTTTGTCGAGAATCAGTTGGTGGACGATCTGTTTGTTCATGATCAATCGCAAAACTGCAAAACGTTGGCCCGGCTCTTTTCACTGGGCGCGTTCTGGTCCTGTTGCAACCAGAACTGACACTTGGGGTTGGACAGGTTGCGAGGATCGCTGCGGGCTTGATCCAGGGCCTGTCGTTGTTCGTTTCGTTGCAGATTTTGCTGGTACTGCTCGAACATGGGGGTTGGCGGTTCCGGGGCCGGTTGCACCGCCGGTGGTTGCCCCAGTTGGTGCACGGCTGCGGCCACTGGCGCCAGTTGTTCGTTGAACAGGAATCTGGACAGCAGCCAGCCGGTCAATACGATGGCGAGGAACCCCAGCCACAGGCCCAGGGCAATGCTGACGGTCAATTGCAGGGCTGTAAGGCGTGGCGCTGGCGGGTGATCGGACATGGCTGCTTCCTGGCAATGAACACGTGATAGGCGGCGATTGTCGCATGAAGATTAATCGCCGTCGGCTCTTCTGCATCATCGGTTTAATACGGGACAATCAGGCCTTTGCCACAGGGAGTCGGGAATGACCGTGCGCTGGGATATTTTTTGCACCGTCGTCGATAACTTTGGCGACATCGGCGTCACTTGGCGCCTGGCTCGGCAATTGGTGGCCGAGCATCAATGTGCGGTGCGGCTATGGGTCGATGACCTGCGGGCCTTTGAACGACTGTGTCCGCAAATCGACATCACGCTGTGCGAGCAATGGCAGCAGGGTGTGCAAGTCTGCCATTGGCCTGAGGTCTGGCCGTCCACCGACGCCGCCGATGTAGTCATCGCCGCGTTTGCCTGCCAGTTGCCGAGCGCCTACATGGATGCGATGGCTGAGCGGCAGACCACGCCGTTGTGGATGAACCTCGATTACCTGAGTGCGGAAGATTGGGTGATCGGGTGCCACGGATTACCCTCGGTCAAATACAAGCACGTGCAGAAATATTTCTTTTTTCCGGGCTTCCGCGAGGGCACGGGCGGGCTGCTGCGTGAAGCCGGCCTGCTGGAGCGGCGTCGGCAGTTTCAGCAGGATGCCCAGGCGCAACGGATTTTCCTGGAGGCGTTGGGCGTCCATCGGACGCCGGGCTCGCGTCTGATCTCGCTGTTTGCCTACGAAAACGCCGGGCTTGCCAGTTGGTTCGATGCCATGGCGACCGATACCCAGGCCTCTCATGTATTGATCCCCGAAGGTCGGGTGCTCGGCGATGTCCAGCGTTGGCTCGGCATCGATGGCCTGAAGGCCGGTGCGGTACAACAACGTGGTGCCCTGACGGTGCAGGTGCTGCCGTTCGTCCGCCAGGATCAGTACGATCAACTGCTATGGTGCTGCGATTTCAACGCCGTGCGGGGTGAAGACTCCTTCGTGCGCGCCCAATGGGCGGGTCGGCCGCTGCTCTGGCATATCTACCAGCAGGAAGAAGACGTTCATCTGGAAAAACTCGAGGCATTTCTCCGGCTGTACACCCACGGCCTTTCGGAGCCGGCTGAAAAAGCGATCAGCGGTCTCTGGCGATCCTGGAATGCTGGCCAGGACATGGCCGAACACTGGAAAATGGTCGATCAACAGCAGCAGGAACTGCTTGATCATGCCCAGGCATGGTGTCTGGAACAGGCCTCGCGACCCGATCTTGCCGCAGCGCTGGTGAAGTTTTATGTAAATTGGATATGATACGCGGCCTAGATTTTTGTAAATCCCATCCAAATTCGGATATTCGCAATGAAAACTGGTAAAGAACTGAAACCCGGGACCGTGATCCGTCTCGAAAACGATCCTTGGCTGGTTCAGAAAGCTGAGTTCACCAAGTCGGGTCGTAACAGCGCGATCATGAAGACCAAGCTGAAGAACCTGCTGACCGGTTACAAAACCGAGATCGTCTACAGCGCCGATGACAAACTGGACGACGTGATCCTCGACCGCAAAGAAGCGACCCTGTCCTTCATCAGCGGCGACACCTACACGTTCATGGACACCACTGACTACACCATGTACGAGCTGAACGCCGAAGACATCGAAAGCGTTCTGCCGTTCATCGAAGAAGGCATGACTGACGTCTGCGAAGCCGTGTTCTTCGAAGAGCGTCTGGTCTCCGTAGAACTGCCGACCACCATCGTGCGTCAGGTTGACTACACCGAAGGTTCCGCTCGCGGTGACACTTCCGGCAAGGTAATGAAGCCTGCCAAACTGAAGAACGGTACCGAGCTGTCGGTTGCTGACTTCATCGAAATCGGCGACATGATCGAGATCGATACCCGCGAAGGCGGTTCCTACAAAGGCCGCGCTAAATAAGCGAAGTCTTGTGTATGAAAAAGCCCGACCATTGAGTCGGGCTTTTTCATGCCTGCGGATCATGTTCAGACAGAGGGCAGGATGGAGACGGTGGCGAGGGGATTTAATCCTGCCCTGTGGGAGCAAAGCTTGCTCGCGATCCAGGCGCCTCGGTTCCGCGCTGTGTTCATCGCGGGCAAGCCTTGCTCCCACAGGGTTGCGCCACAAGTCACTTCAGATGTTGTTTCAGTTCTTGGGATACCTGCAACATCGCCGAACGCACCGCTGGCACCTGGCTCACCACATTGAGCAAACCATAATCGTGAATCATGCCGTTGTAGCGCACCGCCGTGACCGGCACGCCAGCCGCGTCCAGTTTACGGGCGTAGGCTTCACCCTCATCGCGCAACACGTCGGCCTCGGCGGTCTGTACCAGCGCGGGCGGCAGGCCCTTGAGTTGCGCGGTGCTGGCGCGTAACGGGGAGGCATAGATCTCGTTACGTTGCCCGGCATCGGTGGTGTAGTTGTCCCAGAACCACTTCATCATGTTTTTACTGAGGAAGTGTCCCTCGGCGAATTGGTTGTAGGACGCCGTCTCGAAGCTGGCATCGGTCACCGGCCACAACAAGGCCTGGAATTTGATCGCCGGGGTACCTTTGTCCTTGGCCATCAACGCCACGACCGCTGCCATGTTGCCGCCGACGCTGTTGCCCACCACGGCCAGGCGCTTGCCGTCGACATTGATTTGCTTGCCATGCTCGGCCACCCATTTCGTCGCGGCGTAGGCCTGATTGATCGCTACCGGGTAATGCGCTTCCGGCGAAGGCGTGTAGTTGACGAACACTGCGACGGCACCTGATCCGGCCACCAGATCCCGAACCAGCCGTTCGTGGGTTGGGAAATCCCCCAATACCCAACCACCGCCGTGGAAGAACATGAACACCGGCAGTTCACCCTTGACGCCGGCCGGCCGGACGATGGTCAGGCTGATCGGCTGGCCATCGACCTCAATAGTTTTCTCGCTGACGTCGGCCTTGGGCAAGCTCAGTTTCACCCCGGCCTGGGCGCCGACCAGTACCGCGCGGGCGTCCTTGGGCGACAGTTGCTCCAATGGCTTGCCGGTGCCGGCATTCAGCGCGTCGAGAAACGCCTGGGTGTTGTGTTCCACGATGCCGTCGGCGAACGCGCTGCCGACGCTCAGTGCCAGAAGGGTGCCGGTCAAGGCTTTGCTGAAGGTGTTCATGTGCATCTCCTTAAGTGCAGGCTGGAAGGCGTTGGTTAAACGGTGACGTGCAGGCGCACATCGACGTTGCCACGAGTGGCGTTGGAGTACGGGCAGACTTGGTGAGCTGCGTCCACCAGGCTCTGTGCATCGGCCAGGTCCAGACCGGGCAAGCTGATGTGCAGGTCGATGTCGAGGCCGAAACCACCGGGGATCTGGCCGATACCGACATGGGCGGTGATCGAGGCGTCATCCGCAATCTTGCGCTTGCTTTGGCTTGCGACGAATTTCAGGGCACCGATAAAGCAGGCCGAGTAGCCGGCAGCGAACAGTTGTTCCGGGTTGGTTGCCGCGCCGCCTGCACCGCCGAGTTCTTTGGGGGTGGCGAGTTTGACGTCCAGGATGTTGTCGCTGGAGATTGCACGACCATCACGGCCACCGGTGGAAGTTGCGATTGCGGTGTAGAGCGTTTGCATGGTGAGAGCCTCGGTTTTGGTTGCTGTTGCAGCGCTAAATATTTGTGCGCTAAGTAGGTGTGAGGCAAATGTATAGCACTAATATTTTGCGCGCAAGATAAATTTTTAAGGGGAATTGAATTTCGCTCGCTCAAACGGCGTAGATCCCTTGAGATAGAGCGGTTTCATCAGCTGAAAATTTTTTTTCAGGGAGGGGCGAAGGGGGGCAGGAGGTGATCGGACTGGTGCCATCGCGAGCAGGCTCGCTCCCACAACGATCTGTGTTAAACACAAAAAGTGCGTTCACCAAAGATCAAAATGTGGGAGCGAGCCTGCTCGCGATAGCGTTGGGGCAGTTGACGGTGCTGCTGGACAGGCTGCGTTTCAGAGGCTGTCTTGCAAATTCCCGCGCAGCTCTTGCAGGTCATGCTGCAGCTTCTTCAATTGCTCCAGGGTCTGGCCACTGGCGCCGAGAATGCACTGGGGAATGTTGAGGGCCTTTTCCTGCAGGGCGCGTCCCTGTTCGGTGAGCTCGACGATGACCACGCGTTCATCCTCACGACTGCGGGTGCGGCTCAGCAAGCCCTCGGCCTCCAGGCGCTTGAGCAACGGGGTCAGTGAACCCGGATCGGTGAGCAGGCGGTTGCTGATTTCCCCGACAGTCAGGCCGTCCTTTTCCCACAGCACCATCATCGCCAGGTACTGCGGATAAGTCAGGCCCAGGGCTTGCAGCAGCGGCTTGTAGACTTTGGTCATCAGCAGCGACGTGGAGTGCAGGGCGAAGCACACCTGGTTGTCGAGCAACAGGGCTTCGCAGGGGTCGGGGGTGTCGCGTTGGGTGCTCATGGCAGAACCTTCAATCAATGATCGCTACGAATCTAGCGGGCGAACCTTTAATGCGCCAGATAATTCTGACGTTCTGATCGGAAGTTGCGTTCCCCCGCGAGCGCCGACTGCGTAGGATAAGCGCCCTGATCAAGGGGGAATCGGCTGTGATCGAAGGTGTGATGTATCTGGCGTTCGGTGCCGCATTGGGCACTTTGGGGGGATTGTTCGGGATTGGTGGCGGGTTGATCGCCATTCCGGTGCTGGGCCTGTTGTTCGGCCTCGATCAGCAGATCGCCCAGGGCACGGCCCTGGTGATGGTCGTGCCAAACGTGATGCTCGCTTTGTGGCGCTACCACCAGCGCAATCGCATTGAAATGCGTCATGTACTGCCACTGGCCTCCATGGGTTTTTGCTTTGCCTGGCTTGGCTCGATCTGGGCGGTGGGTATCGACGCGCAAAGCATGCGAATCGGCTTCGTGGCCTTCCTGATCGTGCTGGCGGCCTACAACCTGATTCGCATGTTTGCCGCCAGCCCCCCGGCTTCGGCGCAGATGCGTTATGGCTGGCCGTGGCTCGCCGTGTTGGGGGCGGCGTCGGGGACCATGGGCGGATTGTTCGGTGTCGGCGGGGCGGTCGTCGCGACGCCGTTCCTGACCAGCCTGTTCGGTACCAGTCAGGTGGTCGCCCAGGGATTGTCTCTCTCGTTGGCCTTGCCCAGTACTGGTGTGACCCTCGCCACGTATGCGGTGCATCACCAAGTGGACTGGTGGATCGGCCTGCCGCTGGCCGCTGGTGGCCTGCTCAGTATCAGTTGGGGGGTAAAAGTCGCCCACGCCATGCCGGAGCGGCTGCTGCGCGGGCTGTTCTGCGGTTTCCTGGTGCTGTGCGCGATCTTGCTCGCCTTTAAAGTTTGAAACCTTCGACGATGTGCTCGGCCAGGCACTCGGTGATCGGCGACGGATTATGCAGGTTGCGGATCAGCATGATGCTCGCTTCGGGCAACTGCGGCAGGTTTTCCGCCTCGCCCAGCACGCGCATGTCCGGGGTCAGCAGGCTTTCCAGTTGCGCGGTGATCGCCAGGCCCGCGCCAACCACTGCCATGAGCGCCGACAGGCTCGAGCTGTTGTACGCCACGCGATAATCGCGGCCCATGGCATCCAGTGCATTGCAGGCCCATTGCCGGCAGAAGCAATCACTGTTGAACATCGCCAGCGGCAACGGTGTTTGTTCGTGGACGTTGAAGCATGCCGCTTCGGCCCAGACAAAGCGCTCCTTGCGCAATAACTGGCCGATTTCGTCCCCCGGTTTACGGGTGACGATGGACAGGTCCAGATCCTGGCGCAGCAGCAACTGCTTGGACGACTCGCAGTGCACTTCAATTTCGATCAAGGGATAGAACTGGGCGAAGCGCTGCAGGATCCCCGGCAAAAAACGCATCACATAATCGTCCGGGGTGCCGATGCGCACCGTGCCGACCATGTGCGGCTCACGCAGGGTGTTGAACACTTCGCTGTGCAGCTTGAGGATCCGTCGGGCGTAGCCGAGCAACACTTGGCCTTCGGCGGTCAGCTTGACCTGGCGCCCGTCACGCTCGAACAGCCGCCGCTGCAATACATCCTCTTCCAGTCGCTTCATCTGCATGCTGACGGCGGACTGGGTGCGATTGACCAACTCACCGGCACGGGTGAAACCGCCCTGGTCAGCGATGGCGACAAAGGTACGCAGCACTTCCGTATCGATGCTCGGGTAACTCGACAATTGATCAATCTCCGAGATGTATTGCATAAGAAACATTCGTTGGATTGATCTTAGCGTTAGCGTGAGACTTGAGCCATCCCCAACGGAGGACATCACGATGAAAGGTCAAAAAGGTTATCTACTGATAGAAAAACTCTCATCCCATGGCTTTTCCATCAGCGCTCTGCTGCACAAGTTTAGCCGCTGGTACGAATTGCACCACGAACGTGAACTGCTTGCCGGAATGAGCGATGAGGCGCTCAAGGACATCGGCGTCAGCCGTGCCGACGTCGAAAAGGAAGTGGTTCGGCCATTCTGGGATGACCCGATGCACAAATGAGCCATCCTTCCCTACACAAACCGCTTAATGGTGAGGTAGGTTGCGAGCAGACAAGGAGATCTTCATGCCCGCGACTCTGTCCTTTACCCTCAAACAGGCCCGGCGTCTGGCGCTGGCCGCCCAAGGATTCGACGGGCGGCCGACGTCAGCTTCGGTGCAACCGGCGCGCCTTAACCGCCTGATTGAACGCCTCGGCGTCCTGCAGATTGATTCGGTCAATGCATTGGTGCGTTCGCACTACCTTCCGCTGTTTTCCCGTCTCGGTCACTACCCCCCTGATTTGCTCGACCAGGCAGCCTGGAGCCAGGGCCGACGCCGTACGCTGTTCGAATATTGGGGGCATGAAGCCTCATTGCTGCCGCTGGCGATGTATCCGCTGATGCGCTGGCGCATGGAGCGTGCGTCCCGCGGTGAGGGCATTTATCGACAGTTGGCGCAGTTCGGTCAGGAGCGTCAGGATGTCATTCGTCGCGTACTGGCTTCGGTCCGCGAGCAAGGCGCCGTGGGGGCGGGCAGCTTGTCCACGCGCCAGGAAAAGGCCGGCCCCTGGTGGGACTGGAGCGCCGAGAAGCATGCGCTGGAATGGCTGTTCGCGGCGGGTGAAGTGACGGTGGCGGGGCGGCGGGGCTTCGAGCGGCTTTACGACTTGCCGGAACGCGTGTTTCCGTCCTCGGTCCTGCAACAACCGCTGCCGGACGAGCCCCAGGCTCAGCGCGCCTTGCTGCTGCATGCTGCCCAAGCCTTGGGTGTGGGCACCGAGAAAGATTTGCGCGACTATTTTCGACTCGATCCGGCCGATAGCCGTGGACGACTGGCCGAACTGGAGGAGGCCGGTGAACTGGTGCGCTGCCAGGTGCAAGGCTGGAAGCAACCGGCCTGGTGCCGACCCACCGCGAAGATTCCCCGCAAGGTGGCGGCCAGTGCGTTGTTGTCGCCCTTCGATTCACTGGTCTGGGAGCGCAGCCGTACCGAGCGGCTGTTCGACTTCCGTTATCGACTGGAGATTTATACCCCGGCTCACAAGCGGGTGTACGGCTACTACGTGCTGCCATTCCTGCACAACGAACGTATCGCCGCGCGGGTGGATCTGCGGGCGGAGCGGGCTTTGGGTCGATTGGCGGTGCATGCCGTGCACGAGGAGGCGCCGGGGCTGGACGAGGAAGGGATGCAGGCTTTGGCGGTGAACCTGCGACGCTTGGCCGACTGGCTGGGGTTGGCGCGGGTCCAGCTCAATTGCGCTCGGGCGGGTGGGGTTCGGCTGGCGGGGGCGTTGGCTGAGGTGGGGGGTGACTGAACTGGCCTCATCGCGAGCAGGCTCGCTCCCACAGTTGACCTTTGATGAACACAGGATTTGTGAACGCCGCGGTCAATGTGGGAGCGAGCCTGCTCGCGATAGCAATCCAACAAACGGCGAATGACTTACTGACTCACCGCCTCACCTGCTTCAACGTCTCGGCAATCAAAAACGCCAGTTCCAGCGACTGATCGGCATTCATCCGCGGATCGCAATGAGTGTGGTAACGGTCCGACAGCCCATCCTCGGTGATCGGCCGCGCGCCGCCAATGCACTCGGTGACGTTCTGCCCGGTCATTTCGATGTGGATGCCCCCGGCATAGGTGCCCTCGGCTTCGTGAACCTGGAAGAACTGTTTCACTTCCCCGAGGATTTGCGCGAAGTCCCGGGTCTTGTAACCGCTACTGGCCTTGATGGTGTTGCCGTGCATCGGGTCCGAACTCCACAGCACCTGCTTGCCTTCTCGTTGCACGGCGCGCAATAGCTGCGGCAGGTGATCGCCGACCTTGTTCGCGCCCATTCGCGCGATCAGGTTAAGCCGCCCCGGATCATTGTCCGGATTGAGCACGTCGATCAGACGGATCAAGTCGTCGGGGTTCATGCTCGGGCCGACCTTGACGCCGATCGGGTTGTTCACCCCGCGCAGGAATTCGACATGGGCACCGTCCAACTGACGGGTGCGGTCACCGATCCACAGCATGTGGGCCGAGCAGTCGTAGTAGTCGTTGGTCAGGCTGTCGCGGCGCACGAAAGCTTCTTCGTAATTGAGCAGCAGCGCTTCGTGGGCGGTGAAGAAGCTGGTTTCGCGCAATTGCGGCGAGCTGTCCATGCCGCAGGCGCGCATGAAGGCCAGGGTTTCGTCGATACGGTCGGCCAGGTGGCTGTACTTCTCAGCCAAGGCCGAGTTGGCGATGAAGTCCAGGTTCCACTTGTGCACCTGATGCAGATCGGCGAATCCGCCCTGGGCGAAGGCCCTTAGCAGGTTCAAGGTGGCGGTGGACTGATGGTAGGACTGCAGCAGCCGCTCCGGGTCCGGTACGCGGCTTTTTTCGTCGAAGCCGATGCCGTTGACGATGTCGCCGCGATAGGCCGGCAGGGTTACCCCGCCAATCGTCTCATCGTTGGCCGAGCGCGGTTTGGCGAACTGTCCGGCCATACGACCGACCTTGACCACCGGGCAACCGGCGGCGAAGGTCATGACGATGGCCATTTGCAGCAACACCTTGAAGGTGTCGCGGATCTTCGCCGCCGAGAACTCGGCAAAGCTCTCGGCGCAGTCGCCGCCCTGCAGCAGGAAGGCCCGGCCTTGGGTGACTTCGGCGAACTGACGGCGCAACTCCCGGGCTTCACCGGCAAACACCAGCGGCGGATAACTGGCCAGGGTCTGCTCGACCTGCAGCAAATGCGCCGCGTCGGGGTATTGGGGTTGCTGCTGGATCGGCAGGGCGCGCCAGCTGTCAGGGCTCCAGGGTTGGCTCATCATGATCTCTAGGTGGTTTACGCTCGGGCTGCCATGTTATCAGCAAATTAGTGCGTGACCTGTTTGCGTCGCTTCGCGGACAATCGCGCTTTTGCCCCGGTTATGTTCAGGGTCAGCGCAGCCACAGGAGATGAAATGACAGAGGAGCGCGTCGAGCATTTGCTCGCCGAAGTGCATGACGAGTTCGGTGTTATCCGGGTTCTCGAAGTGGCGGACTACCGTTTTCTGGAATTTGGCGATGCCATCGAACAGAGCTGCGTGTTCACGGCCGACCCGAGCTGGCTCGAATATGATTACACCCGCGCCATGTTGATTGGCGCGTTGTGCCACGAGCAGCCGGAAAGCGCGCTGTTTCTTGGGCTGGGCGCCGGGACGCTGACCCAGGCTTGCCTCAAGTTTCTGCCGCTGGAAGATGTCGAAGCCATCGAACTGCGCCCCGATGTGCCGCGCCTGGCCATCCAATACCTGGGGCTGGACGACGATCCGCGGCTGTACATCCGCGTCGGCGATGCCCTGGAGCTGCTTGAAACCGCCGAGCCTGCGGATTTGATCTTTGTCGACCTCTATACCGACGTCGGCCCTGGCGTCGGGCACCTGGCCTGGGGTTTTCTGGAGAACTGCCAGAAACGCCTCAACCCCGGCGGCTGGCTGGTGATCAACCAATGGGCCACCGACGACGGCAAGCCATTGGGCGCGGCGCTGCTGCGCGGCTTGTACCACCGGCATTACTGGGAGCTGCCGGTTAAAGAAGGCAATGTCATCCTGATCGTGCCGGCGGATCTGGACCAGGAACTGGACATGCAAGGACTGGTCGCCCGGGCCGAAGGGCTGGCGCCGCGGCTGGGTTATTCGTTGCAGTCGTTGATCAAGGCCATTCGCCCGGCGACTTGATAGGCAAGCTGTCGGAAGGTAAATCGTTTAAGCCGGCTGTCCCGACGCCCATGACAGCCAGTCCCATAACCGGGTTTGGCAATAAAAAATCTCCCTTTTCGGGCGATTTCCGGTATAGTGCGCGCCGGCCTTTAGCCGGGCCGCGTCAAGGTAGCGCAATTCCCCGAAGCCAGCTTCGGTTGCATGTCCGCACAACGGATGCTTCCACGACGTTCTTTTTCATTCATTCGTTTTCGCAAATCCCCGCCGACAAAGCAGCCAGGGCGACTCTTGAGTCTCAACACGGCATGCGCAGCTTTGGAGCATGGGTCTTTGCGGATGCACTTAGAGGCAGACCCATGACCCAGGAAACCGGCGGCTTCGTCGCTTTTAATCTTAATCCGAACATTCTTGCAGCCGTCATTGCGACCGGTTACGAAGAACCTTCGGCTATTCAGCAGCAATCGATCCCGATCATCATGGCCGGTCACGACATGATTGGTCAGGCGCAAACCGGTACGGGTAAAACCGCCGCGTTCGCCCTGCCGATCCTGCATCGCATCGATCCTGCTAAGCGCGAACCGCAAGCCCTGATCCTGGCGCCAACTCGTGAGTTGGCGCTGCAAGTAGCAACCGCTTTTGAAACCTACTCCAAGCAGATGCCTGGTGTAACCGTTGTGGCTGTTTACGGCGGCGCTCCAATGGGCCCGCAACTCAAAGCCATCCGTAACGGCGCGCAGATTGTTGTCGCCACTCCGGGCCGTCTGTGCGACCACCTGCGTCGTGACGAAAAAGTCCTGGCCACCGTGAACCACCTGGTTCTCGATGAAGCCGACGAAATGCTCAAGCTGGGTTTCATGGATGACCTGGAAGTCATCTTCAAGGCCCTGCCAGCGACCCGTCAGACTGTATTGTTCTCGGCCACTCTGCCGCAGTCGATCCGCGCCATTGCCGAGCGCCACCTGCGCGATCCGCAACACGTAAAGATCCAGACCAAGACCCAGACCGTCACCGCGATCGAACAGGCTCACCTGTTGGTTCACGCCGACCAGAAGACCTCGGCCGTACTGAGCCTGCTGGAAGTCGAGGATTTCGACGCCCTGATCATGTTCGTACGTACCAAGCAAGCGACCCTGGACCTGGCCAGCGCCCTGGAAGCCAAAGGCTACAAAGCCGCTGCGCTGAACGGTGACATTGCCCAGAACCAGCGTGAGCGTGTGATCGACTCCCTCAAGGATGGCCGTCTGGACATCGTTGTGGCCACTGACGTTGCCGCCCGTGGCCTGGACGTTCCGCGCATCACCCACGTGTTCAACGTGGACATGCCGTACGATCCGGAATCCTACGTTCACCGTATCGGCCGTACTGGCCGTGCCGGTCGCGAAGGTCGTGCACTGCTGCTGGTCACCCCGCGTGAGCGCCGCATGCTGCAAGTGATCGAGCGTGTAACCGGTCAGAAGGTCGCCGAGGTTCGCCTGCCGGACGCCCAGGCAGTTCTCGATGCCCGCATCAAGAAGCTCACCAACAGCCTGTCGCCACTGGTGGCTGACGCCGAATCGACCCACGGTGATCTGCTCGATCGCCTGACCGCCGACATCGGTTGCACCCCACGTGCCCTGGCCGCTGCTCTGCTGCGCAAGGCCACCAATGGCCAGGCGCTGACCCTAGCTGCGATCGAGAAAGAACGTCCACTGGTGCCGAACAACGCACCGCGTGGCGATCGTCCAGAGCGTAGCGGTGATCGTCCGGACCGTGGTGATCGCGAGCGTCGTGCGCCGATCCCGCTGGCCGAAGGCCGTGCGCGCTGCCGTACTGCGCTGGGTGCCCGTGACGGCATCGCGGCCAAGAACCTGCTGGGCGCCATCCTCAACGAAGGCGGTCTGGCTCGTGAGGCCATCGGTCGCATCCAGGTACGTGACAGCTTCAGCCTGGTAGAGCTGCCGGAAGATGGTCTGGAGAAGTTGCTGACCAAACTGAAGGACACTCGTGTCGCCGGCAAGCAGCTTAAACTGCGTCGCTATCGCGAAGATTGATCCGCTCTCGGGCTGATTGATCGAACATAAAAAATCCCCGACTGGTTCGGGGATTTTTTTTTGCCTGAAGTTGGGTGTCTTTTCAGGGCGAGCCCATCGCGAGCAGGCTCGCTCCCACAGTGGCACAGGTAAATGCAGTCAAATGTGGGAGCGAGCCTGCTCGCGATTGAACGCGACTCGGTTCATCAGTCAAACCGATAGATGTCCATCCCCAAAGCCCCCAGGGTGAACCCCTGATGGGCAACGCTGAATTCACCTCCCGCACCCCGGGCAAAATACAACGGCAACAAGTGCTCGTCACTGGGATGGCTGCGCACGGCGTGGGGTGCCTGGCGACGGTAATCATGCAGCGCGGCTTCGTCGTCCTCTGCCAATTTCTCCACCATCCAGTCACGAAAAGCCTTGGCCCAGGGCTCAATGCTTTCGGGGCCGGCGTTCCAGTTCAGGTCGCGCAGGTTATGGGTGATGCTTCCTGAGCCGATCAGCAACACGCCTTGCTGGCGCAGGCTCGCCAAGGCCCGGCCGACCTGGGTTTGCAGCGCCGGCCCTTGTCGGCTGGGCAGGGAGATCTGCACGACGGCAATCTCGGCCTTGGGGTACATCAAGGACAACGGCACCCACACGCCATGATCGCAGGGTCGCTCTGTGTCCAGGCGTGCCGGCAGGTGTGCGGCGTTGAGCAGGGCCGCCACTTGCCCCGCCAGTTGTGGATCGCCCGGCGCCGGATATTGCACTTCGTACAGAGCCGGCGGGAAGCCGCCGAAGTCGTGCCAGGTCCGTGGATGCGGATTGGCGCTGACCAGCAGTTCACTGCTTTCCCAGTGCGCGGACACGATGACGATGGCTTTGGGTGTGGGCAGTTGCGCGGCGAGGCGAGCCAGTGCCGGGCCGCTGTCGCCGGGTTCCAGGGCCAGCATCGGTGAGCCATGGGAGATAAACAGGCTGGGCAGCATGAACGGACTCCTGAGCGTTAAGATGTCGCCATCTTCTGTCAGGTCTATGATCTAAATCTAATATAAGTTTTAGCCCGTTTTAATCGGTTTTTCTGGAGTGAGTGATGGAGCCTGAGTTTTGGCACAAGCGCTGGTCAACGAATCAGATCGGTTTTCATCTGCCAGAGGTGAATCCCTATCTGCAACGTTTCTGGTCGCAACTGGGGGTTGAGCAGGGCAGTCGGGTGCTGGTGCCCCTATGCGGGAAGACGCTCGACCTCTTGTGGCTTGCCCAACAGGGGTATTCGGTACTGGGGGTGGAGCTGTCGGAAAAAGCCGCCGCGGATTTCTTCCTTGAGCATCAGCTTGAGCCGAGCGTGAGTGAAGAGGGCGCATTCAAGGTGTTCCGTGCCGCTGACATTGAAATCCGCTGCGGTGATTTCTTTGCCCTGAGCCCGGAGGATGTGAGCGATTGCACGGCGCTGTACGATCGCGCTGCATTGATCGCCCTGCCTGGGCCGATGCGGGAGCGGTATGCGGCTCATCTGCAGAAGATTCTGCCGCAGTGTGTCGGATTGCTCATTACTCTGGATTACGCGCAGGATGAAATGCCTGGCCCGCCGTTTTCCGTAGGGGATGGCGAAGTGCAGAGGCTGCTGGGCGAGGTCTGGCGGCTGGAGGTATTGCAGGAGCAGGATGTGCTGGGGGAAAGCTGGAAGTTCTTGCAGGCTGGCGTCAAAAGGCTGGATGAGCGGGTGTATCGGGTTTCCAGTCGTTGATGTGGCGTGCCCGCTGGCCTTATCGCGAGCAGGCTCGCTCCCACAGTTGATCCGTTGCGAACTGTGAATTGGCGCTCGCTGAAGCCCCTTGTGGGAGCGAGCCTGCTCGCGATGGGGCCAGACCAGGCAACTCATAAATCAGGCAGAAAAAAGCCCGCATCGCTGCGGGCTTTTTCTTGAAGCTTGAACCTGTCAGCCGCGACGACGCAGTGCGTCGATACGCTCTTCCAGTGGCGGGTGACTCATGAACATGCGAGCCAGGCCTTGCTTGATGCCACCGTTGATGCCAAAGGCATTGAGGGTGTCGGGCATGTGTACCGGCAAACCTTGCTCGGCACGCAGGCGTTGCAGGGCGCCGATCATGGCGCTGGTGCCAGCCAGGCGTGCGCCGGCATCATCTGCGCGGAACTCACGTTTGCGCGAGAACCACATGACGATGGCGCTGGCGAGGATGCCCAATACCAACTCGGCGAAAATGGTCGCCACGTAGTAGGCGATGCCCTGGCCTTCTTCATTCTTGAAGATCACCTTGTCGACGAAGTTGCCGATGATGCGGGCAAAGAACATGACGAAGGTGTTCACGACGCCCTGGATCAGCGCCAGCGTCACCATGTCGCCGTTGGCGACGTGACCGATCTCATGGGCCAGCACAGCCTTGACTTCATCCGGCGAAAACCGCTCGAGCAAGCCCTGGCTGACGGCGACCAGCGCGTCGTTCTTGTTCCAGCCGGTGGCGAAGGCGTTGGCCTCGTAGGCTGGGAAGATGCCCACCTCCGGCATCTTGATGCCGGCTTCGCGTGACAACTGCTCGACGGTTTGCAGCAGCCATTGTTCGTGGCGAGTGCGCGGCTGAGTGATGATCTGGGTGCTGGTGCTCATCTTCGCCATCCACTTGGAGATGAACAGCGAGAACAGGGAACCGGCGAAACCGAACACCGCACAGAAGATCAGCAGCTGACTGAGGTTGAGGTCAACCCCGTTGGCCGCCATGAACCCGTTGAAGCCAAAAAGGCTCAGGGTGATGCTGGCAATCAGCACGACCGCCAGGTTAGTGGCCAAAAACAGCAGGATGCGCATCATGGTTGTGGAAATCTCCTCATGCTAAAGATGTAGCGTTATGCGGGGTATATAAGGTGCCGCCGCAGGCTATTCAACACGCCGACTATTTCAAACTGTGTCCTACACGCGTCGCAAATGTTTGAAAGACTTTTCTGAAAGTGACCGCGGAAAAGAAAAGGAGCGCCCGTACCCCGTGAACGTTGAGTCGCGCCGCGCACCGTCTGCCGCGCCTTCAGTGTAGAAGGCCTGCCGCAACGGGCGAAACGGATGTGTTGCTGAATCAAACAGCGTGCGAGTCGTCCCCTCGCACGCCACCTGGATTACTGGCGGTAGGACTTGAGGAAGTTGCCGATCCGGCCAATGGCCTGGTCCAGGTCGTCGACCCGGGGAAGGGTCACGACGCGGAAGTGATCCGGCCATGGCCAGTTGAACGCCGTGCCCTGGACCACCAGCAGCTTTTCGGACAGCAGGAGGTCGAGGACGAATTTTTCATCGTTGTGGATCGGGCAGACCTTCGGGTCGATCCGCGGAAAGGCGTACAACGCACCCATTGGCTTGACGCAACTGACACCAGGAATGTCGTTGAGCAATTCCCAGGTACGGTTGCGTTGCTCCAGCAACCGGCCCTGGGGCAGGACCAGGTCGTTGATGCTCTGGTAGCCACCCAGCGCTGTCTGGATTGCGTGTTGGCTCGGTACGTTGGCACACAGGCGCATATTGGCCAGCATGTCGATGCCTTCGATGTAGCTCTGGGCGTGATGCTTGGGACCGGAAATAACGATCCAGCCGGAGCGGAAACCCGCCACCCGATAGGATTTGGACAGGCCGTTGAAGGTCAGGCACAACAGGTCCGGCGCCAGGGAAGCGGTACAGACGTGCACGGCATCGTCGTACAGGATCTTGTCGTAGATCTCGTCGGAAAACACCACCAGGTTATGCTGGCGAGCCAGTTCCAGCATGCCCAGCAGGACCTCCCTGGAGTACACCGCGCCAGTGGGGTTGTTCGGGTTGATGATCACCAGTGCCTTGGTGTTCGGGGTGATCTTGGCCTTGATGTCCGCCAGGTCGGGAAACCAGTTGGCCTGTTCATCGCACAGGTAATGCACCGGGTTGCCGCCCGACAGGCTCACGGCGGCGGTCCACAATGGGTAGTCCGGGGCCGGCACCAGCACCTCATCGCCGTTGTTGAGCAAGGCCTGCATCGACATCACGATCAGTTCGGACACGCCGTTGCCCAGGTAGATGTCTTCGATGCCGACACCTTCGACCTGTTTCTGCTGGTAGTACTGCATCACGGCCTTGCGGGCGCTGAACAGGCCCTTGGAGTCGCTGTAGCCCTGGGCGGTCGGCAGGTTGCGGATAACGTCCTGGAGGATTTCATCGGGCGCTTCGAAACCAAAGGGTGCCGGGTTGCCGATGTTCAGCTTGAGGATGCGATGGCCTTCCTCTTCCAGGCGTTTGGCGTGCTTGAGCACCGGGCCGCGAATGTCGTAGCAGACGTTGGCGAGCTTGTTCGATTTGCTGACCTGCATGGCGATGTGTTCCCGAAAATGAACGATCCAGGCGGCGAGTGAACTACCGTACTGGGGATCCTGCGTCTGTGCCCAGGCTTGACGCGGTACATGCGTGACAATCCGTTTGAATGCGCATGACGTGACTGCCAGACTGGCGCCTGACGAGGCGCAATCATACGTGCCGCCCGATCTGCGGAAAAGCGTCGGATCGGGCTTTTTCAATTGCCGAGGTAGGACGATGGAAAAGTTGCAGAAAACCCTTGAAGAATGGCGCGCCATGCTTGACCCGGAGCAGTACAACGTCTGTCGGCTAAAGGGCACCGAACGGCCATTCTCCGGTAAATACAACGACACCAAGACTGATGGTGTGTACCACTGCATCTGCTGCAACGAGCCATTGTTCGATTCGCAGACCAAATTCGATTCCGGCTGCGGCTGGCCCAGTTTCTACGCGCCGATCGAAGGCAGCGCAGTGGTGGAAGTGCGCGATGTCAGCCACGGCATGATCCGCACCGAAGTGGTCTGCGCCAAATGTGACGCGCACCTGGGCCACGTCTTCCCTGACGGCCCGCCACCCACGGGCTTGCGTTATTGCATCAATTCGGTGTGCCTGGATCTGGTGCCCCGAGGGTAACTCTGTGGGAGCAAAGCTTGCTCGCGATGAAGGCACCTCGATCTCTGAAAGACCGTGTCGCCTTCATCGCGGGCAAGCCTGGCTCCCACAATCTGTGATGCGGGTATTTTTGGATAATTAAATTGCATGCAATTTAATTGCTCGCTATCTTCATTGTCCTCTTCTTCCCATCTGGAGCCTTGCCATGAGCGACAACCTGCTGAGCATCCCGTGCACCACGATCAAGGGGGAGCAAAAGACCCTCGCCGATTTCGCCGGCAAGGCTGTGCTGGTGGTCAATACTGCCAGCCAGTGCGGCTTCACTCCCCAGTACAAGGGGCTTGAGGCGTTGTGGCAGACCTACAAGGACCAGGGCCTGGTGGTGCTGGGCTTTCCCTGCAATCAATTTGGCAAGCAGGAGCCGGGCAACGAGGGGGCGATTTCCGAGTTCTGCGAGTTGAACTTCGGTGTGAGTTTTCCGCTGTTCAAGAAAATCGAGGTCAACGGCGCCAATGCCCATCCGCTGTTTGTCCAGCTCAAGCAGCGGGCGCCCGGCGTACTGGGGTCCAAGGGCATCAAGTGGAATTTCACCAAGTTCTTGATCGGCAAGGACGGCCAGGTGGTCAAGCGGTTTGCGCCGACCACCAAACCCCAGGACCTGACCGGTGAGATCGAAGCCTTACTCAAATGAATGATCTGTCAGTCGATGCGCTGAAACTCGACAGCCAGTTGTGCTTCAAACTGTACGCCGCGTCGCGGGCGGTCATTCGCGGCTACAAGCCCATGCTCGATCAGCTCGGCCTGACTTATCCGCAATACCTGGCGATGCTGGTGCTGTGGGAGTGGCAGATAAATGCGCCGGAACAACCCACGGTCAAGGCGCTGGGCGAACGGCTACTGCTGGATTCAGGCACGCTGACGCCGTTGCTCAAGCGCCTGGAACAACTGAGCCTGGTTCAGCGCCAGCGTTCGGCCCGCGATGAGCGGGAGGTGCATCTGAGCCTTACGCAAACCGGCTGGGAATTGCGTGAGCAGGTCGGTCCGCTCAAGGCCCGCCTGTTATGCGACAGTGGGCTTGACCTGGACCGCCTGGGAGAGTTGCGAGACGGTCTCGATCATCTGTTGGGGCAGATCAAAGCGCTGACGTAAGCGGCACCCACTGGTCCAGTAACGCCGCCAGCTCTTCGCGCCGAAACGGCTTGGACAGGTAATCGTTCATGCCGGCGGCCCGGCATCGCTCACGTTCCTCAGGCATGGCGTTGGCTGTCAGTGCGACAATCGGCAGATCCGGCCAGCGCCCGCTGCGACGGATCTGGCGACTGGCTTCGTAACCGTCCATGACCGGCATGTTGCAATCCATCAGGACCAAATTGAAATCCCTCTGTTCGAGCAGGTCCAGGGCTTCGGCGCCATGGGCCGCGACGATGACTTCGCAACCGAGCTTCACCAGCATGCCCTTGGCCACCAGTTGGTTGACCGGATTGTCTTCCACCAGCAACACCCGCCCGCGTTTGGACGGCGCCAGGGTTTCGATCTGAGCGTCATTGATGGTGGTGGCGTCGCTTTGCAATGCGCGACGCAGGATCTGATAGAGGGCATGGCGCGCCAGGGGCCGGGCCTGCTGTAACAAGGGGGCGAGGGCGGCGGCTTCTTCGCTGGGCAGAAAACTGCCATATGCGGTGACCAGCAGGATGGGCGCGTCGAAGGTGGGACGCATAGTGAACAGGCATTCCGGGCAGTCGGTAATCAGGACATCAGGCTTGAGGCCCAGCAATCCGTCATCCACCGAACGTCTTTCATAGTCCAGCCCCCAGCCGGGCAATAGCATGTTGAGCAATTCGGCCAGGCCGCTGCTGCGGTCGGTGATGGCCACAATATTGCCGCGCAAGGGCTCGACGGGCGTCGCCGGGGTATGGCAGGGCAGGGGCAGGTCAGCGCAGAACTGGCTGCCGAAACCGGCCTCGGAGGTGATCGTCAACTGGCCTTGCATGGCTTCACAGAGGTTGTAGGTCAGCGCCAGGCCCAGCCCGGTGCCACCGAATTGGCGGGTAATGCCAACACCGGCCTGGGTGAACGGCTGGAGAATTCGTGCTTGGGCTTCCTGGGGGATGCCGATGCCGGTGTCACAGATCTCGATTCGCACGCCGTCTTCATGTGGACTCAAACGTACGTCGACCCGGCCGAAGCGAGTGAATTTCAGCGCATTGGACAGCAGGTTGCTGACGATCTGGCGCACCCGGGTAGGGTCACCCAGGACCTGTGCTGGAAGCGCCGGGTCGATCAGGCAGGCCAGCTCGACGCTGGGAGCTGCGTTCTGGGAAAGCAGGTTGGCGGTGTCTTCGACCAGCGAGCCAAGGTCGAACGGGATGCGTTCGAGTTCCAGTTGACCGGCGTCGAATTTCGACAGATCAAGGATATCGTTGAGCAGTTCAACCAGCACCTTGCCCGAGTCATGGGCGATCGATAGCTGTTGCTGTTGTTCGGCCGTCAGGGGGCCATCCAGTGACAGCGCGATCATTCCCAACAGACCGTTGAGCGGCGTGCGGATCTCATGGCTCATGTTGGCCAGAAAGACGGAGCGGGCTTCGGCCATATCCAGGGCGGTGCGCCGGGCCACTTCCAACTCCTCGTTGGACTGGCTGAGGCGGGCATTGATGGCTTTGAGTTCGGCGGTACGGGCCGAGACAATGTTTTCCAACTGCGCCAGGTAATCGGTGAGGCGATTTTCGGCCGTGCGCCGTTGCTGGATCTCGGTGGCGATATTTTCGAACTGCTGGTTGGCCACCGAGACCAGTACACCGATCTCGTCCTGCTGGTGGCCGGAGGGGCATTCCAGACGACTCTGCTCGCCGCTGCTGGGATCGCGGCTGCTCAGTTCGCGGATGACCCGAACCAGCGGCTTGGTCAGCATCACATAAAACAACGCCAGCAGCAGACCGGTCAGGATCAGGCTGCGGGCGAAACCGTTGAGCAGCGTCACTTCGGCCCGGCGCAGGAACCGGCTGCCGAAAGCATAGGTGTCGACCTCCAGCCGCAGCACGCCCAGGGACTCGGCCGGCAGGTGGTCCAGATAGAGGCGGTCTTCGAACTGGCGCTGGGCACCGAAGAGAAAGTCGCTGATGAACCGGTAACTGCTCTGCAGTTCGGGGCGTTTGACGCTGGCCAGCACGGTGTTGTTGTTATCGATCAGTTGGGCACCGATGATGGCCGGTGAGCGCAACAGGCCCAAGGACAGCTCCTGGGCGAGTTCGGCATCGATGTTATAGGCGATACGCGATGCCGGGTTGTGGCTGATTTCCAGCAGCGACAGGATTTCACGGTTGATCGACGCGTCTTCGCTGGCATAATCGATGCCGATCTGCATCAGGCTGAGCAAAGTACCCAGCACGAAACCCACCAGAACGGTCAGCCGGGCCTGCTTGTAGGACAGCCGTTGGGTGAATCTGATGTCCATGGAATGATGAACCACTTACGTTTCCCTTCGCCGCTCAAGCATAGCTGATCATCTCTGAATACCGATGCAGCCGGTTTATGTTGTGTGGGATAGACCCGCCATTGGGTACGGCGTTTCGTCGCTGTAGCGCCATCATCACTGTGAACCTGTCCGAGGAGAAGACATGGACTCTCGATTGAATGCTTTTCTTGAGCGTGCCGATGCGGTGCTGGCTCGCATAGAGCCCTTGTTGCCTGCTCCACGGCCGGCTATCGATTGGACCCGAACGCTGGCGGCCCGTTGGCAGCGCGACGGGCGCAGTGGTTACCTGCTGCCGCTTGAAGTCAGCCTCGACATGCGCCTGTCGGACCTGATTGGCGTGGATCGTCAGGTTGAACAGCTGGGTCGCAACACCCGCCAGTTCATCGATGGCATGCCGGCCAACCATGCGTTGCTGTGGGGCTCGCGTGGCACTGGCAAGTCGTCTCTGGTGCGCGCGTTGCTGGCCGAACATGCCCAGCATGGCTTGCGGTTGATCGAGATCGAGCGCGATCACCTGGCCGATCTGCCGCGGGTGGTCGAACAAATCGCAAAGCTGCCGCAGCGCTTTGTGCTGTTCTGCGATGACCTGTCGTTCGAATCCGGGGAGGGCGATTACCGCGTTCTTAAAAGCGTGTTGGACGGGTCTCTGGAACAGGCGCCGGACAACGTGCTGTTGTACGCCACCTCCAACCGCCGTCACCTGGTGCCGGAAAAGGAAAGCGACAACGAGAACTGGAAGCGGGTCGATGGCGAGCTTCACCCCAGCGAGGCCGTGGAGGACAAGATCGCCCTGTCTGACCGTTTCGGGTTGTGGCTGTCGTTTTATCCGTTTACCCAGGAGCATTTCCTCAACGTGGTGGAGCACTGGATCGGCGAGCTGGCGGCCAAGGCCGGGCTGGCCTGGCAGCGTGATGAAGCGCTGGATGTGCAGGCAGTGCGTTGGGCCACCGGGCGCGGCAACCGCAACGGACGTTGCGCTTATCAGTTTGCCCGATATTGGGTGGGCCTCAAACTTCTGGAGAATAAGGCATGATCGATTTGAAAGGCACCGGCGAAGGTCTCGACGGCTATGGCTTGTTAGCGGCACAGCTTGAGTCCTTGCTGGCCGATGAGCGTGATTTCATCGCCAATGCCGCGCAGTTTTCGGCCTTTCTGTTCAGTCAGCTGGACGACTTGAACTGGGCCGGCTTTTACCTCAATCGCAACGAAGAACTGGTGCTGGGCCCATTCCAGGGGCAGATCGCCTGCGTGCGAATTCCCTTTGGCCGTGGTGTGTGCGGGACAGCGGCGGCGACCCGCCAGACTCAGCGTGTTGAAGACGTCCATGCCTTTGCCGGGCATATCGCCTGCGACAGCGCGTCGAACAGCGAACTGGTGGTGCCGCTGGTCAAGGGCGGGCGCCTGATCGGCGTGCTCGACCTGGACAGTCCGAAGCTGGCGCGTTTTACCGAGCATGACCGAGCCGGTATCGAGCAACTGGCCGATATCTTCCTGCGCCTGACAGACTGCTGACCCGCTTGCCGTAGCAGTTGGCCAAAGCTCGGACCGCGTTCGGCTCGGCAGCGCCTACAACGGCGGCTTTCATGCCTTCAGTCCGGCCTTGTCCAACAGGCTGTCCGGGTCGACCTCATCGATCTGGCGCGGATCGAGAAACTGGTTGGCGTAGCTCAGGTAGATCTTTTCATCGATGAACAGCCCGAACAGCTCTGGATCGATGTGGGCGTCACGGCACATGGTGGCCATGATGCCCAGGGCTTCACTCAGTTTCTTGGCCTTCTTGTAAGGACGATCGGCAGCCGTCAGTGCTTCGAAAATGTCCGCAATCGCCATCATGCGTGCCGGCAGGCTCATCTCCTCGCGTTTGAGCCGCTTGGGATATCCCGTGCCGTCCATCTTCTCGTGATGCCCGCCAGCGATCTCCGCCACGTTGCCCAAATGGCTGGGAAAGGGTAACTGGCTGAGCATCAGGATTGTTTGCACCATGTGATGGTTGATGACGTAACGCTCTTCACGCGTCAGCGTGCCTCGTTTGATGCTGAGGTTGTAAAGCTCGCCGCGGTTGTACTTCCAGGGCGGCACGTCGAGCTGGAACCCCCACGGGTTGTCTGTCGGGATCAGCTCGGCTTCGTGCCGCTCCAGCAGGTGCTCGGGCTTGTCCGCCAACAACCGTTCAGTGACTGGAAGCGCAGGCTTGGGCGTGCGTGCCTGGCGCCGGTTCTCTTCCCAGGAAACCCCCAGGCGGTCATCCAGGGTCCGGGTCCAGGGGCGTTGGGCGATATCTTGCAAACGTTGCAGGTCGGCGTCGGCCATGGCCTCGGAGCCGAGGTTGCAGCGGGCGACGAAGGCAAAGTCGTCATCGAGGCTGGCCAGTGTGGCGTCGCGTCGCTGGGCCAGGGATGACGGCTCGCCACCCGTTGCCAGGGCCTGCCAATAATCGACCCAGGCGTCGCGCTTGAGCACCTCGAAGCGCGTGCGGATCTCGTGGATCCGGTCGTTCAGGGTTTCCAGTTTGGTGGCTTTGTCGACCACGTATTCGGGGGTGGTGACCTTGCCGCAATCGTGCAGCCAGGCGGCGATGTGCAGCGCTTCCCACTCATCTTCCGTGGGACGGTAGGCCTGGAATGCCGACGCCTGGCTGGCAGCGGCGGCCTGGGCGAGCATCAGCGTCAGGGCTGGCACCCGCTGGCAATGACCGCCGGTGTAAGGACTCTTGGCATCGATCGCCCCAGCCAGCAGTTGAATGAACGAATCGAGCAGTTGTTTTTGCCGGGCTTGCAGGCGCTGGCCTTCAATGCTCACGGTGGCGGCGCCGGACACGGCCTGCAGGAAGGCGATGCGGTCTGGCTGCAGTTTTTCCAGGTCGGCTTCGGTGCCGCTGTCGGTTATCAGCAACACCAGAACCCCGACGGTTTCCTGGTGACGATTGCGCAGGCGGATGCCGATCAGGTGAACCCGTGGCGCATCCAGTGCCAGCAGGACACTCTTGAGGTCGCCGACCTGCTCGAAGCCCAACGAGGTGACGAGGTTGTCCGAGGCGTCCAGTTGCTGCAGCCATGGCGGGCTGTCCTGTGCCTTGAGCGCATGACCTTGCAAGCCGAAGGCAGCAAGGTCCCGAGGCCTTCCATCGATGACCAACCCATAGGGCCTGACCTGATCGTCATCGTTCTCGCGCAGGTAAATCAGGCCGGCCTGGGCCTGGCCGATTTTCACTGTTTCGAACAGCACCCGCTCCAGCAACGGGGCAAAGCGGGTTTCGGCGCGCAGACTGGCGGTGATTTCGAAGAAGCTTGCCAGGGTCTCTTTCATTCGCGCCATCGAGACGCCCAACTGATCGACCTCCAGCACGGGGGAGCGACGGGACACCGGGTAGTTGAAATCGAAGCTGCGGATGGCGTCCGCCTCCTGCACCAGTGCGCGCAGGGGCTTGACCAGAATCCTGGAGGTCAACCAGCCCAGGGGCAGGCACAGGAGCAGAGTGGCGAGGGTAATCAGCGCGCCTTGCCAGCGCATGCGATAGGCATCGGCCAGCAACTCATCCTCAGGGACCAGCAACGCCAGTTCCAGGCCCTGCGGCCCGCCTTCCTGCATGTGGCTGCGCGAAACGATCCATTGGCGTCCACCAGCCTCCAGGCGTGGGGTGTCGGTGTTGTCGTCGAGTGCGGCGGCGATGGCCGGGCTGAGGTCGCGTGCCTTGATCAGTCGTGCCGACTGGATGTCGGTGATCAGCCGATGACTGTCGGGGTAGGCGACTGTATTGCCCTGGGGGTCGAGCAGCACAATTTCGGTGCCGGCGGTCACCCTGTGCTTGGCCAGGGTCTGGGACAGGGACGCCAGGGTCAGGTCGGCAGCGATGACCGCCTGTTCGCCACTGCGCCGGGCGAGGGTGGTGCCCAGGTTTTGGGTGGAGAAGAATACGTAGGGTTCGGTGGTGATTTGCTCGGCGCTTCCCAGCGCGCTGCGAAACCAGCCTCGGTTGCGCGGATCGTAGGATTCGTCGGCAATGACCTGACGGCTGACGAGCGTCAGGCTCTGGTCGTAGAACAGCGACTGGGCACGAACCTGGCCGGGGGTAGCTGTCCGATCCACGGTCCAGACCTGGTAGGCCGCGTTGGCCGGTGCTTTCAGCGCGGTCTTCAGGGCTTCGGTACGCAAGGGACGGACCATCAGGAAGTCGCCATTGCTGTCGCCCAGGTACAGCGACGCCAGGTTCGGGTTGTCCCGCAGCGCCTGGCTGAAGGGGGCGAGCAGGGCCAGGCGCTGAGCGATCCTGGGTTCACGTGTCGCCGGGTAATCGGCTAGCAGGCCCAACAGGTGGCGGATGGGTTCATAGGTGTCATACAAATCCAGGCGTACGTCCTGCTCGATGCGGTTGAACAGTTTTTCACTGCTGGACAGGATGATTTGTGTGGTCTGGTGATAGTTGAAAATGCCTAGCACCACACCGGTCAGCAGCAGGAGCAACGTAAACATCACGCTGATGTGTACGTGCAAGGGGAACCGGCGTTGTTGCGGACGCGGTGCGCTGGGCATTGCAGTCACTCCAAGTGTTGATGGGCGTTCCCAACTCATTCCCTGCCGCGCCGGGGGAAACCAATCGAGAACGCCCCTGGTGCGCACTGCTGAGCGATCAGCATAGTAAACGCTGGATTATTTTGCCTTGGCGATCTCTGTTTCCAGGGCGCGCTCCAGTTCGGTCATGGCCTGGTCGAGCGCCTCGGTACATTCGCCAATGGGTTGCGCACCCTGTGCCTGGTGGCAGGCGTGTTCCAGCGCCTCACATCTTTGTATCAACGAGGTCGCCTGCACGATTCGGGCGACGCCTTTTATTTTGTGCGCGGCCTCGGTCAGTGCCTGTCGGTCCCCACTGCGGGCAATATCGAGCAACTCCCGGCGGTCCGAGCGATTGCTGCTGAGCAGTTCTTCCAACAGGCGCCGGATGGACAAGGGGTTGCCACCGGTCAAGGTCTGCAGGCTTTGCACATTGAAAGCCTTGGGCCGGCTGGTGGATCTGACTGTTTTCATCCATTGGCTCAGGGCGCTCAGGCTGATCGGTTTGAACAGGCAGTCGTCCATTCCGGCGTCCCGGCAGCGTTGTTTTTCCTCCGGTTGTGCGTTGGCGGTAAACCCCAGGATGGTGCAGCGCGGCAGTTCGCGTTCGCACTCATGGCGACGAATCGAACTGGCCAGTTCGTAGCCACTCATGATGGGCATGTTGCAATCGGCGATGACCAGGTCGAAATCCCCTTCATGCCAGGCTTTGAGTCCTTGTGCGCCATCATGGGCGACCTGATGGTGATGACCCAGGTACTCCAGTTGTTGCGACATCAACAAGCGATTGGCCGGATGGTCATCCACGACCAGAACGCTCAAGGCGGCCGTGGCCGTTTCAACGACAGGTTCCGGGGGCACGCAAACCGTGGTGGTCGGCAGGGTAGTCAGTTGCAGTGAAATCTGGACCCGGGTGCCGATGCCCGGCTCACTGCTCATGTGCAGACTGCCGCCCATCATCTGACACAGGTTGCGACTGATCACCAGGCCAAGTCCTGCGCCCGTTCGCGCCATCCGGCCGGTGTTGTCGACCTGGGAAAACGGCTCGAACAGACGTTGCAGGTCTGCCGCACTGATGCCGATGCCGCTGTCGCTGACCTCCAGTTGCATGTGCAGGGTGTCATTCGGGGCGGCCGGAGACAGTTGGACCTTGATTTGAACTTGACCCTGTTCGGTAAATTTGAGGGCATTGCTGATCAGGTTCGAGAGCACCTGTTTGAATCGCAAGGGATCTATCAGGACGTCCGGGTTGCCTTCGGCCGGGTCGAACAGCAGCGACAATGCCAGGTTCTTCTGTCGAGCAACGCCTTCGAAAACCCGTATGACCGATTGCAGCAAGGCCCTGAGATTGACCCGCTCGGGCGCCAGGCTCAGGTGACCTGACTCGATCCGTGCAATGTCCAGGATGTCGCCGATCAGCTCGAGCATGCCGGAAGCCGATTCGTACGCCACTTCTATGGTCGAACGGTCCAGATGGCCCTTGTCGGCATGTTTCAAAGCCAGCTCCAGCATGCCGATCACCGCGTTCATGGGGGTGCGGATCTCATGGCTCATGGTCGCCAGGAACGTGCTTTTGGCGCGGTTCGCATTGTCGGCCCGCTCCTTGGCGGCGCGCAGTTCGTCGAACAATTGGCGTCGTTCGCTGATGTCGATCCAGCCGCCAATGATGCCCTGTACTTCGGCGTTTGAGTTGCGATAGGGGAGAATCCAATGGTAGATGGTCAGCTTGTCAGCCCCGATATGTAACGGGCGATCCAGGACCAGCGGAGTGCCTTCGGCCATGACCCGCTGATAGTCCGCCTGGTACTCCTGCGCTTCGAAAGCATTGCTCATGGACCCAGGCATGACGTTCTTGCCGATGACTTCTTCGCGTTTCACGTTGAACGTCTGCAAGTAACTGTCATTGCAACTTTGCAGGAAACCGTTGCGATCTCTGACGTAGATCGGGTGAGGGGTGCCGTTGAGCAGTGAGTGCATGAACTCAAGCTGGTCATTGAGGGCCAGCTCCGCCCGTTGACGTTGCCTGATCTGGCGCTGCATGTAGGCATTCCATGCCAGCGACAGCAGCAACAAGAGGCCGACGCCGGCGACGATCTGAAAAAACAGGCGGTTATAGGTGCGCCACACGTGTTCCGATGCCGACACGTAACCTCGCCAACGATTATTGATCACGCCCAGTTCGTCCGGGTCGATGCTGGTGAGGGCTTTGTCGAGAATGGAGTTCAGCTCCACGGCGTCTTTGGCAGTGGCCAACGAGAACATGGCCTGGCGGGTTCCTACGGTGCTGCTGATTTGCAAGGTGTCTCGCAACGAGTGCGACGAGATGAAGTAGTTGGCCATGACCAGAGAGTTCACGCTGCCATCGATCTGGCCCTTGGCGAGCATTTCAACGGCATGGAGAGGGTCGTCGGTTTCGATGATCTTGATGTCCGGATACTGGCTGCGTAGCCATTCAATGACCGGATTGCCTTGAGTGATGGCCAGGCTTCGGTCGCCGAACTGGTCGAGGGTTGCCGGGGTGTCGGCTTGCTTGCGGGTCAGCAGGACGAATGAGCTGTCGACGTAGGGGCGGCTGAACTTCAACTGTTGCTGCCGCGCGCTGCTCGGCAAAAGCGCTGCAATCATGTCGGCCTGACCGTTCAGGACCGCGGCAATCATTTCGCTGTCATTCTGAGTGCGTTGGATCTCCAGGCGGATGCCGGTGCGCAACCGGATCAGCTCCAGCAGGTCGGCACTGATGCCGCGAAAGTCACCATCGGAGTCGAAAAAAGTGAAGGGCGCCGCGGTTTCGTTGACCACGACTCGCACCACCGGGTGCCGTGCCAGCCAGCGTTGCTCCCGGGCGGTCAGTTGTATCTTGTGTTCCGTGAGATACAAGTCGCTGCCAGCGCTCCAGCGTTTGGAAATGGCCGCTTGCTCGGTGATGGAAATCTGGTTCAGCGTGGCATTGATGGCCTCCAGCAGCCGGGTATCGTGACTTCGAACCGCGAAACCGAATCCATAGGACTCATGCTTGCCGAAGCTGGCCATGCGGATGTTGCTCAGGTAACCCTTGCTGATCATGTAGTGGGTGGAAATGGTATCGCCGAGAAAGACATCCGCCTGGCCGAAAGCGACGGCGTTTATGGCGTTCTGGTAGGAGGGGTAGGTGCTGATGATTGCCTTGGGGTAAAGCTTTTCGATTTCCCGCAGCGGCAGGTAGTGATAAACCATGCTCAGCCGCAATCCCTGGAGATCTTCGGTCAGGGAACGGCTTTCATTCGTCCGGGTGACGAGAACGGGCTGGTCCACTGCATAAGGGGTCGATAGCACAATGCCGGGGGTGCGCGCTTCGAAACCATTGGCGGTGCCGAGCAGGTCGATTTTTCCATTCTTGAGGGCCGCAATGGCCTCGTCCCGGGAAGCGAAACGCAAAACCCGCATTGGCAGACCGATCGCCCTGGCGATGACGCCGGCGTAGTCGGCAGTCATGCCCTCGTAGTCTTGCCCGCTGGTGGACAGATCGAAGGGCGGATAATCAGGGGCAGACGTTCCCAGTACCAATTCCTGCCGGTCCTGTAACAGGCTACGGTGAGCGTCATCCAGCAGGACCTCGACATGAGCCGCCGTCGAACGACCCAAAAGCGTGTAGTGCTCGGGCGTGCCCGGCGTCGCCATGAGGACGTGCGCATATAACCCCGCGCTTAATAGCAGGAGGCATCTACTTATGCATTTGAGCATCCGGTCTTTTCTCACACCAGCGCGTTGCGCTTCGCCATTTCAATCAGTTCTACCAGGGACTTGACCTTGAGTTTTTGCATCAATCTTTTTTTGTAAGTGCTGACAGTCTTATTGCTGAGAAACATACCTTTGGCTATTTCCTTATTGGTACGGCCCTGAGCAAAAAGTTGCAGCACCATCAACTCTCGGTCATTGACACTTTTGAACAGATCCAGCTCTATGCTGCGAGGATCATCCTGGCGGACCGGGTTCAGTGCCTGGCTGGGGAAATAGTTATAACCGGACAAAACGGCCTTGATTGCGCTGACCAGCTCGCTGAGGTCTTCCTGTTTACAAACGTATCCAGAGGCACCGGATTGCATGCACCGGATACCGAAAAGCGTTGGGGACTGAGCGGTGAGCACCAATGTTTTAAGGGGCGTGGTCATGGCGTTGAACCGTGAGAGAATTTCCAGCCCGTCAAGCCTGGGGATGCTGATGTCCAGAATGACCAGGTCCGGCATGCATTCGCGCACCATTTGCATCGCATCCACACCGTTGTCAGTTTCCCCTACGACTTTATAGCCCTCATGCTCCAGGAGCATGCGAACGGCGAGGCGGATGACCGGGTGGTCGTCGACAATGAAAACGGAGTTCATGAATAAAGTCCCTACGAGCTTAATAAAGCGCGCACCTTAGCCCAGTTAATGCCGGGGTCGTATGAGGAGACAGGCATACATATTCAATTTCAGAAGTTTCCTACAAAAAAAGAGGCGGGGTACTACGATGTGATTGGGTTTTTAGTAGGTGAATGAACTAGGAAGGGGAATTATTGCCCGTTTTGAAGGGGAGATTTCTTTCAGGATGTTGTTTATACAAACAAATAGAGGAAGGGTTTATTCAGTATTAAATGGCAGGCCATCGACTTTTCAGAAACGAGTACGACGCTTCATTGCCGTTTACCCCGCCCCGAGGGGCGGGCCTGCCAAACCTCCATGACTGTGCCTTCGCATCCAGGCTTGCCGCCGACGCCCTCTCATTGGCGAGTACGGCCCGTCATCTCCTGAGCCATTTCGCTGGCGTAGCTGTCAGTCATCCCGGCGATAAAATCGATCATCCGCAAGAATGCACCATGCAACGAACCGTTCGGATCGGGCGCGTTGTTACCCAGCAGGTCGAGAATTCGCCGATTCTTGAACGAAGGCGTGCGACCGCCATGTTGCTCCAGGGCGGCGCCGCAAAATCCGTTGAGCAGGATTTCCAGCGTGGTGTAGGCGCCGATCTCATGCAGGGTCTTGCGCTTGTCCTGGAAGATTTTCTTGCGCGCCATGTCCTTGGCATTCAATACGCAACGTTTGGCTGGGCCATGCATGTGTTCCACCAGGTCCCCTGGCAGCGTACCGGCCAGCAATGCTTGCTGCTGCTCGACGAAAGCCCTGGCTGCGGCGTTGGTCAGATGTTCGATGGCCTTGCCCCGCAGGATCGCCAGTTTGCGTCTTCGCGAGTCCAGTGGTCCAAGTTGACGGTAAGTGTCCGGGAGATCGTCGCCCACCAGGTCCAGAAGCAGCGACTCCACTTGCGGGTATTCCAGCAGCTCCATTTCCACGCCGTCTTCCAGGTCGATCAGCGCGTAGCAGATGTCATCGGCGGCTTCCATCAGATAAACGAGCGGATGCCGTGCCCAGCGCTGGTCTTCGAGCTGAGGCAGGCCGAGCTTGTGGGCGATCTGTTCCAGCAACGGCAGTTCGCTCTGGTAGCAACCGAACTTGTGCTTCTTGTAGCCCAGGGAGTCCGCGTGACGGGCGGTCCAGGGGTATTTGAGGTAAGTGCCGAGGGTGGCATAGGTCAACCGCGTACCACCGTCGAACTGGTGATATTCAAGCTGGGTGAGCACCCGGAACCCCTGGGCGTTGCCTTCGAAATTGAGAAAGTCGTTGCGTTCGGCCTCGGTCATGGCGTCGAGCCAACCGCGGCCTGCGGCCTGCTGGAACCAATAGCGGATGGCGTCTTCACCGGAATGACCGAATGGCGGGTTGCCGATGTCATGGGCCAGGCAGGCCGATTGCACCACCATGCCCAGGTCACTTGGCTCGCACCACTCAGGCAGGGCGCTGCGGATGGTTTCTCCCACCCGCATGCCCAGGGAGCGTCCGACGCAACTGACTTCCAGCGAATGGGTCAGGCGTGTGTGGATGTGGTCGTTGCTGGAGACCGGATGCACCTGGGTCTTGCGTCCCAGGCGCCGGAACGCGCCGGAAAAGATGATGCGGTCATGGTCTTTGTGGAACGGGCTGCGGCCCAACTCTTCCGGGCTGTGCAGCGTTTTTCCGAGGCGCTCGCGAGTCAGCAGGGTGTGCCAATCCAAGGCTGGTTGCTCCGTTTGATAAGGTCGATGTCCTAGCTTCGCGGTTCGCGGGGCACCTCGCAAGGCCTATAGGCTATTGCTGCGTCAGGGTTTGCGCACACTTTTGGCCAGCTTGATGAGCGGCAGCAGGGTCGTTGCCAGCCGGATCAGTCCCGTCAGGCTGCTGGTGCGGCCGCTACGGGTCCGTTTGCCGGTGAGAAAACCGAGCAAGGACACCGCCGCCACGCCCCAGAGCGGCGCGTGCTTGATGCCGAAGCCCTCGTGCCAACTCTGTGTGAAACCGCGCACCCGCTGCAGAGGTTGCAACAGTTGACGGGTTTCCTGGCGGATTTCCTGTCGGTGCATTTCCATGCGCAGACGTACCAGCGCCTTGCGCATTTCCTGGCGGGTCCGGGCTTGAGGAATATCAGGCAGGCTCATGGCAACAGGCGCTCCCGGTCGTTGGCCAATTCTTCCAAAGTGGCATGGAAAGGGGAGGACTCGTCATAGATCGCTGCTTTGAGTCGCAGGCCGCAGAACAGGGCGGCCAGCAGATAAAACAGGCACAAGCCAATAATCCCCGCCAGACGATAGGTATCCCATACCAGGATCAGTACCAGCGCCGAGAGCCCCACCAGCAGCAACAACGCAAATACCAGCGCCAGCCCGGCGAACAACAGCAGGCTGACTGTGCGTGCTTTCTGTTCCTGCAATTCGATGCCGAACAATTCGACATGACTGTGCAGCAAGCCAAGGAACGCGGCGCCCAGGCGGCGTGCTGTAGGTTGGGTGCCCGCTTCGGACGAGCCGGATTCGTCAATGCCCATCATTAGCGCCGTGTCGCCAGCAGGCCGATCAGAAAGCCCACGCCAGCTGCGATGCCGACGGATTGCCAAGGATTGGCCTGAACGTATTCCTCGGTGGCGATCACCGCCGCCTGGCCGCGCTCACGCACCGAGTCTTCGGTCAACTTCAGGGTCTCGCGGGCGCGCAAAAGGGTTTCATGGATCTGACTGCGCAGCTCATCTGCCTGGTCGCCAGCCAGTGTCGCGGTGTGATCCAACAGCCGTTCGGTGTCGCTGACCAGCGTCTGAAAATCTTCCATCAGGATTTCTTGAGCAGTCTTTGCCTGGGTTCTGGCCATGGGGGAATCTCCGTAAGTGACGTCTGAAGCGTTCGAGTATGAGCCATACCGGAAGGTTCAGTGAAACTGACTGGTACAACTTTTGCTCAGGGTTTTGCCATGTACTGGTGCGTCCCCCTGCGCCTGTGCGCTGAAGATGGGCGTCAGCCCGCAAAACCTTAACCCAGAAAAACAAAATCCGCGAAGCACTCCAAGCGCAACACCGCATTGTCGATTTTTTGTGCACTCATTCGGTTCATCGGTTTTTCGGTAGTCAGATGAGATGTCTCGACTTGGTGCGTCGTCTGGGCGGGCGAACCGGTTTGGTGCTTTTTTCAACTTTTCAGGTCTGCCAACCATGGAAAATATGCAAAGCGCTGTGGACACTCTGGTCCACAGCTCCAACACGCTGTTCATTTTGCTCGGTGCGGTCATGGTTCTGGCGATGCACGCCGGTTTCGCGTTCCTTGAAGTGGGAACTGTCCGACAGAAGAACCAGGTCAATGCACTGTCGAAAATTCTCAGTGATTTCGCCGTCTCCACCCTGGCCTATTTCTTCGTGGGCTACTGGGTTTCCTACGGCGTGACCTTCCTGCAACCTGCTGCGGTGCTCAACGTCGATCATGGTTACAGCCTGGTGAAGTTTTTCTTCCTGTTGACGTTCGCCGCCGCGATCCCGGCGATCATTTCCGGCGGTATTGCCGAGCGTGCCCGATTTGCCCCTCAGTTGTGTGCCACGGTGTTGATCGTCGCGTTTGTGTATCCATTCTTCGAAGGCGTGGTCTGGAATGGCAATTTCGGCCTGCAGGCCTGGTTGCAAGCCCAGTTCGGCGCTGGCTTCCATGATTTTGCCGGTTCGGTGGTCGTGCATGCCATGGGCGGATGGCTGGCGCTGGCGGCCGTGCTCTTGCTGGGGCCGCGTAACGGCCGTTACCGCGACGGTCGTCTGGTGGCGTTCGCGCCATCGAGTATTCCTTTCCTGGCCTTGGGGTCGTGGATCCTGATTGTCGGCTGGTTCGGCTTCAACGTGATGAGCGCCCAGACGCTGCCGGCGGTGAGCGGGTTGGTGGCGATCAATTCATTGATGGCCATGGTCGGCGGGACCGTGGCGGCGTTGGTCGTCGGACGCAATGACCCCGGCTTTCTGCACAACGGTCCGTTGGCCGGGCTGGTAGCGGTCTGTGCCGGTTCGGACCTGATGCACCCGATCGGCGCACTCGTGACCGGCGCTATCGCCGGTGCCTTGTTTGTCTGGTTTTTCACCGCGGCCCAGGGCAAGTGGAAGATCGACGATGTGCTCGGTGTCTGGCCGCTCCACGGGTTGTGTGGTGTCTGGGGCGGCATTGCTTGCGGGATCTTCGGCCAGAGCGCTCTGGGCGGCCTGGGCGGGGTCAGTTTGATCAGCCAACTGATCGGCACCACGCTGGGCGTTGTCGTTGCCCTGTGCGGCGGGTTCGCGGTCTATGGTGCGATCAAGGCTGTGGTGGGACTGCGGCTGACTCAGGAGCAGGAGTACTACGGCGCCGACCTTTCGATCCACAAGATCGGCGCGGTCAGTCAGGACTGATCCTAAGGCTCTTTGTCCTGATTCCCAGGATAAAAACCGTGTAGCAAGCGATAGCGGTCGTGGCGGACCTGATCCACATGCTGCTGGACCTGCTGGTTCGGCAGCCCGAGCATGATCAGGGCGTGGGAGGCCAGCATCAGGCTTGACTCCAGCAGCTCCGGGACCACTTCGCTGGCCCCGGCAGCCTGCAACTCCGCCAATTGGCTGTCATCGCGGGTACGCACCAGAATCGGCACCTGGGGATTGAGCCGACGGGCTTCCTTGAGCACGCTGATGGCGATGTCGGTTTTGTCCACGGCGATCACCAGCAGCTTGGCGCGACTCAGTCCGACGGCGGCCAGCAGGTCGCCTCGGCGTGAATCCCCATAGTGCACGCAGCTTTCCCCGACGCTGGCTTCCTGAATGATGACCGGATCGTCGTCCAGGGCCACGAACGCCTGGTGTTCCCTGCGTAGAAACCTGCCGATTGACTGGCCGACGCGGCCATACCCGCAAATAACCACATGGCCGGACAAATCGGCATTGAGTGCGCTTATCTGGTCCAGCTGTGCCTCTTCGTTGGGTTTGCGGTGCAGGCGGGCTGCAATGTGCGGCGCGGCACGCAGCAGCAGTGGCGTCAGCAGCATCGAGCAGAAGGTCGCTGCCAGCAGCAGGCCGCTGATGTCGGCGGGCATGAGGCGGTTCTGCTGCATCAGTGCCATCAGGGCAAAACAGAACTCGCCGCCCTGGGCCAGGGCCAGGCCACTGCGCCAGGAGGTTTCGCCGTCGTCCCCTTGCCATTTCACCAGCACTGCGACCACGCAGCCTTTGATAAGCATCAATCCCAGGGTCAACCCGAGGATCAGCAAGCCGTCCTCCACAAACAACTGCAGATCGATCAGCATGCCGATGCTGACGAAAAACAGCCCCAGCAGAATGTCGCGGAACGGCCGTATGTCTGCCTCGATCTGATGTCGGTAATGGCTTTCCCCCAACAACATGCCCGCCAGAAACGCCCCGAGGGCCGGTGACAGACCCAGCAGATGGGTCAGCCAAGCCGTCAGCAATACGATCACCAGGGCCAGCAGCACGAACAGCTCAGCGGACCGGGATTCGGCCACTTCATGGAACAGCCGCGGCAGCAGTAGACGACTGGCCAGCAGTAAACCGCCGAACAGCACCAGGGTCTTGCCCAGGGTCAGGGGCAACGCCCAGTACCATGGTTGCTCGCTGCTGCCGGCGAACACGGGGACGAGGGTCAACAGCAACACCGCGACGACATCCTGGAACAGCAGCACACCGATTGCGTTCTGGCCATGGCTGCTGAATATTTCCCCCAGGCTGGTCAGCTCCTTGCTGACAATAGCGGTGGATGACAAGGCCAGCCCGGCGCCGAGCAGCATGGCGGCGACAGGCGGGGCGCCGAAGAGCAGCAGCAGACTGCCCAGCAGTATCCCTGAGCACAGCACCTGCAGGCTGCCAAGGCCGAACACGACCCTGCGCAGTTCGATCATCTTCGCCAGGGAGAACTCCAGCCCCAGCGAGAACAACAGGAAAACCACCCCGAGCTCGGCCAGGTCTGGCAGTTCCTCGCTGTCGTTCACCCAGTCCAGGGCGGTGGGGCCGACCGCCAGACCGACACAGAGATAACCCAGTACCGGCGGCAGGCGCAGTCGCCTGAACAGGGCGATGACCACCAGGGACGAGGCAAGAATGATCAGCAGATTGGCAAACAAGGGGTACTCCGTTTCAAGGTTTGCGCCACACAGCGTAGAAGGAAAATAAGCGCCGGGCATTGCCGGAAAAGTATTGGCGCTCAATGATTTGCACAGCGTTTTACCGAAGCACTGTCAGATTTTCTACCCGGCTCGACGGTTTTGCAGGGTGGGCCTAGAATGACCGTCTCTCTTTAGTGGGTCTACCTGCCATGCCTCCTGAATGCCAGTTGTTCGGCACCCTGGGTTGTCATCTTTGTGAAGTTGCCGAAGGTGTATTGATGTCTTTCGTCGAGCATGGATTGTTGGTGGAGCTGGTGGATATCGCCGAGAGCGAGGTTTTGTCCGAACGTTATGGGCTGCGAATCCCGGTCCTGCGCCGGATCGATACGGGCGCGGAACTGGATTGGCCTTTTGACGATGCTGATCAGGTGGCCGCTTTCCTGAGTTGAACCCTGCCATACGTCGAATCCAGGCACTGCCATTGGCGAAAACTCCCTTCTTCGGTTACTGTATGCCCATACAGTTATCTGGAGTGCGTCCCTTGGTCAATGTCGAACAACTGAAAAACAGCGTGAACAGGATGTCCGTGGACGTTGTGCGCGAGGCGGTCCAGGAGTTGCGCCTGGACGGGCTGGTAACCGAAGGCAAGACGCCCTTCAACAAACTGCATTTCAACACCTGCTTCGCCGAGATCGAAGCACTGTTCCAGCGTGCCGGCTACCACAAGCAACTGGATGTGGTGGGTTACCAGGGCCTGTTGTATGCGTTGTACGATCCGGGTCGCTGGGAGGCGGTGGAAGTGCTGCGCTGGTTGAAGGAGTTCACTGAAGCGGCAGCAAAGACGACGTCGATCCCGGCGTGAAGCAATCATTGCTGGGCTGACATGCGCGGCTGGCGGATAATGCCGCCCTGCCAAAAGATTAGAGTTTTCAATGTCCCGGTCATCATTTTGCGCCGCTCACCATCAGGCCAGTACCTTGTATCTTCCGCCCGGCTCCTGGCAGACGGTGCTGGAGTGCCTGTGCGAGCATTTCAGCACCATCAGTCGCGAGCAGTGGCTGGACCGCATCACCCGGGGGCGGGTATTGGACGGCGAGGGCAGGGCCATTGCTGCCGACCTGCCGTACCGGGAAGGCCTGCGCATCCACTACTTTCGTGAGGTGCCTGACGAGAAGCCGATCCCGGTCGTGGAATCGATTCTGTATGCCGACGAACATCTGGTGGTAGCAGACAAGCCGCATTTTCTGCCTGTCACTCCAGCGGGCGAGTATGTCGAGCAGACCCTGTTGCGACGTCTGATCCGACGTCTGGACAATCCCCATCTGGTGCCCTTGCACCGTATCGACCGGCATACGGCGGGGCTGGTGCTGTTTTCAGCCAACCCGCAGACCCGTTCGGCTTATCAGTCGCTGTTTCCAACGCGCAAAATCGAGAAACGCTACCAGGCCATAGCCCCTGCGTTACCTCAGATGACCTTTCCTCGGGTGCATAAGAGCCGAATGATCGATGGCGAGCCGTTCTTCCGGATGCAGGAAGGGCCGGGCGAGCCCAATACCGAAACGGCCATCGAAGTCCTGGAAAAGAATGGCGAGTTGTGGCGCTACGGTCTGTCTCCGGTCACGGGCAAGAAGCACCAGTTGCGAGTGCATATGAATGCCCTCGGGGCGGCTATCTGTAACGATCCGTTCTACCCGGACGTGCTGCGGGACGTAGAGGACGATTACGCCAACCCGCTCAAGCTGCTGGCCCAGGGGTTGAGTTTTATCGATCCTGTCACCGGCCAGGAACGTGCTTTTCAAAGCGATATCAGCTTGCAGTGGTGATCGGAGCTGACTTTCGAACAGGCATCAAAAAGCCCGCAAGTATCGCGGGCTTTTCTGTAGCTGGCTGTGGCGTTGAAGGTTACAGGTCTTTAACGGTACGAACCTGATCCTTGTTCACGCGAGTCTCTTTACCGTCCAGTTGCTCGAATTCGTAGAAGCCGGTGTCTTCGTCGTACTCGGGGGTGTCGACGGCCTGGATTTCGCGACCGTCATTCAAGGTAATCACTGTTGGCGATGCGCACCCGGCGAGAGTGGCGAGGCCCAGTGCGAGCATGAAAGTGGCGAGGGTCCGTTGAGTCATGGTGTTTCTCCGAAATAGGATTCTTCAAGTTACTGACCTTCAGACGTATACAGCGCGCGCAAGTTCCTGGCTAGTGTCAATCTGACACACCTTTGTGGCCGCTGAGCAGTTCCGGCGTGTTCAGATTTGCCAGGCGAATATCGTTGGCAGGGCATTGCAGTGCAGTCGCATGCAACGCCCGCATGATGCGGCCCGGGCTGCGTTCGCCTTCGCTCCAGGCCTGTTCGAAAGCCGGGGCCAGCGCCACAGGAATGACGCACAGCAACGGTTCCCAATGTTCACCATGACGTACCATCAGTGGCTTGTCGGGATGCTGGCTCGCCTCGCTGAGCATGCTGTCGAGCAGGCTGGAGTCGATCTGCGGTACATCACACGGCAGCACCAGCAGAGAAGGGTATCGTGCCACCTTGAGGCCCGCCCGGATGCCTGCCAACGGGCCGGGGAAGCCCCCTTCATCGTCATGCACCAATTGATCGGCATACAGCGCATAGCGTTCCGGATTGCGGTTGCAGGAGATAATCAGGTCGTCGCTCAGTGCGCGTGTCCGTCGATGCAGATGGGCGATCAACGGTTCGCCCTGCCACTGCAACAGGCCTTTGTCCTGCCCGCCCATGCGTTGTCCGCGCCCCCCCGCCAGCAGCAGGATGGAGCATGATGGCGGGGAAGTATTCGAGGTCATGGTGTGTCTCCGCACGGGCGAAAAAATGAAGCGCTGTGATATAACACCGGGCTGTTTCCTCTACAACTGGACGAGCCTATGAAAGCCAAGGCTGATGTACCTTTCGTGCCGCTCAATATCGCGGTGCTGACAGTCAGTGATACCCGCACCCTTGAAACCGATACGTCGGGGCAGGTCTTTGTCGATCGGCTCACGGCGGCCGGTCACAACCTGGCGGCGCGGGTTCTGCTCAAAGATGATTTGTACAAGATCCGCGCGCAAGTCGCGAACTGGATCGCCGAGGACGTGGTGCAAGTGGTGCTGATTACTGGCGGCACCGGTTTCACGGGGCGCGACAGCACTCCAGAAGCCGTCGCGTGCCTGCTGGACAAACAGGTCGACGGCTTCGGTGAACTGTTTCGCCAAATATCGGTGGCGGACATCGGCACTTCCACCGTCCAGTCTCGGGCGCTGGCAGGTCTGGCCAATGGCACGCTGGTTTGTTGCCTGCCTGGCTCAACCAACGCGGTGCGTACTGGCTGGGACGGGATACTGGCCGAGCAACTGGATGCGCGGCATCGTCCGTGTAACTTCGTGGCCCATCTGAAACAGGCAGCGCCTTGTGAATCCCGTGGGTAAACCGGGCAAGGCCGGTGCCTTGATGGCCGTGGAGGTGGCGTTGGAGCGTTTGCTCGAGATGGCGGCGGCTACGCCGATTGTCCAGCGTGAACGTTTGCCTTTGGCCGCGGCGCAAGGCCGGGTGCTTGCAGAAGATCTGGTATCGACCCTTGATTTGCCGCCATGGCCCAACAGCGCCATGGACGGCTACGCGTTGCGGCTGGCTGACTGCACAGGTGAGCCGCTGGTGGTCAGTCAGCGAATTTTCGCCGGCCAGGCCCCGGAGCCGCTGGCTGCAGGAACCTGTGCACGGATCTTCACCGGAGCGCCTGTCCCTGCCGGCGCTGACTGCGTCGAGATGCAGGAAAACGCCGTGGTTGAAGATGACCTGCGCGTACGCTTTACCGAGCCGATGGTGAGCGGGCAAAACATCCGCCCGCAGGGGCAGGAGGCAACGGTCGGAGAAACGGTTCTTTCCTGCGGTACTCGCCTGGGGCCGATTGAACTGGGGCTGGCGGCGTCTCTTGGCTGCGCGTCGCTGGAGGTGGTGCGCAAGGTGCGTGTTGCAGTGCTCTCCACCGGTGACGAACTGGTAGAGCCAGGTCAGGCGCTGGGCCCTGGCCAGATCTATAACAGCAATCGCGTACTGCTCTGTGGCTGGTTGCAGCAGCTGGGTTGTGAGGTGGTCGACGCAGGTATTCTGCCCGACGACTTGCCCGCCACCCGCCAGCGTCTGGGGCAGTTGTCGGATGTCGATCTGATCCTGTCCACTGGCGGCGTATCGGTGGGGGAGGCTGACTTCCTGGGGACCGCCTTGCGCGAAGAGGGTGAACTCGCGCTCTGGAAGCTTGCCATCAAGCCTGGGAAACCGCTGACGTTCGGGCATTTTCGTGGTGTGCCTGTGATCGGCCTGCCCGGAAACCCTGCCTCGACCTTGGTGACGTTCGCATTGTTAGCCCGGCCTTACTTGTTACGCCGCCAGGGTGTTCAGGCGGTAACGCCGCTCAAGTTCAAGGTACCGGCTGGCTTCGACTGGCCGAAGGCAGGCGGTCGACGAGAATACTTGCGAGGTCGCCTCGAGAACGGTCGGGCGATCATCTACCGCAATCAAAGCTCCGGTGTGCTGCGCAGCGCGGCCTGGGCTGAAGGACTGGTTGAGGTGCTTGAGGGGCGAACCCTGGTCGAAGGCGACGAAGTGGGTTTTATTCCCTTGAGCGAGGTCCTGGGCTAGCGCTGCGGCACTGGGGTATCCGGCCCGAGTCGAGTGCTCGGGCTTTTCATGCCCATCGGCTTTATCGCGAGAGCAGCATGACCAGTTGATCGAATCGACTGTTCGCAATCCAGCCCAGCAGGCCAAAGACCACCGCTGCTGCGCCTGCTGAATAGGCGAGCCTGTGGCGGATGACCTTCACATCGGTTCGGATTTCATCCATGTCTTTACGGATGTATTTAAGGTGAGTTTCCAGTTCAACGACGCGCGGTTCCAAATCAATTCCTCCTGCGGGATTACTGCAACTTTTGCATTCGTTTTGAACGTTGGCCTGTTCGCTTCCAAATGATGCGAGCTGCCGGGGCGACAGCTTGTATTTATGGCTATGCATGGGGCGTTTCATCCCTTTGGCCATAACTGATCGAACCACTGTTCCGGCCCCAGCGGGCCGTGATGTATCCATCCATGGGTTAAGACATCCTTGTGTAATGAGCATTTAAACGATCCAGCACAACAGAGCACCAAAGTGTCTCAATACCGTTGACGGGTCAATTGAGCTGATTCGCCAGTTCTTGTAAGAAAATTCTTCGAGTCGAGAAGCGGGCGGCGGGGGCTGTCCGCCGGTTTTCCCCATGGGCGCGCGGCGCAGTCTTTTATTTAATTTGAATCGGTCCGGGCTTTTTCGGCCGTGTGAGTGGTCCCATTCTCTGAACCTTCCCATGACGGAGATAACAATGAGCAAAGGCAAGGCGCTGTTGATTTTGCATGGCAAGCAAGCGCTCAACGATGAGGTTCGCGCCGCAGTGATGCTCAAGCGCAAGCAGGGCTGGGACCTTGCGGTCCGAGTGACGTGGGAGGCCGGCGATGCCCGACGCTGTGTCGATGAGGCGCTGGATGCCGGTTACACGACGCTGATCGCCGGCGGTGGGGACGGGACCTTGCGTGATATCGCCGAGGCGATCGTGCGTAAATCGAGTGAGGTCAGCCTGGTATTGCTGCCGCTGGGTACGGCCAATGACTTTGCCCGTGCCGCCGGTATCCCGCTGGAGCCGGAGCAGGCCCTGGATCTACTGGATGTGACGCCCCAGGCCATCGATTTGGGCGAAGTGGGCGGTCAGATCTTCCTGAATATGGCCACGGGCGGTTTTGGCAGCCAAGTGACGGCGAACACCTCCGAGGACTTGAAAAAGGTCTTGGGTGGCGCCGCCTATTTGTTCACCGGTTTATCACGTTTCAGTGAGCTGAGTGCGGCCTACGGTGAGCTGCAGGGCCCGGATTTCCACTGGCAGGGCGATTTGCTGGCGCTGGGCATCGGCAATGGCCGGCAGGCCGGAGGGGGGCATGTACTGTGCCCTGAGGCGCTGGTCGATGATGGATTGCTGGACATCAGTGTCCTGCCGGCGCCTCAGGAAGTGGTCAGCACCCTGAAGGATTTGCTGGCCGGTGGCCTGGGGATCGACAACATGTTCGTGCGCGCACGCCTGCCATGGGTGGAAATCAAGGTCGCTCAAGGCCTGGATATCAATCTTGATGGCGAACCGTTGCAGGTCGACAGTTTGCGTTTCACTGTGCAGGCCAAAGCGCTGCGTGTTCACCTGCCCGCCGATTCGCCTTTGCTGAGTACCTCGGTGGCGCTTAATCGTCCAGGCTGATGATCTGCTCGCGCACGGCGAACAGCACCAGTCCGGCCACATCATGGATCTGCAGGCGTTTCATGATTTGCGCCCGGTGGGTTTCTATGGTCTTGATGCTCAAGCTCAGGCCGTTAGCGATTTCCCGGGTGGACTTGCCACGCACGATCAGCCGCAGGATCTCCAACTGGCGGGCGGTCAGATTATGAGCTTGGCCAGGATCGGGTTGCGGTTTCTGGGTACGGGTCAGTGCCTGGTTGATCACGGTGTGGGCAATGGCAGGGCTCAGGTAGCGTTCGTTGTTGCGCAGCGCTTCCAGCGCGTGTTCCAGCTCGGTGGCGGTGGTGTCCTTGAGCAGATAGCCATGGGCTCCGGATTCCAGCGCCTGCATGATTAACGCCGGATCGGTGTGCATCGACAGAATCAGCACTTTGCTCTGGGGACGCACGCGCTTGAGCTGTTGCAGCGCGTCCAGGCCGCAGGTGTCTTTCATGGAGATATCCAGCAAGACGATATCTGGAACCAGCCGTTCAACCAGTTCCAGCAATTGCGTCCCGTCACTGGCTTCGCCGATCACGGCATATCCGGGCAGATCCATGACCAGGGCGCGCACACCGGCCCTGATCAGCGAGTGGTCATCTATCAGAAGCAAATTACAAATCAATGGAGAACCTTATTCTTGCTGGCCCGTTCCAGGGCGCGAGGTGTCCAGGGAAAGCTTGCCTCAATATGGGTGCCTTTGCCGGCCTCGCTGATGACCTTCAAGGTGCCGCCCAGTTGTTCAACCCGCTCCGACATGCCGGCCATGCCGCGTTGTCCTTCGTGAGCGGGGTGGGAGGCCGGGACGAATCCCTTGCCATCGTCACTGATCAACAGGGTCAGGCCTTCGGGCAAGCGTTGCAGGCGCACCAGCAGGTTTTTCGCCTGGGCATGGCGCAAAATATTGGTCACGGCTTCCTGGGTGATTCGAAACGCGGCGACCGTCATTTCCTCAGGGATGCCGGTCATGCGTTGCTGGCAGTCCAGGCTCCATTTCAGCGGCGTATTAGCCAGCGTCTTGAGCAGGTGCGCGCGCAGGCTGGCTTCAAGTCCCAGGCTGGTCAGTTGTCTTGGGTTGAGAATGGCTGATACGTCGCGAACCTTATTGAGCGTTTCGTCCAGCGTCTCGCAGAGGATCGTGCACTGGCCGTGCAGTTCTTCCGGAATACGGCGCTTGAGCCATTCGCTTTGCAGTTTGGCCGCGGTCAGCAACTGGCCGATATCGTCGTGCAATTCACGGCTGAGCCGGTGACGCTCGTTTTCCTGGACCTCAAGCAACCGATCGGCCAATTCCTGGGGCTGGAACTTGATGGATTTGTGTGACAGGCGATGCTGGATCCAGACACAGGTCATGGCTGCGCTATTGAGCACCAGCAAACTCAACGGGACGGTCGAGGCGAACAGATAGGCCAGCAGGCTGCCAAGGGTCGAGCAGATGCACAACAACAGCGTGAAACGGCGGGCATTTTCTCGGGAGGGTGGCCAGGTGATGATTGACTTGAGGCTGGCGTACATGACGGATGGAGCCAATGAATGTTCGCTGCGGGCAGGCTGGTCAGCGTATCTGACAGGCCGGGACGGATAAACGTTTCAGGTCGAAGATGGCCTCAGTTGGCGGCTTAATGCCACTATCTTGAAGCCTCTGACGCGGGAGATAGTACCACTTCATATTTCGTTGGTCGCGTTCAGCATGGTGGCGTGAAAGTGCCAAGTGTCAGCCGCATCGGATCGAACCGCACTCATCGGCCTCAGGCCTGCTTTTGTGAGTAGGGCACCAAACCCAGGGGGCGCGAAGCAGGCAATGTCTGGCCAGGACTCTGGCCTACCTGGAAGGCAAAGGCTTCGATCAACGAGGTCTGTTCGCTGCTGTCCAGGCTGAGCTGGCCGGTGGTGTGATCGACCAGTTCCAGTTGCCAGGCCATCAGGGTGAAGCAATCCTTCAGCGCGCCCAGCGCCTGCTCATGCAATTCAACGTGACTCTGCGCGTTGCTGAGCAAGCCATGGATATGCAGCGAAAATTCTGAAATGGCTTCCAGCGCCAGGGCGTCGGCCTTGTTTGCCAGCTTCAGCAAGGTACTGAGCATGCAATCAATGGCGTCCCTGTCGTCGTTGATCAGCTGCAGATGGGTCAGGCATTCCTCTGACTTGGCCAAAAGCGTTTCGGCCTCGATCAGAAATTCGGGAAGGCGCTGATTCCAGTTTTTACGATCGTTCGGCATGCTTATCTCCACAACATCATGTCAGACGCAAGAAAATCGCGTGTGGCGAACGGCTGGACTTCTCGGCCGGCAACTGACGAAGACCCGCAGGCACTCTTTCGCCCGTAGACAAAGGCATGCGCGCAAACGATTGCACTGGCGGGATCGGCCAAATGGCTGGAAGTCCGGTGTCCTGCGGTCGCGCACAAAGGCCTGACTCCGTTCAGCAATGAGAATGGCGTCACATTAATGGCTATTGGATAGCGGGAATATCAGGTTGGACCTGATTGTCCCTAGGGGAAACCCCTAGGCGGGGGAACTTTGTGCGCAAACTGAGGTCGCGCAGCGGCAGAGCTGGGGGATGAAATCCGTGAAGCAAGTAAAGCATGATGCTAATGTGACATCAATGCCCTGCGCGAGATTTTATACAGGGGTCAAGATCCCGTCTGCACGGCCGATATCTCCTTCATGGATTCATCCGAACAAGCCTAGGAGTCATAGATGGCCGGCATTCTCGACACAGTAGATCAACGAACCCAACTGGTGGGTGAGAATCGCCTGGAAATTCTCATGTTTCGCCTGGCAGGGCGGCAGTTGTTCGCCATTAACGTGTTCAAGGTCCAGGAAGTACTGCAGTTGCCGAAGCTGACGTTGATGCCGCAGCGCCATCCGTTTGTGTGCGGTGTAGTCAATCTGAGGGGCCAGACATTGCCGGTGATCGACCTGTCCCAGGCCATCGGTATGCGTCCGCTGGTGCCGGGAGCTAACAGCACCATTATCGTCACTGAATACAACCGTTCGGTTCAGGCGTTCCTGGTGGGCGGCGTGGACCGCATCGTCAATATGAACTGGGAAGCCATCTTGCCGCCCCCGACCAGCGCTGGGCGTGAGCACTACCTGACGGCGATCAGCAAGGTTGACGATCAGTTGGTGGAAATCATCGACGTGGAAAAGGTCCTGGCCGAAATCGTGCCTTATAACGCCAAGGTTTCCCGGGACAAGCTCGAAGATCCGGTACTGGAGCGCGCCCGTGGACGCGAAGTGCTGCTGGTGGACGACTCCAATGTCGCGCTCTCTCAACTGCGCGATACGCTGGGTCAGTTGGGTGTGAAGATGCACGTTGCCAGCGACGGTTTGAAAGCCCTGAACATGCTCAAGGCCTGGGCCGATACTGGCGAAGTGATGACCGACAAATTACTGATGATTTTCACCGACGCGGAAATGCCGGAAATGGACGGCTATCGCCTGACTACCGAGATCCGCAACGACCCGCGTTTGCGCGGGCTCTACGTGGTGCTGCACACCTCGCTGTCCGGCAGCTTCAACGATTCGATGGTCAAGAAGGTCGGCTGCGACAACTTCCTCTCCAAGTTCCAGCCGGACAAGCTGGTTGATGTGGTGCGCCAGCGACTGATGCTCGACTGAGGCTGATCATGGTTTGCTTCAATGGCCGGCTCGTATAAGGTGGCGTTTTTTCGTCACCGGGGAAGTCGACCATGTTGCGGCTGAGCGCGCTGTATCGTTATCCGTTGAAGTCCGGCAAGGGCCAGCTCCTGCAAGGCATAGGCCTGGACAAGCTGGGCCTGGACGGTGACCGGCGCTGGATGCTGGTGGACGAGGGCACCGGGCGCTTCCTGACCCAGCGGGCGGTGACCCAGATGAGCCAGCTCTCGGCATTGTGGAATGAGGCCGGCGGTCTGACGCTCAGTGCGCCAGGTTTTGCCACCCTGGATGTGCCCCTGCCACCTGTTGACGAAGAGCAACGGCGCGGAGTGATCATCTGGCGCGACACCTTGCGCGTACCGGATGCCGGTGACGAGGCTGCGGCCTGGGTCAGCGAGTTCATTGGCAAGCCCACCCGGCTGGTTCACGTTCCGGTGGAACTGGCGCGCACCACCGCCGCCGGTTACGGCAAGGATGACGACAAGGTGGCGTTCGCGGACGGTTTCCCCTTGCTGCTGATCGGCCAGGCCTCTTTGCAGGACGTGTCCGATCGGGTCGGCCGCCCTTTGGAGATGCTGCGCTTTCGTCCCAACCTGGTTATCGAGGGCAGTGAGGCATTTGCCGAGGATGGCTGGAAGCGCATTCGTATCGGCGATGTGGAGTTCCGGCTGGTCAAGCCCTGCTCACGCTGCATCATGACCACGGTCGACCCGCAAACCGGCGAACGCGACCCTGACCGCGAACCCTTCGCCACGCTGCAGCAGTATCGTTCGACACCGGACGGTGCGATGTTCGGCCAGAACCTGGTCAATGACAGCAATGGTTGGCTTGAAGTGGGTATGCCGGTTGAAGTGCTCGAATAAACACCGCTTTTGAAAAAACAATGCCCGTGTCCACTGGACACGGGCATTTTTCATTATCCGATGCCACGCCGGGGCTTTTGTGGCGAGGGGATTTAGCGAAACGTCGCACCGCCCCTCGCCACAGGCTTAGCCGCGGTATTCACACAGGTAGGCGGTGTCGACGGCGACCTTGAGCTGGAACTTGCTATTGGCCGGTACATTGAACTGGCTGCCGGCCTCGAAGGTTTCCCAGTCGGTGCTGTCGGGCAGTTTCACGGTCAGGGCGCCGGAGACGACGTGCATGATTTCCCGCTGGGCCGTGCCGAATTCGTATTCGCCCGCAGCCATGACGCCGATGGTCGCAGGGCCTTCGGCTGTGCCGAAAGCGATCGACTTGACGGTGCCGTCGAAGTACTCGTTGACTTTAAACATGGGCGATTCCTCGAAAAAAGGGGCTGGAAAAGGCCGGCCAGTATGCACAAGGCTTCAACGTTCGTCATCTGCCGCGCCGCAGTCTTGGCTCGCGTTCAGCCTGGGAGTACCAAGGGTAATAACCGCGCCGTATTGCGCGCATCTTCCAGGGCCCGGTGTTGTTGACCGCAGAATTGCAGGCCGGCCAGTTGCAGCGCCCCGTTGAGCCCCAGGGGGCGCTCCAGCCGGCGGGCTTTGGCGAAGCGCTGCTTGAGGTTCATGTGCGGCACTTGGCCGAGAAAGCTGTGCAACCGCTGATGCTGCCATTCCTGAAGCAATTGCTTGCGGTCGTAATCGCCCCAACTGACCCAGCTCTCCAGGTTCGCGTGGTACTGCGCCAGCCAGCGTTCGAACGCCGGCCAGACCTCGGTCAAAGGCGCGGCGCTGTCGATATTGGCCTGGGTGATATGGGTCAGCTCGCGACAGAAAGGTGTGAGCAAGGGGCGCCTCAACGGCTTTACGAACCGCTGGAAGTGGTCCAGCTCGCGGCCATCCCGATTCACCAGTGTGGCGCCGATTTCGATAATTTCCATTTCGGTTACCGGCCAGCCACCTTCATCGGTAGTGGCCTCCAGATCAATCACCAGCCAGTGAGGCATCGCAAGGTTCCCGGTATCGGCGTGCTGATGGGTTTGAGCGTAGTCAAACCCTGCGCATCCGCCTAGTGCGCTGTTTCAACCTGCAATAATAACTGGCGGTTTTTCACCTGATCGCCTGGCTTGACGTGTAAGGTCCTGACCACTCCATCAATACCTGCCTTGAGTGGGTGCTCCATTTTCATCGCTTCGAGCACCATCAGTAGCTGTCCCTGGCGTACTGCCGTCCCTTCGCTGACCAGCACTTCGACGATAGCGCCGTCCATTGGCGCCTTGAGGGAGCCATCGCTGACGCTGGCCCTGGCGGCGACGGGGGCCTGGGTCCGATCCTGTAAATGCAGGCCGCCTGGGCGAGTGAACAGCCACAGGTCATTACCATCGAGGTGCCAGGCATGGCGTTGGCGAATGCCGTCGATCATCAGCGTTGCGCCGCACTGATCAGACTCGAGCAACTTCAACTCGATCACTCGCTCGGCTATCCGGATATGCAGCGTGCCGCCGGTTCCGGCGGTCAGGGTCAGGGGCCAGTCGCGCTCGCCCAGGCCAATGCAATAGCGCCGCACCGCGCCGCTATTGTTGCTCCATCCTCCCAGGCCGGGCGCATGACGCGCATGCATGGCCTGATAGAACGAGGCTGCGGCGATGGCGAGCTGCTCAGCCGAGGGGGTGTGGATCTGCAGGGTGGGATGATCGGCGAAGTGTTGCTGGATGAAACCGGTGCCGAAATCTCCATCAATGAATTGTGGATGAGCCAGCAACCCCGCCAGCAAGCGCTGATTGGCCTGTACACCCAGGAGCACGCAGTCCTCCACGGCTCGCAGCAATTTGCGTCGGGCCTCTTCACGGGTAGCGCCGTGGGCGATGGCTTTGCCCAGCATCGGGTCGTAGAACGGGCTAATGGTCTGGCCTTCAAGCAAACCATGGTCGATTCGTACACCGTCGCGGATAGGGGGTTCCCAACTGAGTAAATGGCCGGTTTGCGGCAGAAAGTTCGCAGCCGGGTCTTCGGCATACAACCGCACCTCCATGGCGTGACCACTGAACTGGACCTGGTCCTGGCGCAGGGGCAGTGGCAGGCCGGCGGCCACAGCCAGTTGCCAGGCCACCAGGTCCAGTCCGGTGATCAGCTCGGTGACCGGATGTTCGACCTGCAAGCGCGTGTTCATCTCCAGAAAGTAAAAACCGCCGTCCGGGGCGAGCAAAAACTCCACGGTCCCGGCACCCACATAATTGACCGCGCGGCCAGCCTTGAGCGCGGCGTCACCCATGGCCTGGCGCAGATCGGCGGTCATGACCGGGCAGGGCGCTTCTTCAATGATTTTCTGGTGGCGTCGCTGGATCGAGCAATCCCTTTCGCCCAAATGGAGCAGATTGCCGTGGTGGTCAGCGAAAATCTGGATTTCCACATGCCGTGGATTGATCAAGGCCTGTTCGAGGATCAACTCATCGTTGCCAAAACCATGCAACGCCTCGGAGCGCGCGGTGTGTAACTGTTCCAGCAGGTCTTCAGCCCGCCAAACCAGGCGCATGCCTCGGCCACCACCGCCGGCGCTGGCCTTGATCATCAACGGATAGCCGATGCGTTCGGCTTCACGGCACAAGGTGTCGTCGTCCTGATCGGTGCCTTCGTAACCGGCGATGCACGGTACGCCGGCGGCGATCATGGCGATTTTCGAGCGACGTTTGCTGCCCATCAGGTCGATGGCGTCGGGGCTGGGGCCAATGAACACGATACCGGCCTCTTCGCAGGCTCTGGCGAACCCGGCGTTTTCCGAGAGAAAACCGTAGCCGGGGTGGATGGCGTCGGCGCCAGTACGCCGGGCCGCGTCGAGGATGGCCGGCTGATTGAGGTAGGACTGCGGCACCGGTGCTGCGCCGATGAGTACTGCTTCATCGGCGATGCGCACGTGCAGCGCGTCGGCGTCGGCCTCGCTGAACACCGCCACGGTGCGATAGCCCAGGGCCTGGGCGGTGCGCTGGATCCGGCAGGCGATTTCACCGCGGTTGGCGATGAGGATCTTGCTGAAGGCGGGCATGGTGGTCATTCCTGGGTTTTTCGGTGGCTGTCAGGGCCTCATCGCGAGCAGGCTCGCTCCCACAAGGGAGGGTGAACACAGTCATTTTTTCTTGCCCGGCAAAATGCCCATGAGTTTGCAGATGATGCCCAGCATGATCTCGTCCGCACCGGCGCCGATGGACACCAGTCGCACGTCGCGATACGCCCGCGCCACCGGGTTGTCCCACATGAAACCCATGCCGCCCCAGTATTGCAGGCAACTGTCGGTGACTTCCCGGGCCAGGCGCCCGGCCTTGAGCTTGGCCATGGACGCCAGCCGCGTCACATCCTGGCCGTTGATGTACTGCTCGGTGGCCTGGTAGACCAGCGCCCGCAGGCATTCGATCTCGCTGGCCAGTTCCGCCAGGCGAAAGTGGATCACCTGGTTGTCGATCAGGGCGGTGCCGAAGGTCTTGCGCTCCTTGCAGTACTCGATGGTGCTGTCGATGCAGTGCTCCAGCCCCTTGAGCATGTTCGCCGCGCCGAACAGGCGTTCCTCCTGGAACTGCAACATCTGCATCATGAACCCGGCGCCTTCCTGGCCAACGCGATTGCGTTGCGGCACCCGTACGTCGTCAAAGAACACCTGGGCGGTTTCCGAACTGCGCATGCCGAGTTTGTCCAGGTGCCCGCCGAGGCTGATACCCGGGCTGTTCATCGGCACCATGATCAGTGATTTGTTGATGTGGGGCTTGTCGTCCGAAGTGTTGGCCAGCAGGCACATGAAATCGGCACTCGGTGAATTGGTGATCCACATCTTGCTGCCGTTGATGACGTAGTCATCGCCATCCTTACGGGCCGTGGTCTTGAGCCCGGCGACATCAGAGCCGGCCCCGACTTCCGAGACGCCGATGCAACCGACCTGCTCACCGCTGATGGCCGGGCGCAAGAATGCTTCACGCAGCTCATCGGAGCCGAAACGCGCCAGGGCCGGGGTGCACATGTCGGTCTGCACGCCGATGGACATCGGCACGCCGCCACAATGAATGGTGCCGAACTCCTCGGCGGCGACGATCGAATAGCTGTAGTCCAGGCCCATGCCGCCGAACTGCTCCGGCTTGGATATACCCAGCAACCCTAGTTCACCGGCCTTGCGGAAAACCTCGTGGATGGGAAACCGTCCGGCCTTCTCCCATTCGTCGACATAGGGGTTTATCTGCTGGTCGACAAACTGGCGAACGGTGCGCCGCAGAGCTGCGTGTTCCTGGGTGAAGATCATTTTATTGTTCTCCTGTGAGCAGCGATCAAAAGTCCTTCACACGTTCAGAAACGGGCCACACCGAAACTGTTGGGTTGCAGCGGGCGAAGCTCAGCCGCGTGGCAGATGTCCAGCAGGTAGCCTAGCAACGTGCGGGTGTCGCGCGGGTCGATGAGCCCGTCATCCCACAGGTTGGCGCTGCCGTATAGCGCAGTGGACTGGCTGTCGAGTGTCTGCGCGGTGGTGTGTTCGAGCAGGTCCAGCATCTTCGGGTCGGGGGTGAGGCCATTCTTGATCTGCGTCGCCTGCGTGACGATGCGCAAAACCTTGCCGGCCTGAGCACCACCCATCACCGCCGTGTGGCTGTTGGGCCAGGCGAAGATGAAGCGTGGGTCCAGCCCTCGGCCGCACATGGCGTAGTTGCCGGCGCCGTAGGAACCGCCCACCACGACCGTCAGCTTCGGCACCCGGGCGTTGGCCACGGCCTGGATCATCTTCGCCCCATGCTTGATCACCCCTTGTTGTTCCGACTCGGTGCCGACCATGAAGCCGGTGGTGTTGTGCAGGAACAGCAGCGGTGTGCGGCTCTGGTCGCACAGCTGGATGAACTGCGCGGCCTTGCTCGCGCCCTTGGGCGTGATCGGGCCGTTGTTGCCGATCAGGCCACAGGCATGACCACGAATGCGCAGGTGGCCACAAATCGTCTGTTGATCGAACTCGCTTTTGAATTCCAGGAAGTCCGAACCATCGGCGATGCGGGCGACGATTTCCCGCACGTCATAGGGCTTTTTCGGGTCGTCGGGGATCAACCCCAGCAACTCATCGGCCGGGTAGAGCGGCTCTTTCCAGGTGCGTTCAGGCGGTGTCGGCCGTTGCTCGTTCCAGGGCAACAGGCTGACGATCTCCCGGGCCAGGCGTATGCCATCGGCGTCATTCTCGGCCAGGTATTCAGCGGTGCCGGCCACCTGCGCATGCATTTGCGCACCGCCCAGTTCTTCTTCCGTGGCGACTTCGCCAGTGGCGGCCTTGAGCAACGGAGGGCCGGCCAGAAACAGCCGTGCTTTGTCGCGCACCACTACTACGTAATCCGAGAGCCCCGGCTGGTAGGCCCCGCCCGCCGTGGCCGAACCATGCACCACAGTAATCTGCGGCAAGCCCATGGCGGACATCCGCGCCTGATTGGCGAAGCTGCGCGCACCTTCGACAAAAATCTGCGCGGCATAATTGAGGTTGGCGCCGCCGCTTTCGGCCAGGGTGATGACCGGCAGTTTGTTCTCCATGGCGATCTGTTGCAGACGCAGGGTCTTGTTCAAGCCGCTGGGGGAGATGGTCCCGCCCTTGATCGCGCTGTTGTTCGCCACCACCAAGACCTGAGCGCCGGATACGTAGCCGATCCCCGCGATCAAACCACCACCGGCCTGGCTGCCGTCCTTGTCGTCATGGAGTTTGTAGCCGGCCAGGCTCGCCAGTTCCAGGAACGGCGCGCCGGGGTCCAGCAGCAGGTTCAGACGCTCGCGTGGCAGCAGTTGGCCGCGTTGCTCGAACCTGGCCTGGGCCTGGGCGGCTTTCTCCAGCACCGCCTGTTCGATCTGACGCAGGTGTGCGACGCCAGCCAACATGGCCGCGTGGTTGCGGGCGAAGTCGGCGCTGTGTGGGTCAAGGTGCGATTCGATGACTGGCATGGGTGTTCCTTGTGCTCGAACCGAACGCCATGGCGATCGTCCTTTAATTGACCTGATCGGCGATGCTCTGTGGCACCGGTATCTGGATCTCCAGCAACTGCTGAGCGAACGCCTTGCCCTGCGGGTCGATGCGCAGGCTGGCGACACCACCGCCGCCAAGGGCATTTTCCAGCACGAAGTTCAGGCTGTGGGTGCCCGGCAGATACCAGCGCTCGACGCGCCCCAGCAGTGGGTCGAGCACGTGGCTCATCCAGTCAACCAACACTTGGGGCGTCAGCGCCTCGGCGATCCACGGCAAGTATTCGGGGGCGCGGGCGAGCACACCGATGTTGCTGTGGTTGCCCTTGTCGCCGGAGCGCGCCACCGCCAGTTTGACCAACGGCACGCTGGCATCAGCCCGGCCCTGGGGTTTGGGCAGGTCGGGAGCGACCGGCAAGTCGCGGGTTTGCAGCGCTTCAACGGCGGGCAGCAGGCAAGGATGACTCTGCCCGTCGAGTTCAATGTCGAGCCGGCAAGCGGATTTGTCGATCAGGAACGAGAACAGGCGAATCAACGGATACACCGTCGGGCGACCGCCCATCAGGCCGGTCAGCCCCGGCACCATGCCGGTGGCGGCCTGGGCGATTTCCCTGGAAAACAGCACCAGCGGCTGTTTGTCGGGGTGGCGCACCGCCAGTTTGATCACCACTTCACGGCTGTCCTGGCGCCTGCCGTGCTGGCCGTAAGTGGCTTCGCTGCCCAGAAGCTCGATGTTCACCTCGCTGTAGGGCGCCCAGCCGCGCGAACTGAACAGCTGCGAAGTCCTGGCGATGATCGCCTGGCTGACCCGTTCGGCCTTGGCCACCGCATCGATGCCGGCGATCAGGCACAGGGCGGTGCAGCGAAAACCGTCGGCCCAGGTGGCGCAGACCTTGTATTGATCGGTGGGCGGCAAGCCCTTGGCGCCTTGGACGCGCACCGCGTGTTTGCCTTGCTGGATCAACCTGACCTGACTGAAGTCGCAGATCACGTCCGGCAAGAGATAGCCTTGGGGATCGCCGATTTCATAGAGCAGTTGTTCCCCGACAGTCAGCGGCGTGACCAGCCCGCCGGTGCCTTCGGCCTTGGTGACGATGAATTGGCCGTCGGCGCTGACTTCAACGATGGGAAAACCGATGTGCTCGTAATCCGGTACCTCCCGCCAGTCGGTGAAATTACCGCCCGTGCATTGGGCCCCGCACTCAATGAGGTGCCCGGCCAATGCGGCCTGGGCCAGTTTGTCGTAGTCGTGCCAGGCCCAGCCAAACTCATGCACCAGGGCCGCGCTGACCACGGCGCTGTCCACCACCCGGCCGGTGATCACGATGTCGGCTCCCAGACGCAAGGCCTCGACAATGCCGGGGGCACCCAGGTAAGCGTTGGTGGACACGCACACCGCCGGCAGGGGCGCGCCGCTGAACATCTCGATAATGCCCTGGCTGGCGAGCTGTTCGAATCGTGGTTGCAGGTCGTCTCCCAGCAGCACCGCGATCTTCAAGGGCACGCCGGCCTTGTCGCAGGCCGCTTGCAGAGCGGCGGCGCAGGCCTGGGGGTTGACCCCGCCGGCATTGCTGATGACGCGGATCTTGCGTTCATGCAAACGAGCAAGCAGCGGTGAGAGCACTTCGATGAAGTCCGTGGCATAGCCGCCCCGAGGGTCTTTCATGCGCGCCCCGGCCATGATCGACATCGTGACCTCGGCCAGGTAATCGAACACCAGGTAGTCCAGTTCGGCGCCTTCGACCAGTTGCGCCGCAGCGGTACAGGTGTCGCCCCAGAAGGCGCTGGCACAACCGATACGTATCGTTTTTGGCATGGTGCTCCCTCCGGCCGACGTCGCCCGAGACTACCAAGCAAGCGCTTGGTTTGTAAACGACCGCCGGTTCTTCGATCCAAGCGCTTGCTTGGGTGCCCCGGCCAGCTTAAATTGCCCGCGCCACCTCGTCGGTTCCGCAAGCGTGGCCCGACGTTGATCGATCGACTGTAGGAGAGAATGGGTGGATGAGCAAAAAGCCCTGAACGTGATGCGTGAGCTGGTCGATAACGGGCAACTGACCGATCCTGACAGCGCTCGCGGCAAACTGCTCCAGACCGCCGCCCATCTGTTTCGCAACAAAGGGTTCGAGCGCACCACGGTGCGCGACCTGGCGAGCGCGGTGGGCATCCAGTCGGGCAGCATCTTTCATCACTTCAAAAGCAAGGACGAGATCCTGCGGGCGGTGATGGAAGAGACCATTCGCTACAACACGGCGTTGATGCGCGCGGCGCTGGCCGAGGCCGATAGTGTGCGCGAGCGGGTCCTGGCGCTGATTCGCTGCGAGTTGCAATCGATCATGGGCGGCAGCGGCGAGGCGATGGCGGTCCTGGTCTACGAATGGCGTTCGTTGTCTGAGCAAGGTCAAAGACAGGTGCTGGCTTTGCGTGATATTTATGAGGCCCTGTGGCTTGAGGTTCTTGGGCAGGCCAAGGACGCGGGGTATATTCGGGGCGACGTGTTCATCACCCGTCGTTTCCTGACCGGCGCCCTGTCCTGGACCACCACCTGGTTTCGCGCCGAGGGCAGCCTGAGTCTTGATGAGTTGGCCGAGCAGGCCTTGATTCTGGTGCTTGAAGAAAAATAAAAAGAGGCAGCAATGCCGCTGAGTGGTCGCCCTGCGTGCCCTGCGTGATGCATTGAGATGCCTGGTTGGATTCACTGATGATTAATTTTCTGGGGAGTGAGCTGTCTTGACGTTTTCAACGATGGGGATAGCCTCGCGCGTCTTGCTGGCTGCGTTTATTGCAGTGTTCGCGTTGCCGGCCACGGCTGCGCAACTGGTCAGGATTGGCGCAGCGCATTTTCCGCCCTACACGATACGCCCCGAAACTGGCGCGGATACCGGTTTGCTGCCGCAGTTGGTAGAAGCCTTGAACAAGGCCCAAAGCGACTATCAATTCGTGCTGGTTCCGACGTCGATTCCGCGCCGTTTCAATGATTTCAAGCAGGGCCGGGTCGACATGGCCATTTTCGAGAACCCGGACTGGGGCTGGAAGGATGTGCCTCATACTGCGGTAGACATGGGCCTGGAAGATGCGGAAATCTTCGTTGCCCAGCGTCAACCGGATCGTCAGCAAGACTATTTCTCTGATCTGAGGGGCAAGCGCCTGGCGCTCTTCAGCGGCTACCACTACGCCTTTGCCGAATTCAACGCCGACCCCAAGTTCCTGACCGGCCAATACAACGCCACCCTGACGTATTCCCATGACAGCAACCTGCTGATGGTCTTGCGCGGGCGTGCGGACATTGCGCTGGTCACCCGTTCGTACCTCATCGACTACGTGCTGCGTAATCCTGACGTCGACCCTCAATTGCTGATATCCGAACGTATCGATCAGATTTACCACCATTACGCGCTGATCCGCCCCCAGGCGCCGATCTCTGGCGAAGCGTTCGAGCGGCTGCTGCAAAAGCTGCGGGACGACGGGCAGATGCTGGCGATTTTCAAGCCCTACCAGATACAGCTGGTGCCAGCGCACGATCATTGAGCGGGGCACTAAATTTCCCTGCCTGGCTCACGTCACACGTTGACTACCGACGACTACGTGAGCCCCGCCCATGTCCAATCTCAAGCACCCGACGACGCTGCCTTTACCCGGCGGTCGCCGTCTCGGCGCCGATGAAACCGAACGCCACCTGAGCCTGATGCTTGAGGGCGCGCCGCTGATCCGGCTGCGCCTGGAGCGTGGTACCGAGCTGCATGTGCATTTGCAGGAAATCAACGATCGGCCCGTAGGCCCGGCGCTTTGGGCGGCCTGCTATTGGCTGTTCGCCCGCGATCCTGAATGCCGGCGCCTGACTTGGCATCTGCCCGAGCGCCCCGGTGAAGCCTTGCTCAGCGGACTGCTGACGCCCGGCGAGTGTGCCGACGAATACATCTGTGAGCGCACGATGTTCTGGCAACTGCCGCAACCCTGGCTGGGGGAGTCGTTCAACGGCAGCTATCCGCAACAGATGATCATCACCGATGGCAAGCGTCATCCGCGCCGGCCCACGAAGCCGCGAGGTGAGGTGTATCGGCGCTTCGATGCGCGCCTGGGAGCCTGGGTGTCCTTGCGCACCCTGGAAATCGAACAGGACCTGACGCGCTTCAACCGCTGGCAGAACAGTCCTCGGGTGGCGAGTTTCTGGCAGGAGGAGGGCAGCCTGGAACAACATCGCGAGTATCTGAGCACACTGCAGCGCGATCCCCGGGTGCTGACCTTGATCGGTTGTTTCGACGACCAGCCTTTCGCCTACTTCGAAGCCTATTGGGCCAAGGAGGATCGGATCGCGCCGTTCTATGACGTGCACAATTATGATCGCGGCATTCACATGTTGGTGGGCGAGGAGCAACACCGCGGCCCGCACAAGGTGGCGAGCTGGCTGTCGGCGCTGGTGCATTACCTGTTTCTCGACGACCCGCGCACCGAGCGGGTGGTGGCCGAACCTCGAGCCAACAACGCCCGGATGATCGGTCATCTGCACAACCAGTGTTTCCACTGTGAAAAGGAATTCGATTTCCCCCACAAGCGCGCGGCGCTGATGATTCTGGGGCGTGAGCGGTTTTTTGATCGGTGTGGGTTGAGGTGAGGTTGTAAGCCCCTAGGGCTCCATCGCGAGCAGGCTCGCTCCCACAGGGATTGCGCACAGCACAGACTTTGTGAGTGCGCAGATCCATTGTGGGAGCGAGCCTGCTCGCGATAAGGCCCGAAAAATCAGTGCAAAATCACCGCCGGGCAAAGGTATCCCCACGCACTCCCGACACCTTGCGGCAATGCACCAGGGCGTCGCGGATCATGAAGTTCACCAGGGTCGGCGAGACCCCCAGCTCCTTGGCGATATCCTTCTGTGGCACACCGTGCAGGCGGTACATCTCGAAGGCATAGCGGGTGCGGCTGGGCAGTTCGGTGAGCGCGTCGGCGATGTGCTCCAGCGTCGAGAAATTGATGTGTGACGTTTCTGGCGAAGCACCCTGGATCACCACATTCAACCCTTCCTCTTCCGGCCCCGAGTATTTCTGTTCCAGCGCCTGCTTGCGGTAATGGTCGATCGCCAGGTTGCGCACGATCTGAAACAGGTAACTGAGCTGAGCCTTGAAGGACGAGGTGATCTGGGGCGCCGATTGCAGCCGGAAAAACGCATCCTGCACCACGTCTTCTGCCCGGGACCGGCACCCGGTGATGCGTGCTGCGATCTTGACCAGGATCATCCGGTTATCCACGAATGCCTGAAGTAACGGTGAGTCGCACCTGCTTGTGGATACTTGTTCCGTCATGGAATTCACCTTGTTGCAAAAAGTTAGCAGGACGAGGGATCTGTCCGACTCGTCCTGCATATCGAGCGACAAATTAGGCTGAATGATAATTATTGTCAATTGAGAAGAAGAATTATTGATGCTGATAAGTCCAGCGTGAGAACTGCGACCCGTTGCCGCGGTGTTCTGCTTTCCGGCGGGTCTGGATCAAGAGGCCGCTGACTAATTATTTGCCGGCGGTATCCGTTCTCAGGGATGAAGGTTTCGGGCGGCAGTCCCGATGCCGAACCGCATTCCGCAGGCCACCAGATACCACTAGCAAGCCGAATTTCAGGCAGGAAACCTCATGACCGACGCGTTCGAACTCCCCAGCACCCTGGCTCATGCCCTTCAGCGCCGCGCCGCGTTGTCGCCGGACCGTGTGGCCTTGCGCTTCCTTGCCGACGATCCGGAGCAAAGTGTTGTACTGAGTTATCGCGACCTGGACCTGCGTGCCCGGACCATCGCCGCCGCCTTGCAGGCCGAAGCGGCGTTCGGTGACCGTGCGGTTTTGCTGTTTCCCAGTGGCCCGGACTACGTCGCGGCGTTTTTTGGTTGCCTGTACGCGGGGGTGATCGCGGTGCCGGCCTATCCGCCGGAGTCCGCCCGTCGCCACCACCAGGAGCGCCTGCTGTCGATCATTGCCGATGCCGAGCCGCGCCTGTTGCTCACCCGCAGCGATCTGCGCGAGCCGCTGCAAGCCATCGAGTCGGCTCCGCCGGTGTTGTGCGTCGATACCCTCGACTCGGCCCGCGCCGGGCAATGGCTGCAACCGAATCTGCAGGACCATGACATCGCTTTCCTGCAATACACCTCCGGCTCCACCGCATTGCCCAAGGGGGTGCAGGTCAGCCATGGCAACCTGGTGGCCAACGAATTATTGATCCGCCACGGCTTCGGCATCGATCTGAACCCTGACGACGTCATCGTCAGCTGGCTACCGCTGTACCACGACATGGGCCTGATCGGCGGTCTGTTGCAGCCGGTTTTCAGCGGTGTGCCCTGCGTATTGATGTCGCCCGCATACTTTCTGGCCCGGCCATTGCGCTGGTTGGAGGCGATCAGCGAATACGGCGGCACCATCAGCGGCGGCCCGGACTTCGCCTATCGGCTATGCAGCGAGCGGGTCAGTGAGTCGGCGCTCAAGCGCCTCGACCTGAGCGGCTGGCGCGTGGCTTATTCAGGCTCCGAGCCGATTCGTCTCGACAGCCTGGAACGCTTTGCCGAGAAATTCGCGCCGTGCGGCTTCACGCCGGACAGTTTCATGGCGTCCTATGGCCTGGCTGAAGCGACCTTGTTCGTCGCGGGCACACCGCGCAGTCAAGGCATCCCGTCGTTGCAAATGGACGACACGGCACTGGCGCACCACCGTGCCGAGCCAGGGCAGGGCAGTACAGTGATGAGTTGCGGCGTGAGCCAGCCCGGGCATGCGGTGCTGATCGTCGAGCCCAACACCTTGCAGCCGCTGACCGACAACCGGGTCGGCGAAGTCTGGGCCTGCGGGCCGAGCATTGCGCATGGCTACTGGCGAAACCCTGAGGCCAGCGCCAAGACATTCGTCCAGTACGATGGCCGCACCTGGCTGCGCACCGGCGACTTGGGTTTCCTGCGTGAGGGTGAGCTGTTCATTACCGGCCGCCTGAAGGATCTGTTGATCGTGCGCGGTCATAACCTCTATCCCCAGGACATCGAGCAAACCATCGAGCGGGAAGTGGACGTCGTGCGCAAGGGCCGGGTGGCGGCGTTCGCGGTCGACGATGGCGGCGAGGAAGGCATCGGCATCGCGGCGGAAATCAGCCGCAGCGTGCAGAAGATCCTGCCACCCGAAGCGTTGATCAAAGCCATTCGCCAGGCGGTGGCCGAAGCCTGTCAGCAAGCGCCGAGTGTGGTGGTGTTGCTCAATCCGGGCGCGTTGCCCAAGACCTCCAGCGGCAAGTTGCAACGCTCGGCCTGTCGGACCCGATGGGCCGACGGCAGTCTTGACAGTTATGCGCTGTTCCCCTCAGTCGCGGTTGAAGCAAGCCCTGACGCTCGCTCGTCATCGCCGTTGCAAACATTGATCGGCCAGGTCTGGTGCGAGCAGTTGCAGATTGAACACGTCCATGGCGACGATCATTTCTTCCTGTTGGGCGGTAACTCCATCGCCGCCACTCAAGTGGTCGCACGGCTGCAAGAGCGGCTGGGGCTGGCGCTGAATCTGCGCTTGTTGTTCGAAGCGCCGACCCTCGCAGCGTTCACGGCAGCGGTGGCGAATCAGCAACTGGAAGGGGGCGAGGCCCAAGGCGTGATCAGCCCGTTGCCGCGCCACGAAGCGTTGCCGCAATCCCTTGCCCAGAATCGGTTGTGGATCACCTGGCAACTGGATCCGGCGAGCAGCGCCTACACCATCCCCGGCGGCTTGCACCTGCGCGGTGAGTTGGACGAAGACGCACTACGGGCCAGTTTCCAGCAACTGCTCGAACGCCACGAAGCCCTGCGCACACGATTTCTGGAGCGCGAGGGTGTCGCCCTGCAACAGGTCGATCCGGCCGGTGAGTTCAAGCTGCGCGTGATCGACCTCAGCGACCTGCCCGCCGACCAGCGCGAAGCCCAGGCGCGGCAGATGCGTGACGATGAAGCGGCGCTGCTGTTCGATTTGCAGAAGGGCCCACTGTGGCGGGTCACCTTGTTGCGTCTCGATGAGGGGGACCACCAATTGTTGGTCACGCTGCACCACATCATCGCCGACGGCTGGTCGATGAGCGTACTGATCGATGAGTTTTCCCGGTTGTACGCTGCTGCATGCCAGGGGCAGGTCGCCGCTTTGGCGCCGTTGCCGTTGCAGTACGCCGACTACGGCAGTTGGCAGCGCCAGTGGTTGGCTCAAGGGGAGGCCGAGCGGCAACTGACGTACTGGAAACAGCAACTGGGCGACGAACATCCGACCCTCGCCCTGAGCACGGACCATCCCCGCAGTGCGCAACGCCAGCGCAGCGCCGCCCGCCATAGCCTGCGCCTGGACAAAGGCCTCGGCGATGCCTTGCGCCAAGTAGCCCAGGCCCACGATGCAACCCCGTTCATGCTGTTGCTGGCGGCCTTCCAGGCGCTGTTACAGCGTTACACCGGCCAGTCCGACATCCGCATCGGCGTGCCCAACGCCAACCGTCCACGCCTGGAGACCCAGGGGCTGATCGGCTTTTTCATCAATACCCAGGTGCTGCGCGGGCAGGTCGATTCACGCCAGCCGTTTGCCGCGCTGTTGGCCCAGGCCCGGGAGGCCACGCTCGGTGCCCAGGCCCATCAGGACCTGCCGTTCGAACAACTGCTCGAAGCGTTCCCCCAGGCGCGCGAGCAAGGTCTGTTCCAGGTGATGTTCAACCATCAACAGCGAGACCTGAGCGCCTTGCGTCGTTTGCCGGGGCTGTTGGCCGAGGAGTTGCCGTGGCACAGCCGCGAAGCCAAGTTCGACCTGCAACTGCACAGCGAAGAGGATCGCAACGGCCGGCTGACGCTGTCGTTCGACTACGCCGACGAGCTGTTCGAGGCGCCGACCATTGCGCGTTTGGCGATGCATTACTGCAACCTGTTGCACGCGGTCTGTGCCGATCCGCAGCAGGCCATCGGCGATGTGCCGTTATTGAGCGCCGATGAATACACCCAACAGCAGCAGTGGGGCGCGGCCCCGTGCGCGCCGGCCCGCCAATGGCTACCGGAGCTGTTGAACGAGCAGGCCCGGCGCACGCCGCAACGCACTGCGCTGCTGTGGGACGATGGCTGCCTGGATTACGCCGAGCTGCACACCCAAGCCAATCGCCTGGCCCATTACCTGCGCGACAAAGGCGTCGGTCCGGACGTGTGCGTGGCGATTGCCGCCGAGCGTTCGCCGCAGTTGCTCATCGGTGTCCTGGCGATCCTCAAGGCCGGCGGCGCCTACGTGCCGCTGGATGCCGATTACCCGGCCGAGCGTTTGGCCTACATGCTCAAGGACAGCGGCGTCGATCTGCTGCTGACGCAAACTGCATTGCTTGAACGCTTGCCCCTCTGCGAGGGCGTCAGCGTCATCGCCATGGATGCCTTGCACCTGGAGCAATGGCCGAGCAACCCGCCGGGCTTGCACCTGGATGGCGATCATCTGGCCTATGTGATTTACACGTCCGGCTCCACCGGCCAACCCAAAGGCGTCGGCAACACCCATGCCGCCCTTGCCGAGCGACTGCAATGGATGCAGGACACTTACGGGCTGGACGAAACCGATGTGTTGATGCAAAAGGCGCCGATCAGTTTCGACGTGTCGGTGTGGGAGTGTTTCTGGCCGCTGATCACCGGTTGCCAACTGGTGCTGGCCGGCCCTGGCGAACACCGTGACCCGCACCGCATCGCGCAGTTGGTCCAACAATTTGGCGTGACCACGCTGCACTTCGTGCCGCCGCTGCTCAGCCTGTTTATCGACGAGCCCCTGAGCGCCCGCTGCACCAGCCTGCGCCGGGTCTTCTGTGGCGGTGAGGCCTTGCCGGCCGAACTGCGCAACCGCGTGCTGGCGCAGCTGCCGTCGGCGCAATTGCACAACCGTTATGGCCCGACCGAAACCGCCATCAACGTCACCCACTGGCATTGCAGCGTCGCCGACGGCGAGCGCTCGCCCATCGGCCGGCCGCTGGGCAATGTGGTGTGCCGCGTGCTCGACAGTGAACTCAACCCCGTGCCCGCCGGTGTGTCGGGTGAATTGTGTATCGGCGGCCTGGGGCTGGCTCGGGGTTACCTCGGGCGTCCGGGTTTGAGCGCCGAGCGCTTTATCGCCGACCCGCTGGGCGTGGCGGGCACGCGGTTGTATCGCAGCGGTGACCGGGTGCGCTGGAGCGCCGATGGCGTGATCGAATACCTTGGCCGTCTCGACCAACAGGTCAAGCTGCGCGGCTTCAGGGTCGAACCACAGGAAATCGAAGCGCGGCTGCTGGCCCAGGACGGCGTGGCCCAAGTGGCGGTGCTGGTACGCGAGACCTCGGCCGGCCCGCAACTGATCGGCTATTACACCGCTTGCGATGTCGGGCAAGATCAGGACCTCCAAAACGCCCGACTCAACGCCGCCCTGGCCGCCGAACTGCCGGACTACATGGTGCCCGCGCAATTGCTGCGCCTGGACGCCATGCCCCTGAGCCCCAGCGGCAAACTCGACCGTCGTGCCTTGCCCGAACCGCACTGGCAAGTACGTGAACACGTCGAGCCGGTCAGTGCCCTCGAGCAGCAGGTCGCTGGCATTTGGCGCGACGTGCTGGGGCTCGACCGCATCGGTCTGCGGGACGACTTTTTTGCACTGGGCGGTCATTCGCTGCTGGCGACCCAGATCATTTCCCGCACCCGCCAGGCCTGCGATATCGAGCTGCCGTTGCGCACCTTGTTCGAGGCCAGCGAGTTGGGTGCGTTCGCCGAACAGGTGCGCTTGATAAAGGCCAGCGGCCAGACCAACCGGCAACCGCCGATCGAGAAGGTCGATCGCAGCCAACCGGTGCCGTTGTCTTATTCCCAGCAGCGCATGTGGTTCCTCTGGCAAATGGAGCCCGACAGCCCGGCCTACAACGTCGGCGGCATGGCGCGGTTGCGCGGGGTGCTGGATGTCGGGCGTTTCGAGGCGGCGTTGCAGGCGTTGGTCCTGCGCCATGAAACCCTGCGCACCACTTTCCCCAGCGTCGATGGCGTGCCCCGGCAACAGGTGCACGCCAACACCGGCCTGCGCATGGACTGGCAAGATTTCTCGACGTTGGCCGTCGATATTCGCCAACAGCGGGTGCAGCAACTGGCCGACAGCGAAGCCCACAAACCCTTCGACCTGGAAACCGGGCCATTGCTGCGGGTCTGTCTGGTCAAGACCGCCGAGCAGGAACATTACCTGGTGCTGACCCTGCACCACATCGTCACCGAAGGCTGGGCAATGGATATTTTTGCCCGGGAACTGAGTGCGCTGTACGAAGCCTTTATCGACGACCGTGAATCGCCACTGGAACCCTTGCCGGTGCAGTACCTGGACTACAGCGTCTGGCAGCGCCAGTGGCTGGAGTCTGGCGAGCGTCAACGGCAACTGGACTACTGGACCACACAACTGGGTCGCGAACACCCGTTGCTCGAATTGCCGGGCGACCGTCCGCGTCCGCTGGTGCAAAGCCATCGCGGTGAATTGTTCCGATTCGACCTCAGTGATGATCTCGCCTCCCGAGTCCGCGCCTTCAACGCGCAACAGGGCTTGACCCTGTTCATGACCATGACCGCCGCCCTGGCCGTGCTGCTTTATCGCTACAGCGGCCAGACCGACCTGCGCATCGGCGCGCCGGTGGCCAACCGCATCCGTCCGGAAAGCGAAGGGCTGATCGGTGCGTTCCTCAATACCCAGGTGCTGCGCTGCCGGCTCGACGGGCAAATGTCGGTGGCTGAGTTGTTCGAGCAGGTGCGTCAGACGGTGATCGAAGGCCAGTCCCATCAGGATTTGCCGTTCGATCATCTGGTCGAAGCCCTGCAACCACCGCGCAGTGCCGCGTACAACCCGCTGTTCCAGGTGATGTGCAATGTGCAGCGCTGGGAGTTCCAGCAGAGCCGCACGCTGGCCGGGATGAGCGTCGAATACCTGGCCAACGACGCCCGGGCCACCAAGTTCGACCTGAATCTGGAAGTCACCGACCTGGACCATCGCCTGGGTTGCTGCCTGACCTACAGCACCGACCTGTTCGACGAACCGCGCATCGCCCGCATGGCCGGACACTGGCGCAATCTGCTGGAGGCACTGCTGGCCGATCCGACCCAGCGGCTAAGCGAATTGCCGTTGCTCGATGCCCGCGAGCAGCAACAGATGCTCGACAGCCTCGGCGTCGAACCCGGCGAACACCGCCTGGATCAATGCATCCATCAACTGTTCAGCGAACAGGCCCTGGCGCGCCCCGACGCACCGGCCCTGACCTTTGCCGGGCAGACCCTGAGTTACGCCGAACTCGAACGCCGTGCCAACCGTCTGTCCTGGATGCTGCGCGAGCGCGGCGTCGGGCCGCAGGTACGGGTGGGCCTGGCCCTGGAACGGTCGCTGGAGATGGTCGTTGGCCTGTTGGCGATCCTCAAGGCCGGCGGCGCCTACGTGCCGCTGGACCCGGAATACCCGCTGGACCGTTTGCATTACATGATCCAAGACAGTGGCCTCGGTCTGCTGCTCAGCGACCGGGCGATGTTCCAGGCCTTGGGCCCATTGCCGGCCGGTGTAGAGGGCTGGTGCCTGGAGGACGATAGCCCGGCCCTGGCCGGCTACCCGGACCAGGCACCGCCGCTGATCAACCTGCCGCAGCATCAGGCCTACCTGATCTACACCTCAGGTTCCACTGGCAAGCCCAAGGGCGTGGTGGTGTCCCACGGTGAAATCGCCATGCACTGCCAGGCGGTGATCCAGCGTTTTGGCATGCGCCCGGACGATTGCGAGCTGCATTTCTATTCCATCAACTTCGACGCCGCCACCGAGCGCCTGCTGGTGCCGCTGCTCAGCGGTGCCCAGGTGGTGCTGCGCGCACAAGGGCAGTGGGACGCCGAACAGATCTGCGGGCTGATTCGCGAACAACGCATCAACATCCTCGGCTTCACCCCCAGCTACGGCAGCCAGTTGGCGCAATGGCTGGCGACCCAGGGACAAACCCTGCCGGTGCGCATGTGCATCACCGGTGGCGAAGCCCTGACCGGCGAGCATTTGCAACGCATCCGGGCGGCGTTCAAGCCGAGCCTGTTCTTCAACGCCTATGGCCCGACCGAAACCGTGGTCATGCCACTGGCGAGCCTGGCCCCTGAGCAACTGGAAGAGGGCGCGGCGAGTGTGCCGATTGGCAGCGTGATCGGCGCGCGGGTGGCCTATATCCTCGATGCCGACATGGCCCTGGTGCCCCAAGGCGCCACCGGGGAGTTGTACGTCGGCGGCGCGGGATTGGCCCAGGGCTATCACCAGCGTCCGGGCATGACCGCCGAACGCTTCGTCGCCGATCCGTTTGCCGCCGATGGTGGACGGCTGTACCGCACCGGTGACCTGGTGCGCCAGCGCGTCGATGGTCAGGTGGAGTATTTGGGACGGATCGACCATCAGGTGAAGATCCGCGGTTTCCGCATCGAACTGGGGGAAATCGAAAGCCGCCTGCTGGAACATGACGCCGTGCGCGAGGCGGTGGTACTGACGCTCGATCTGCCAGGCGGCAAGCAACTGGCCGGCTACCTGGTGACCGACGTCGTTGAACAGGGCACCGAGCAACAAGCGGCCCTGCGCGAAGCGCTGAAAAATCACCTCAAGGCTCAACTGCCGGACTACATGGTGCCCACCCACCTGATCCTGCTGGCGAGCATGCCGCTGACCGCCAATGGCAAGCTCGACCGGCGTGCCTTGCCAATGCCGGATCCTGAGCTCAATCGCCAACATTACCTGGCACCGAGCAGTGCCCTGGAGCAGGCCCTGGCGGCGATCTGGTGCGACGTACTGAACGTGAAGCAGGTCGGCCTGAACGACAACTTCTTCGAACTGGGCGGCGACTCGATCCTGTCCATCCAGGTCGTCAGCCGTGCCCGGCAACAGGGCATTCACTTCACGCCCCGTGACCTGTTCCAGCACCAGACCGTGCAGGCCCTGGCCTGTGTTGCCAGCCACAGTCAGTCAGTGAGCGCTGAGCAGGGGCTGCTCGCCGGTGAGTCGGCGCTGACGCCGATCCAGCATTGGTTCTTCGATAGCAGGATTGCCAACCGTCACCACTGGAACCAGGCGTTGTTGCTGGAGCCGGCCATTACCCTGCAACCCTCCGTGCTGGAACAGGCATTGCGCAGCGTTTTCCAACAGCACGATGCGTTGCGCCTGGGCTTTGCCGAAATGGCCGGGCATTGGCGCGCCGAGCACCGACCATTGTCCGAAGCGGCGCTGTTGCGGCAGGTGGACGTGGAGAGTGAGCAGGCCTGTGAAACGGTGTTTGCCCAGACGCAGCGCAGCCTGAATCTGTCGAGCGGGCCTTTGCTGCGCGCGGTGTTGGCGCAGTTGCCCGATGGCCGCCAACGTCTGCTGATCGTGATCCATCACCTGGTCGTTGATGGTGTGTCGTGGCGGGTATTGATGGATGACCTGCAAACGCTCTACCGCCAGATCAGTGCCGGGCAAACCGCAGACCTGCCGGCCAAGACCAGCCCGTTCCGGGATTGGGCCGCACGCTTGCAGGCCTACGCCGGCAGCGAGTCGCTGCGCGAGGAACTGGGTTGGTGGCAAGCGCGGTTGAGCGGCCCGGATGTGGCGCTGCCCTGCGCCCATCCTGACGGCGGGCTTGAGGAACGTCACGCCGAAACCGTCAGCGTGCGCCTGGACGCCGAGCGCACCGGGCAATTGTTGCAACAGGCACCGCGGGCCTACCGCACCCAGGTCAACGACCTGCTGCTCACCGCCCTGGCCCGGGTGCTGTGTCGCTGGAGCGGCCACGAATCGGCGCTGATCCAGCTCGAAGGGCACGGCCGTGAGGCGCTGTTCGATGACATCGACCTGACCCGTACGGTGGGTTGGTTCACCAGCGTTTATCCGTTGCGCCTGAGCCCGGCGGGTGACGACTTCGGCACCTCGATCAAGGCCATCAAGGAACAACTGCGCGCGGTGCCTCACAAGGGCCTCGGTTACGGCGTGCTGCGCTACCTGGCTGACGCCGCGACGCGCCAGGCGATGGCCGGCCTGCCGCACGCGGCGATCACCTTCAACTACCTGGGGCAGCTCGATCAGACCCTGGGCCACGACGCGCTGTTCCAGCCGCTGGACGCTGCGTTGGGGGCGATCCACGACCCCGATGCGCCGCTGCCCAACGAGCTGAGTGTCGACAGTCAGGTCAGCGGCGGCGAGCTGGTGCTGCGCTGGACGTTCAGCGCTGAGCGGCACGACCGCCAGGCCATCGCTGCGCTGGCCGATGCCTACCTCGATGAGCTGCTGGGCCTGATCGAACATTGCCTGACGGACGCGGCGGGCGGCCTGACGCCCTCGGACTTCCCCCTGGCGAAACTGACCCAGGCCCAACTCGACAGCCTGCCGGTGCCGGCCGCGCAGATCGAAGATGTCTACCCGCTGACGCCGATGCAGGAGGGCATGCTGCTGCACACATTGCTGGAGCCAGGCACGGGCCTGTACTACATGCAGGACCGCTACCGCATCAACAGCGAACTGGATCGGCAACGTTTCGCTCAAGCCTGGCAAGCCGTGATCGCTCGTCATGAAGCCTTGCGCGCGTCGTTCTGCTGGAATGTCGGCGAAGAAATGCTGCAAATCATCCACAAGCCTGGCAGCACGCCAGTGGATTATCTGGACTGGTGTGAAGTGCCCGAGGATCAGCAGGACGCCAAACTCCAGGCGTTGCTCAAGCACGAGCGCGAGGCCGGTTTCGATCTGTTGAACCAGGCCCCGTTCCACTTGCGCCTGATCCGGGTTGGCGCGGCGCGTTACTGGTTCATGATGAGCAACCACCACATCCTGATCGATGCCTGGTGCCGTTCGTTGCTGATGGAGGATTTCTTCGAGATCTACACCGCCCTTGGCGAACACCGCGAACCGCGACTGGCCGAGCCGCCGCGTTATCGCGATTACATCGGCTGGTTACAACACCAGAGTCTGGCCGAGGCGCGGCAATGGTGGACGCGCAACCTGCAAGGTTTCGAACGGACCACGCCGATCCCCACCGACCGGCCGTTGCTGCGTGAACACGCCGGTGACAGCGGCGGCATGATTGTCGGCGATTGCTACACCCGCCTCGATGTCCACGACGGTGCCCGGTTGCGCGAACTGGCCCAGGCTCATCAACTGACGGTCAACACCTTCGCTCAGGCCGCGTGGGCGCTGGTGCTGCGGCGGGTGAGCGGCGATCGGGACGTGCTGTTCGGCGTCACCGTGGCCGGACGCCCGGTGGAACTGCCGCAAATGCAACGCACCGTCGGCCTGTTCATCAACAGCATCGCCTTGCGCGTGCGGATGCCCGACGATCATCAGCGTTGCAGTGTGCGCCAATGGCTCAGTGAGTTGCTCGACAGCAACATGCAACTGCGCGAGTACGAATACCTGCCATTGGTGAGCATCCAGGAAGTCAGCGAACTGCCCAAGGGCCAACCGTTGTTTGACAGTCTGTTCGTGTTTGAGAACGCGCCGGTGGAAGTTTCGGTGCTGGATCGCGCCCAAAGCCTCAACGCCACCTCTGACTCGGGCCGCACCCACACCAACTTCCCGCTCACGGCGGTCTGCTACCCGGGGGATGACTTGGGGTTGCATCTGTCCTACGACCAGCGTTACTTCGATGAATCCACTGTCCAGGGCTTGCTGGGTGAGTTCAAGCGCTTGCTGCTGGTACTGATGGAAGGTTTTCACGGTGACATGGCCGAGCTGCCGCTGATTGGCGCCCAGGAGCAGGACTTCCTGATCGAAGGCTGCAACCAGAGCGAGCGTGCCTATGCGTTGGAGCAAAGTTACGTCGAGCTGTTCGAGGCCCGGGTCGCGGCCCATCCGCAACGGGTGGCCGCCACCTGCCTGGACAGGACGTACAGCTACGCCGAGTTGAATGCACGGAGCAACCGCCTCGGCCATGCCTTGATCGCGTCGGGCGTGGGCCTCGATCAACCGGTGGCGTTGCTGGCCGAGCGCGACCTGGACCTGCTCGGCATGATCATCGGCAGCTTCAAGGCCGGTGCCGGTTACCTGCCGCTGGACCCAGGCCTGCCGAGTCAGCGTCTGAGCCGCATCATTGAGCTGAGCCGCACGCCGCTGCTGGTCTGCACCCAGGCCTGTCATGCCCAGGCGCTGGCGCTGCTGGACGAGTTCGCCTGTTCCGGGCGACCGAAGTTGCTGGTGTGGGAAAGTATCCAGGCCAGCGATGTTTCGCAGCAAAACCCTGGCATCTACAGCGGCCCGGACAACCTGGCGTACGTGATCTACACCTCGGGCTCCACCGGGTTGCCCAAAGGCGTCATGGTGGAACAACGCGGCATGCTCAACAACCAGCTCAGCAAGGTGCCGTACCTGGCCTTGAGCGAGACTGACGTGATCGCCCAGACCGCCTCCCAGAGTTTCGACATTTCCGTCTGGCAGTTCCTCGCCGCGCCGTTGTTCGGCGCCCGGGTGGACATCGTGCCCAACGTTATCGCCCACGACCCGCAAGGGCTGCTCGAGCATGTGCAACGCCAGGCCATCACGGTGCTGGAAAGCGTGCCGTCACTGATCCAGGGCATGCTCGCCCAGGAACGCATCGGCCTGGACGGCCTGCGCTGGATGCTGCCCACTGGTGAAGCGATGCCGCCGGAGCTGGCCCATCAATGGTTGTTGCGTTACCCGGACATTGGCCTGGTTAACGCCTATGGCCCGGCGGAATGCTCCGATGACGTGGCGTTCTTCCGGGTCGACATGGCCTCGACCCGTGGCAGCTACCTGCCGATTGGTACGCCCACCGACAACAACCGTTTGTACTTGCTCGATGGTGCGCTGGACCTGGTGCCGCTGGGTGCGGTGGGCGAGTTGTGCGTGGCAGGCACCGGGGTAGGGCGCGGTTACGTCAGTGACCCATTGCGCACTGCCCCAGTGTTTGTGCCCAACCCGTTTGGTGCGCCAGGGGAGCGCTTGTACCGCACTGGCGACCTGGCGCGGCGGCGTCGCGACGGCGTGCTGGAGTACGTTGGACGCATCGATCATCAGGTGAAGATTCGTGGTTACCGCATCGAACTGGGGGAAATCGAAGCGCGCCTGCATGAACAGCCCGAGGTCCGCGATGGCGCGGTGGGGGTACAGGAAGGCGCCAACGGCAAGCATCTGGTGGGCTATCTGGTCGCCGCCGATTCGGCATTGAAGCCGACCGAACGCCTGGAACGCATCAAGCAGCGTCTGCGCGCCGAACTGCCGGAATACATGGTACCGCTGCACTGGCTGTGGCTTGAGCGCTTGCCCCTCAACGCCAACGGCAAACTCGACCGCAACGCCTTGCCGGCCTTGGAAATCGGCCAGTTGCACCGCCAGGATTACCAGGCGCCAGGCAATGAGCTGGAGCAGACCCTGGCGGACATCTGGGCCCAGGTGCTCAAGGTCGAGCGGGTGGGGGTGCGAGACAATTTCTTCGAACTGGGCGGCCACTCGTTACTGGCGACGCAAATCGCTTCGCGGGTGCAAAAGGCCCTGCAACGCAATGTGCCGCTGCGGGCGATGTTCGAGTGCAGCACGGTGCAGGAACTGGCCGAATACATCGATGGGCTGGCGGCGAGTGAAATCACCGAGGAGAAGGTGGATCGGTTGAATGATTTGATGGCGCAATTGGAAGGATTGTAGTTCTGCGGCGTCTATAAGAGGCCTCATCGCGAGCAGGCTCGCTCCCACAATGGATTTGTGATCGACGCAAATCCCCGGTGGGAGCGAGCCTGCTCGCGATGGCGTCATTACTAACACCGCAAAGCCCAAGGTTGACGCCTCGCCCTGTACGGCTCAGTCTCCCAAGGCTTTTTCTCCATTCAACACAAGGAGGTCATCAATGCCTTTTGCAACCCTTGATGGGCAATCACTTCACTACCTGGACCAAGGCCAGGGCCCGGTGGTGCTGCTGGGCAGCAGCTACCTGTGGGATCACACCATGTGGGCGCCGCAGATCGAGGCACTGTCCCGGCATTACCGGGTGATCGCCCTGGACCTTTGGGGCCACGGCCAGTCCGGGCGTTTGCCTGAGGGCATGAAATCCCTGGACGATCTGGCCCGCCAGGCACTGGCGTTGATGGATCATCTGGAGGTCGATTGCTTCAGTCTGGTGGGGCTTTCGGTGGGCGGGATGTGGGGCGCACGGCTGGCGCTGATGGCGCCCAAGCGGCTTGAGGCGTTGGTGTTGATGGACACTTACGTGGGGGTCGAACCTGAACCGACTCGCCAGTATTACTTTTCGTTGTTCGACAAGATCGAAGCCAGCGGCAGCATCCCCGAGCCGTTGCTGGACATTGTCGTGCCGATCTTTTTCCGGTCGGGCATCGATCCGCAGTCAGCGCTCTACCAGCAGTTCCGCGCCACGCTGGCTGCACTGCCGGCCGACCGCCTGCGCGACAGTATCGTGCCGTTGGGACGGATCATTTTTGGTCGGGACGACATCCTGCCGCGCCTGCCTGAGCTCGACGCCGGGCGCACGCTGGTGATGTGCGGCGACCAGGACAAACCGCGACCACCGTCCGAGGCGCTGGAAATGGCTGAGCTGATTGGCTGCCCGCATGTGCTGATTCCAGAGGCTGGGCATATCTCCAACCTGGAAAACCCGGAATTCGTCACCCGAGCCTTGCTGGAGTTTCTGCGCAGCTGACCTGACGCCATCGCGAGCAGGCTCGCTCCCACATTTTGATCTGTGCCTGACGCTGAATTTGTCGTCGCCACATATCCCCTGTGGGAGCGAGCCTGCTCGCGATGAGGCCCTCTAGGTCGATCTCACTTCGGCCCGAGAATCTTCACCAGCTTGTCCGGCGACGGTGCGCCTTGCTGCTGTTGCAGTTCGCCCTTGTCATCCAGGTAGAAAATCGCCGGGGTGGCGGACAGTTCCAGTTCTTCCATCAACTGCAGGTTGGCGTCCAGTTTTGCCTGGATGGCCGGCGGTATGTTTTTGAGGGGTTTGAGCGCGCTGCCCTTGCCGGCCTTCTCGTGGGTTTCCAAGGCCTGCTCAGGGTCCTTGGCCGCCAGCAATGCGGCGGATTTTCCTGGGCTGTCTTCACGGATGATGCCCACCATGATGTGGCGTAACTGCACCTTGCCGGCTTTGACCCATGGCCGTGCCTGTTCCCAGAACATGTTGCAGTACGGGCAGTTCGGGTCACTGAACAGATAGACGGTGCGCGGCGCGTCCTTGCTGCCGTCGGCGATCCAGTTGCTCGCTTCCATCTTCCCCCAGATGGCCTTGGCCATTGGGGCATAGACCAGCTTTTGCAGCGGCTCGGCGCTCAGGTCCTTGCCGTCGGCGTCGTACAGGTTGCCCAGCAAGACATGCTGGCCATCGGGTGTCAGGTACAGCGCCATCCCACGGTTCTGGTATTGCGCCGCGTAACCGCGCAATCCGTCCGGCGCCTCGAACGTGCCGACGATTTTCGCGCCCTTGGCTTCGATTTTCTTGATGGCCGCGGGCAGTTCTTCGGCGTGCAGCAGCGGTGCCTGCGACAGCGTGGCGGCGACGGCCAGGGTCAGCAAGTGGCGGAGGCGGGGCATGAGGGTTTCCTTGTGGCGGAGTGGGGAGCCGAGGTTGAATCCGGCGTTTCGAAGTTCTCCAGGGCGCGGGCCAGGCTCGCTTCTGACAATTCGCCCAAGTGACTGTCCAGCAGGCGGCCGTCGGCGCTGTAGAACAAGGTGGTTGGCAGTGCCATGGAACCGACGGCTTGACCGAGGCGACCGCTGCCATCAAACAGCACGTTGTCCAGGCTCAAGCCCTGGGTGGCCAGATAAGTGCTGACGCTTTGCATGCTTTCGGCCTGGTTGACGAACAGGAACGTCAGGTCCGGGCGCTGCTGCTGGGCCTCTTCCAGCACGGGCATTTCGCGCCGGCAGGGTGGGCACCAGGTGGCCCAGAGGTTGATCACCAGGGGCCCGCCCTGATAATCGGTGAGTTTCACCGTCTCGCCGTTGGCGTTACGCAGATTGATTTCCGGCAGTCGGGTGCCTTGTTCATAGATCGTCAACGACATCGTCGCCACCAGCCAGAACAACAGGCCGCTGCCCACGCCGAAACCCAACGGCCGGCGCAAGGCCGGTCGGTGCCGGCTCCACAGCAACGCGCCAATCACCAGCGCGACAATCCCCGGCCAGGCCAGGAAACCGCCGTCGCGCAGGTCGACGATCTGCCACAGGTCATCCTGGTAGTGGTTCCAGTAGGCGCCGACGAAGCCGATCCGTGCGGCCAGAAGCCCCAGCAAAAACAGCACGAACAGCACCGATTCCGGGTTTTCGCCACCGCGCTTGGCTACTCGCCAGCCCACCAGGGTCGCCAGTGCCAACGCGCTGATCAGCAATAGATGGTTAAGCGCAATGGCAAAGGTGCCGAGGGTAAACGTCAGCATCAGCGCGCGTTCCGAGTCATGTTCCAGTGCTCCAGGAATTCCTTGGCATTGACTTCCCCGGTGATCCGCTGGCTGCGCCGCTCTTGACCGTCGGCGCCAATCCACAGCAGGCTCGGTGGCCCCGGCACTTGATAGCGGCCCAGCAGTTCGCGACTGGCGGCATTGTCGGCGGTGACGTCCAGACGCACCAGACGTACGTCTTTCAAGGCGTCCAGCACATCGGCGCGGCCGAACACCTGTTTTTCCATGATCTTGCAGGACACGCACCAGTCGGCGTAGTAGTCCAGCAAGACCCATTGGCCCTGGGCCTTGGCCGCATCCAGTTCCCGCTGCAGGGCGGCAGGCTCGCTGACCGTGATAAAGGCATCATGGGCGCTGACGGCCGAGCTTTCCGAGGTGCCGGCATAGACCTCCAGGGGCTGGAAGAAATCATCGCCGCCACCCGCCGCGCCGATCACCAGCAGGCTGCCCCACAGACCGAACAGCAGCGACGCGCTGCCGCATACATAGGCTGTGCGACCGAAACCTTCGGTCTGCCGCCAGGCGCTATAGGCGGCAATCAACAAGAGCGTGCCCCACAGGCCGATCCACAGCGAGCCGTCGATGACCGGGCGGATCATGAGGATCGCGGTGCCCAGGAACAGGAAACCGAACACGCCCTTGAGCACATTCATCCAGGCGCCGGGTTTGGGCAGGAAACGATTGCCCACGGTCACCAATAGCAACAGCGGCAGGCCAATGCCCACGCCCATGGCGAACAGGATCAGCCCGCCGTGCAACGCATTGCCGCTTTGGGCGATGTACAGCAGCGCACCGGCCAGCGGGGCAGTCATGCACGGGCCCACCAACAGGCCGGACAAGGCTCCGAGAATACCGGCGCCCACCAGGCTGCCGCCGCGGCGCTGGCGTCCGGCACTTTCCAGGCGGTCGCGCAGGGCGGCCGGTAACTGCAATTCGAAAAAACCGAACATCGGTAGCGCCAGCACCACGAAGATCGCCGCGAAAGTGCCCAGCAGCCACGGTTGTTGCAGCAGTGCCTGAAGGTTGGCCCCCAGCAGCGCGGCGATTACGCCCATGGCGGCATACACCAGGGCCATGCTGATCACGTAGCTGATGGCCAATGCCAATCCACGCCGAGGGCTGGCGCCGCTGCCCACCACCACCCCGGCCAGGATCGGCAACATGGGCAGCGAGCACGGCGTAAACGCCAGCAACAGGCCCAGGCCAAAGAACACCAGCAGGCTCCAGCCCAAGGCCCGTTGCTGCAGGCCGCTGGCCAAGGCCTGGTCCGGCGCCTCACCATTGGCAACCGCTGGTGCAGTGCCACCCAGGTCCACCACCTGGGTCTGGGGCGGATAACACAAGCCCGCGTCGGCGCAGCCCTGGAAGCCGACCTTGATCTTGCCGGTGGCACCGGCGGGAATCTTTAGTTCCAGCGCCTGGCGATAAACCTGTTGATCGCCGAAAAACTCGTCGCTATGGGCTTCACCCTCCGGCAACTTCGGCTTTTGCGCCTCGGCAAGACCGTCGAATTTGAGTCGCTGCTGATACAGGTAGTAGCCGTCGGCAATCTGCCAGAACAACTGGGTTTCACCGGAGTCCAGGCGTTCGGAGGTAAACACGAAGGCCTTTTCCACCGGCAGGAAATCGGTTTTGGTCTCGAAGGGATTGGCGGCCTGGGCCAGGCCCGAGATCAGGAGCAGCCACAGCAAAAACAATCGACGCATGGATAAAGCCTTAGAACGGAGCAAGTGGAATGCACGATGGCGACTGGCGATTAACCGTCGATTAACCCGGCGACGATCGGCAGGTAGCAATGATCGCCCATGTTTGCCGTACTCGTCGCATAATGTCGGCTTAATCGGCCGGCGGCCTAATGTACCTTTTTCCACGGGGCTTACCATGCACGTACTGGTCTGCGAAGACGATGAGTTGATCGCCAGCGGGATCGTCGCCGGGCTCACGGCCCAGGGCCTGACCGTCGAACACGTCGCCACGGCGTCGGCGGCGCGGGCGATGGTTGGCGTGGCCCGGTTCGACGTCATGGTGCTGGACCTGGGGCTGCCCGACGAGGACGGCCTTAAATTGTTGCGCCAATTGCGCCAGCAAGGTCTGGAAATACCGGTGCTGATCCTCACCGCCCGGGACTCGGTGACCGACCGGGTCGACGGCTTGCAGGCCGGTGCCGATGATTATCTGCTCAAACCCTTTGATCTGCGTGAACTCGCGGCGCGCCTGCACACCTTGCTACGGCGCGTGGCGGGGCGCAGCGTCAATCTGATCGAGCACGGTCGCCTGACTTACGACCCCAGCAGCCGGGAAACCACCCTCGGCGGACAGCCGGTGGACCTTTCCCGGCGTGAGCAGTCATTGCTGCAGGCGCTGTTGCACAGTCGCGGTCGGGTCCTGTCCACCGAGCAACTCAAGGACAGCGTCTACGGGTTCAATGACGAACTGGAAAGCAACGCCCTCAACGTCCATATCCATCACCTGCGGCGCAAGCTCGGCAATGGCATTGTCGAGACGGTCCGCGGGCTGGGTTATCGGCTGGGGCCGGCCGACGACGGGGAGTCCTCCAAGTGATGAGCCTGCGATTGCGCCTGAGCCTGACCCTGGGCGCGGCCTTCGCCCTGATCTGGGCCCTGGCGGCGGCGTGGATGCTCAGTGATCTGCGCAACCAGATGATGTTTTCCCTCGACCAGCGACTGGTGGCTTCGGCGCGGATGGTCGCCGGGCTGCTGGAGCAGATGCCGCCATTGCCCAGCAAAGGTGAAGGCACGCACCTGAGGACCGAGCATGTGAGCATTCCGGGGGGCATGGCTTGCCAGGTCAGCTCCTTGCGGGGGGAGATCCTGGCCCGCAGCCATGGCACCCCAGACCAAACCCTGGAAGCCGAGAAGCTGGGCTTTCACGACCAGATGATCGACGGCGCGCCCTGGCGCAGTTTCACCCTGGCCCGAGGGGATTTGCGCATCACCACCGCCGACCGCCAGATCGAACGCGAAGCCTTGAACATGTCGGTGCTGTTGGCGGCCTCGGTACCGGTCGGCGTGGCGCTGCTGGGCTGCCTGTGCCTGTTATGGCTGGGCATCGGCCAGGGCCTGGCACCGCTCAATCGCATGCGCGATGCATTGATGCGACGCAATGCCGACTCCCTGGAGCCTCTGCAGATCCATCCGCTGCCCAGTGAGCTGCGGCCGTTGCTGGAGACCCAGAACCAGCTGTTCCAGCGTATCGGCAAGACCATTGAGCGCGAGCGCCGGCTGACCGGCGATGCCGCCCATGAGCTGCGCAGCCCGTTGACGGCTATCAAGACTCACCTGCAAGTGGCGCGCATGACCGAAGGCGTCGCCCGCGATCAGTCCCTGGCCCGGGCCGAGGAGGGCGCCGACCGCTTGCACCGCACCCTCGAACAGTTGTTGCTGCTGGCCCGGGTCGAGGGCAGCCTGTCGTTCGACGATGGCGTGCAATGCAACGCCGAGCAAGTGGCGCGACTGGCGATCCAGGATGCGACCGGCGGCGCTCCCCAGCCGATCAAGCTGCACTTGGCACCCGGGGTGTCCGACGCGCCGGTGCAAATGCCGGCGGTGCTTTCCATCGCCGCCTTGCGCAATCTGCTGGACAACGCCTTGCGGCATACGCCGGACGGGACCGAGGTGCAATTGAGCCTGGAAATGATTGGCCAGCGTGTACGCTTCCAGGTTCGCGATCATGGTCCCGGCATTGACGCCGACGATATCCAGTACCTGACCCAGCGCTTCTGGCGCAATGGCCAGAGCACCGGCTGCGGACTGGGGTTGGCGATTGTCCAGGCCATCGTCCAGCGTTGTGGTTGCGGTCTGCATTTCGACAGCCGTCCGGACGGATTGCGGGTTGAATTGACGATGCCTGTACAGGTGGGTTAACCCAGGTCTACCGGGGAGCTGCATACATCCGTTGTAACGACCTGCCATTGGCGCACCCACCTCATCCGGGGCTATGTTTTTCTCAGCTCGACTCAAGGACTGAGGAACACCGCGCCATGGAACCACTCATTGAAATCAGCACCGCCACCCCCAGCGATGCCGGCATCATCAGCCGGATCGCCGAACGCTCCATCCGCCTCGGATGTGCCGCCGAACACCGTAACGACCCGCGCATCGTGGCAGCCTGGATACGCCACAACACCCTCGCTCACCTACAACCCTTACTGCTCGACCCAAGGTTGCGCCTGACCCTGGCGCGTTTGCAGGGGCGGCTGGTGGGCACCGCCATGGCCTCGGTTTCAGGCCGGATCGCGTTCTGCTATGTGCAACCGGAATGGTTTCGCCGCGGTGCCGGGCGAGCGCTGGTACGGGATATCGAGGGGTGGTTGCGCGGTCGCGGGGTCGTCCAGGTGACACTCAACAGCACACGCAGCAGCCATGGGTTCTATCGACATCTGGGGTTCAGGCAAAGCGCCGAGGCGTTCGCCATCGGCGGTGTCACCGCCATTGCCATGCACAAGCCACTGGTCGAGCCTGCGGGGGAAAGTTCGATTCCAGAGTAAATCCTTGCCGCGCCGGTGCGTTTCCACAACAGGAAACCTGCACGTGCGCCCCGACCGGATGCGCACCTGCCCGGTGTGCCATTTGGGTCACTACTACAGTGTATTGCGGGGTCGAGAGATGTCAGTCGCCAATAGTCTTATCGAAGCACAGCCGGCGCGGGTCAGTTGCGCGCCGACCGAGACGCTCTACCAATTCAACGAGTCGCCGCTGCTGGCCCGCCAGAGCCGGCAGGAGTCCAACGCCCGCAGCTATCCACGGCGCATTCCCTTGGCCCTCAAGCGCGCCAGGGGTTTGTATGTCGAGGACGTCGAGGGTCGCACTTTCATCGACTGCCTGGCCGGGGCCGGCACCCTGGCCCTGGGGCATAACCATCCGGTGGTGATCGAGGCGATCCAGCAGGTGCTGAGCGATGAGTTGCCTTTGCATACCCTGGACCTGACCACGCCGGTCAAGGATCGCTTCGTTCAGGACCTGTTCGGCCTGTTGCCGGCGGACCTTGCCGCCGAGGCGAAGATCCAGTTCTGCGGCCCCACCGGCACTGATGCGGTGGAAGCTGCTCTCAAACTGGTGCGCACGGCCACCGGGCGCAGCACCGTGTTGTCGTTTCAGGGCGGTTATCACGGCATGAGCCAGGGGGCGCTGAGCCTGATGGGCAGCCTGGGACCGAAGAAACCCTTGGGCGCCTTGCTCGGTAACGGTGTGCAATTCATGCCTTACCCCTACGATTACCGCTGTCCGTTCGGTTTGGGCGGTGCCTCGGGGGTGAAGGCCAATCTGCATTATCTGGAAAACCTGCTGACCGACCCCGAGGCCGGCGTGCAATTGCCGGCGGCGGTGATCGTAGAGGTGGTGCAGGGCGAGGGCGGGGTCATACCGGCCGATCTGGATTGGTTGCGCGGGTTGCGGCGCATCACCGAGCAGGCGGGCGTGGCGTTGATTGTCGACGAGATCCAGAGTGGTTTTGGCCGCACCGGTAAAATGTTCGCGTTCGAACACGCCGGCATCATTCCAGATGTGGTGGTGCTGTCCAAGGCCATCGGCGGCAGCCTGCCGCTGGCGGTGGTGGTTTATCGCGACTGGCTCGATACCTGGCTGCCGGGAGCCCATGCCGGGACCTTCCGTGGCAATCAAATGGCCATGGCTGCCGGTTCCGCGGTGATGCGCTATCTGGTGGAACACAACCTGCCGGCCCACGCCAGCGCCATGGGCGATCGCTTGAGCGAACACCTGCACGTCCTGCAGCGGGATTTTGCGCAACTGGGCGATATCCGTGGTCGCGGGCTGATGCTCGGCGTCGAACTGGTTGACCCGGCCGGAACGCCGGATGCCTTGGGCCATCCGCCGGTAGATGCGCGCCTGGCGCCACGGTTGCAACGTGAATGCCTCAAACGTGGGTTGATCCTGGAGTTGGGTGGCCGGCAGGGCGGCGTGGTGCGTTTCCTGCCGCCGCTGACCATCACAGCGACGGAGATCGACCGGGTTGCCGAGATTTTCGGACGCGCCTTGAAGGCTGCCGTTGCCCAAGCCTAATTTTCACCCGGCTCCAAACGTTCCTTTCATACCCTGGCTGCGCATGCGCCGCAGTGAACCTCGAGCAAAGATGGAGAGACACCCATGACTTCAGTATTCGACCGCGAGGACATCGTCTTTCAGGTCGTGGTCAACCACGAAGAACAGTATTCGATCTGGCCTGAGTACAAAGCCATCCCCGAAGGTTGGCGTGCGGTTGGCAAAAGCGGCTTCAAAAAGGACTGCCTGGCCTACATCGAAGAAGTCTGGACCGACATGCGTCCCTTGAGCCTGCGCAAGAAAATGGATGAGCAGGTGGCTGTGGTTCACTGACTGCAGAGCATGTAAGAACGCCTCAACCCCTGTGGGAGCGAGCCTGCTCGCGATAGCGGTGGATCAGCGACATTAATGTTGGCTGGCACTCCGCTATCGCGAGCAGGCTCGCTCCCACAGGGTTTTGTGTTGTTGCGGGTTACTTGAACCGCCGCTCCACCCCTTTCTCCACCAGGATCTTCGCCGAAATCTCCTCCACGGAAAAATGCGTGGAGTTGATGTGGGGAATGTTCTCCCGCCGGAACAGGTTTTCTACCTCGCGCACTTCGAATTCGCACTGGGCGTAGCTCGAATAGCGGCTGTTGGGCTTGCGCTCGTTGCGGATCGCGGTGAGGCGATCCGGATCGATGGTCAGGCCGAACAGCTTGTGCTGGTGGGCGCGCAGGGCGCTGGGCAGTTGCAGGCGCTCCATGTCGTCCTCGGTCAGCGGATAGTTGGCCGCGCGGATACCAAATTGCATCGCCATGTACAGGCACGTCGGCGTCTTACCACAGCGCGACACACCCACTAGGATCAAATCGGCCTTGTCGTAATAATGCGTACGGGCGCCATCATCGTTGTCCAGGGCGAAGTTGACCGCCTCGATGCGTTCCATGTAGTTGGAGTTATGACCAATGGAATGGGACTTGCCGACCGAGTAGGACGAATGCTCGCTCAGCTCCTGCTCCAGAGGCGCCAGGAAGGTGGAAAAAATGTCGATCATGAAACCATTGGACGTTGCGAGAATCTCACGGATGTCCTGATTGACGATGGTATCGAAGATAATCGGGCGGAAACCGTCGGTTTCGGCGGCTTTATTGATTTGCTGTACCATGGCCCGCGCCTTGTCGACACTGTCGATGTACGGACGTATGAATTTGGCGAAGGTAATGTTTTCGAATTGCGCCAACAGGCTTTGGCCCAGTGTTTCGGCTGTAATGCCGGTGCCGTCGGAGATAAAGAAAGCAGATCGTTTCATTTGCGCCTTGGGCCCTAGTGAGCTAGTGACGATTCTTGGATATGATAGGCGCGATTTGCCGGCCGCCAGTGGCCCGCATTCTCACTTATTTTCCAGGTCCAGGCCATATCGCCGGTATTTGCTCCCCTGGAGCCACCGGTGCCTTGAGCTTTTCCAACACAGTTAGTGGAGAGATCACCTTGGTAGAGTACGTAGTTTCCCTCGATAAGCTCGGCGTCCATGATGTAGAGCATGTGGGGGGCAAGAACGCATCCCTGGGCGAGATGATCAGTAACCTCGCCGGTGCCGGCGTATCGGTGCCAGGTGGCTTCGCCACGACGGCTCAGGCTTATCGTGACTTTCTGGAACTGAGCGGCCTGAACAAACAGATCCACGACGCGCTCGATGCCCTGGACGTCGATGACGTCAACGCCTTGGCCAAGACCGGCGCCCAGATCCGCCAATGGATCATGGAAGCCGAGTTTCCCGAGAAGCTGAACGCCGAAATTCGCACCGCCTTCGCCAAACTGTCCGAAGGCAATCCCGACGTTGCCGTCGCCGTGCGCTCCTCGGCCACCGCCGAAGACCTGCCGGATGCCTCCTTCGCCGGCCAGCAGGAAACCTTCCTGAATATCCGTGGCGTGGAAAACGTCATCCGTGCCGCCAAGGAAGTCTTCGCTTCCCTTTTCAATGACCGTGCCATTTCCTACCGTGTGCATCAGGGCTTCGACCACAAACTGGTCGCCCTGTCTGCCGGTGTTCAGCGCATGGTCCGCTCCGAAACCGGCACCGCCGGGGTAATGTTCACCCTCGACACCGAGTCGGGTTTCCGTGACGTGGTGTTCATCACTGGCGCCTACGGCCTGGGTGAAACCGTCGTACAAGGCGCGGTGAACCCGGATGAGTTCTATGTCCATAAAGGCACACTGGAAGCCGGTCGTCCGGCCATCCTGCGCCGTAACCTGGGCAGCAAGGCCATCAAAATGATTTACGGCGACGAAGCCAAGGCCGGTCGTTCGGTCAAGACCGTCGACGTGGACAAGGCCGAGCGCGCGCGCTTCTGCCTGAGCGACGCCGAAGTCAGCGAGCTGGCCAAGCAGGCGATGATCATCGAGAAGCACTACAAGTGCCCGATGGACATCGAATGGGCCAAGGACGGTGACGACGGCAAGCTGTATATCGTGCAGGCCCGTCCGGAAACCGTGAAGAGCCGTACCCAGGCCAATGTCATGGAGCGCTATCTGCTCAAGGAAACCGGCACCGTGCTGGTGGAAGGCCGTGCCATCGGCCAGCGCATCGGCGCCGGCAAGGTGCGGATCATCAAGGACGTCTCGGAGATGGATAAGGTCCAGGCCGGCGATGTGCTGGTTTCCGACATGACCGACCCGGATTGGGAACCGGTGATGAAGCGCGCCAGCGCCATCGTCACCAACCGCGGCGGACGTACCTGCCACGCGGCGATCATCGCCCGTGAACTGGGCATTCCGGCTGTGGTCGGTTGCGGCAACGCCACTCAGTTGCTCAAGGACGGCCAGGGCGTCACCGTGTCCTGCGCCGAAGGCGATACCGGCTATATCTTCGAAGGCGAACTGGGCTTCGACATCAAGAAGAACTCCGTGGACGCCATGCCGGACCTGCCGTTCAAGATCATGATGAACGTCGGCAACCCGGATCGCGCCTTCGACTTCGCGCAACTGCCGAACGCGGGTGTGGGCCTGGCCCGCCTGGAATTCATCATCAACCGCATGATTGGCGTGCACCCCAAGGCGTTGCTGAACTACGACGGCTTGCCGCCGGAGATCAAGGACAGCGTCGACAAGCGCATTGCCGGTTACAACGATCCGGTCGGTTTCTACGTCGAGAAACTGGTGGAGGGCATCAGCACCCTGGCGGCTGCGTTCTGGCCGAAAAAGGTCATCGTGCGCCTGTCGGACTTCAAGTCCAACGAATACGCCAACCTGATTGGCGGCAAGCTCTACGAGCCGGAAGAAGAAAACCCGATGCTGGGCTTCCGAGGCGCTTCGCGTTACATCAGCGAATCGTTCCGTGACTGCTTCGAACTCGAGTGCCGCGCCCTCAAGCGTGTGCGCAACGAGATGGGCCTGACCAACGTCGAGATCATGGTGCCGTTCGTGCGCACCCTGGGCGAAGCGAGCCAGGTTGTCGATCTGTTGGCGGAAAACGGCCTGGCCCGTGGTGACAACGGCCTGCGCGTGATCATGATGTGCGAGCTGCCGTCCAACGCGATCCTCGCTGAAGAATTCCTTGAATTCTTCGACGGTTTCTCCATCGGCTCCAACGACCTGACCCAGCTGACCCTGGGCCTGGACCGTGACTCCGGCATCATCGCGCACCTGTTCGACGAGCGGAACCCGGCGGTCAAAAAGCTGCTGGCCAATGCCATTGCCGCCTGCAACAAGGCCGGCAAGTACATCGGCATCTGCGGTCAGGGCCCTTCGGACCACCCGGATCTGGCCAAGTGGCTGATGGAGCAGGGCATCGAAAGCGTTTCGTTGAACCCCGACTCCGTGCTGGAGACCTGGTTCTTCCTGGCTGAAGGTCAGGCTGCAGTCTGATTGAGTGAAGGGGCCTCACCGGTGATGTAAGCCGGGTAACCTTTGTGGGAGCGAGCTTGCTCGCGATAGCGGAGTGTCAGCCAAGATTATTTTTGCTGATCCACCGCAATCGCGAGCAAGCTCGCTCCCACAGTCGTCTTTTTTTTGTGCAAGAGCATTATGCAAAGCAGCAGCAACCTTTTTCCTGTCGCCCTGATCAGCGCCGAGCGGCGTGGTGATCTGAGCGAAGACGTCTATCGTCTGAAGCCCGGCAACAGCCCGGACTACAGCGTTGAACTGGCCGTCACCCGACTGGGCATGGCCGACGGCAGCGAGGTTCGCGGCGTTCCCGTGATCCTGCTGCACGGCAGTTTTTCCAACCGGCGCTTCTGGTATTCGCCTAAGGGCCTGGGACTGGGGGCCTATCTTGCGCGGCTGGGCTTTGACGTGTGGATTCCCGAAATGCGCGGTCATGGCCTGTCCCAGCGCAATCACGACTACCGCAAGAACCGCGTGGCCGATTACGCTCGTTACGACCTGCCGGCCATCGGTGCTTTTGTGCGTGAGCAGAGCGGGCAGGTGCCACACTGGATCGGCCACTCTTTGGGCGGCATCACCCTGGCGGCGGCGTTGGGCGGTCACTATCTGGGCGAGCCGGCGGTGGCTTCGGCGGCGTTTTTTGGCACCCAGGTCAGCCGCACCTATTGGCCGCTGAAGATCCCGCCGGTGGAATGGAGCGGACGTTTCATTCTCAAGCGTTTTGCCCAGTTGTCCGGTTCGCGGCTCAAGCGCGGCCCGGAGGACGAGCCCATCGGCCTGGCGCTGGAGAGCATGCGCTGGTATGGCCTGTTCGGGCGTTTTGGTGATGCGCAGAAGAACTGGTGGGCGGGGCTGGCCGATGTGCAGGTGCCGATACTGGCGGTGAGCGCGGCCGGCGACCAGCAGGATCCGACCTGGGCTTGCCGCAAACTCTTCGAGCAGGTCGGCTCTGCGCACAAGCAGTTTGTCTGCCTGGGTCGGGAGCAGGGCTTTACCGACGATTTCGGCCATGTCGAGATGCTGGTCAGCAAAGCGGCCCATGCTGAGGTCTGGCCGCTGGTGGCGCGTTGGCTGGCAGATCAGCATGCACCGCTACTGGCGGATCCATCCAGGCTGGCCGAAGCGGTTTGAAGCGAAGGCTCTGACAAGGGCATTTCGCTCTTGTCGGCTTGCGGCTAAGATATGACGCGATACGCGGTTCCGGTCACAAACGGTTGCTCACTCAGCCTGACGTTCCAGCCTTTACAGGAGTTGTTCAATGAACCATTACCTCACGCCCGACCTGTGCGACGCCTACCCGGAGTTGGTGCAAGTGTTGGAGCCGATGTTCAGCAATTTCGGTGGCCGCGATTCCTTCGGCGGCGAAATCGTGACCATCAAGTGCTTCGAGGACAACTCCCTGGTCAAGGAGCAGGTGGAACTCAAGGGCAACGGCAAAGTGTTGGTGGTCGATGGCGGCGGCTCACTGCGCCGGGCATTGCTGGGTGACATGCTGGCCGAAAAAGCCGCGAAAAACGGCTGGGAAGGGCTGGTGATTTACGGTTGCATCCGCGACGTCGACGTCATTGCCCAGACAGACCTTGGTGTCCAGGCCCTGGCCAGCCATCCGATGAAAACCGACAAGCGGGGCATCGGCGATCTCAATGTCGCGGTGACCTTTGCCGGCGTGACGTTTCGTCCAGGCGAGTATGTCTATGCGGACAACAACGGCGTGATTGTGTCGCCCAGCCCGCTGAAAATGCCTGAATGAAGCGTCAAAGCCATAAGGGATGAGGATGTTCGAGGAAGAAAACGCGCAATGGGGGCTGGTGCATGCCCTGGTGCTGGACGGTAATGGTGGCGCGCGTTCGATAGCCCGGACAGAACTCGACGATTTGCAGTTACAGGCCCACGAAAGCTTGTGGCTGCACTGGGATCGCAGTCATCCGCAAACCCACACCTGGCTGCGCAAGTCCAGTGGCCTGAGCGAATTCAACTGCGACCTGCTGCTGGAGGAGAACACCCGGCCGCGCCTGTTGCCGCTGCCCAACGCCGAACTGCTGCTGTTTCTGCGCGGCGTCAACCTCAATCCGGGCGCAGAACCGGAGGACATGGTGTCGGTGCGGATCTTCGCGTCCCCCCAGCGAGTGATCTCCCTGCGCCTGCGTCCGTTGCGCGCCACCGATGAACTGTTGACGCAACTGGCCGAGGGCGAGGGGCCAAGGACTGCGTCGGAACTCATCCTTTATATGGCGCAGTACCTGACCAACAAGGTGCAGGATCTGGTCACCCAGCTCTCGGAAATCGTCGATAGCGAAGAAGAAAAGATTGATACCGACGAACGGTATACCCCCGAGCATGATGCCATTTTGCACATTCGCAGAAGGGCGGCCGGGCTGAAGCGGTTCCTGGCCCCCCAGCGGGATATTTTCGGCCAGATGACACGGCTCAAACTGCCGTGGTTTGTCGAGGATGATGGCGATTACTGGAATGAATTGAACAACAGCCTGACCCGCTACCTCGAAGAGCTGGAATTGACCCGAGAGCGCGTGGGGCTTGTGCTGGAGGCCGAGGACCGGCGTCTGTCGGTGCGTATGAATCGCACCATGTACCGCTTCGGCATCATCACCGGGATTTTTCTGCCGATGAGTTTTCTCACCGGTCTTTTGGGCATCAACGTCGGCGGTATTCCGTTCTCCGAAAGCCCTTATGGCTTCCTGGTTGCATGCCTGTTGATGGTCGGCGTGGCCCTCGGTCAGTGGTGGCTGTTCCGCCGTTTGCGCTGGGTTTGACGGGGCGCCATGTGACCTGCCGAAATTTGATCGCGTCTTTCACAGACATCACGAGAGGTGCGTATGCACGATCCGTTTGAACAGTCTTTGCGCGACATGCTCAAGGCTTCGCCGTCCAGCCGGGACGACGATGCATGCCTGGGACGTGTACTGAAAACCGCCAACCGCCAGGTTGGCGCCGGCGATCTGTTCAGCCTGCTGGGCCGCTGGTTGCCCGCGCTGATGATCGCCCTGAATAACGGGTCGGCCCACGTTTCGCCGGTTTCCCGTCGTAAACCTGTTACTCGCACCGCTGATAAGGCTGATTGAATATGGAACTTGATCTCTGGACCCAGAGCCTCGTCACGGCAATGACCGCGTTGTGGACCAAGGTGGCTAATTTCATCCCCAACCTCTTCGGCGCCCTGGTGGTGCTGTTGTTGGGGTTCGTGGTGGCCAAGCTGCTGGACACCCTGCTTTCAAAACTGCTCGCCAAATTGGGGCTCGACCGCCTGATGGGCGGCACCGGCCTGACCAAGCTGCTGTCGCGCGGTGGCATTCAGGTTCCGATCTCGACCTTGGTCGGCAAGATCGTCTACTGGTTCGTTCTGCTGATTTTCCTGGTTTCTGCCGCTGAATCCCTGGGCCTTGAGCGAGTTTCAGCTACGCTCGATATGCTTGCGCTGTATTTGCCGAAGGTTTTCGGTGCCGCGCTGGTATTGCTGGTGGGCGTTCTGCTGGCGCAATTGGCCAACGGGCTGGTGCGCGGCGCGGCCGAAGGTGTCGGGCTTGACTACGCCCAGGGCTTGGGGCGAATTGCCCAGGGCCTGGTGATCATCATCAGTATTTCGGTCGCGATCAGCCAGTTGGAGGTCAAGACTGACCTGCTCAACCATGTGATCGTCATCGTATTGATTACCGTTGGTCTGGCGGTTGCGCTGGCAATGGGGTTGGGAAGCCGGGAAATCGCCGGCCAGATTCTTGCGGGAATCTATGTGCGTGAATTGTATGAGGTTGGGCAACAAGTGCGTGTTGGCGAGGTCGAAGGCCAGATCGAAGAGATCGGCACGGTGAAGACCACATTGCTGACCGAGGAGGGTGAATTGGTATCGCTCTCCAATCGGATCCTACTGGAACAGCATGTGAGTAGCCGCTAACCCGGCAAACCCTGCTAATGTATGCCGCCGCAAAATGCCCGTTAACGCAGGCTGCGGCGCACATTGACCTAGACTGTCGGCCCGACTTGTTTTGAACAAACCCCAATCGCTATCCACGCGCTACGACCCCCGTGATCTCTCCGATGAGGAGTTGGTCGCGCGCGCGCATACGGAACTTTTCCACGTAACGCGTGCTTACGAAGAATTGATGCGCCGTTACCAGAGAACATTATTTAACGTTTGTGCGCGTTATCTGGGGAACGATCGTGATGCTGACGATGTCTGTCAGGAGGTGATGTTGAAGGTGCTGTATGGCCTGAAGAACTTCGAGGGGAAATCGAAGTTCAAGACATGGCTCTATAGCATCACGTACAACGAATGCATCACGCAGTACCGCAAGGAACGGCGAAAGCGTCGCTTGATGGATGCTTTGAGCCTGGATCCTCTGGAGGAAGCGTCTGAAGAAAAGGCGCCCAAACCAGAGGAAAAGGGTGGGCTGGATCGCTGGCTTGTCCATGTGAACCCGATCGACCGGGAAATTCTGGTGCTACGATTTGTCGCAGAGCTGGAATTCCAAGAGATCGCAGACATAATGCACATGGGGTTGAGCGCGACAAAAATGCGTTACAAGCGCGCTCTTGATAAATTGCGTGAGAAATTTGCGGGTATTGCTGAAACTTAGTTCGGCGCAAATATCTCTTACGTGTAGGCAAGTTCTGATAGACTTGTCGCCGAGTTGTCCCCCGGTTTGCGGGACTGCTTTACAATCACCAGATGGGGATTTAACGGATGAAACTGAAAAACACCTTGGGCTTTGCCATTGGTTCTTTGATTGCTGCCACTTCGTTCGGCGCTCTGGCACAAGGCCAAGGCGCAGTTGAAATCGAAGGCTTCGCCAAGAAAGAAATGTTCGACAGCGCTCGCGACTTCAAGAACAACGGCAACCTGTTCGGCGGCTCGATTGGTTACTTCCTGACCGACGACGTAGAACTGCGTCTGGCCTACGACGAAGTGCACAACGCACGTGCCGAAGACGGTCGTAACATCAAGGGCTCCAACACCGCTCTGGACGCTCTGTACCACTTCAACAACCCAGGCGACATGCTGCGTCCTTACGTATCGGCTGGTTTCTCCGATCAGAGCATCGGTCAGAACGGCCGTAGCGGTCGCAACGGCTCCACCTTCGCCAACGTTGGCGGCGGTGCCAAGCTGTACTTCACTGACAACTTCTACGCCCGTGCCGGCGTTGAAGCTCAGTACAACATCGACCAGGGCGACACCGAGTGGGCTCCAAGCGTCGGTATCGGTGTGAACTTCGGTGGCGGCTCCAAGCCTGCTGCTGCTCCAGTTCCAGCTCCGGCTGAAGTCTGCTCCGACAGCGACAACGATGGCGTGTGCGACAACGTCGACAAGTGCCCTGACACCCCAGCCAACGTAACCGTTGACGCTGATGGCTGCCCAGCTGTTGCTGAAGTCGTACGTGTTGAGCTGGACGTCAAGTTCGACTTCGACAAGTCGGTCGTTAAAGAAAACAGCTACGGCGACATCAAGAACCTGGCTGATTTCATGAAGCAGTACCCATCCACCACCACTACTGTTGAAGGTCACACTGACTCCGTCGGTCCTGACGCTTACAACCAGGCTCTGTCCGAGCGTCGTGCAAACGCCGTTAAGCAAGTCCTGACCAACCAGTACGGTGTTGAATCGTCCCGCGTTCAGTCTGTTGGCTACGGCGAATCCCGCCCAGTTGCCGACAACGCTACTGACGCTGGCCGTGCTGTTAACCGTCGCGTAGAAGCGCAGGTTGAAGCCGAAGCTAAGTAATTAGCCCACAGCTTTGGAAAAGCCCGGCTTAGGCCGGGCTTTTCTTTGCCTGCGATTTATGAAAATCAGGGGCGGGGCTGGAGAAACACAAAAAACTGTGGGAGCGAGCCTGCTCGCGATGGCGGTGTGTCAGTCAGCATCAATGTTGCTGATCCACCGCCATCGCGAGCAGGCTCGCTCCCACAGGTTTGCTGGTGTCTGTGCTATAGCGCCGAAGCCTGGACCCAGGCCGGTTGCGCGCCTGCCAGCTCAGCAGCTCTGGCCACCTCGCCAATCACCAGGATCGCCGGGCTCTTGAGTTGAAATGCGCCTGCATCGGCCTCCATCGAGGTCAGGTCACTGCGACAGTCGCGCTGATGGGGCAGAGAGGCATTTTCAATCATCGCCACCGGCGTGTCCGCCGCCAGGCCTCCGGCCAGCAGTTGCTCGCGGATCTCGCTCAGTTTCGCCACCCCCATGTACACCACCAAGGTGGTCCCGCTTTGTGCCAGGGCTTGCCAGTTCAGGCTGCTACCGTCCTGGGTGTGGGCGGTGACCAGCGTCACGCCCCGGGCAATCCCACGCAGCGTCAGCGGAATATCACATTGCGTCGCACCCGCGAGGCCGGCCGTAATGCCATTGACCAGTTCCACTTCGACGCCATGCTCGCGCAGCCACTGCGCCTCTTCGCCGCCCCGGCCGAAGATGCACGGGTCGCCGCCCTTGAGGCGTACCACGCATTTGCCCTGACGGGCATAACGCAGCATCAGCCGATGGATAAAAGCCTGTGGCGTGGAACGGCATCCGCCGCGCTTGCCGACGGCGATGATCCGCGCGCCAGGGCAGTGCTCCAGCACCGCATCGTTGACCAGATCGTCGATCAACACCACGTCGGCTTCGCCCAAGGCGCGCACGGCTTTGAGGGTCAGCAATTCAGGGTCGCCAGGACCTGCACCCACCAGCCAGACTTTTGCGTTCATAGTGTTTTCCTCACGAGACAGCGGCCACCGGTTGCGCGGTGGCAACCAGCAGGCGTTTGATTTCCGGTACACAGGAGCCGCATTGCGTGCCGCAGCCCAGTTCCTGTTTCAGCCCCTGCAAGTCCAGGCCACGTTCAATGCCGGCGCAGATCGCACGCTGGCTGACGTTCATGCAGTTGCACAGTGTTTTGCTGCCGCCAACGGCGGCGCCGGCATTGCCTGGTGGGGCGCTCAAAGGCGCCAGCAGCCAGCGCCGCAACTGCTCATCGGCGCGGCCTTCCAGCCAGAGGTTTTGCAGCCAGTGGCGGGCCAGGGTTTCGCCGGCCAGGCGAATGGCGGTGATGCGACCGTTCTCGATTCGCACCCGTTTACCGATGGAACGACGCGGGTCGTCATAGGCCAGCACCGGCCCTTCGATCAGCCCCAATTGCTCGTCGATCGCCTGCAGCAACTGCGGTTCGGGGGCGACGGCGCTGGCCGCGCGAATCAGCAACGCGGGACGTTCGCGCCCAGTCAGGCTCAGGCTGACGTAGGCAAACGCCTCACACAGTGGTCGCAAAGTCTCCAAGTGCTGTTGAACATCGCCTTCGACCAGGGCGAAAAGCTGCCAGGGCAGGTTCACCGGTTCCAGGCGCACGCCGCTGTGTTTGAGTTCCGGCTGTTTTGACAGGGGGTCGAAGGCCGGTTGAGTCAGGGTATTGACCCCACCCTTGAGAAAGCGGTCGCCCCAGTGCATGGGCAGAAACGCCTGCCCGGGGCGCACGCTGTCGTCGCTGTCCACCGCCACGATCACGGCGCCACGACGGCTCTTGAGGCTGACCAGGTCACCGGCTTGCAGGCGATGGCGAAGCAGTTCGTCAGGGTGCAGGCTGAGCACGGCTTCGTTCACATGACCGAACAATTGCGCGGCGGTGCCGGTGCGGCTCATGCCATGCCATTGGTCCCGCAGGCGACCCGTGTTGAGGGTCAATGGGTAGCGGGCGTCGCGCAACTCTTTGGCGGCGCGATACGGTTCTGCGACAAACCGCGCGCGGCCATTGTCGGTAGGAAAAATCCCGTCCAGATACAGGCGCGGTGTTCCGCTGCTGGCGCCTTGCGGGAAGGGCCATTGCTGAGGACCGAGTTGATCGATCAGGGCATGGCTGATACCGGACAAGTCCAGGTCGCGGCCACGGGTCAGTTGCTTGTATTCATCGAACAACTGGGCCGGGGTTTCAAAGGCGAACAGGCTGGGTTGACCCGGGCGCAGGCGTTTCTCCAGGCGTTGGGCGAAATCCACGGTAATTGCCCAGTCCGGCCGTGCCTCACCCGGTGCGGCAATCGCCCGGCGGACGTGGGAAATACGCCGTTCGGAGTTGGTCACCGACCCTTCTTTCTCGCCCCAACTGGCCGCTGGCAGCAGCAGGTCGGCAAACGCGGCGGTTTCGGTGGTCCGGAAGGCCTCTTGCAGCACCACGAATGGACAGGCTTGCAGGGCTTCCCGGACCGCCGTCTGGTCAGGCATCGACTGCGCGGGGTTGGTGCAGGCAATCCACAGTGCCTTGATCTTGCCACTGCGAACCTGTTCGAACAGTTCGATGGCGCTCAAACCCGTGGTCGCGGGCAATTGTTCAACACCCCAGTAGCGGGCGACTTCGGCGCGATGTTCGGCGTTGGCGGCGTCGCGATGACCCGGCAGCAGGTTCGACAAGCTACCGGTTTCCCGACCGCCCATGGCATTGGGCTGACCGGTCAGCGAGAAGGGCCCGGCGCCCGGCCGGCCGATTTGGCCGGTGGCCAGGTGCAGGTTGATCAACGCGCTGTTCTTCGCACTGCCGGCGGTGGACTGATTCAAGCCCATGCACCACAACGACAGGAAGCTGGGCGACGTGCCGACCCATTCGGCGCACTGGTGCAGTTGCTCGACGCTGATGCCGCAGATCTGGGCGACCATGGCCGGGGTGTAGTCGCGCACCAGGTTCTTGAGGTCCGCCAGGCCTTCGGTGTGGGCCTTGATGAAGCCGCGGTCGACCCAGTCTTCCCACAACAACAGGTGCAAAATCCCATGGAACAAGGCGACATCGGTGCCCGGCAGGATCGCCAGATGCAGGTCGGCAAGGTCGCAGGTGTCGGTACGCCGTGGGTCGATGACGATGATTTTCATCTGTGGTCGGCGGGACTTGGCGTCCTCGAGGCGGCGAAACAGGATCGGATGGGCGTAGGCCATGTTACTGCCGACAATCATCACACAGTCGCTCAGCTCCAGGTCTTCATAGCTGCAGGGCGGGGCGTCGGCACCGAGGCTGCGCTTGTAACCCACCACCGCCGAGGACATGCACAGCCGGGAATTGCTGTCGATGTTGTTGGTGCCCACCAGTGCCCGGGCGAGTTTGTTGAAGGCGTAGTAGTCCTCGGTCAGCAGTTGCCCGGAGATGTAGAACGCCACGCTGTCGGGGCCGTGTTCGGCGATGGTATCGGCGAAGATGCTGGCCGCGTGATCCAGCGCGCTGTCCCAATCGGTGCGGGCGCGGGACAGGCCCTTGCCCAGGCGCAGTTCGGGATATAAGGCGCGCGCGGCGAGGTCGCCGGTCAGGTGCAGGGTCGAACCCTTGCTGCACAGTTTGCCGAAGTTGGCCGGGTGGGCGGGATCGCCACTGACGCCGAGGATACGCTCGTCGTCATGTTCGATCAGCACGCCGCAACCGACCCCGCAATAACAGCAGGTCGAGGCGGTGGTTTGACGGCTCATCAGCTTGCTTCCCGCAATGCCAGCATCACCCGGCCGTTTTCGACCCGCGCCGCATGATGATGAGCGCAACCCACATCCGGGGCCTGGGCCTGGCCGGTTTCCAGGTCGATCTGCCAGTTGTGCAGCGGGCAGGCCACGCGCTTGCCATAGATCAACCCCTGGGACAGCGGGCCACCCTTGTGCGGGCAGCGGTCATCGAGTGCGAAAACCTCATCGTCGCTGGTACGAAAAATCGCGATATCGCCTTTCGGGCCATTGATGATGCGCGAGCCCAGGGCGTTGATCTCTTCCAGTGCGCAGATATCCAGCCAGTTCATGCCGGTACCTCCAGGTTTTTCACGGTGATGACTTCAAACTCTTTCTTCAGCTGGGGCTGTTCCAGGCGTTCTTTCCATGGGTCCTGTTCCAACGACAGGGAGAACTTCAGGCGGTCATGCAAGGCTTTGCGTCGTTGCGGATCTTCAAGTACCGCTTTCTTGATGTGCTCCATGCCGACCCGTTGCATGTAGTGCACGGTGCGTTCGAGGTAGAAGGCTTCTTCGCGGTACAACTGCAGGAATGCGCCGTTGTATTCGCGCACTTCTTCGGCGGTCTTGAGTTTGACGAAGAATTCGGCGACCTCAGTCTTGATCCCGCCGTTACCGCCGATGTACATCTCCCAGCCGGAATCGACGCCGATAATGCCGACATCTTTGATGCCCGCTTCCGAGCAGTTGCGGGGGCAACCGGAAACGGCCAGCTTCACTTTGTGGGGCGACCACATGTTGAAGAGGTCGTGCTCCAGCTCGATTCCCAATTGGGTGGAGTTCTGCGTGCCAAAACGGCAGAATTCGCTGCCTACGCAGGTTTTTACGGTGCGGATGGATTTGCCATAAGCGTGGCCGGACGGCATGTCCAGGTCTTTCCAGACTCCGGGTAGATCCTGCTTTTTGATCCCTAGCAAGTCGATACGCTGGCCGCCGGTGACCTTGACCATCGGCACGTTGTATTTGTCGGCCACATCGGCAATGCGCCGCAACTCAGACGGATTGGTCACGCCACCCCACATCCGCGGGACGACGGAGTAAGTGCCATCTTTCTGGATGTTGGCGTGGGCACGCTCGTTGATCAGGCGCGACTGCGGATCGTCGTGCGCTTCGCCGGGCCAGGTGGAAATCAGGTAGTAGTTGAGCGCCGGGCGGCAGGTGGCGCAGCCGTTTGGGGTGCGCCAGTTCAGGTAGCTCATGGTTGCGGCGATGGTCAGCAGATGCTGGTCGCGGATCGCCTGGCGAATCTGCCCGTGGTTGAGATCGCTGCAACCGCAGATGGCTTTTTCGCTTTTCGGTTTGACGTCCGCCGCGCCGCCCACGGTGTTGATCAGGATCTGCTCCACCAAACCGGCGCAGGAGCCACAGGAACTGGCGGCCTTGGTGTGTTTTTTCACATCATCGACGCTGAACAGCCCATGCTCCTGGATCGCCTTGACAATGGTGCCCTTGCACACGCCGTTGCAGCCGCAGACTTCGGCGGTGTCGGCCATGTTCATGGCTTTGTCCTGGCCCTGGTGTCCTACGTCTCCCAGGGCGTTTTCCCCAAACATCAGGTGATCGCGGATCTCGCTGATGGTGTGGTTCTCACGGATCTGACGGAAATACCAGCCACCGTCTGCCGTATCGCCGTACAGACAGGCGCCGACCAGCACGTCATCCTTGATCACCAGTTTTTTGTAGACGCCACCAATCGGGTCGGAAAGGGTGATGGTCTCGGTGCCTTCGCCGCCCATGAAGTCCCCGGCGGAGAACAGGTCGATGCCGGTGACTTTGAGTTTGGTCGAGGTCACTGAACCCTTGTAGGTGGCGAAGCCCAGTTGCGCGAGGTGGTTGGCACAGACCTTGGCTTGCTCGAACAGCGGTGCCACCAGGCCGTAGGCGGTTCCACGGTGGCTGGCGCATTCACCGATGGCATAGATGCGCGGGTCGTAGGTTTGCATCGTGTCGTTGACCAGAATCCCGCGGTTGCAAGGGATGCCGGACTTTTCCGCCAGTTCGGTATTGGGGCGGATACCGGCGGCCATCACCACCAGATCGGCCGGGATGATGTCACCGTTCTTGAATTGCACCGAGCCGACCCGGCCATTGCCGGCGTCGTGCAGGGCTTGCGTTTGTTCGCTCAGGCGGAATTTCAGCCCGCGATTTTCCAGGGCGGTTTGCAGCAACTGACCGCTGGTCTTGTCCAACTGACGCTCCAGCAGCCATTCACCCAGGTGCACCACTGTCACGTCCATGCCCCGCAGTTTCAAGCCGTTGGCGGCTTCCAGGCCGAGCAGCCCGCCGCCGATCACCACGGCGTGTTTGTGGGTCTTGGCGGTGTTGATCATCGCCTGGGTGTCGGCGATGTCGCGGTAGCCAATGACGCCCTCCAGGGTGTTGCCGGGAATCGGCAGGATGAATGGCGTGGAGCCTGTGGCGATCAGCAGACGGTCGTATTCGGCTTCGCTGCCGTCCTCGGCGATGACCCGGCGCTTGACTCGGTCGATCTCCACGACCTTGCGGTTGAGCAGCAGCTTGATGTTGTTGTCCAGGTACCAGCTCAGGTCGTTGAGCACGATCTCTTCAAACGTCTGCTCCCCGGCGAGCACGGGCGAGAGCAGGATGCGGTTGTAGTTGGTATGAGGCTCGGCGCCGAACACCGTGATGTCGTATAGCTCATTGCTCAGCTTGAGCAGTTCTTCGAGGGTTCGAACCCCGGCCATGCCGTTGCCGATCATCACCAGTTTGAGTTTCTTCATCAGGGTTCTCCGCAAGCTCAGGCCCGGTTCATCACGGTGCTCGGACTGGCTCGATATTTTTACGAAAACAAAAAAAGGCGTCCCGCTAGTTGCCTAGCGAGGACGCCTTTGTCCTTGTCCCGTTCTCTCGGGAAGCACCGCCCTCATCGTTGGAGGCGTTGCTTTATGTATGGTGAGAGAGGTTATGCAGTGGTTGTGCCAACTGGCTTGAGGGCGCGGATTTATTGGAGGGGAGGCGGGTTGTGCGGATTGGAGCGAGATTTATTGCACCGAATCAAAGCGTGTTGCCCGGTAATGGAGCGTCCCGCAGGCGCAGTTGCAGGGACCATCGGGCCGCCATCGCGAGCAGGCTCGCTCCCACATTGGATCTGTGGTGGACACAAAACCTGTGGGAGCGAGCCTGCTCGCGATAGACGCGACTGGGTTTCAGCCATGAAACGCTAAATACAGCAGCACCAGATTCACCACCAAAGACACCAGCGCCAATGTGCGCCAGACCTTCAGCGGCTCCCTTTCCAGTAGCGGCCGAGGCCTGACGCTCAAGCTGCGCCGTTCACCCTGTTCCAGCAGTAACAGCCATTCCTCGGCGGTTTCAAACCGTTGCCCAGGATCCGCCGCCACGGCACGCTCCAGGCTTTGCCCAAGCCATTCGGCCAGGTCCGGTCGATAGCGATGGGCACTGACCGGTATGCCAAAGCGCGGTCGCTGGAACGCCTCGATTTCGCCGTAGGGATAGTGCCCGGTGAGCAGGAAATACAAAGTCACGCCGACCGCATACAAGTCTTGTTGCGCCGTCGGCGGCGCACCCCCGAAGGCTTCCGGGGCGATATAGCTGGGCGTGCCGGGCAGCACGTTAGCCTGGTCTTCGGACAATCCCGGGCAATACGCCAGTCCGAAATCCAGCAAGCGCAGTTCCCCATCCTCGCCCAGGTGCAGGTTCTCCGGCTTGATATCGCGGTGAAAGATCTGTCTTCGATGCAACAGGCCCACCGCGTGCACCAGCCGCTGCGCCAGGTCCTGCCACTGGGGCAGAGGCAACGGGCCGCCCTGGTTGAACAGCTCGGCCAGGGTCTTGCCCGAATATTCCCGCATGACGTAGTACAAATGCTGACGCTGGGCAACGCCGTGGACTTCCGGAAACTGCCTCCCGGCGACCCGCCTGAGGAACCACTCTTCCGACAGCAACGACTGCCCGGCCTGAGTATCGTCCCGTAGATGCCCCGGCAAGGTTTTCAGCAACCATGGTTGGCCCTGGCCATCGTGTACCCGGTAGAGCAACGATTGCTGGCTCTGGCCGAGCAGGCTTTCGATCTGCCAGCCCTCGAACACTTGCCCCGGTTTCAATGCCGGGGGAAGGGGCCATTGCTGCAACTGGGCCAGCGCATCGCCAATGCTCGCTTCGCCCACCGCATCGACCCGCACCAGCAGTGCGCTGGCGTTGTCCTGGCTGCCGGCCAGGTGCGCAGCGTTGACCAGGGTTTGCGCGGCAATGTCCAGGTCCGGCTGGTCGCGAAGGATACCGGCGATGGCCGTGTCCCCCAGAACCGCCCAGACGCCATCGCTGAGCAGTACGAAGGTCTCGTCGGTGCGCAGTTCGCCATCGAGGAAGTCCAGGATCAGGTGCTGATCCAGCCCCAGGGCACGCTTGAGCACGTGCTGCATGCCCTGTTGTTCCCAGACGTGATCCTCACTGACCCGCTGCAGATGATTGTCGTGCCAGCGGTAGACCCGGCAATCGCCCACGTGGGCCAGGGTGAAGCGCCGGCCCCGCAGGACCAGCGCGCTGACGGTGGTGAGCAGCGGTTGCCCGCCACCGTTGGCTTGCAGCCAGCGATTCTGTGCCAATAACAGCCGGTCCAGCGCTTGGGCCACACCCCAGGTTTGCGGCGTGGAATAGTAGTCCAGGGCCAGGGCCTGCAAGGTCGAACGGGCGGCCAGCCCGCCATCGGCGCATTGGCTCACACCGTCGGCGATGGCGAACAGGTACCCCTTGCTCGCGGCCAGGGCCGGCGCCGGGGTCACCAGGCGCAGGGCGTCCTGGTTTTCTTCCCGAGGGCCAATGGCACTGGCTTCGGCAAAACTCAGTTGCAGGCTCATGGAGGCTATTTATACCCGAGCCGCGGTGACAGCGGCCGAACCCCAGGTGGTCCTCCAGCGACGCTTGACGCCGTACAGGCCGAACCAGGCCAGGACGCCGAGGCTGGCGAACAACCACAGTGCCAGTTGATAGCTGCCGGTGCTTTGCTTGATCGCGCCCATGCCTGCCGCCAGGGCGAAACCGCCGATGCCGCCGGCCATGCCGATCAATCCGGTCATCACGCCGATCTCGCGACGGAAGCGTTGTGGCACCAGTTGGAATACCGCGCCGTTGCCCGCACCCAAACCGAGCATGGTGCAGACGAACAGGGCCAGGGCCGCGTAGGAGCTTGGCAGATTGAAGCCCACTGCCGCGATGCAGACAGCGGCCACGGTGTACATGCCCAACAGGGTGCGAATGCCACCGAAACGATCCGCCAGGGCGCCGCCCAGTGGACGCATCAGGCTGCCCCCGAAGACGCAAGCGGCGGTGTAGTAACCGGCGGTCACCGGGCTCAGGCCGTACTGGTCGTTGAAGTAGCCGGGCAGTGCGCTGGCCAGGCCGATGAAGCCGCCGAAGGTCACACTGTAGAAGAACATGAACCACCAGCTGTCCCGGTCGCCCAGGGCCTTGAGGTAGTCGCCCATGGATTTGGCTTTTGGCCGCTCGGGAGCGTTCTTGGCCAGCCAGGCGAAGAGGATCAGGGTCACGATCAGCGGGATCAGCGCGAAACCGAACACGTTGCTCCAGCCGAATGCCACTGCCATTACCGGTGCGATCAGCGCAGCCAGTACGGTGCCCGAGTTACCAGCGCCGGCAATGCCCATGGCCTTGCCCTGGTGCTGTGGCGGATACCACTGGGAGGCCAGCGGCAGGGCCACGGCGAATGACGCACCGGCCACGCCCAGGAACAGCCCCAGCAGCAAGGCTTGTTCGTAGCTGTGGATGCCCAGTTTCCAGGCACAGAACAGTGCACCGATCACAATCACCTGACCGACCATACCGGCGGTTTTCGGTGAAATCCGGTCGGCCAGCAGGCCCATGAACAAGCGCAGTACGGCACCGGCCAGGATCGGCGTAGCCACCATCAGGCCGCGTTGCTGGGTGGTCAGGTGCAGGTCGGCAGAGATCTGCACCGCCAGTGGACCGAGCAGGTACCAGACCATGAAACTCAGGTCGAAATAGAGGAAGGCCGCGAACAGTGTCGGGGTGTGGCCGGATTTCCAGAAGCTTGAATTCATCGCGCACCTCAGCTGTAAAAGTCTCGAGAAATGAGTCAGTGCCTTGAAGCAGTGCGCCGCCTGTGGCTGCACCACCGACCCCGGACTGTGGGATCAAAACAAAAAAACGCCGCAACCCGAATCGCCAGGGGGCGAGGAGGGTGTGCGACGTCTTTGTCGTAGGTGGGGCAACCGCCGTTGGTTACCTGTGGCTTTGCTAAAGCGAGAACTGTGCCAACAGGGGAGCAGTGTGAGACCTATCGCGAGCAGGCTCGCTCCCACAGTGGATCTTCAGTGGCCATGAAACCTGTGGGAGCGGGCCTGCTCCCACATTGGAGTTCCAGTGGCCACAGGATCTGTGGGAGCGAGCCTGCTCGCGATAGCGCCAGGTCTGGCGCTGCAAGGCTTTCAGCCGAGCAGCTCATTCATCGCAATGATCTGCTCGGCCACCTGGATCAGCTTCTGCTGGCGACTCATGGCCTGGCGGCGCATCAGGGTGTAGGCCTGTTCTTCGTTGCATTCTTTCATCTTCATCAGCATGCCCTTGGCCAGTTCGATGCGTTTGCGCTCGGCCAGTTGCTGGTCCCGGGCCAGGAGCTGGGCGCGCAGGGCCTGGTCGCTTTCGAAGCGGGCCATGGCCACGTCGAGGATCGGTTGCAGGCGCGCGGCGTGGATGCCTTCGACGATGTAGGCGCTCACGCCCGATTTGATCGCCTGGCGCATTACATCCGGGTCGTGCTCGTCGGTAAACATGACGATCGGTCGTGGCTGGTCGCGGCTGACCAGCACCACTTGCTCCATGACATCGCGTCCGGGTGACTCGGTATCGATCAGGATCACGTCCGGACGCACTGTTTCGACGCGTGCCGGCAGGTCGATGGTCAATCCGGATTCATCGATGACTTCGAACCCGGCCTCAATCAGGGCCGCTTTGAGACGGCCGACTTTTTTCGCGGTGTCGTTGATCAGCAGGATACGCAGCATGGTCGTGGCTCCTGTCAGCGGCTGGCGAAGAGGGGAGCCGCATCGCTCAAAGCGTGCAGTTTGAAGCTTTTGGCATAAGCGGCCGGATCCGAGCCGTCCCAGATGGTGCCGTCGATCAATTGGCTGCTGCGCATGTCCTGGCGGGGGGCGGCGATGTCCAGTGCCGCGCAGGCTTGACGGTATAGCCTGAGCTGCTGGACTTGCTGTGCCACGGCCAGGTAATCCGGGTCTTCACGCAGCAGGCCCCAGCGGCGGAACTGGGTCATGAACCACATGCCATCGGACAGGTAGGGCAGGTTCACTTCGCCGTTGCCGTGGAAACGCATCGCGTGAGGGTCCTGCCAGCTGTTGCCCAGCCCGTCGGCGTAAATCCCCAACAGGCGCGGCTCGATGCAATCCAACGGCGCATCCAGGTATTCGGGCGCACTCAATAGTTGTGCGGTGCTGCGGCGGTTCTCGGTGCTTTGCTCAATGAAGCGACTGGCTTGCAGGATCGCCATCACCAGTGCGCGGGCGGTATTGGGGTATTGCTCGACGAATGCACGGGTGCAGCCGAGGACTTTTTCCGGGTGATCGGGCCAGATGGTTTGAGTCGTCGCCAGGGTGAAGCCCAGGTTCTGTTTTACCGCACTGGCGCACCACGGCTCGCCCACGCAGAACCCGTCGATCCGTCCGGCCTGCAGGTGGGCGATCATTTGCGGCGGCGGTACCACCACGCTGTCGACATCCGACAGCGGATGGATGCCTTGAGCGGCGAGCCAGTAATAGAGCCACATGGCGTGGGTGCCAGTGGGGAAGGTCTGGGCGAAAGTCAGTTTCGGGCGAGTTTGGTGCACATGCTGTTCCAGTGCCTCAGGACTGGTCACGCCTTGGGCCTGCAAGCCATGGGAAAGGTTGATGCTCTGGCCGTTCTGGTTCAGCCCCATCAACACCGCCATGTCGGTCGGCGCGACCCCGCCGATGCCCAGGTGCACCGCGTAGATCAGGCCATACAGGCTGTGGGCGGCATCGATTTCACCACTGACCAGCTTGTCCCGCAGGTTGGCCCAGGACGCTTGGCGCTTGAGGTTCAAAGTCAGCCCGTAAGGCTGGGCAAAGCCCTGGGTGGCGGCCACCACCAGCGGCGCGCAGTCGCTCAAGGCCATGAAGCCAAGATTGATCGCGCTCTTTTCCGGGGCATCGCTGCCGTTGACCCAGGCCAGGGGGTTGGCTGGAACTTCATTCATCGCGCATCACCTTTCCACAAAAAAAGGCGCCGTATCCGGACGTTTGCAAGGCCGGATGACGACGCCGTTGTCCTTCAAATACAGTGTGGCACTCATTCCGTCGTTGGCATGGGTGCCGATGAACGCAAGTGGTGCAAGGCATATGCCATCGCCGCTGTTTTGTGCAGGCGCCTCGCGTGCGTCGTCGTAGCCCGGCTATAATCGCCGCCTCATTTCGTCGCCTGAGTCCAAGCCGCCCATGTACACCCTGGCCCGTGAACTGCTGTTCAAACTTTCCCCGGAAACCTCCCACGATCTGTCCCTGGACCTGATCGGTGCGGGTGGACGTTTGGGCCTCAATGGTCTGCTGTGCAAGGCGCCGGCTAAATTGCCGGTGAATGTGATGGGGCTTGAGTTCCCCAACCCGGTCGGGCTGGCGGCGGGTCTGGACAAGAATGGCGCGGCCATCGACGGTTTTGCCCAGTTGGGGTTCGGTTTCGTGGAAATAGGCACCGTCACCCCGCGTGCCCAGCCGGGCAACCCCAAGCCACGGATTTTCCGCCTGCCGCAAGCCGAGGCGATCATCAACCGCATGGGCTTTAACAACCTGGGCGTCGACCATTTGCTGGGTCGTGTGGCTGCCGCCAAGTACAAGGGCGTGCTGGGCATCAACATCGGCAAGAACTTCGATACACCGGTGGAGCGCGCGGTCGACGATTATCTGATCTGCCTGGACAAGGTCTACGCCCACGCCAGTTATGTGACCGTCAACGTCAGTTCCCCGAACACTCCGGGGCTGCGCAGCCTGCAATTTGGTGATTCGCTCAAGCAACTGCTGGCTGACCTGGCTCGACGTCGCGCCGAATTGGCGGTGATCCATGGCAAGCATGTGCCACTGGCCATCAAGATCGCCCCGGACATGACCGACGAAGAGACCGCACAGGTGGCCCAGGCCCTGATCGACACCGGAATGGACGCGGTGATTGCCACCAACACGACGCTGGGTCGCGAAGGCGTCGAAGGGGTGGAACACGCCGACGAGGCGGGCGGGCTGTCCGGTGCGCCGGTGCGGGACAAGAGCACCCATACCGTGAAAGTGCTGGCCGCCGAACTGGCGGGGCGCTTGCCGATCATCGCGGCGGGTGGCATCACCGAGGGCAAGCATGCTGCCGAAAAAATCAGCGCAGGCGCGAGCCTGGTGCAGATTTATTCGGGCTTTATCTATAAGGGGCCGGCGTTGATTCGGGAATCGGTGGATGCGATTGCTGCACTGCGTTGATTCTCAAGGTGCAACGCGATTCAACTGTGGCGAGGGGATTTAACCCCGCTGGGGCGCGAAGCGGCCCCAAACAGCTCACTCGTTAAACCTGACACTCTGAGGGGCTGCTGCGCAGCCCAGCGGGGTTAAATCCCCTCGCCACAACTGTATTCACAGCCCAGCTTTTTGCAGTGTTCATGAAACCCAGGCATTAAAAAGGGCTCCTCGAAGGAGCCCCCTGGGCCGAAGCCCGCCGTCCGGATGGGACGTGCGTGGTTAAATCGATGTGAGTATCAAATTGTCGAGTTCTTGAGTGTTAAGCCCTGTGTCAGCCGACGGCGTGAAGTTCGTTGAGTCTATGGATACCCGCAGTGCCGGTCATACCGTCCCAGTTGTCGCCGCGTCCTTCTCGCCAGCCATTGATCCAGGCTTGACGTACCGACGGTAGAGTAAAGGGGCAAAGCTCACGGGATTTACCACCAACGCCATATTGGTAACCGCGTAAAAATGCTCTTTCCAACGGATCACGCTTAAGTCTTCTCATAGGGTGTTGCCCTCACTTGTTGACTGTTGCTTAGCGTCGACCTCTATCGAGGCCGGGGCAGAATCATTCTGCCGTTGGCGGCTCGTTGCCGGCGTGACGAGCCAAGGTGTTGACGCCGTTGCGACGTCAACCTGTGTTGAGTTCTAACCAAAGCGTCACATGGATGGAATGATCGTTTTGTCATAAGCACGTAACAATAAAGATGTTAGGGCGATAAGTAACATGATGTTCGTCACCCGCTTTCAGGCAAGACCCCTGTATGATCGGCCCTGCATCGAAGGGTGCAGCCCTCAGGCGAATGAGAATGTCCCCCCGTTGCACTCGGGTACTATTCGACGAAAGGGTCGAGTTTTCACAATTTGTTGCACAGAATTTTTTATCTGCCCTCGCCTCTAAGCTCTTTTAACCTGAGCGGCGAGGGTGGCACGGCACACTTTCGTGCCACACGGGTGCTCTTGAGAAAAGCACCTGATTGAACCCGGCCCGGCAATGCGTTGCCCGGTCCACTTAGCCAAAGGCTCTGGAAATCCCATGTCCGATCGTTTCGAACTCTTCCTCACTTGCCCCAAAGGTCTTGAAGGCCTGCTGATCGAGGAAGCCGTCGGGCTTGGCCTTGAAGAGGCGCGTGAGCACACCTCGGCCGTGCGCGGCATGGCCGACATGGAAACGGCTTATCGCCTGTGCCTGTGGTCGCGCCTGGCCAACCGCGTATTGCTGGTGCTCAAGCGCTTCCCGATGAAGGATGCCGAAGACTTGTACCACGGCGTGCTGGATGTGGATTGGCAAGACCACATGCTCGCCGATGGCACCCTGGCGGTGGAGTTCAGCGGCCACGGCTCGGGTATCGACAACACCCACTTCGGCGCCTTGAAGGTCAAGGACGCCATTGTCGACAAGCTGCGTACCCCGACAGGCGAGCGGCCATCCATCGACAAGCTCAACCCGGACCTGCGCATCCACCTGCGCCTGGACCGCGGCGAAGCGATCCTTTCCCTGGACCTTTCTGGCCACAGCCTGCACCAGCGCGGCTATCGCCTGCAGCAAGGCGCCGCGCCCCTGAAAGAAAACCTCGCCGCGGCCATCCTGATCCGTGCCGGCTGGCCGCGTATTGCCGCTGAAGGCGGGGCGTTGGCTGACCCGATGTGCGGCGTCGGTACCTTCCTGGTGGAAGCCGGCATGATCGCCGCCGACATGGCGCCGAACCTGCGTCGCCAGCAGTGGGGTTTTACCGCCTGGCTCGGCCATGTGCCGGCGTTGTGGAAGAAGCTCCACGAAGAAGCCACCGAGCGTGCCGCTGCCGGCCTGGCCAAGCCACCATTGTGGATTCGCGGCTACGAAGCCGACCCACGGCTGATCCAGCCGGGCCGCAACAACGTTGAGCGGGCGGGCCTGAGCGAGTGGATCAAGATTTATCAGGGGGAAGTCGCCACGTTCGAACCCCGCCCGGACCAGAACCAGAAAGGCCTGGTGATCTGCAACCCGCCGTACGGCGAGCGTCTGGGCGACGAAGCCAGCTTGCTCTATCTCTATCAGAACCTCGGCGAGCGCCTGCGCCAGGCCTGCCTGAACTGGGAGGCCGCAGTGTTCACCGGCGCGCCGGACCTGGGCAAGCGCATGGGCATTCGCAGTCACAAGCAGTATTCGTTCTGGAACGGCGCCTTGCCGTGCAAATTGCTGCTGATCAAGGTCCTGCCCGATCAGTTCGTCACCGGCGAGCGTCGTACCCCGGAACAGCGCCAGGCCGAGCGTGAGCTGGCTGAGTACGATCAGGCGCCGGAAGTACCGCAAGAGCGCCAGTACAACAAGAACGGTAACCCGATCAAGCCGGCTCCGGCTCCGGCTCCTGTGGTCGAGCAGGCCCGTTTGAGCGAAGGCGGGCAGATGTTCGCCAATCGCCTGCAAAAAAACCTCAAGCTGCTGAGTAAATGGGCCAAGCGTGAAGGCGTGGACTGCTACCGGGTCTACGATGCCGACATGCCGGAATACTCCATGGCCATCGACCTGTACCACGATTGGGTTCACGTCCAGGAATACGTCGCGCCAAAATCCATCGACCCGGAAAAGGCCTCGGCCCGGCTGTTCGACGCCCTGGCGGCGATTCCCCAGGCACTGAACGTTGACAAGAGCCGAGTGGTGATCAAGCGTCGCGAGCGGCAGAGCGGCACCAAGCAGTACGAGCGCCAGAGCACCCAAGGCAAGTTCACCGAGGTCAACGAAGGCGGCGTGAAGCTGCTGGTCAACCTCACCGACTACCTGGACACCGGGCTGTTTCTCGACCACCGGCCGATGCGCCTGCGGATCCAGAAAGAGGCGGCCGGCAAGCGCTTCCTCAATCTGTTCTGCTACACCGCGACCGCCAGTGTCCACGCCGCCAAGGGCGGTGCGCGCAGTACCACCAGTGTCGACCTGTCGAAAACCTACCTGGACTGGGCGCGGCGCAATCTGTCGCTCAATGGCTTCTCGGACAAGAATCGCCTGGAGCAGGGCGACGTGATGGCTTGGCTCGAAGCCAGTCGTGACGAATACGACCTGATCTTCATCGATCCGCCGACCTTCTCCAATTCCAAGCGCATGGAAGGGGTGTTTGACGTGCAGCGCGATCACGTCCAACTGCTGGACTTGGCCATGGCCCGTCTTGCACCGGGTGGTGTGCTGTACTTCTCCAACAACTTCCGCAAGTTTCAGCTTGAGGACAATCTGGCGGAGCGTTACGCGGTGGAGGAAATCACCGCCAAGACCATCGATCCGGATTTTGCCCGCAATGGCAAGATTCACCGTGCCTGGAAAATCATGGCCCGCTGACCTGTAGCCGATTGGATCCATGAAAGCCTTGAAACTCAAGGCTTTCAGGCGTTTTTGTGCTGGTCAAAGTGATGGCTAATAGCTATAACTTAAGCCTGTGGATAGGGCAGTACCTACTGCCTGCCCCTTTCTGAGTTGTATTTATGGCATTGCATCAGGTACGCCCCAGAATCCTGGGTTTTATCAGCGAAGATGTGTCGGCCTGGCTGGTGGCTTCGCTGGTGCTGCTGGCCGGTGCGTTCCTGACCGGTTTGCTGACCTGGGCGATGGCCAATCTGTTTGACCAGCAATTGCGCCAGCGCTTTGAACTGCAAGCCGATGAACGCTTTAGCCGTATCGAGGAACGTTTTCAGAACCAGGAGCAACGTCTCGACAGCCTGAGGCGTTTCTTTGCCAATTCGGTCGGGGTTTCCGAGAGGGAATTCCATGGCTATGCCGAAGCGTTGCTGCGGCGCACTCAGGCGTTCGCCTGGGCGCCTCGGGTGCTGCGCGACGAACGATCATCGTTCGAACAACAAGCCCGCACCGAGGGGGGCGATACGTTTTCCATCCGTGAGCCGGACGACTCCGGTGGCTTGCGTCTGGCCGCCGAACGGGACGAATACGTGCCGGTGTTGTACCTCCAGAATCAACCTTCCTTCAAGGCTCCACGGGGCTTGGACCTGCTCGCCCATCCCTTGCGCCGTGCCACCCTTGAGCGCGCTCGCCATCGGGAGACCATAGTGGTATCGCAACCTTTGGACCTGGCGGGAGAGGCCGCCACCGCCACCCGCGGGGTGTTGCTGGTCGCGCCGGTCTCCAAGGCGTGGTCCAAGGAACCTTTCGGTTACGTCGTGGCTGCCGTCAGCATGCGCCAACTGGTGGGTGATGGCCTGCCGGCGCCCGGTCAGGACAACCTTTCGATGCGGGTCATGGACCTGTCCACGGACGATCGGGAGGAAGTGCTGTTCGAGTCACTCGATCCACCGGGCGAAAGTGACTTGTCGGCGACCCGCCTGTTGCGCCTGGCCGATCGTGACTATCGGATAGAGTTGCGGCCCAGTCACATGTTCCTGTCCACCAACCCTTCCTCGGTGGCCAGCCTGGTGGTATTGGGGGGCTTGCTCAGCCTGCTCCTCAGTGCGCTGCTGTATGTGCTGGTCAGCCAGCGACAGCGGGCCCTGCAGTTGGTCGAGCTGCGGACCCGAGAGCTGCGCGAGCGTGAGCAGGAACTGCGGGGCACTCATGGTCAGTTGCGTGGTGTGCTGAATGCCGCGACCCAGGTTGCGATCATCGCCACGGATCTTCGCGGGGTGATCACCACGTTCAATGCGGGCGCCGAGCAGATGCTTGGCTACGACAGCGGCGAGGTTCTGCACTGCATGACCCTCGAAAGCCTTCACTTGCCGCGCGAGCTCCAGGCCCGGGCCGTACAACTTGCTGCGCGTTATGGCAAACCGATTCCCACGTGCCACGCAATGTTGGTCGAGGGCGGCGAACAGGGTGGCCAGCAGGCCCGGGAATGGACTCTGGTGCGCCGCGATGGCAGCCATCTGACCGTGAACATGCTGGCGACACCGATGCTCGATGATCAGGGGCTGTGGGTCGGGCATCTGGCGATCTGCATCGACATCACCGAACGCAAGCGCGTTCATGAGGCCTTGGCCGCCCGGGACCTGTTGCTGAAAAAGCTCAGTGCCCACGTGCCTGGGGGCATCTACCAGTTCAAGATGGATTTCAATGGGCGTTTCAGCGTGATTTATGCCAGTGATGGCATTCGCGATATCTATGAACTGGAGCCCGAGACACTGGTGCGCAACGCCGAATCGATTTTCTCGCGCATCCATCCGCTGGACAGTGCGCGCGTGCGCAGATCGATCCGCACTTCGGCCGACACCCTGAGCCCATGGCGCGAGGAGTATCGCCTGCAGCTGCCGCAGCGGGGGTTGCGTTGGGTGCGCGGCGAGGCCACGCCTGAGGAGCTGCCAGGCGGCGGGGTGTTGTGGCACGGTTATATTTCCGACATTTCCGATCTCAAGCGGGTGGAAGAAGAACTGCGAGCCTTGTCAGTGACCGACGCCCTGACAGGTATTCGCAACCGGCGCTATTTCCAGGAGCGCCTGACCACGGAGATGGCGCGGGTGGAGCGGGGCACCGGCGAGTTGGCGGTCATCATGCTCGACATCGATCACTTCAAGCGCATCAACGATCAGCATGGTCATGCAGTGGGCGATCGGGTGTTGCAGGCGGTTTGCCAGCGCATCACCCAGCGGCTGCGACGTACCGACGTGTTCTGTCGGCTGGGCGGTGAAGAGTTCGTGGTGTTATGCCCGGACACCGACGGCGAAAGTGCCCAGGCCTTGGCCACAGGGTTGTGGGAAGGGCTGCGCAGCGCGCCGATCGAGGACGTGGGTGTCATCACGGCCAGCTTCGGTATCGCCACCTGGCGGGTCGGGGAGGGGGCGGATGCGCTGCTGCTGCGGGCCGACTCGGGGGTGTACGCGGCCAAGCAGGCCGGACGGGATCGGGTTGAGGTGCAGTTGGGGTAGGCGTTCGCGCCGGTGATCGATGTGGGAGCGAGCCTGCTCGCGATAACGGTGTGCCATTCAACATCGCTGTTCACTGGCTGACGCATCGCGAGCAGACTCGCTCCCACATTCAATTTGGTACGGGTTTAGAGCACCGAAGCCGTCTGCGGCAGTTTCGGCTGGCGGTACAGGTCCAGCAGTACCTGGTCCAGCACCGACGAAGCGCCCCATGGCCGCGGATCGTTGAGAATCGCCACGACGGCCCAGGTGTTGCCGTTGATGTCACGGCTGTAGCCCGCGATGGCGCGAACGGTGTTCAGGGTGCCGGTCTTGACGTGCGCTTCGCCGGCCATGGCGGTGGTCTTGAGACGTTTGCGCATGGTGCCGTCGGTGCCGGCGATGGGCATCGAACTGATGAATTCGGCGGAGTACGGGCTGCGCCACGCGGCTTGCAGCATTGCCGCCATTTCCCGGGCACTCACCCTTTCGGCGCGGGACAGGCCGGAGCCGTTTTCCATGACCAGGTGCGGCGCGGTGATGCCTTTCCTGGCCAGCCACTGGCGTACCACCCGCTGTGCCGCTTTGGCGTCGTCACCGTCGGCTTCGTTGCGGAACTCTGCGCCCAGGCTCAGGAATAATTGCTGGGCCATGGTGTTGTTACTGTATTTGTTGATGTCGCGAATGATCTCCGCCAGGTCCGGCGAGAACGCCCGGGCCAGCACCTTGGCGCTGCTCGGGGTCGCCGCCAGGCGGTCCTTGCCCTGAATGCTGCCGCCCAGTTCCTTCCAGATCGCCCGCACCGCTCCGGCGGTGTAGGTGGGGTGGTCCAGCAGCGCCAGGTAAGTCTGGGAGCTGCAACCGTCACCGAGCTGGCCGCCGACGGTCACGGTCACGCTGCCGTCTGCCTGGGGCACCGGGTTGTAGCGCACGCCACCGGTGCATTGCTTGGAGTTGAGTGCCTTGACCTGGTTTTCGATGCGAATGCTGGCAATCGGCGGCTCCACCGACACCAGCACCCGGCCGGCGTCATTGCGGGCGACAAAACGCAGGGCCTTGAGGTTGACCAGCAAGGAGTCGGGCTTGACCAGGAACGGTTTGTTCTTGTCGTTGCCGTCGTCGTTGAATTCAGGCAACTGCGGTTTGATGAAGAAACCACGGTCCAGCACCAGGTCCCCGGTCACCTGTTGCACGCCATTGGCCCGCAGGTCGCGCATCAGCAGCCAGAGTTTTTCCATGTTCAGCTTGGGGTCGCCGCCACCCTTGAGGTACAGGTTGCCGTTGAGAATCCCGCCGCTGAGGGTGCCGTCGGTGTAGAACTCGGTTTTCCACTGGTGATTGGGCCCCAGCATCTCCAGGGCGGCATAGGTGGTCACCAGCTTCATGGTGGAGGCCGGGTTCACCGAGACGTCGGCGTTGTACAGGGTCGGGGTGCCAGGGCCGTTGAGCGGGATCATCACCAGGGACAAGGCGTTGTTTTGCAGCTTGCTGTTCTTGAGGGCCTTTTGCACATTGGGCGTAAGGGCCGTGTTGATAGTGGCGGCGCTGGTGGATGCGGGCAGGGCCAGGGGAAGAAGAAGGCTGGCCAAAAGCAGTGGACGCAAAGATCTGATCATTTGAAATAAAACCCTACGGGCGAGGGGGAAAAAAACGAGGACATGAAAATGAACGCCCTCAACGTCATGAAAGTGTCGGCATTATGCCCCAAGGTGCAACGGCTTGTGCCGTGCCTGAGCCCTTCGGGGCGCTATTTTTTACCGACGGTAGGCCCACACACCCGATCAGGCGGGCAAACAGTGCACCAAACTGGTAGAGTGCCGGCCGTTATTACTTATGAGGATTGTTCCAATGGCGACTAACCGTTCCCAGCGTCTGCGCAAAAAACTGTGCGTGGATGAATTTCAAGAGCTGGGTTTCGAACTGAACCTGGATTTCAAAGAAGATCTGGCCGATGAGGCCGTTGACGCTTTCCTCGACGCTTTCCTGAAAGAAGCCATGGAAGCCAATGGCCTGGGCTATGTTGGCGGCGACGACTACGGTCTGGTTTGCCTGCAGAAGCGTGGCTCGGTGTCCGAAGAGCAGCGTGCGGCCGTTGAAGCCTGGCTCAAGGCGCGTCCTGAGCTGACCAGCGTTGAAGTCAGCCCGCTGATGGACGTCTGGTACCCGGAAAAGCCGATCAATCCGGTCGCTTGATGGTCTGAAACCGGCAGCCCATTTGGGGGCCGGTTTTTTTGTGCCTGTCGGTTGGGGGTATCGTTCCCACGCTCCGCGTGGGAATGCCTCTAGGGACGCTCCGCGTCCAGTGACGCGGAGCGTCACGGGTGGCATGCCCACGCAGAGCGTGGGCACGATCAATCGTTACGCCAGTTCAGGATCACTAAGGTCAACACCCCCGCCACAATCCCCCAGAACGCCGAACCGATGGAAAACAGCGTCAACCCCGATGCCGTGACCATGAAGGTGATCAGTGCTGCCTCCCGTTCCCGGGCTTCGCTCATGGCGATGCTCAAGCCATTGATGATTGAGCCGAACAGCGCCAGCGCCGCGATGGACAGTACCAACTCCTTGGGCAGCGCCGCGAACAACGCCGCCAGTGTCGCGCCGAACACCCCGGCAAGCCCATAGAAAACCCCGCACCAGACTGCTGCCGTGTAGCGTTTGTTACGATCCTCATGGGCGTGGGGCCCAGTGCAGATGGCCGCGCTGATGGCCGCCAGGTTAATGCCGTGGGAGCCGAACGGCGCCAGCAGCAGCGAGGCGATGCCGGTGCTGGTGATCAGCGGCGAGGCCGGTACGTTGTAACCGTCGGCCCGCAGCACCGCGATGCCAGGCATGTTTTGCGAAGTCATCGCCACCACGAACAATGGAATGCCGATGCTGATGGTGGCCGCCAGGGAGAAGTGCGGCGTGGTCCATACCGGTGTGGCGACTTCCAGGGCAAAGCCGCTGAAGTCCAGCAGCCCCATCAAGCCTGACAGAGCTGTACCGATCAGTAACGCCGCCAGCACTGCGTAGCGCGGCGACAGGCGCTTGACGATCAGGTAGGTGAAAAACATCCCCAGCACCAGACCGGTTCGATGCTGGGTGGCGACGAAAATCTCGCTGCCGATCTTGAACAGGATCCCCGCCAGCAACGCCGCCGCCAGCGAGGCCGGAATGCGCTTGACCAGGCGCTCGAAGCTGCCGGTCAGGCCACAGATCGTCACCAGCACCGCGCAGGTGATGTAGGCGCCGATGGCCTCGCCATAACTGACCCCGCCCAGGCTGGTGATCAGCAGCGCCGCGCCGGGTGTCGACCAGGCGATGGTGATCGGTGTGCGATACCGCAACGACAGGCCAATGGAGCACACGGCCATGCCGATGGAAATCGCCCAGATCCACGAAGAAATCTGCCCGCTGGTCAGCCCTGCCGCCTGTCCGGCCTGGAACATCAACACCAGCGAACTGGTGTAGCCGGTCATCATGGCGATGAAACCGGCGACGATCGCCGATGGCGATGTATCGGCCAACGGACGAAGTGGCGTGGTCGTGACTTCGGTCATGGTGGGCGGTGGTCCTTGTTGTAAATTGCAGGAGGGCGGGGGCCACAGATTCGGGGTTTAAGCCTAAACTCAACTCCATTGCCAATTGCAATACAGCCACGTCCGTAAACAGCCGTACAGTCGTGTTGCCATCAGAGGTTGTGTACAATCGACGTATTATTTACGTGATACTTGTCAGCGACCCGCTGAGGCGTATTACAGTCACGGTCAATTCGCCGCAGTTCTCCGACTCGAGTGCCCATGAACGAACAGTTGCAGCCCCTCAAGAAACAACCGCGAGCAGGCAAAGCCGGCCGCAGCGGAACCCAGGACGATATTGTCTATGCGCATATTTTCGAGGCCATCCTCGAACAGCGTCTGGCGCCCGGTACAAAGTTGAGCGAAGAGGCGTTGGGGGAGATTTTCGGGGTCAGTCGCACCATCATTCGCCGCGCGTTGTCACGCCTGGCCCACGAAGGCGTGGTGCTGTTGCGGCCCAATCGCGGCGCCGTGGTGGCCAGCCCGAGTGTTGAAGAGGCCCGCCAGGTATTCATGGCCCGGCGTCTGGTGGAGCGGGCCATCACCGAACTGGCCGTGCAGCACGCCACCGCCGAGCAGCTTGCCGAGCTGCGGCAGATGGTCAGCGACGAGCGCGACAGTTTTTCCCGTGGTGACCGTGGCGCCGGCATCCGCCTGTCAGGCGAGTTCCACCTCAAGCTGGCCGAGGCGGCGAGGAACGCCCCGCTGATCAGCTTCCAGCGCAGCCTGGTGTCGCAGACCTCGCTGATCATCGCCCAGTATGAAAGCGGCAACCGCTCCCACTGTTCCTACGACGAACACACCCAATTGATCGACGCCATCGAGGCCCGCGATGCCACCCTGGCGGTGGACCTGATGATGCACCACATGGACCACATCGACAGCAAGCTCAACCTCGACGAAGAAAGCGCGTCGGATGATTTGCATGCGGTGTTTTCGCATTTGTTGCAGAGCAAGAAGCCAGGGCGGTCGACGGCCAAGCTTTGATGAGTTGAATCAGTCATACCGAGTTGCCTTCATCGCGAGCAGGCTCGCTCCCACAAGGGTTATGTGATTGACACAAATCCACTGTGGGAGCGAGCCTGCTCGCGATTGGCAGTCTGACAGGCGCTAGAAATCTAGCGCTGATGCACCAACCGGCCCGCCGCAAAGGTCTGCGCCACCGTCCGGTCATCCCCCAGTGTCATCAACACAAACAACTTCTCGGCAATGTCCCGGGCCTGCTTGAGGCGATAGCTCAACAGCGGCGTGGCGTTGTAGTCCAACACCAGAAAGTCCGCATCGCTGCCCTGCTGCAAGGTCCCGATCCGGTCTTCCAGGCGCAAGGCCCGGGCGCCGCCAAGCGTGGCCAGGTACAGCGACTTGAACGGGCTCAGGCGGGCGCCCTGCAACTGCATCACCTTGTAGGCTTCGTTCAGGGTTTGCAGCAGCGAAAAACTGGTGCCGCCCCCCACATCCGTACCCAACCCCACGTTCACTTTGTGCTTCTCGGCCATTGGCAGGTTGAACAGGCCGCTGCCGAGGAAAAAGTTCGAGGTCGGGCAGAACGCGATGGCCGAACCGGTCTCGGCCAGGCGCGCGCATTCGTCGTCACACAGGTGCACGCCGTGGGCGAACACCGAGCGTTCGCCGAGCAGTTGGTAGTGGTCGTAGACGTCCAGATAACCTTTGCGCTCGGGGAACAGTTCCTTGACCCATTGCACTTCCTGCAGGTTCTCACTGATGTGAGTCTGCATGTACAGGTCGGGATATTCCCCCAGCAACTGACCCGCCAGGGCCAGTTGTTCCGGCGTGCTGGTCGGCGCAAAACGCGGGGTCACGGCGTAATGCAGGCGGCCCTTGCCATGCCAGCGCTCGATCAGCGCTTTGCTTTGGGTGTAGCTGGATTCGGCGGTGTCGATCAGGTAGTCCGGGGCGTTGCGATCCATCATCACTTTGCCGGCGATCATCCGCAGGTCGAGTTTCTCGGCCACCTCGAAAAACGCGTTCACCGATTGCGGGTGCACACTGCCAAACACCAGCGCGGTGGTGGTGCCGTTGCGCAGCAGTTCCTTGACGAAAATATCGGCGACGGCGTCGGCATGAGCCTTGTCGGCGAACTGACTTTCGCAGGGGAAGGTGTAGGTGTTGAGCCAGTCCAGCAATTGCTCGCCGTAAGCCCCGACCATGCCGGTCTGCGGCAGGTGGATGTGGGTGTCGATGAAGCCGGGCGTGATCAGTGCGTCCTGGTAATGAGTGATCTCGATGTCGGCCGCCAGGGTCGGCAGCAATTCGCTGGCGTGGCCGATGGCGCTGATCTGGCCGTTTTCCACCACCAGCAGGCCGTCTTCAAAATATTCATAGGACGCTTCAATGCCGACTTCGGCAGGGTCGGCGAGGCTGTGGAGCAGGGCGGCGCGGTAGGCTTTACGTGTCAGGGGCATGGGAATTCTCAACGATTGTTCAACGGTTCGCCTGGCTGCGGCGCGAGGCCGGCAACAGCTTGGCAATCGGTTCGGCGCGCGTGGTGTGCTGGCCGAAATCCGCGTTATAGGTGGCGATGATTTCACCGGCGATGGAGATGGCGATTTCCACAGGCAACTTGCCTTTGACGTCGCCAATGCCCATCGGGCAGCGCATGCGCTGCAAGGTGCTGCTGTCGAAGCCGCGCTCGCGCAGGCGATGTTCGAACTTGACCCGTTTGGTTTTCGAACCGATAAGGCCGAAGTAAGCGAAGTCGTTGCGCTTGAGGATCGCGGCGCTCAGTTCCAGGTCGAGCTGATGGTTGTGGGTCATGACGATGCAGTAGCTGCCGGCGGGCAGTTCGTCGATTTCATCCAGCGGCTCTTCGCTGACGATCTTGCGCACGCCGTGGGGCAGGTGTTCAGGAAACTCCGCTTCCCGGGAGTCGATCCAGCGCACCTTGCAGGGCAGGCTCGCCAGCAGCGGCACCAGGGCGCGGCCGACGTGGCCGGCGCCGAATACGGCGATCTGCGCCTGGACCTGGCCCATGGGTTCGAACAGCAACACGGTCACGCCGCCGCAGCACTGGCCCAGGCTGGCGCCGAGGCTGAAGCGCTCCAGATGGGTGCTTTGCTGGCCGCTGGCGAGCATCTGCCGGGCGATCTCCATGGCTTTGTATTCCAGGTGGCCGCCACCGATGGTGTCGAACGTCTGGCTGGCGCTGATCACCATCTTCGAACCGGCATTGCGTGGGGTCGAGCCGAGTTCTTCGATGATCGTCACCAGCACGCAGGGTTCACCGCGATCTTGCAGGTCGGCGAGGGCGCTGATCCAGTTGTACATATTTCACCTCAACTGATCGTTCCCACGCTCTGCGTGGGAATGCATCTTTGGACGCTCCGCGTCCGCTCTTCAAACTTCGACGCAGAGCGTCGGGGGTTGCATTCCCACGCAGAGCGTGGGAACGATCATCAAATGGCTTCGGGCTCGGCTTCCTTAACCTTCGCCACCCGCAACCCACGCATCTGCTCACACCCCCACAACACCCGCTCCGGTGTCGCCGGTGCATCGATTTTCGGCTGGTGCTGGTAATCCCCCAGGCTCGCCACGGCATCCTTGATGGCGCACCACGCGGCGATGCCGAGCATGAACGGCGGTTCGCCCACGGCTTTGGAATGGAACACCGTGTCTTCCGGGTTCTTGCGGTTTTCCACCAGCTTGACCCGCAGATCCAGCGGCATGTCGGCCACCGCCGGAATCTTGTAGCTGGCCGGGCCGCAGGTCTGTAGCTTGCCTTTGTCGTTCCATACCAGCTCTTCCATGGTCAGCCAGCCCATGCCCTGGATGAAACCGCCCTCGACCTGGCCGATGTCGATGGCCGGGTTCAGCGAGGCGCCGACGTCGTGGAGGATGTCGGTGCGCAGCATCTTGTATTCGCCGGTCAGGGTGTCGACGATTACCTCGGCGCACGCTGCGCCGTAGGCGTAGTAGTAGAACGGCCGGCCCCGGGCCTGGCTGCGGTCGTAATAGATTTTCGGGGTCTTGTAGAAACCGGTGCTCGACAGCGAGACCTGGGCGAAATACGCCTGCTGCACCAGCGCCTCGAACGTCAGGATGTGATCGCGCACCCGCACATGGCCGTTGTGGAACGCCACGTCTTCTTCGCTGACCTTGTACTGCCGCGCGGCGAACTCCACCAGGCGCTGCTTGATGGTTTCGGCGGCATTCTGCGCAGCCTTGCCATTGAGGTCGGCACCGCTGGAGGCAGCGGTGGGCGAGGTGTTCGGCACCTTGTCGGTATTGGTCGCGGTGATCTGTACCCGGTCCATTTCCACCTGGAACACTTCGGCCACCACTTGCGCGACTTTGGTGTTCAAGCCCTGGCCCATTTCCGTGCCGCCATGGTTCAGGTGGATGCTGCCGTCGGTATAGACATGAATCAGCGCCCCGGCCTGGTTGAGGAAGCTGGCGGTGAAGGAAATACCAAATTTCACCGGGGTCAGCGCCAGGCCTTTTTTCAGGATCGGGCTATTGGCGTTGTAGCGGCGGATCGCTTCGCGGCGCTCGGCATACTGGCTGCTTTGCTCGAGTTCGGCGGTCATCTCCTCGAGCATGTTGTGCTCGACGGTCTGGTAGTAGTGGGTGACGTTACGCTCGGTCTTGCCGTAGTAGTTGGCCTTGCGCACCGCCAGCGGATCCAGCCCCAGATGCCGGGCGATGGCGTCCATCACCTCTTCGATGGCGACCATGCCTTGCGGCCCGCCGAAGCCACGGTAAGCGGTGTTCGACGCGGTATTGGTCTTGCAACGATGGCCGTTGATGGTTGCATCGCCCAGGTAGTAGGCGTTGTCGGCATGGAACATCGCCCGGTCGACAATCGAGGCCGACAGGTCTGGCGAGCAACCGCAGTTGCCGGCCAGCTCCAGGGCAATACCGTGCAGGCGCCCGGTGCTGTCGAAGCCGACGTCGTATTCGATGTAGAAAGGGTGGCGCTTGCCGGTCATCAGCATGTCTTCGACCCGGGGCAGGCGCATCTTGGTCGGTTGGCCGGTGAGGTGGGCGATGACCGCGCACAGGCACGCCGGGCTGGCGGCCTGGGTTTCCTTGCCACCAAAGCCGCCGCCCATGCGGCGCATGTCCACCACGACTTTGTTCATCGAAATGTCCAGCACTTCGGCCACCAGTTTCTGCACTTCGGTGGGGTTCTGTGTGGAGCAGTAGACGATCATGCCGCCGTCTTCGGTGGGCATCACCGAGGAAATCTGGGTTTCCAGGTAAAAGTGTTCCTGGCCGCCAATGTGCAGCGAGCCCTGGATGCGATGCTCGGCGCTGGCCAGTGCCGCCGCCGAATCTCCGCGCTGGTGGGTGTGGCTATCCAGCACGAAATGCCGCTTGCGCAGGGCCTCGACCACGTCCAGCACCGGTTCCAGATCTTCGTATTCGATGATGGCCGCCATCGCTGCCTTGCGCGCGGTTTCCAGGTCCCTGGCGGCAACGGCCAGCACCGGTTGGCCGACGAACTGCACGTCATCGATGGCCAATAGCGGGTCACCGGGCAGCAGCGGGCCGATGTCCTTGAGGCCGGGCACGTCTGCATGGGTGATGGCGATGCGCACGCCTTCGAAGGCGTAGCAAGGCGCGGTGTCGATGCGCAAGATCCGGGCGTGGGCGCGGTCCGACAGCCGGGCATAGACGTGCAACTGGTTCGGAAATTCCAGGCGATCATCGATGTACTGGGCTTCGCCGGACACATGCTTGGCGGCGCTGTCATGCTTGACGCTGCGGCCCACGCCGGTGGTCAGGTCGCGGGCGAACAGTTCGGCCAGCTCGGCTTGAGTCTTCTCTACGGCGTGATGGTTAGACATAAGCGGTCACCCGAGTCTCGATGTGCGGCGTTTGCAGTTCGATGAAGTATTTGCGCAGCAGGTTGCGGGCGCTGAGCAGGCGGTATTCCTTGCTGGCGCGGAAGTCCGACAGCGGTGTGAAGTCCTCGGCCAGTGCGGCGCAGGCACGTTCGACGGTGTTGTCGTTCCACGCGGCACCGATCAACGCGGCTTCACAATGCTTGGCGCGCTTGGGCGTCGCGGCCATGCCACCGAAGGCCATCCGGGCGTCCTGGACCACGCCATGCTCGATACGCAGGTTGAACGCCGCGCATACGGCGGAAATGTCATCGTCCAGGCGCTTGGAGACCTTATAGGCGCGGAACGCCTGCTCGGCGCTGGCCCGGGGCACGATGATCTTCTCGATGAATTCGCTTTCCTGGCGGGCGGTCACCCGGTAATCGATGAAATAGTCTTCCAGCGCCAGGGTGCGACGGGTCTGGCCCTTGCACAAGACGATCTGCGCGCCGAGGGCGATCAGCAAGGGCGGCGAGTCGCCAATCGGCGAGGCGTTGCCGATGTTGCCGCCCAAGGTGCCCTGGTTGCGGATCTGCAACGAAGCGAAGCGCTGCAGCAGTTCGCCGAAGTCCGGGTATTCAGCCTGCAAGGCTTCGTAGCAGTCGGAGAGTGCGGTGGCGGCGCCAATCTCCAGGCGATCGGCGAAACGCTCGATACGCTTGAGCTCAGCGACGTTGCCCACGTAGATCATCACCGGCAGGGTGCGATGGAACTGGGTGACCTCCAGGGCCAGGTCCGTGCCACCGGCCAGCAGGCGCGCCTGGGGATACGCGTCATAAAGATCGGCCAGGTCGGCCACGGTCAACGGCACCAGGCAGCGTTTGTCGCCGCTGTTGAGTTCACCCGTGTCAGTCGGTGCGATGGCTTTGAGGCGAGTGATGGTCTCGGCTTCGCGGGCGTCGAACTGGTCCGCTTGCCTGGCGCAGCAGACCTGCTCGGCGGCCGCCAGAATCGGCCGGTAGCCGGTGCAGCGGCACAGATTGCCGGCCAAGGCTTCGTGGGCCTTATGGGCGTCGGGCTGTTCGCTGTTCTTTTGCAGGGCGAACAGGGACATCACGAAGCCCGGTGTGCAGAAGCCGCATTGCGAACCGTGGCAATCGACCATCGCCTGTTGGACGCTGTGCAACTGGCCCTGGTGCTTGAGGTCTTCGACGCTGATCAACTGCTTGCCGTGCAGGGACGAGACGAAGGTCAGGCACGAATTGAGGCTGCGATAACGAATGCGTTCACGGCCGTCCTCGTCGGTCTGCAACTCGCCCACCACCACGGTGCACGCACCACAGTCGCCGCTGGCGCAGCCTTCTTTGGTGCCGGATTTGCCGAGGTGTTCGCGCAAATAGTTGAGCACGGTCAGGTTCGGGTCCAGGGCGTGCTCGCTACGGAGTTCCTGGTTGAGTAAAAACTGGATCACGGAAGGCCTCGCAGACTCATTATTGTTGTATCGACTTGGGCTGAATTTAGCAGGTCTGACTTTGCGGTCAACGATTTTCTGACTTAAAGGTCAAGAAAATCCGCTTGGTCGATGAACAACGGTCTATAGACACTGTAGAACCCTGTGGGAGCCGAGCTTGCTCGCGATGACGGCGGTACATTCAGTATGGATGCATGCTGACAGACCGCTATCGCGAGCAAGCTCGGCTCCCACAGGTTCTTCCACAGATTCTGTTTCAGGATGAGGGCTCAAACTTTTTTGCTTGGATCGTGCCAAAAACCCGCTGCAGGCCCTGCGCCATGACGTATTGAGTGCGCTACACTGCGCCGCTTGTGCAAATCGAAGAGTTTGAAGGACAACCATGACGTTCAAGGCCCCGGACAGCCTCGCCGAGCAAATCGCCCATCACCTGGCCGAGCGCATCATTCGTGGTGAAATGAAGCCGGGCGAGCGCATCCAGGAGCAGAAGGTCACGCTGGCGCTCAACGTGAGTCGCGGTTCGGTCCGTGAGGCTTTGCTGATACTGGAGCGCCGGCATCTGATCGCGATCCTGCCGCGCCGTGGTGCACACGTCACCGAATTGAGCGAACACAAGGTGCGCAGCCTCTGTGCGCTGATGAGCGAGCTGTACATCCTGCTGGGCAATGCCGTGGCTCATGGCTGGCAGGAACAGGCCGACATGGCGCCGTTCATCGAGATCCAGCAGCGTCTCCAGGACGCCTTCGCGCGCCAGGACATCCGCACCTTCGTCGATGAAAGTTTCAGCGTGATGCGCGCCGCGTATCCCTTTGCCAACAACCCGTACTTGCAGGAAACCGTCGAGAACCTGCAACCGGCCATGAGCCGCGCCTACTTCCTGGCCCTGGAACAACGCAAGGCCGAGATGAGCGAATTCCTCGACCTGTTCCAGCGCCTGCTGACTGCTGTGCTGGCCCGTGATTTGCCGCAGATCCGCATCGTGCTGACGGCCTATGCCCAGCGCAGTTGCGATCTGGTGGTTTCTGCCCTGACGGCGGCCTGAACGTGCGGCTCAAATGCATCAAACTGGCGGGGTTCAAATCCTTCGTCGACCCGACCACGGTGAACTTCCCCAGTAACATGGCGGCGGTGGTCGGGCCCAACGGTTGCGGCAAGTCGAACATCATCGACGCCGTACGCTGGGTGATGGGCGAGAGCTCGGCCAAGAACCTGCGCGGCGAGTCGATGACCGACGTCATCTTCAACGGCTCCACCAGTCGCAAACCGGTGAGCCAGGCGAGCATCGAGCTGGTGTTCGACAATTCCGACGGCACCCTGATTGGCGAGTACGCGGCCTACGCGGAAATCTCCATTCGCCGCAAAGTGACCCGCGACAGCCAGAACAGTTATTTCCTCAACGGCGCCAAATGTCGACGTCGCGATATCACCGATATTTTCCTCGGCACCGGCCTCGGCCCGCGCAGCTATTCGATCATCGAGCAGGGCATGATCTCCAAGCTGATCGAGGCCAAGCCCGAAGACCTGCGCAACTTCATCGAAGAAGCCGCCGGCATCTCCAAGTACAAGGAGCGGCGCCGCGAGACCGAAAACCGCATCCGTCGCACCCACGAAAACCTGGCCCGCCTGACCGACCTGCGCGAAGAACTCGAACGCCAGCTCGAGCGCTTGCACCGCCAGGCCGAAGCCGCCAAGAAATATCAGGAATACAAAGGCGAAGAACGTCAGCTCAAGGCCCAGCTTTCGGCCCTGCGCTGGCAGGCGCTGAACGAGCAGGTCGGCCAGCGCGAGGCGATCATTGGCAATCAGGAAGTCAGCTTTGAAGCCCTGGTGGCCGAGCAGCGCAATGCCGACGCCGCCATCGAGCGCCTGCGTGACGGCCACCACGACCTGTCCGAACGCTTCAACCTGGTGCAAGGGCGCTTCTATTCGGTGGGTGGCGACATCGCCCGGGTCGAGCAGAGCATCCAGCACGGTCAGCAACGGCTGCGCCAGCTGCAGGATGATTTGAAAGAGGCCGAGCGCGCGCGCCTGGAAACCGAATCCCACCTGGGCCACGACCGCACGTTGCTGCTGACCCTGGGCGAAGAACTGGACCGGCTCACGCCCGAGCAGGAACTCACCAGCGCCGCCGCCGAAGAGGCTGCCGCCGCCCTGGAAGAAGCCGAGCTGAGCATGCATGGCTGGCAAGAGCAGTGGGACAGTTTCAACCTGAGCTCTGCCGAGCCGCGGCGTCAGGCCGAAGTCCAGCAGTCGCGCATCCAGCAACTGGAAGCCAGCATGGAACGCCTGGCCGAGCGTCAGCGCCGTTTGGCCGAAGAGCGCGCCTTGCTCGCGGCGGACCCTGAAGACGCGGCGATTGTCGATCTGAGCGAACAACTGGCTGCCAGCGAAGCCACCCTTGAAGACTTGCAAGCCAGCGAAGATGCCCAGGTCGAGCGGCTCGAGCAACTGCGCCAGGCCTTGCAACTGGCCCTGCAGAATCAGCAGCAGGCCCAGGGTGAATTGCAGCGCCTCAATGGCCGTCTGGCTTCGCTGGAGGCCTTGCAGCAAGCGGCGCTGGACCCCGGCACCGGCGCTGCCGAATGGCTGCGCGACCAGCATCTGGCCGAGCGTCCGCGACTGGCCGAAGGCCTGAAGGTCGATGCCGGTTGGGAACTGGCGGTGGAAACCGTGCTGGGCGCCGATCTGCAAGCGGTGCTGGTGGATGACTTCGCAGGCTTCGATCTGTCGGGCTTCACCCAGGGCGATCTGCGCCTGCTCAGCCCGGCTGGCGATGGCGTGCGGATGCCGGGCAGCTTGCTGGATAAAGTCGAGGCCCAGGTCGACCTGTCTCCCTGGTTGGGGCAGGTGAAACCGGTGGACAGCCTTGAACAGGCCTTGGCCCTGCGCGGACAACTGGCGGCCGGGGAAAGCCTGATCAGCCGGGACGGCTATTGGGTCGGTCGGCATTTCCTGCGGGTGCGCCGGGCCAGCGAAGCCGAGAGCGGCATGCTTGCCCGAGGCCAGGAAATCCAGCGCCTGAGCGCCGAGCGTGAAGAACGCGAAGCGAGCGTCGAAGCCCTGGAAACCGAATTACAGAATCTGCGGGCGCAACAGCGCCAGCAGGAGAATGGTCGCGAACACTTGCGTCGGTTGTTGCAGGACGAAGCACGCCAGCAGGGCGAGCTCAAGGCGCAGTTGTCCGCCGGCAAGGCCAAGGTTGAACAACTGGCCTTGCGCCGCACGCGCCTTGAGGAAGAAATCGCCGAGCTGGGCGAGCAGCGGGCGCTGGAGCATGAGCAGATCGGTGAAGCGCGCCTGCAACTGCAGGAAGCCCTCGATGCCATGGCCGTGGACACCGAGCAGCGCGAGTTGCTGCTGGCTCAGCGCGACAGTCTGCGCGAACGCCTCGACCGGGTGCGCCAGGATGCCCGCCAGCATAAGGATCACGCCCATCAGTTGGCGGTGCGCCTGGGCTCGCTCAAGGCCCAGTACGATTCCACGCGCCAAGCGTTGGAGCGGCTGGAAATGCAGTCCGAACGCCTGACCGAAAAGCGCGAGCAATTGAGCCTGAACCTGGAGGAGGGCGAAGCGCCGCTGGAAGAGTTGCGCCTCAAACTCGAAGAGTTGCTCGACAAGCGCATGAGCGTTGATGAAGAACTCAAGACTGCGCAAATTGCCCTGGAAGATGCCGACCGCGAACTGCGCGACGCCGAAAAGCGTCGTAGCCAGGCCGAACAGCAATCCCAGCTGATCCGCAGCCAGATGGAACCGCAACGCATGGAATGGCAGGCCCTGACGGTGCGCCGCAAAGCCTTGCAGGACCAATTGCTGGAAGACGGCTACGACCTCGACGGCGTGCTCTCCACGTTGGTGGCCGGGGCCAACGAGAAAGACGCCGAAGAAGAGCTGGAACGCATCGCCGCGCGCATTCAGCGTCTGGGCGCTATCAACCTGGCGGCCATCGACGAGTACCAGCAGCAGTCCGAGCGCAAGCGCTATCTGGATGCCCAGAACGACGATCTGGTGGAAGCGTTGCAGACCCTGGAAAACGTCATCCGCAAGATCGACAAGGAAACCCGTAATCGCTTCAAGGATACCTTTGATCAGATCAACGGCGGTTTGCAGGCACTTTTCCCGAAAGTTTTCGGTGGCGGCAGCGCTTACTTGGAACTGACGGGCGAAGATTTACTCGATACAGGGGTGACCATCATGGCGCGTCCCCCGGGCAAGAAGAACAGCACCATCCATTTGCTCTCCGGGGGTGAAAAAGCGCTGACGGCATTGGCCCTGGTTTTTGCCATTTTCAAATTGAACCCGGCGCCGTTCTGCATGCTCGATGAGGTGGACGCGCCGCTGGACGACGCCAACGTGGGGCGTTATGCGCGGCTGGTAAAAGAGATGTCTGAAACGGTGCAGTTCATCTACATCACCCACAACAAGATCGCCATGGAAATGGCCGACCAGTTGATGGGCGTGACCATGCATGAGCCGGGTTGCTCGCGTCTGGTGGCCGTGGATGTGGAGGAGGCGATGGCGATGGTGGACGCGTGAAACACTGCTTGTAGGGCATCTATTTAGGATGCTGTAGGATTTTTTTGAGCCTTGGGCTTGTCGTTCAATTCACAGAATGGCGCAAGCCTACGCGACAGACGGTGTAAAGTTATCTTTGGTCGTGCTAGTTTAATGTCAATTTTTCGTATGCGTGGGCAAAACGCCATTCAGAACATAGAGTTGGCGCCACGTTTTAAAGCGGTTTGCACATAGCTAAGCCCCTTATTTTTCAGCATTTTTATAGAGGCACGGGATTACATGGAAATCGGTCTGCGCGAGTGGCTGATCGTCATCGGCATTATTGTCATTGCCGGTATTCTTTTCGACGGCTGGCGCCGCATGCGCGGCGGCAAGGGGAAACTCAAGTTTCGTCTCGACCGCAGCCTGTCGAACCTGCCGGATGACGATGGCAATGCCGAGCTGTTGGGCCCGCCCCGGGTGCTGGATACCCATAAGGAGCCGCAACTGGATGAGCATGACCTGCCGTCGATGAGCGCGCCAGTGCGCGAGCCACGGGAAACGGGTTCCAAGCGCGGCAAGCGCAACAGCGAACCGTCCCAGGGCGACCTGAACCTCAATCTTGACCTGGACGGCGGCCCGAGCTTCAGCAGCCGCGACGACGACTTCCCGGACGAGAACAAACCCGTGCGCGGCGACAAGGACCAGGCCCAGGCCGAGGAAGTGCTGGTGATCAGCGTGATCTGCCGCGACCCGGCCGGCTTCAAGGGCCCGGCGCTGTTGCAGAACATCCTGGAGAGCGGCCTGCGTTTTGGCGAGATGGACATTTTCCACCGCCATGAAAGCATGGCCGGCAACGGCGAGGTGCTGTTCTCCATGGCCAACGCGGTCAAGCCAGGCGTGTTCGACCTGGACGACATCGACCATTTCAGCACCCCAGCGGTGAGCTTCTTTCTCGGCCTGCCCGGCCCGCGTCATCCCAAGCAGGCCTTTGACGTGATGGTGGCCGCGGCGCGCAAGCTGTCCCAGGAACTCAACGGTGAGCTGAAGGACGACCAGCGCAGCGTGCTGACCGCCCAGACCATCGAACACTACCGCCAGCGCATCGTCGAATTCGAACGCCGGGCGCTGACCCAGAAGCGCTAAAGTCGGCAGAATTTTTCTGGCTGAAGGGCTTTTGTGGCGAGGGGATTTATCCCCGCTGGGCTGCGCAGCAGCCCTAAATCCTGGCCCCTTGGCCTTATCAGCTAGTTGAGTCGTTAGCTTTGGGACTGCTTCGCAGCCCAGCGGGGATAAATCCCCTCGCCACAGGTTGTATGTTCGGCGGGCTCAGGTCCGACTGCCGATGATTTCAAAAAATTGAGCAGCCTAGGCTGCTCTTTTGCTTTATGAGAGAACATCCATGACTGCCGTCCAAACCCGCATCCAACAGCTGCGTACCGAGCTGGATCAGCACAACTACCGCTACCACGTCCTCGACGAACCGAGCATCCCGGACGCCGAGTACGACCGCCTGTTCCATGAGCTCAAGGCCCTGGAAGAGCAGCATCCGGAGCTGGTGACCAGCGACTCCCCGACCCAGCGTGTCGGCAGTGTTGCACTGTCGGCCTTCAGCCAAGTCCGCCACGAAATCCCGATGCTCAGCCTGGGTAACGCCTTCGACGAAACCACCATGCGCGAATTCGACCGCCGGGTGACCGAAGGCCTCGACCTGCCCATGGGCGACTTGCTGGGCGGTGGCGCTGCGGTGGAGTACAGCTGTGAGCCGAAGCTCGACGGCCTGGCGGTCAGCCTGCTGTACCAGGACGGCCTGCTGGTGCGCGGCGCCACGCGCGGCGACGGCACCACCGGCGAAGACATCAGCGTTAACGTGCGCACGGTGCGCAACATCCCCCTCAAGCTGCAGGGCAGTGGCTGGCCGCCGGTGCTGGAAGTGCGCGGCGAGGTGTACATGTCCAAGGCCGGCTTCGAACGTCTCAACGCCACGCAACTGGAGGCGGGCGGCAAGACCTTCGCCAACCCGCGCAACGCGGCCGCGGGCAGCCTGCGCCAGCTGGATTCGAAGATCACCGCCAATCGTCCGCTGGAATTCTGCTGTTACGGCATCGGCCAGGTGACGGCGGACATTGCCGACACCCACATCGGCAATCTCAAGCAGCTCAAGGCCTGGGGCTTGCCCATCAGTCGCGAACTGAAACTGGCCCACGGCATCGACGAGTGCCTGGACTACTACCGTGACATCGGCGAGCGGCGTAACGCGCTGCCATACGAAATCGATGGCGTGGTGTTCAAGGTCAACAGCATCGCCTCCCAGCGCGAACTGGGTTTCCGCGCCCGGGAACCGCGCTGGGCCATCGCCCATAAATTCCCGGCCAGCGAAGAACTCACCGAACTGTTGGACGTCGAGTTCCAGGTCGGCCGCACCGGCGCCGTGACACCCGTGGCGCGGCTCAAGCCGGTCAAGGTAGCCGGTGTGACCGTGGCCAACGCCACGCTGCACAACATGGACGAAGTGGCGCGCCTGGGCCTGATGATCGGCGACACGGTGATTATCCGCCGCGCCGGTGACGTGATCCCGCAAGTGGTGCAAGTGGTCACCGAGCGTCGCCCGGAAAACGCCCGTCCCGTTGAAATCCCGCAACAGTGCCCGGTGTGTGGCTCCCATGTGGAGCGTACGCAGCTGGTCAAGCGCAGCAAGGGTCGTGAAACCATCAGCGAAGGCGCGGTGTACCGCTGCGTTGGTCGTCTGGCCTGTGGTGCGCAGCTCAAGCAGGCAATCATTCATTTCGTGTCGCGCCGGGCCATGGACATCGAAGGCCTGGGCGAGAAGAGCGTCGAACAGTTGGTGGACGAGGGGCTGGTGGGCTCGCCTGCGGATCTGTATGCCCTGACCTTCGAGCAAGTGGTCGACCTGGAAGGCTTCGCCGAACTGTCGAGCAAGAACCTGTTGGCGGCCATCGTCGACAGCAAGAAGCCGAGCCTGGCGCGCTTCATCTACGCCCTCGGCATCCCGGACGTGGGCGAGGAAACCGCCAAGGTCCTGGCCCGCTCCCTCGGCTCACTGGAGCGTGTGCAAGCGGCCTTGCCGCAAGTGCTCACGTACTTGCCGGACGTCGGCCTGGAAGTGGCCCACGAGATCCACAGCTTCTTCGAAGACTCGCACAACCGCCAGGTGATCGAGGGCTTGCTGCGCCATGGCCTGGATATCCAGGACCAGGGCGAACTGGGCGCCGAGTTCTCCGCCAGCACCACCCTGGGCGGTTTCCTGGACAAGCTGAACATTCCCTCGGTCGGGCCGGGCGGGGCGCAGAAGCTGGCGGACAAGTTCGGTTCGCTCGAAGCGGTGATGAACGCCGACTGGCTGGACATGCGCCAGGCCCTGCCGGAAAAACAGGCCAACGCCGTGCGCGAGTTCTTCGCCATCGCCGCCAACCGCCAACAAGCCGAAGCCGCCGAGAAGCAACTGCAGGCCTTCGGCATGCACTGGCAGAGCGAGAAAAAAGTCGTCGAAGGTTTGCCCGAAGCCGGGCACACCTGGGTGCTGACCGGATCGCTGGAGTTGATGAGCCGCGATGTCGCCAAGGACAAACTGGAAAGCCTGGGGGCCAAGGTGGCCGGTTCCGTGTCGGCGAAAACCCATTGCGTCGTCGCCGGGCCGGGGGCCGGGTCGAAACTGACCAAGGCCAATGAGCTGGGGCTCAAGGTGCTGGATGAAGAAGCGTTTGTGGCGTTCTTGAGTCAGCACGGCATCACGGTTTAGTCATGTCGCCAGGAAACTCGGACCCATTGTGGCGAGGGGATTTATCCCCGCTGGGCTGCGCAGCAGCCCTAAAATCTGCCATCTCGGTCTGTCTGGTTGATTGAGTCGAAAGGATTGGGGCCGCTGCGCGGCCCAGCGGGGATAAATCCCCTCGCCACAGGGTTATGTGGCGAGTCGGCTAGCGCGGGTCGACGTTATCCAGTGCCCGATTCGCCAGCAACCCTCCCAGCTCGATCAACTGCTGAATACCCAGCGCCACATGCCGCCGCGAACCCTCCAGCTCGAACGCCAGATCACTGATCATGGCATCGGCCGAAGCCAGGGTTTCACTGAGGTTGGCGAGCAGGCATTCGGTGTCGATGCCGTTGATCACGGTGAAGAGCTGAGCGGGTGCGGGATCAGCTTCCGGCGTTTCCGGTTTTGGCTTCAGGTAGAAGTCGAGGGCGCGCTCGGCGGCTTCGTCGAGTTTCTTAGCGGCGGCGGTTTTGTGCGGGGATGTTGGATCGGTGTCCGGTGGGTTGGGGGTTGCTTTGAACATGGTGACGCTCCTATGGGATGGAGCCACCAAGGCCTGTCGCTAAACAGAAATGGTGGCGGCTGCACGCAGGTTAGCGAACCGGTCATAGGCACCCGGCAGACTCGAAGGTCTCCCACATACAGCCGCCATAACGTCATTGCAGTTAGACCTGCAACGAAGCATGGGCCGCTTATGCACCTAGAATGATCCGGGTCGCTAAACCCGATCGCTGATTCGTCAGCGACCCGGAAACGATAAAGTCCGGCCCATAGGCGCACAAGCCGGCGGATTCTGGCGCAGTTGTAGGCAATGGCGCAAGGCGGGGTAGCCCGACCCGGCAGCGTCCTACACAATGCTCACAATCTTCGGATGATTCGCACGCTCCTGGGAACGATCACGCACAGGAGGGGATCTAGTCTTGCAGGCCCCCGGAGATCACCATGTACCGCTTCTTCGAGCAACTGAGTTCACGCATCGCCGCGCCCTTTACGGGCGATCGCTCGCGTAACAGCAAAATCTGGCCGTGTCGTTGCGGCCAGTCGCTGTTTTTTCGCAACAGCCAGTGCCTGGCCTGCCAGGCGGTGTTGGGCTATCAGCCCGAGCAAAGCCGCTTGTCGTCCCTGCAACCCGGCGAGCAGCCTGGCACCTGGACCCTGGATGCCGACCCACAAGCCGGGTTGTTTCGCCGTTGCGCCAACCTCGACACGCCGGCGGCCTGCAATTGGCTGCTGCCGGCCAATGGGCACGACACCTTGTGCATCGCCTGTAGCTTGAACCGCACCATTCCCGACCTGTCGATCCCGGAAAACCCCGAACGCTGGTGCAAGGTCGAAACCGCCAAGCGGCGGCTGGTGGCGCAATTGATCACCCTCGGTTTGCCTGTCATCCCAAAAACCGTCAGTGAAAGTGAGGGGCTGGCCTTCGATTTCATCGGCGTCGACCTCGATGGCACGCCTCCGACCACCGGCCACGCCAGCGGGTTGGTCACGCTCGACATCAAAGAGGCCGACGATGCCCACCGCGAGCATGTGCGCCAGCAGATGCGCGAGCCGTATCGCACTTTGCTCGGGCATTTTCGTCATGAGGTGGGGCACTACTACTGGGACCGGTTGATCGCCAACAGCCATTGGCTCGATGCATTTCGCGAGCAGTTTGGTGACGAGCGGGCCAGCTATTGCGATGCCCTGGAACGTCACTATCAGCAAGGCGCGCCGCTGGACTGGCAAACCCACTACGTCAGCGCCTACGCCACCATGCATCCTTGGGAAGACTGGGCGGAAACCTGGGCGCATTACCTGCATATGATGGACGCGGTGGACACGGCCCTGGGTTTTGGCATGAGCGCCGGGGAAATGGATTTCGACTACCAGCCGTTCCCGCCCGAGACCTTGTTCGACCCTGAACATACGGGGGGCGTGGCCTTTCTTTCGTTCGTCAACGCCTGGATCGAACTGGCCGGCATGCTCAACGAACTGTCGCGCAGCATGGGCCAACCGGATTTCTACCCGTTCGTCGTACCCGCCGCGGTGATCACCAAGCTGCATTTCATCCATCTGGTGATTCAGGAGGAGGGCGGCCGGGCTGACGAGGTGCTGCTGTAACCGCCGACTTGTGGGAGCAAGCTTTGTTCTCACAGGCAAGTGCTTGAACATCTTCAGTTTTTTAATCCGGCGCGAACGGTTGTAACTTCTCGTCAGATAGGTACAATGGCGCGGCTCGCCGTCAGGCGGGCGTCGTTATGGTGACCCCATCGGTCCCCCCGCAACGATTACCCGTGAACCTGGTCAGATCCGGAAGGAAGCAGCCACAGCGGGAACATTGTGTGCCGGGGTGTGGCTGGTGGGGTTGCCTCCATAACGCCCAGGCCTTCGTTCGCAAGGTTTGTCGAATTTTCTTATCTACTTTGTTTGTTGATCGATTACCGGTCGATATTTTCTGCTGCCTGATGGAAAGCAAAGAGCTCCAGTGCGTTGCTGCGCAGTGGGGCTTTTTGACTGGAGGGGGCAAAGGATTTGCGTACGGGCCTTTGCAGTGCTCGTTCTCGATATCGCACCAATAGTATGATAATTTTGCGTGAGTCGATCATTTTCCCGAGGCTCATCATGGGTACCGTTCGAAAAACCATCACCGTCACCGACCAACAAGACGGCTGGATCAAGGCTCAGATCGAAGCGGGTCACTACACCAATGATAGCGAATACATTCGCGATCTGATTCGGCGCGAGCAGGAGCGTAGCGCTGAACTTGAGGCTATCCGGTCCGCCCTGAAAGAGGGTGAATCCAGTGGAAAACCTCAACCATTCGATCCCGATGCGTTCAAGAAGAGAATGCTGACAGCGCATGGCTGAATACCGCCTTACACCTGCCGCCGAGCGTGATCTTGAAATTGTCTGGACCTATACCGCCCAACGATGGGGCGTGGCGCAGGCCAATCGATACGTTGATACCATCATTGCGGCGTTTTCTGAACTGGCGCAGCAGCCTAAGATAGCTCCAGCCTGTGACCATGTTCGAACTGGTTATCGCCGACGTAGTGTCGAACGACACATGATTTACTTTCGGATCACGGCTTATGGGATTGCGGTGATTCGTGTCTTGCATGATCGGATGGATACACTTCGGAATTTGTGACAGTAGCCTTTCAATAGAGCCGGACAGCGAACAAGCAAAAAAGCCAAAGAGGAACCCGATCCGTCGCACACCGACAGCCCGGACTCCTCTTTTTTCATGTCTGCTTCAAGGCTTCGACAGTGCCTGGTCTACCGCCGCAATCAGCTTCCCCAGATCCTTCGCGGTGGCTCTGTGTATGACACCAAACAGGTACGCTCGCTGTTCGTCCTCATCGTCCATGTCGGCAAAAAATGCTTTGAGCTGCACATCCAGTTTGTCGGCAAGCAAGACCAAGGCTTCCATGCTCGGGGTGTAGGTGCCGGTTTCGAAGCGGCTGATGGTTTTGGGGTCAAAACCGGTTTTTTCGCCAAGTTCAGCCTGAGTAAGCCCCGCTACTTTGCGATAGCGTCTGATGGCCGGACCCAAACTTGAAATTTGCATCGCTTAATTCCCATTTAGAATCAAGAACTTAACGATAGATTTTTGCATTAGGCAACCGCATGATCCATCACCTTGCTTTGCAAAATGTGATGTGTTTCGTAGAATCGGCCTTTGGCACGGGCATTTGGTGACCTGCTTCAGAAGCCTGGATGTGCGAAAAAGGCGAGCCTTGCGTTTTCTTGTTGTACACAAGGCGACGCTTGGCGCCTTCAGGTAGCACCGCCACGGCCCGCGCTCCAGCGTATCTCAAGGTGTTTGAGCCTAGTTGATTTTTCGCCTGTCCTGGGGCGGTGCAACCGCGCGCGACAAATGAGCCTGACTCATGGATGACTGCTTCGATGGATAAGAAGTACCGCAGAGCCGTTGACGCCGCCGCGATTTTTTCTGAAACCGATCTGAGCGGGCGCATTACCTACGTCAACGACCAGTTCTGTAAGCTTTTTGGCTACCCGCGCGATGAGCTGTTGGGGGCTAACCATCGCCTGATCAACTCCGGCCAGCACCCGGACGAGTTCTTCAGCGCCATGTGGCGCACCATCGCCCTGGGGCAGGTCTGGAAGGGTGAGATCTGCAACCGGGCCAAGGACGGTACGCTGCATTGGGTCGATACCACTCTGGTGCCGGTGATCGACGATGCGACCGGTCAGATCGAGCGCTATCTGGCGATTCGTTTTGATGTCAGCGAGAAGCGTCAGTTGTTGCATTCGCTGCAATGGCGGGTCGGTCACGACGTGTTGACCGGGTTGCCCAACCGCACCTACCTGTCCGACCTGCTGGATCAGGCCCTGGAATTTTCCAGGGCGCAGAGCTTGCCCCTGGCGGTGTGCATGCTTGACCTGGATGGCTTCAAGGCTGTGAACGACGGCCACGGCCATGCCAGTGGTGACCAGTTGCTGGTGGAGGTCGCCCGGCGTCTGCGCAGCATCGTGCGGGGGGAGGATGTGGTGGCGCGGTTGGCCGGCGATGAGTTTGTGCTGGTACTGCGCCATGTATGCGGGCTTGAGGAATTGCATGCCGCGTTGAACCGGGTGCTGATTGCCGTCTCCATGCCGTATGCCATTGATGGCAAGGCCATCAAGGTCTTCGCCAGCATTGGCGTCACCCTGTTTCCCGGTGACAACGAAGACGCCGATACCTTGTTGCGCCACGCCGACCAGGCGATGTACGTGGCCAAGCAGAGCGGCCGCAATCGCTTTCATTTGTTCGACGTGTCCCGGGACCAGGAAGTGCGGGCCACTTACCAGACCGTCGAGCGGGTGCGGCAGGCCATGGCCGGCAACGAATTGCGCCTGCATTTTCAGCCCAAGGTCAACATGCGCCATGGCACGGTGGTGGGGCTCGAGGCGCTGCTGCGCTGGAAACACCCCCAACGGGGCCTGGTACCGCCCCGGGAGTTCCTGCCGCTGGTGGAGGAAACCGACCTGATCGTCGAGATCGGTGAGTGGGTCATGGAGCAGGTGCTGATTCAGTTGCGGCAATGGCAGCACGCGGGGCAAGTCTGGCCGGTGAGCATCAATATCTCGGCGCGGCATTTCCAGCGGGCAGATTTCGTCGAGCGGTTGCGGCAGGTGCTGCAACGGCACCCGGCGGTGTCGCCGCGCATGCTGGATCTGCAGATCGTTGAATCCTTGGCGGTGGAAAACCTTGCCCACGTCAGCGCCTGTCTCCAGGCGTGCCAGGCCTTGGGCGTGGGGTTTTCCCTGGGCGGTTTCGGCACGGGATACTGTTCGCTCAATGACCTCAAACACCTGCGCACGCAGACCATCAAGATCGACAAGACCTTTGTCCGCGACATACTCAATGACCGCGATGATCTGGCGCTGACCGAAGCGGTCATCGGTTTGGCCAGGGCGTTTGGGCGCCAGGTGGTGGCGGAGGGGCTGGACAGCCTGGAGCATGGTCAATTGCTGCTGCGCCTGGGCTGCGAAGTGGCCCAAGGCTATTTCATCGCCCGGCCCATGCCACCCGACCAGGTGCCTGGCTGGGTGAAAGGATTTGTTTCGCCGCCGCAATGGCAGCATCAGTCGGACGTTCAGGGCGAATCGGATCCGGCTTGCGGCGATTCTTTATGTCCGGTGTAGGACTGGATGATCGCGTCGATTTCCCCCGACGTTTTCATCTTCAATAAGGTGCGCAGAATGCGTTGGGCCGGAATGTTTTGATCATCGCGCACATAACAGCCCAGCCCGCGCTCCTGGAGAACTGCCACGGCACGCAGTTGCCGGTCTGGGGGATGTCGTTGATTGAACCAGTCCAGCGCCCATTGATTGCTCACCGCGTAGCGATAGCGCCCGGCCAGAAGCTTGGCCAGGACTTGTTCCTGGCTGCGTGCATCGTCACGTCGCAGATGCCCGCCGTCAAATAACGGCTGCAAGGTCGGGTAGGTATAGCTGAGGACGGTTCCGACCGGCTGGTGGGGCAGGGTGGCGGGCGTCACCACCTTGGGGGAGCTGGCCGTGCCCACCAGCACGTCGCGCTGGAAAAACAGCGGGACGCTCCACAGGTAATTGCCACCCGTATCCTTTACCCACTCGGGGGTGACATAACACCGTACGTCGACTTCGCCGTGGTTCATGGCATTGTCCAGCCGGGCGCGGGCCAGCACATGAAACTGTGCCGACATCCCCACCTGGGCCGCCAGGCGGGTCATTACGTCGGGGATGATACCCTGGATCGGGCGACCTTCTTCAGTCTGCACCATGGGCATGGCCCAACTGTCGGTAATGGCGAAACGCAACGGGATTTCGCCAGCAAAACACCCTGAACCCAATAACAGCAAAGCCCCCATGGCCGAACGCATAAACTCTCCTGATGGTGCAAAATCCTGTCGGCAACCAGGCCCCTGACCCAAGCTTAGACAGATTAGACGAGCACACCGGATGCAATTTCGCCCCTGCTCCGCTAGCATTAGCCGCTTCTGCTTTCCAGTGGCGATGGTTTTCGATGAGTTATCAGGTTCTTGCACGCAAATGGCGTCCGCGCTCGTTCCGCGAAATGGTCGGCCAGACCCATGTGCTCAAGGCCCTGATCAATGCCTTGGACAGCCAGCGGCTGCATCACGCCTACCTGTTCACCGGCACGCGCGGCGTCGGCAAGACGACCATCGCGCGGATCATCGCCAAGTGCCTGAATTGTGAAACCGGTATTACCTCGACGCCGTGTGGCGAGTGCTCGGTATGCCGGGAAATCGACGAAGGCCGTTTCGTCGACCTGATCGAGATCGACGCCGCCAGCCGCACCAAGGTCGAAGACACCCGTGAACTGCTCGACAACGTGCAGTACGCGCCAAGCCGTGGGCGCTTCAAGGTCTACCTGATCGACGAAGTGCACATGCTTTCCAGCCATTCCTTCAATGCGCTGCTCAAGACCCTCGAAGAGCCGCCGCCCTACGTCAAGTTCATCCTGGCGACCACCGACCCGCAGAAGCTTCCTGCAACGATTTTGTCCCGCTGCCTGCAGTTCTCCCTTAAGAACATGACCCCGGAGCGGGTGGTCGAGCATCTGACCCACGTGTTGGGTGTCGAGAACGTACCGTTCGAAGACGATGCGCTGTGGCTGCTGGGTCGCGCCGCCGATGGTTCGATGCGTGACGCCATGAGCCTGACCGACCAGGCCATTGCCTTTGGTGAAGGCAAGGTCATGGCTGCCGATGTGCGGGCCATGCTTGGCACCCTCGACCACGGCCAGGTCTACGACGTGTTGCATGCGCTGATCGACGGTGACGCCAAGGCGTTGCTCGAAGCGGTGCGTCACCTGGCCGAGCAGGGGCCGGACTGGAATGGCGTGCTTTCGGAGATTCTCAACGTGTTGCACCGTGTCGCCATCGCCCAGGCCTTGCCCGAGGGGGTCGACAACGGTCATGGCGACCGCGATCGGGTGCTGGCATTGGCTCAGGCGCTGCCGGCCGAAGACGTGCAGTTCTACTACCAGATGGGGCTGATCGGTCGGCGCGACCTACCCCTGGCGCCGGATCCGCGCGGTGGTTTCGAAATGGTGCTGCTGCGAATGCTCGCGTTCCGGCCAGCCGACACGGACAACTCCCCGAGGCAACCGCTAAAGCCAGTGGGGATCAGCCAGGCCACAGCTGATTCCGCCAAGCCAGTGGCTGCCGCGCCCGTCGTTGCGCCGGCAGTGGCCTCTGCCCCGGCAGCGGTTGAGCAACCGGCCCCGGTGCCTGTCGTCGCAGCGCCTGAGCCCGAGCCCGAGCCTGTCGTCGAGGCGTTGCCGCAGCCGGTCGCTGAAGAAGTGGTCGACCTGCCCTGGAACGACCCGGTCGAGGCTCAGGTCGTCCAGCAGCCTGCCGTGGAACCGGTGCTGGAAACCGTCGCCGAGCAACCCGAGTTGCCACCGATGCCTATGCCCACGCCCGACAGCGTGGTACCCGACGCGCCCGAGTGGGTGGCTGCACCGGTGCCTGAGCCCACGGTGGCGGACGTTGATGTCGCCACGCCAGGCATGGACCTGGATGATGAGCCGCCACTGGACGAGGATTACATCGAGCCGGACATGGATTCGGCCTACAGCTATCTGGATGAACTGGCCAGCGAGCACGCCGCCGAGCCGGCCCCGGAGCCCGAGCCTGAACCGGCGGCGATGCCGGCTACCGGGCTGGCCCTGCAATGGCTGGAGCTGTTCCCGAAACTGCCGATTACCGGCATGACCGGCAGCATTGCCGCCAACTGCACGCTGATCTCCGTGGAGGGCGACCACTGGCTGCTGCACCTGGACCCGGCCCACAGCGCGCTGTTCAACGCCACGCAGCAGCGCCGTCTCAACGATGCACTGAACCAGTATCACCAGCGCACGCTGACGCTGAGCATCGAGCTGATCAAGCCTGAGCAGGAGACGCCGGCCCAGGCCGCGTCCCGCCGCCGTGCCGACCGTCAGCGCGAAGCCGAGGAGTCGATCCACGGTGATCCGTTCATCCAGCAAATGATGCAACAGTTCGGTGCCGTGGTCCGTCACGATACTATCGAACCTGTCGAGGCCCCGGTGACCCAGGGCTCATAACTGAAAGCGTCAGGCCGAACGGGCCGGGCGCGGTGTTTATCCAAGTACTTTCGAGGTGATTCCCATGATGAAAGGTGGCATGGCCGGCCTGATGAAGCAGGCGCAGCAGATGCAGGAAAAAATGGCCAAGATGCAGGAAGAACTGGCCAACGCCGAAGTCACCGGCAAGTCCGGCGGCGACATGGTGACCGTGGTCATGACCGGTCGCCATGACATCAAGCGTGTCAGCATCGACCCGAGCGTGGTCGAAGGCCTGAGCGAAGACGACAAGGAAATGCTCGAAGCCCTGTTCGCCGCCGCCGTCAATGACGCAGTGCGCAAGATCGAAGCCAACAGCCAGGACAAAATGTCCGGCATGACCGCTGGCATGCAACTGCCGCCGGGCATGAAACTGCCGTTCTGACTCGCCATCCCGGTCGGGATGGGCTACATACAATGCCAGGCATCGCGCCTGGCATTTTTGTTTGTGTCACAAGGCGAGTGCGCTAGAAACTTTACCTGTGGGAGCAAGGCTTGCCCGCGATGAACGATGACGCGCCGCTGCGACGAACCGAGGCGTCTGCATCGCGGGCAAGCCTTGCTCCCACCAGTACCCACTGAACAAACATCGAACGCCGCCCAGCCGGCAATGGTCTGCTTCCTGTAAGTGCCACTCAACGATCAAGGAGACGCTTCCATGTCACAAGCATCGACCACCCACCAGCGCATCGTCCTCGCCTCCCGCCCCACAGGTGCTCCCACCCCGGACAACTTCCGTCTGGAGCAGGTGACGTTGCCGGAGCTGCAGGAGGGGCAGATCCTGCTCAAGACGCTGTTTCTCTCATTGGACCCTTACATGCGCGGACGGATGAGCGACGCACCTTCCTACGCCGCGCCGGTGGAAATCGATGAGGTGATGACCGGTGGTGCTGTCAGCCGGGTCGAGCGTTCGATGCATCCGAAGTTTCAGGAGGGGGATCTGGTGGTGGGCGCTACGGGGTGGCAGAGCCACACTGTCAGCGATGGCCGCAATGTCATTCCGATCCCGTCCGGGCTGCCCAGCCCGTCGATGGCGCTGGGTGTGCTGGGCATGCCGGGCATGACCGCGTACATGGGCCTGATGGAGATCGGTCAGCCCAAGGCCGGGGAAACCCTGGTGGTCGCGGCGGCCTCGGGCGCAGTCGGCTCGGTGGTCGGCCAGGTGGCGAAGATCAAGGGCCTGCGGGTGGTCGGTGTGGCCGGCGGCCCCGAGAAATGCAAGTACGTGGTCGACGAGTTGGGGTTCGACGCCTGTGTCGATCACAAGCGCGATGACTTTGCCGAGGCACTGGCCCGGGCTTGCGACAAGGGCATCGACATCTATTACGAAAACGTCGGTGGCAAGGTGTTCGACGCCGTGGTGCCGCTGCTCAACGCCAAGGCGCGGATTCCCCTCTGTGGCCTGATCGCGTCCTACAACGAGCATGAAGCCCCTAGCGGCCCGGATCGCTTGCCGCAATTGCAGCGCACCTTGCTGACCAAGCGCGTGCGGATCCAGGGGTTTATCGTGTTCGACGATTTCAGTGGTCGTCAGCCGGAGTTCATCAGCGCCATGGCGCCTTGGGTGCGTGACGGCAAGGTCAAGTTCCGCGAAGACGTGGTCGATGGCCTTGAGAATGCCCCACAGGCCTTTATCGGCCTGCTTGAAGGGCGCAACTTCGGCAAGCTGGTGGTGCGGGTGGCGCAGGATTGAGTATTTGACGCTAATCGGAGGCGCGGGTATAAACCGCGTCTCGTTGTTATGTCGGACATTTCCTCCATGAGCTTCAGCCCTTTGATTCGCCAACTGATCGACGCCCTGCGAACTTTGCCGGGTGTGGGTCAGAAAACTGCCCAGCGCATGGCGTTGCAATTGCTTGAGCGTGATCGCAGCGGCGGTTCGCGTCTGGCTCTGGCCCTGAGCCAGGCCATGGAAGGGGTAGGGCATTGCCGTTTATGCCGCACCCTCACTGAAGACGACCTCTGCCCGCAATGCGCCGACCCGCGTCGGGACGACAGCCTGCTATGCGTCGTGGAAGGTCCCATGGATGTGTACGCCGTGGAGCAGACCGGTTTTCGCGGCCGTTATTTCGTGCTCAAGGGGCATTTGTCTCCGCTCGACGGCCTGGGACCGGAAGCCATCGGCATTCCGCAACTGATGGCGCGGATCGAAGAGGCCGGGACTTTCACCGAAGTCATCCTCGCCACTAACCCGACGGTCGAAGGCGAAGCCACCGCCCACTACATCGCGCAATTGCTCAACAATAAGGGCCTGATCGCCTCACGCATCGCTCATGGCGTGCCGCTGGGCGGCGAGCTGGAACTGGTGGACGGCGGGACGCTGGCGCATTCGTTTGCCGGGCGCAAACCGATCGCTTTATAACTGCCACGAATAACCCTGTGGGAGCGAGCCTGCTCGCGATAGCGGCAGATCAGCCACCATTGATGTCGGCTGACACACCACTATCGCGAGCAGGCTCGCTCCCACATGGGGTGTGTGTGCTATTGACGGGCGTTACCTTTCGCTCAACGAAAACTGCGTCAGGCAGAACGTCGGTATCCCCATGTCTTCCAGGCGCTGCGAGCCAAGCAACTCCGGCAGGTCGATGATCGCCGCGGCCTCGTGGACCTTGGCGCCCATGCGGCGGATCAGGTTGGCGGCGGCGATCAGCGTGCCGCCGGTGGCGATCAGGTCATCGAACATCACCACCGAATCACCCTCGCACAGGCTGTCGGCGTGAACTTCAAGGAAGGCTTCGCCGTATTCGGTCTGGTAACCCTCGGCCAGCACATCCGCCGGCAGCTTGCCTTGCTTGCGAAACAGCACCAAGGGCTTGTTCAACTGATAAGCCAGGATTGAGCCGATCAGGAAGCCTCGCGCATCCATCGCGCCGATGTGGGTGAACTCGGCCTCGACATAACGATGGGCGAAGCTGTCCATCACCAGCCGCAACGCGGTGGGGGACTGGAACAGTGGGGTAATGTCGCGAAAGATCACGCCCGGCTTGGGGAAATCGATCACGGGGCGGATCAGGGATTTGATATCGAAGGAGTCGAAGACCATCGTCTAGGTGTCCTGGCAGGCTGCAAACGCCGGAGTATAGCGCGGCAAGGCGAACCTGGGCCGCGCGCATGCTCATCAGCCGTCGATCGAGCCACCCGCCAGGGCGCAGAGCTGGATCGGGTCGAGAATATGGATCTCCTTGCCTTCGGCGGCGATCAACTCGTTCTGTTGGAAACGGGTGAATACTCGGGATACGGTTTCCACCGCCAAGCCCAGGTAATTGCCGATTTCGTTACGCGACATGCTCAGGCGGAACTGGTTGGCCGAAAACCCGCGAGCGCGGAAACGTGCCGAGAGGTTGACCAGGAACGTGGCGATGCGTTCGTCGGCGGTTTTCTTCGAGAGCAGCAGCATCATTTGCTGATCGTCGCGGATCTCCCGGCTCATGACCCGCATCAACTGACGACGCAGTTGCGGCAGTTGCAAGGCCAGTTCGTCCAGGCGATCGAAGGGGATCTCGCACACAGAGGTGGTTTCCAGCGCCTGGGCCGAGACCGGATGGGTTTCGGTGTCCATGCCCGACAGACCCACCAGCTCGCTGGGCAGGTGGAAGCCGGTGAGCTGTTCTTCGCCGCCATCGCTCAGATTGAAGGTTTTCAAGGCGCCCGAGCGCACGGCATAGACGGAATCGAAGGTGTCGCCCTGGCGAAACAGGAATTCACCTTTTTTCAACGGTCGGCCCCGTTTAACGATGTCGTCCAGCGCGTCCATATCCTCCAGATTCAATGAAAGTGGCAGGCAGAGCGGAGCCAGGCTGCAATCCTTGCAATGGGCCTGGTTGTGGGCGCGCAGTTTGACTGGCTCGGACATTTCTTAAATCCTTGTGGGAAACACACATAAGCCGTAAGGGTAACTCAGCTAAGGTACTCCGGCCAGTGGGCTTTCATCGTCAAATTGTCGCGCTCAGATGACTCGGGAGAAGCGCTGTCGGTTGTGTCCTTCCAGATAGGCATCAAAGACCATGCACACCGAGCGCACCAGCAGGCGCCCGGCGGGCAGTACCTTGATGTGGCTGCTGTCCAATTCGATCAGGCCGTCCGCAGCCATCTCTTGCAGTTGTGGCCACAACGGTGCGAAGTAACCGCGAAAATCGATGTTGAACGTTTGTTCGATGTCGGTGAATAGCAAATTGAAATGGCAGATCAACTGCTGGATCACCGCGCGCCGCAGCCGATCGTCGGCATTGCACAGCAGCCCGCGACTGGTCGCCAGTTGACCGTCGGCCAGGGTGTTCTGGTAATGGCTCAGGTCACTGCTGTTCTGGCAGTACAAATCGCCGATCTGGCTGATGGCTGACACGCCAAGGCCGATCAGGTCGCAGTGACCATGGGTGGTATAGCCCTGGAAGTTGCGTTGCAGGGTGGCGTCTTCCTGGGCAATCGCCAGTTCGTCGTCGGGCAGGGCGAAGTGGTCCATGCCGATATAGCGATAACCCGCCGCGGTCAGTTGTTCGATGGTGCCTTGCAGCATCGCTAGTTTCTGCGCCGGGTTGGGCAGGTCCTGGCTGTTGATGCGGCGTTGGGGCATGAAGCGTTCCGGCAAGTGGGCGTAGTTGAACACCGAAAGCCGGTCCGGCTGCAGCTGGATGACTTCCTGGACCGTGCGGGCGAAATTTTCCGGGGTCTGTTTGGGCAGCCCGTAGATCAGGTCGATGTTGATCGAACGGAACTGCAAGGTCCGGGCGGCTTCGATCACCGCGCGGGTTTCTTCCAGGCTTTGCAGGCGGTTGACGGCGCGCTGCACGGCCGGGTCAAGGTCCTGCAGGCCGATGCTGACGCGGTTAAAACCCAGTTCCCGCAACAGGCCCATGGTGGACCAGTCGGCTTCCCGGGGATCGATTTCGATCCCGTAGTCGCCGGAATCGTCCTCCAGCAGGTTGAAGTGTTGGCGCAACCTGGCCATCAACTGGCGCAGTTCGTCATGGTTGAGGAACGTCGGGGTGCCGCCGCCCAGGTGCAACTGTTCTACGCGCTGGGCCGGGTCGAGGTGGCAGCCGATCAGCTGGATTTCCTGTTCCAGGCGTTGCAGATAGGCATGGGCGCGGCTGCGGTCCTTGGTGATGACTTTGTTGCAGGCGCAGTAGTAGCAAATGTTCGCGCAGAACGGCACATGCACATACAACGACAGTGGCCTCAAGGCTTTGCGGCTGTCGCGCAGGGCGTGGAGCAGGTCGAAGGTCCCCACCTGGCTGCCGAATTGCGCCGCGGTCGGATACGAGGTGTAGCGGGGCCCCGCCAAGTCGTAACGGTGGATCAGGTTTGAGTCCCAACGAATGGCGTCGAGCATGCGGGCGTTTCCCGGATAGGCTGGCATGGGCGAGAGTTTAAGAGGGAGGGCGCGGGGCGGTTTTGATTTGCGTCAACGGGGGGTGGAGTCTGGGCGAGGGCCAATCGCGAGCAGGCTCGCTCCCACAGGGATTTGCGGTGTTCATGAGGTTTGGGTCAGCCGCGATCCAGTGTGGGAGCGAGCCTGCTCGCGATGGCGGCGACTCGGTCAATGCCCCATGAGCCAATGCTGATGCGGCCCTGGCAGGGTCCAGATACCAAAGACAATCACCAACAGCCCGCCGGCCATGCGCACGCTGCGTTTGCGCAACAGGGCGGTGATGCGTTCGGCGGCCATGCCCGTGGCGAGCAACACCGGCCAGGTGCCGAGACCGAAGGCGAGCATCAGCAACGCGCTGTCCAGCGCATCGCCCTGGCTGGCCGACCAGAGCAGGGTGCTGTAGACCAACCCGCACGGCAGCCAGCCCCAGAGCGCGCCGAGCAGCAAGGCCCTGGGCAGGCTCGACACCGGCAGCAAGCGGTTGGCGACGGGCTGGATATGCCGCCACAGGCCACGACCGACGCCTTCGATGCGGGTCAGGCCGCTCCACCAGCCCGCCAGGTACAGGCCCATGGCGATCAACAGCAGGCCGGCCAACACGCGCATGACCATCGCCGCCGGACTATTGGCCACGGCCCAACCAGCCAGGCCGATCAGCAACCCTGCGCTGGCGTAGCTCAGAATCCGCCCAACGTTGTAGGCCAGCAGCAATCGAAAGCGCCGGCTGCGCTGTTCCTTGGGGATTGCCAGGGTCAGGGCGCCCATCAGGCCGCCGCACATCCCCAGGCAATGGCCGCCGCCCAATAAACCCAGGATGAGCGCCGAGACCAACAATGGCGCCAGATCAAGCATGGGGCGGGGCCTTGTCGTCCGGCTTGCGGGGCTCGCCGCTGGCTTCGTCCACCGCTGCCTTGTGGTTCGGATCCTGATCGTCGAACAGAATGCTGTGGGCCGGACCGTCGAGGTCGTCGTACTGCCCGCTGTCCACGGCCCAGAAGAAGATGTAGACGGCAATGGCCACGATCAGCAGTGCGGCCGGGATCATCACGTAAAGAGCTGGCATGTCGGAACTCCATGCCCGCGCGGCTCAGGCCGGCAGCGGGCGGGTATCGGGCGAGGCATCGAAAACCTGCATCTTGGGCTGGCGAGTCAGCCTCAGCGCATTCAACACCACGGTCAGCGAACTGATGGACATGCCGATCGCGGCCCACACCGGCGTAATCCAGCCGAGGGCGGCGAACGGCAACATGAGGCCATTGTACAGTGCCGCCCACACCAGGTTCTCGATGATCACCCGCCGTGTGCGCCGGGCCAGGCTGAAGGCGTGGATCAGGGCGTCGAGACGGTTGGACAGCAGCACCGCATCGGCGCTGGTCTTGGCAAGATCGGTGGCCGAGCCCATGGCGACACTGATGTCCGCCGCCGCCAGCACCGGCACGTCGTTCACCCCGTCGCCGAGCATCAGCACCTTGCGGCCCTGCTGGTGCAACTGTTGCAACACGGCCAGTTTGTCGTCCGGGCGCAAACCGCCGCGGGCCTCATCGATGCCCAGTTCGGCGGCGACACTGGCAACCATGGGCGAACTGTCGCCCGACAGCAACAGTGTGCGCCAGCCCCGCGCTTTGCAGGCGGCCAGCAATGCCGGGGCGTCGGTACGCAAGCGGTCGTCGAGGACGAACCAGGCCAACGGACCGATGTCATCACCCAGCAGCAACCATTGTCCGGGCTCATCCGGCATCACCGGCACCGCTGCGCCACTGAGTTCGCAGACAAAACCGGGTTGGCCGATGCGCAGGCGCTGGTCACCCACCAGCCCTTCCAGACCCAGCCCCGGGGTGTTTTGCACATGCTCGGCGGCCAGTGGCGCGCGGCCAAAGGCACGGGCGATGGGGTGTTCGGAGCGATTTTCCAGGGCAGCGGCCAGGCCCAGGCATTGATCACTGTCCAGGGCTGTCAGCGTGCGAATGGCGCGCAACGCCAGACGCCCTTCGGTGAGGGTGCCGGTCTTGTCGAAAATTACCGTGTCGATCTGGTTCAGGCCCTCCAGCACATGGCCGCGAGTCAGCAGCAGGCCAAGCTTGTGCAGCGTGCCGGTGGCGGCGGTAAGAGCGGTTGGCGTGGCCAGGGACAGTGCGCAAGGGCAGGTGGCGACCAGCATCGCCAGCACAATCCAGAAGGCGCGAGAGGCATCCAGTTGCCACCACAGCACACCGATGGCCGCCGCAGCGACCAGGGAGAACAGCAGGAACCATTGCGCGGCGCGGTCGGCGATTTCCGCCAGCCGCGGCTTCTCGGCCTGGGCTCGTTCCAGCAACCGGACGATGGCCGACAGCCGGGTGTCTTGCCCCAGTGCCAACACCTGGACCGTCAAGGCGCCTTCCACGTTAAGGGTGCCGGCCGTCACCGTGTCGCCCACTTGGCGAGGTTGTGGCAGGTATTCGCCGGTCAGCAGTGATTCGTCCACGCTGGACTGGCCGTCGAGGATTCTGCCGTCGGCCGGCAGGACCGCGCCGGGATGCACCAGGACCCGGTCGCCGGTGCGCAATTCGCTGAGCAGGATGCGTTCACTCTGGCCGTTATCCTCCAGGCGCAGGCACGAGGCCGGCAGCAGATTAACCAGTTGTGCGGTGGCGGCAGCGGTGCGCTCCCGGGCACGGCGTTCCAGGTAGCGACCGGCCAGAAGGAACAGTGCGAACATGCCCACGGCATCGAAATACAGCTCGCCCACCCCGGTGACGGACGTCCAGATCCCGGCCACGTAGGCGCCGCCAATGGCCAGGGACACCGAAACGTCCATGGTCAGGTGTCGGGTGCGCAGGTCGCGCATCGCGCCCTTGAAGAACGGCGCGCAGCTATAAAACACGATAGGTGTGGTGAGGAACAGCGCGACCCAGCGCAGGATGGTGTGCATCTCCGGGCTCAGGTCGATGTTGAATTCCGGCCAGGTGGCCATGGTCGCCATCATCGCCTGGAACCAGAGCAAACCGGCTACGCCCAATTGGCGCAGGGCCAGGCGATTTTGCGCAGCCAGTTGTTCGCTGGCCTGGTCGGCTTGGTAGGGATGGGCGACGTAGCCGATCTGGCGCAGTTCGGCCAGCAAGGTGCTCAGCGGCAATTGAGCGTCGGCCCAGCTCACGTGCAAGCGGTGATTGGACAGGTTCAGCCGCGCCTCGGCCACGGCGGGCAGGCTGCGCAGTTGTTTTTCGATCAGCCAGCCGCAGGCGGCGCAACTGATGCCTTCGATCAGCAGCGTGGTTTCGGCCAGCTCGCCTTCATGGCGCACGAACGACTGCTGCACGTCCGGGCGGTCGTACAGCGCCAGCTCATCGGTCAACTGGACCGGCAGGGTTTCGGGGTTGGCCGACGCTTCGCTGCGATGCTGGTAATAGCTTTCCAAACCACCAGCGACAATGGCCTCGGCCACCGCCTGGCAGCCCGGGCAGCACAGCTCACGGGTTTCACCCAGGACAACGGCGGTGAAGCGACTGCCTGGGGGGACGGGCAGGGCGCAGTGGTAGCAAGGCAGTGGGGTGGTCATGAGGTATTCACATATCGAAACTTTCTGGCATCTGAAGGCCTTTTCGCGAGCAGGCTCGCTCCCACAGGTCTGCGTCGTTGTGAATTGAACCTAACGACACCTCAATGTGGGAGCGAGCCTGCTCGCGATTGCGCGCAGCGCAGCCGTCTATTTCTTCAGGTCTTCAGCGCCTTGCAGCGGTTCATCGCCGAGCAGGATGGCCTGGTCATGGTTGATCTGCTCTTCTTCGAACAGGCGCCAGGTCTTGTCGTTCTCCACCCCCAGCAATTCGACAAAGCGCCGGCCTTCGATCTTGTCCGTCAATTGACCGACATACCGTCCCGGCTCGCTGTCGTTGCGCGTCAGGACGATCTTGCGATCCTTCTCCGGCTGGGTGGGCGAGATCAGGCTCAGTTCCAGGGTCTGGGGCCGGCTGTCGCCGCTCAGGCGCAGGTTCACTTCGCCGGTGACGTCATCCAGTTGCACGTTGGCATGCAGTTGCAGGGTCTGGCCCAGCAGTTCGCGCTCCAGGGAGCGGTTGATGCCCTTGCCGGCTTCGTAGTAGTTGTCGTTGACCAGGTTGTCCGGGTTGTTCACGGCGATGGTCACCATGGTCAGACTCAGCGTCACCGAGCAGGCGAGGATCGCAATGATGATCCACGGCCAGAGATGCTTGTACCAGGGGCTGGTGGCGGTTGCTGCAGGCATGTTCAGTTCTCTCAACGAATTTGTGGGCCGATGAACCGGCTCTTGGCTTCAACATGAACGCTGTCGTCATCGGCATCCTTGAGGATGAACGTCACCTCGTTGGTGCTCGACGGCAGTTGGTCCGGTGCACTGGACAGTTCTACCGGCTGGGTGAAGATCTCACCGGCCGCGACCTTGATTTCCCGGCGTCCCTGGAGCTTGAGATCCGGCAGGCCGGAGGCCTCCAGCACGTACGTATGGTCGTGCTGGTCCTTGTTCATGATCTTGAGGCTGTAGACGTTCTCGATCCGGCCTTCGGCGTTCTCGCGGTACAGCACGCGGTCCTTGCTGACGTCGAAACCGACCAGCGAACGCATGAAGAACGCGGTCACCAGCAGACTGATCATTGCCAGCAGCACCAGGGCATAACCGATCAGGCGTGGGCGCAGTTTATGGGTTTTCTGCCCCGAGAGGTTATGTTCGGTGGTGTAACTGATCAGCCCGCGCGGATAATCCATCTTGTCCATGATGTTGTCGCAGGCGTCGATGCACGCCGCGCAGCCGATACATTCAATCTGCAGGCCATCGCGAATGTCGATACCGGTGGGGCAGACCTGGACGCACATGGTGCAGTCGATGCAGTCCCCCAGGCCCAGGGCCTTGTAGTCAACGCCCTTCTTGCGCGGGCCACGGCTTTCGCCCCGACGCGGGTCGTAGGAAACGATCAGGGTGTCCTTGTCGAACATCACGCTCTGGAAACGGGCGTAAGGGCACATGTAGATGCACACCTGCTCGCGCAGCCAGCCGGCGTTGCCGTAGGTGGCGAGGGTAAAGAAGCCGACCCAGAAATACGACCAGCCATCGGCCTGGCCGGTAAAGAATTCGAACACCAGTTCGCGAATCGGCGTGAAATAACCGACGAAGGTCATGCCGGTCACAAAACCGATCAGCAGCCACAGGCTGTGCTTGGCCAACTTGCGCAGGAACTTGTTCCCGCTCATGGGCGCCTTGTCGAGCTTGATGCGTTGGTTGCGGTCGCCTTCGGTGACCTTCTCGCACCACATGAAAATCCAGGTCCACACGCTTTGCGGACAGGTGTAGCCGCACCAGACCCGCCCGGCATAGACCGTAATGAAAAACAGGCCGAAGGCGGCAATGATCAGCAGTCCGGACAGGAGGATGAAGTCCTGGGGCCAGAAGGTCGCACCGAAAATGAAAAATTTGCGTTCGGGCAGGTTCCACCAGACGGCCTGATGCCCGCCCCAGTTCAGCCAGACCGTACCGAAATACAGCAGGAACAACACGCCACCGCCGACCATCCGCAGGTTGCGGAACAGGCCGGTGAAGGCACGGGTGTAGATTTTTTCCCGAGAGGCATACAGGTCGACGCTTTGGTTCGCGTCCTTGGCAGGCGGGGTGACGTCATGTACCGGAATCTGGTTACTCATCAAAATGCATCCCACGGCAGTGGAAAAGTGCCGGGATCAGTACGTGCCGACCACGGTCAGAAAGGGTATTGCAGTGGTGCAATGATACGCCTGTAGGTCTAGCTCAAGGGTGCGACCTTTGGTCGCGTTGGGACTCTGCATAGAATGGTGTAGCGGATGTAACAAGTCATGACCCAGATCAATTGACTATAGACATTCCATGGCGTTGGCGAAAAAACCAAGGGCCTGCCGACTCGTTCGACAGCCCCTCCTGATTGTTTTGTGCCACTATTTTTAGCGGCTCCGCCGCCCAGCGGGAGTAAGTTCCCTCGCCACGGGGATTTGCGCTTAACCTGCGCCTGGTCATTTGTTCGCAAGCGCCAGATCGAACTGCTTGTTTCCCAATTTGATCTAGCCGCCAGGGTTTTCTTGAGCACAGCCGAATCCCGGCTCTGATTATTTTTGTGCGCTGCAAAGAGAAGCGTCAGGCGCACAAATGCATCAAGTTTCTACCGGCGGTACAAAATGTTGTAGAACGCGGTTTGCTCATCCTTGATCAAGGACAGATCGTGCCCCGTGGGAATTTTTTCGAACAGCGCTTTGTTGACTGCCATCCGACGCATGATGATCACCTCCAGCAATTGGCCGAACAGCGCTTCATCACGGACGTGTTTTTTCAGTTTTAGAATTTCGTGAGGCTTGTCTTTCAGGACGTGAAAGGCGTAATTCATCACAACCATATTGGAGACGAACAGGTTTGCCGTTGACTGAAGCGGATTGACCGCGTCGATCAAAGCATCAAATATTTTTTGCCTGTCCTGAGCATAGGTGGGCAAAAAAACGTCGGGGTACATAAGCTCGCTGTGACGATCATTGATCGCGCAGCGGTAATGGGTATCGTCGGGCTCGCTGAGTAATCTGACTGTGCTTGTTTGAAACGTTTTCAACGTACTCAGCAGTTGATGCTCTTTCCTGCTGTCGGCCTTGATCGCTTTGTAAACCAGATCAATCACATCCAGAAAAGCCACGGACCCCAGCCCATCGGTCGCCATCATCAACTGATTGCCCTCGATGCTGAACCGACGATACGCCTCGTCATCGATGCTCAATTCGAAGAGGAGGAACCTAAGCATGTAGTTCCTGAGGCGCGCATCCGCATCCAGGGTGCTGTTCTTCAAGCTGATCAGTTGGATCAGGTAGAAGAAAATAAAATATTCCTTGTTGGTTCGTTGACGGTTGTCGATTTCAAACAGGTAGCCAAAGCGCGACAGGACCAGGAGGAGGGCGTAGCAGTCGGGTTCCGTGAAGCCGTTCTTCAGCATGGCTTTTTCGAAAGCGCTGGTGGAAAACAAGTCCCGCCAGCGGCTAACGCTGAAGGGAGCGCCATTGTGTTTTTTCGCGACGACGTTCAGTAGCGAAGGCTCGTCTTCTTTGTAAAAAACAGCACCCAACGCCTTCGGATACGGCCGGACGTTCAGGAAGTTTTCAAGCTTGTATGAGAGAAGATCGAATATGTCCATCTGGCTTTATCCGCAGGTCTTCCATTTTCCGTTCGGGCCTTTCTTCTCGACACGAAATGACGTAATGGTTTTATTGAATTTATCCAATAATCGGAAACCGATGCCTCTGGCCTTGGGCTCATTCGTCTTGGACAGCACGCCATCTTTCAGGCCCGTCTCTTTATAGTCAACGGTAGAGATGTCCTTGTGGTTATTGAGCATGCTGACCCCTTCGTTATTGACGGTGGCCACTACCCGATACTTCTCATTGCCTGGGTTGAATCCAGGGTTACTGTCCTGGTTGACCCAGACCGCTTTCTCTCCTCGGATATTCGGAACCAAGCCGCCTTTGCCTCCGTTGGCGGCCTTGGACGAGACGGTTTCGCTCTCGCCCATGTACCGGATAATCTCATTCTCTTTAAGCCCCAGCGGGTCGATCCAGGTAAATGGATTCGGTGCGTAGCGATAAAGATTCAGGCTTGCGGCCAGGCCCAAGGGGTCGGGCGTGGTAAAGCGGCCTATGTCGGGATCATAGAAGCGGAAGGTGTTGTAGTGCAGGCCTGTTTCCCGGTCCAGGTATTGCCCCTGAAAACGCAGGTTCTGTTCTTCGATGTAGTACGGCTCACGGACTTCATCAGTGGTATTGCCCCATACCTGGTAGTGAGCGTGCCATAGCGGATAGCCGTCACTTTCCGTCAAGGCCTGTGGCTGACCATTGGGGTCGTTGTGGTAATAGCGGATGCGTTGATGTTCACCGATGCCGTCGACCCGGGCCAAGGGCTCGTGACTGTCGCCAATATAGAGGTACAGGCTGGTCAGGCTATTTTTATGTTCCTTGAGTAATTGCAGGCCATCCCAGTCGAAACGCGTGCGGGCGATGAGACGCCCGTTGTCGTCATGTTCGGTTTTCTCAATCCTTCGGCCCAACGGGTCGTAGCGCATCCTGACGACGTTTTCACCGTCGGATTTCTGGGTTCGAACTTCAACCAGCCGGTGATCCGAGTCGTAACTGAAGCGCTGCAGGCCATGTCGCCCACTGCGCTTTTCAATCATTCGGCCAAAATCATCGTAGCGATAGTGCTTATCCTGATAGCGCTTGAGTTGGTTGTGCGTAACCCGCCCACCTGTACCAGGTGAACTGTCGAGGAGATTGGCGGCGGCATCGAAGGAAAATGTTTCATTCTGGCCTTGTCGAGTGCCCTGGCTTGCCAGGATGCGGCCGGTCACATCGTAGTGCAGCAATTGGCGTTGTTGACCTTTTGGCTGCCGTTCAAGGCGCGCCACCAGGTGGTCGCCAGGATCAAACTCAAAATGGGTTTGATCTGCGGCAGGCATCAACGACGGCTGGCTGGTATGCCGGCGTTGGCGGCTGCGTAAGCGCCCGCTACGGTCATATTCACTCCGTGTGCTGATTTGGCCTTGGGTGCGCAGCACCTCTCGATGTAGCCGGTCGCGTTCGAAGTCGCTGATGACGTGGCCGTCGAGGTTGATTTGGTGCAGATGACCACTGCCATAGTACAGGCGGCTGACCCAACGGCCGTCGGGTAGGTGGGTCTGGATCAGGTTGCCGAGTTCGTCGTAGTGATGCTTCAGAACGCCCGCTGAACTCTGCTCCTCAATCAGATAACCCAGCGCGTCATAAGCAAAGCCCAGTCGTTGTTCGTTGCCGTCGTTAGCGATGACGGTGGCTTCGATTAACTGATTCAACGGGCTATAGCTGTACCGGGACTGTCCATCAGGTGTGATTCGGGTGGTCAGCCGGCCAATGGCATCACGTTCGAGATGATGAACAATGGTCCTTTCACTGGGCTGATGATCACCTCGCGGCGCTGCGATGGTTTCGACTCGTTTTACGTTGTTGAGGACGTCGTACGTGTAGCCTTTGGCGCTGCCATCAAGGTTGCGCTGTTCGGCCAACCGATCCCCCGCATCCCAGGTAAACCGATAGCTCTCACCGTTCTCATTGACCAGCGCCTGCAGCCGCCCGTAGCTGTCGTACGCGAATTGCACCTGCCGGCCCTGGGCGTCGGTGCGTTGGCGGACCTGACCGCGACGGTTGTGCTGGTAGAGCGTGGTGTGCCCGGCCGGGTCGGTGTAGCCGGTCAACTGACCGGCGAGGTCGCGCTGGTACTGTTCGGTGCGGCCATCCGGCAATTGGCTGCTGAGCAAACGGCCTTGGGCGTCGTAGCTGAACTGGGTGCGCTCGCCGAGGGCGTCGGTGATGGTCTGCAGGTAGCCGCGCTGGTCGTAGCTGAACCGTGTCGGGTAACCCGAGCAATCGATGTGCTCCACCAACTGCCCGAACGGATTCCAGCGCAGCTTTTTAAGCTTGCCGGTGGCGTCGATGATTTCGATGACCTGACCGTGGGCGTCATAGCGATAGCGGGTGACGTGGCCCAGGGGATCGGTTTCGGCGGTGCAGTTGCCGCGTTGATCGTAGCGGTATTTCCAGCTGTGGCCGGCGGCGTCGGTGTCCACCAGCGGCAGCGCCCAGTGCTCGAGCCATAACGTCGAATCACTGCGGCCCAACGGATCGGTTTCGCCGATCAGGTTACCGGCCTCGTCATAGCTGTATTCATAGCGCCCGCCCTGTGGGTCGGTGGCGCTGAGCAGTTGGCGTTCGTCGTTCCACTCGAACAGCCAGGTCTGGCCGAGGTTGTCGCTGTATCGGGTGATCTGGTGTTGGCTGTTCCAGTGGCGCGTGCTGACGCGCTGCAAACCGTCGGTAATGCGGGTTACACCGGCCTTGAGGTCATAGTCGAACTGGTAGGTGTCGCCCTCGTCGGTCCAGTGGCGGACCACGCGCCATTCCTGGTCTTCGACCAAGGCCCATTCGTAGAAGCAACGCAGCCCGGTGGGCAGTTGGTGTTCCAGCATTCGCTGGCCGGCGTCGTAGCTGAAACGCCGTTGCACCTGGCCGGTGGCGTCGCGTACTTCGCTCAGGTTGTTCGCTGTGTCGTAGGCGTAGCTGACCAGCACTTCGCGCTGTTGGTCGGGGTAGAGGCGTTCTATCCGGGTGACGCGTTCGCGCTCGCGGATCAGCTCGACTTGCACCAGATCGAAGGTGTCGCGCAGGCGTATCAGCCGTCCGGCGGCGTCGTAGTCGAGGAAGATGCGATTGTCGTTGCGGTCACCGAGTTGGCTCAGGCGCAGCAGGGATGTGTGGCCCGGCGTGGGTTCGAACAGGCGATACACACCGTCGTCGCTTTCGATCAGCAACTGCCCGTTGAGATGACGTCGCACGGCCAGGCCTTCGCCAGCACTGAACACCGCGCCGCCCAACGGGATCGAACCCATGTCGATGGGCCGGGCCTGTTCGTCGGTGTAGAGCAGGGTCTCGCCGCCCTCGGGATGGGCGAGGATCTCCACCTGCACCTCGTAGGCCACGCTCCAGCCGGCGCCGAACATCCCGCCACGTCGCTCGTCGCGGCTGTTGTAGAAGCGTTGCCAGTCGATTGGCAGAACACCGGGCAAAACGAAGTCCAGCTCTTCATCGCGGCCCAGCACCTTGGCGCCGGTGGCGGCATGCACCGGGTTTGACGAACCCATGGCGGCGTTGGCCGCGGCACCCATGGCGCTGCTGACCGCCATCGACGCCGCGCCACCGGCCAGCATGCACGGCAGTTTGCTGAAGAACTTGCCCTTGCCCCCCTTGAGCATCAGCAACGCGGTGACCGCCAGCCCCACGCCCGGGGTCTTGCCGCTGCGAATCTCACGCACCACCACTGAGCCGCCGCCGATGGTCACGTCCGGGGAAATCAACCCCGCCGAGACCACCGTCGCATCGCAGGTGCTGCGGTCACCGCTGCGCACGGCGGGCTGGCCATTGATGGTGACTTTGTCCGAGCCTTCAGCCATGAACTGCGGCGGCATCGGTGGGTGCTTGGTGCAGATCACCAGGTCTTCCGGCCGAGTCTCTGTGCCGGGGGCGGGCGAGGCGACGGTGGGGCGCCACATCTGCGAGAAGAAGTTGCCGGCCATGTCCAGGTAACTGGGCTCGGCTTCTTCTTCCGGCTCGGGCATGTCCAGTTCGGTGCCGGCCGGCGCGACATGGGAAACAACCGCTCCGGCGGCGCGGGCCGAGGGGATGTTGTTGGTAAAGGTGTCCTTGGAGCCGGTGAGGATGTTGGCCTGTACCGTTGGCGGGAAGAGCGCGTTGCCGATGCCTTCGCAGATATTGCTCAGGCCTTCGTCGGCCCCGGTCTTGCTCATGGCAATGCCCACGACCGCCCCCACCACCGCACCGAGCAGGAAACAACCCAAGCCACCCGTGGCGACGGTGATGCCGGTGGCGGCCACCACCGCTGCCGTCGCCAGGGCGGTGATGGCGATGTTGGCCGCCACTTCCAGCACGCCGCCGAGAATGTCGGCCATCATGGAGGTGTGATTCAGTGCATCGCCCAGGCGAGCGGCCCAGAGCGCGTCAGACATGCTGGGGGCTCATCGTTGCGCGCTGAAGTGTTTCGATGCCCATTGCGCCTATCTCCTTGGCGGTAATTGATGGTCCGTCGCGACGTTATATTAGCTTGACCATGGATTGAGCAAGGCCACGCCGCTGCTTTGGAAATCACTCACATTGCGGGTGACCACGGTCAGGCCATGGACCAGCGCGGTGGCGGCAATCAGTGCATCGCATTCATTGCTGCGATCCGGTACATGCAGGCGAGCGCAGCGCAGCGCGACGGTGCGGTCGACCGCCAGGATCCTGCCGGAAAATGCGGGCAGGACGTGGTTATCCAGCCACGCGCGCAGGCGGCTGCCTTGCACCGGATCTTTGCGTTCGAAGCGCATTACACCAGTTTCCAGCTCCAATACGGTGATTGCCGAGACGTACAGGTTGGGGGCGGACACGCTCCGTGCCCAGGCCTGTACGTTTTTATCTGCATGCGGCTTGCGCAGTTCCGAAATGACATTGGTGTCGAGTAGAAACATCAGGACAGGTCCACTGGCCGGGGAGTGATGACGGCACGTTCGGTATCGAAACCGATATCCGGCGCGTCAGGCATGACCAGCAACTCGACAATGCTGGTGCCAATGCCGGTCAGTTTCTGGTACTGCTCAATGCTTAGCAGTACGTGGGCCGGCTTGCCACGGTCAGTGATGATGACTGGCCCCTGGCGGGCGGCTTTTTTGGCACCACTTGTGTCGTGGTTGAATTCGCGGCTGGAAATGGTCGTGATGGACATGGCAGTGCCCTCATAAACTACAATGTAGGCACGTTACTACTGGCGTGGGAGGCGAGCAAGTGAAACAGCTTCGCTCCTGGATACCCACCAATAAAAGGCCCCGCCAACATGGGTTGGCGGGGCCTTTGGTACATCAGGCGTGTGCCTTACTGGGCATCGGCAGCTGGCGCCGGTTCCCCATGAGACAGGCTGTAGACGTACGCAGCCAGCAGGTGGACCTTGTCGTTACCCTGCAGATCGGCCTGGGCAGGCATCTGGCCCTGGCGACCGTAACGGATGGTCTGCTGCAGCTGAGCGAAGCTCGAACCGTAGATGAAACCGGCCGGGTGCGTCAGGTCAGGTGCGCCCATGGCAGGCGTGCCCTTGCCAGCTGGGCCGTGGCAGGCCACGCAGTTAGCCGCGAACAGCTTCTGGCCGTTGGCCGGATCGGCCTTGGCGCCTTCCGGCAGTTTACGGCCGTGCAGACTGGTCACCACGTAGGCGGAGACGTCGGCAACACCTTGCTCGCCAACCACGGCAGCCCAGCCCGGCATCACGGCATGACGACCGCCCATGATGGTGGTCTTGATGGTTTCCGGCTCACCACCCCAGCGCCAGTCGGCGTCGGTCAGGTTCGGGAAGCCGTAGGCACCCTTGGCGTCGGAACCGTGGCAGACCGAGCAGTTGGAGGCGAACAGGCGGCCACCCATCTTCAGGGCTTGCGGGTCTTTGGCGACTTCTTCAATCGGCATGGAGGCGAACTTGGCGAAGATCGGGCCGAACTTGGCGTCCGAACGCGCCATTTCCTTTTCCCACTCGTGAACGCCGGTCCAGCCGCTCTGGCCATTGGCGAAAGGGGTCTGCTTTTCGGTGTCCAGGTAGTTATACCCTGGCAGCAGGCCTTTCCAGTTGCCCAGGCCCGGGTAGAGCACCAGATAACCCAAGGCGAAGACAATGGTGCCCACGAACAACATGAACCACCATTTAGGCAGTGGGTTGTCGTACTCTTCGATGCCATCGAACGAGTGACCAACAGTCTCGTCCGTTTGTTCGGCGCGCTGGCCCTTACGGGTCGACAGCAGCAGCCAGGTCAGGGCGAAGATCGTACCCAGACTGAGGACTGTGACGTACAGACTCCAGAACGTAGTCATTCTTTGTTACTCCTAGAAGCTTGCTCGACGTGCTTGATGGCTTCGGGATCATCCGCGAACGGCAGCAAGGTCGCGTCGTCAAACTCCGACTTGCGCTTGGGGCTGAACACCCACAACGCCAGACCGATAAAGGCCACCATCACGACGACGGTGCCCAGGCCACGAATCATCCCGATATCCATCTAAATCACCGTTTGCTTTTGATGATGGTGCCCAGGCCTTGCAGATAGGCCACCAGCGCGTCCATTTCAGTCTTGCCCTTCACGGCATCCTTGGCACCGGCGATGTCTTCATCGGTGTAAGGCACGCCCAGGGTACGCAAGACTTCCATTTTCTTGGCGGTGTCTTTGCCGTCGAGCTTGTTTTCTACGAGGAACGGGTAAGCCGGCATTTTCGACTCAGGCACTACGTTGCGCGGGTTGTACAGGTGCGCACGCTGCCAGTCGTCGGAGTAGCGACCGCCCACACGGGCCAGGTCCGGGCCGGTACGCTTGGAACCCCACAGGAACGGGTGGTCCCAGACGCTTTCACCGGCAACCGAGTAGTGACCATAGCGTTCGGTTTCGGCGCGAAACGGACGGATCATCTGCGAGTGGCAGCCGACACAGCCGTTGGCGATGTAGACGTCGCGACCTTCCAGTTCAAGGGCGGTGCGTGGCTTCATGCCTTCGACCGGCTTGTTGGTCACGTCCTGGAAAAACAGCGGAACGATCTGGGTCAGGCCGCCGATGCTGACGGCGATGACCATGAAGAAGGCCAGCAGGCCGATATTCTTCTCTACTGTTTCGTGCTTCATCAGTGAGCTCCAACTACGGCGATCTTGGCGGCGGCTTCAGCTTCAGCCGGGTCAGAGGCACGAACGGTGCGATACACGTTGTAGGCCATGAACAGCATGCCGCTGGCGAAGAACGCGCCGCCCAGGGCACGGACGATGAAACCAGGGTGGCTGGCTTGCAGCGCTTCAACGAACGAGTAGGTCAGGGTGCCGTCGTCGTTGATTGCACGCCACATCAGGCCCTGGGTGATGCCGTTGACCCACATCGAGGCGATGTAGAGCACGGTGCCGATGGTGGCGAGCCAGAAGTGAGTGTTGATCAGGCCGGTGCTGTGCATCTGCGCACGACCGAACAGTTTCGGGATCATGTGGTAGATCGCGCCGATGGAAATCATCGCAACCCAGCCCAAGGCCCCGGCGTGTACGTGACCGATGGTCCAGTCGGTGTAGTGGCTCAGGGAGTTGACGGTCTTGATGGCCATCATCGGGCCTTCGAAGGTCGACATGCCGTAGAACGCCAGGGAAACCACCAGGAACCGCAGGATCGGGTCGGTGCGCAGCTTATGCCAGGCGCCCGAGAGGGTCATCATGCCGTTGATCATGCCGCCCCAGCTCGGAGCCAGCAGGATGATCGACATCGCCATGCCCAGGGACTGTGCCCAGTCCGGCAGCGCGGTGTAGTGCAGGTGGTGCGGGCCGGCCCAGATGTACAGGGTGATCAGCGCCCAGAAGTGGACGATGGACAGGCGATAGGAATAGATCGGACGCTCGGCCTGTTTCGGCACGAAGTAATACATCATCCCCAGGAAGCCGGTGGTCAGGAAGAAGCCCACGGCGTTGTGGCCGTACCACCACTGGATCATCGCGTCGGTGGCGCCCGAGTAGGCCGAGTAGGACTTGAAGAAGCTGACCGGCAGGGACGCGTGGTTGACGATGTGCAGCATGGCGGTCACGACGATGAAGGCACCGTAGAACCAGTTACCGACATAGATGTGCTTGGTCTTGCGCTTGACGATAGTGCCGAAGAACACCAGACCGTAGGTCACCCAGACGATGGCCAGCAGAATAGCCAGGGGCCATTCCAGCTCTGCGTATTCCTTGGTGGTGGTGAAACCCATCGGCAAGGTCACGATCGCACCGACGATGACCGCTTGCCAACCCCAGAAGGTGAAGGCGGCGAGGCTGTCGGAAATCAGTCGCGTTTGGCAGGTTCGCTGCACGACGTAATAGGAAGTGGCAAACAACGCACAACCACCGAAGGCGAAGATCACCAGGTTGGTGTGCAGCGGGCGCAGGCGTCCAAACGTCGTCCATGGCAGATCGAAGTTCAACTCCGGCCAGACCAGTTGCGAGGCGATGAATACACCGAGCCCCATGCCAAGGATCCCCCAGACCACCGTCATGATGGCGAACTGGCGGACTACCTTATAGTTATAAGCAGTCGGACTGATTGCTGTGCTCATTCTAAGGTTCCACGGTTTGGGTGTTTTATTAGGATAAAAATCGGTCGCAAGTATGGAGAAAGCGGGGGGTCATTGCAACGCGCCATGACCTGGGTCAATGCTTTCCAAAGCAGATTCTGCGGCCTTTCCATGTGCTGAGTAGGGACAAAATTGGCCCTCGGTAAAATGTCGCAACGAAGGAAAGAGGCGAGGGGGGCAGGTCGGTTGTAACGGGGTGTGTTCGAGCACGGCGTTCGGGTGATGCCAGGTAACTGTCGCAACAGCCGGTATTCACCTGCCTTTGCGGCCTTTTTGTCGAACGATTGTCGAACGCATCGGGTCGGGTCGACCTGAAACCGGCAGTCGCCAGCGCACGCAGAGGCAAGCTTAGACTTGATTCCGGGGAACCGAAAGGAAGACGAAGGGAGGGTGCGACAATGCGTCGCGCAGGGGCACGAAACAGCCGCATCCAGATGGATGCGGCTGTTCGCCTGGTCAGGATTTATTCGCTTTTGCGTTCAGCTTGCAGACGCTCGGCGCCCGCCGCGTGGGACAGGCTGTAGACGTAAGCCGCGAGCAGTTGCACCTTGTCATTGCCGAGCAGCTCATTCTGCGCCGGCATATGGCCCTGGCGGCCATGACGGATGGTCTGTTGCAGTTGCGCCAGGCTGGTGCCGTAGATGAAGCCGGCCGGCAAGGTCAGGTCTGGCGCGCCCATGGCTTCGGTGCCTTTACCGTTGGCACCGTGGCAGGCAACGCAAGTGGTGTTGAACGCTTGCTGGCCTGCTTGCAGGTCGGCGCCGCTGTCTGCCGGCAGCGGCAGGCCCGCCAGATCATGGCGCACATACGCGGCCACGTTCTTGACGCCGGCTTCGCCCAGCACTTCGCCCCAGGCCGGCATCGCGGCCATGCGACCGCCCATGATGGTGGCCTTGATGGTTTCGGCACTGCCGCCCCAGCGCCAGTGGCTGTCGGCCAGGTTCGGGAAGCCGAAGGCACCCTTGGCGTCCGAGCCGTGGCAGACCGAGCAGTTGGAGGCGAACAAGCGGCCACCCATCTTCAAGGCCTGTGGGTCCTTGGCGACTTCTTCCACCGGCATGGCGGCGAATTTGGCGAAGATCGGCCCGAACTTGGCGTCGGCCCTGGCCATTTCCTTTTCCCATTCATGGGCGCCGGTCCAGCCATTTTCGTAGCCGGGCAGGATGCCTTTCCAGTTGCCCAGGCCCGGGTAGAGAACCAGGTAGCCGACGGAAAACACCAAAGTGCCGGCGAACAACAGGAACCACCACTGCGGCAGCGGGTTGTCGTACTCCTCGATGCCGTCGAAGCTGTGGCCCATGGTCTGGTCGACGCTGCCCTTGGTCTCGCCCTTGCGGGTGCCGATCAGCAGCCAGGTCAGACCGATCAGGCTGCCGATGGTCAGTACGCTGATCCACGTACTCCAGAAGGTGGTCATGGCCGGGTGCTCCTTGTTGCAGGGTCTTGGGGGTTGGCGATGTCGGCGGATGGCTCGTCGGCGAACGGCAGCAGGCGCGCCTGAGCGAACTCCGAGTTGCGCTTGCTGCTGAATACCCACAGGGTCAGGCCGATGAAGGCCACGAACACCACGACCGTGCCCAGGCCGCGGATCATTCCAGTGCTCATTTCAAGAAACATAGGCTCACCTCTTGCTCTTGATGGCAGTGCCGAGCACTTGCAGGTAGGCCACCAGCGCGTCCATCTCGGTCTTGTCCTTGAGCGAGGCCACGCTGCCGGCGATGTCGTCGTCGGTGTACGGCACGCCCAGGGTGCGCATGGCGCGCAGCTTGCCTTCGGTGTGGCTGCTGTCCACCGTTTGGGTTACAAGCCACGGATAGGCCGGCATCTTCGACTCAGGCACGACGTTGCGCGGGTTGTACAGGTGGGCGCGATGCCAGTCATCGGAGTAGCGCGCGCCGACCCGGGCCAGGTCCGGCCCGGTACGCTTGGAGCCCCACAGGAACGGGTGGTCCCAGACGCTTTCACCGGCCACCGAGTAGTGGCCGTAGCGCTCGGTCTCGGCGCGGAACGGACGGATCATCTGCGAATGGCAGCCGACGCAGCCTTCGCGGATATAGATGTCGCGACCTTCCAGTTGCAGGGCGGTGTAGGGCTTCATGCCGTCCACCGGTTTGTTGGTCACGTCCTGGAAGAACAGCGGCACGATCTGGGTCAGGCCGCCAATGCTCACGGCCAGAACCATCAGCAGCATCAGCAGGCCGACGTTTTTTTCGATTGTTTCGTGTTTCATGGCGGACTCCTCAAGCCATCTGCGCGGCAGCGGCGGCTTCGGCAGGCTGGTAGGCCCGCACGGTGCGCCAGGTGTTGTAGGCCATCAGCAGCATGCCGAGGAGAAAGATCGCCCCGCCCGCCAGCCGTACGACGAAACCGGGGTGGCTGGCCACCAGGGTTTCAACGAAGGAGTAGGTCAGGGTCCCATCCTCGTTCACCGCACGCCACATCAGGCCCTGGGCGATGCCGTTGACCCACATGGAGGCGATGTACAGCACGGTGCCGATGGTCGCGAGCCAGAAGTGCGCGTTGATCAGGCCGATGCTGTGCATCTGGGGGCGGCCGAAGACTTTCGGGATCATGTGATACAGCGCGCCGATGGAAATCATCGCCACCCAACCCAAGGCACCAGCGTGTACGTGGCCGATGGTCCAGTCGGTGTAGTGGGAGAGGGCGTTGACGGTCTTGATGGCCATCATCGGGCCTTCGAAGGTCGACATGCCGTAGAACGCCAGAGACACCACCAGGAACCGCAGGATCGGGTCGCTGCGCAATTTATGCCAGGCACCCGACAGGGTCATCATGCCGTTGATCATGCCGCCCCAGCTCGGTGCCAGCAGGATCAGCGACATCACCATGCCCAGGGACTGTGCCCAGTCCGGCAGCGCGGTGTAGTGCAGGTGGTGCGGGCCGGCCCAGATGTACAGGGTGATCAGCGCCCAGAAGTGCACGATGGACAACCGATAGGAGTACACCGGACGCTCGGCCTGCTTCGGCACGAAGTAGTACATCATCCCCAAAAAGCCGGCGGTGAGGAAAAAGCCTACGGCGTTGTGGCCGTACCACCATTGCACCATCGCATCCGTGGCCCCGGCATACACCGAGTAGGATTTGGTGAAGCTCACCGGCAATTCCAGGTTGTTGACGATGTGCAGGATCGCCACGGTCAGGATGAACCCGCCGAAGAACCAGTTACCGACATAGATGTGTTTGGTGTTGCGCTTGGCCACGGTGCCGAAGAACACGATGGCGTAGGCGACCCAGACGATGGTGATCAGAATGTCGATCGGCCATTCCAGTTCGGCGTATTCCTTGGAGCTGGTGTAGCCCAGCGGCAGGCTGATGGCCGCCAGCAGGATCACCAATTGCCAGCCCCAGAAGCAGAACGCGGCGATTTTCGGCGCGAACAGCTGTGTCTGACAGGTGCGTTGCACCGAGTAGAACGAACTGGCGAACAGGGCGCAGCCGCCGAAGGCGAAGATCACCGCGTTGGTATGCAACGGGCGCAGGCGGCCGAAGCTGGTCCACGGCAAATCGAAGTTGAGCTGTGGCCAGACCAATTGGGCCGCGAGAAAAACCCCGAGCCCCATGCCGACGATGCCCCACACCACCGTCATAATGGCGAATTGGCGGACCACCTTGTAGTTGTAGGCGGTACTGATAGATGTGTTCATGGTTCCCCATCCACGGTTCAGCCGAAGTGAGCGCTTGCGCAAGGCAGCGCGGCATTCTTCGCCTGGAGTTATAGGCAGACTAAAAGCGAGGCAAGCATGGACAAACAGCACAAGGCCAGTATTGACGGGGATCAATGGGCGCGATGTGTGGCCGAACACGGTTGGCTATGGACGGCGGCGCAAACGGGTGTCAGCGCCGAGCCACCGACCCTGATCCTGGCCCATGGCGCCGGCGCGCCGATGGACAGCGGGTTCATGAACGAAATGGCCGCGCGCCTTGCCGGGCATGGCATCAACGTGTTGCGTTTTGAGTTTCCCTACATGGCTCAACGACGCCTGGACGGCGGTAAGCGTCCGCCGAACCCGGCTCCCAAGTTGCTGGAATGCTGGCGTGAGGTGTACGCCACGGTGCGGCCTTATGTCGCTGGGCGGTTGGCCATTGGCGGCAAGTCCATGGGCGGGCGCATGGCGAGTTTGCTGGCCGATGAGCTGAAAGCTGATGCCCTGGTGTGCCTGGGGTATCCCTTCTACGCGGTGGGCAAACCGGAGAAACCGCGGGTCGAGCACTTGGCAGCCTTGAAGACCCGGACCTTGATCGTCCAGGGCGAGCGCGATGCCTTGGGTAACCGCGAGGCGGTGCAGGGTTACGTGCTGTCACCGAGTATCGAGGTGATGTGGCTGGTGGCGGGGGATCATGATCTGAAACCGCTGAAGGCCTCGGGGTTTAGTCACGAGCAGCATTTGGAGGCGGCGGCGGGCAGCGTGGCCGGGTTTCTTCAGTAGGTTCCTTGCTGGCTATCAAGGCCTCATCGCGAGCAGGCTCGCTCCCACAATTGGAATGCCTTTGAATGAGCAACCTGACCCCCTGAGGGAGTAAGCCTGCTCCCACAATTGGAATGCCTTTGAATGAGCAACCTTGACCCCCTGAGGGAGTAAGCCTGCTCCCACAATTGGAATGCCTTTGAATGAGCAACCTTGACCCCCTGAGGGAGTAAGC